>JAWUYA010000082.1:0-50570 GCA_034111045.1 Colwellia sp. | reverse complement strand
CTGTCAGCGTTGGCAGCAGCTTTACCATAGCCACCCATTAGTTGAGCGATTAAAAAAAGGTGAGAGCAGTTGCCAAGCCGAAATGGATTCAGCGCAAGAGATTATCAATCAATGGGGAAGTCGTTTAAGTGATTTATCTTGGTTGATGCGTAACTTAAATGAATATATCGCCCGTAAAGCCAATACTGAAGATAACTGCAAAGGCAGGTTTTGGGAAGGGCGGATTAAGTCACAAGCACTGCTTGATGAAAAAGCAGTACTTGCCTGTATGGCCTATGTAGACTTAAACCCCATAAGAGCGAAAATGGCAGATACGGTACAAACTGCGCAATACCCCTCTATTTTTGAACGCATTCATGACAAAGCAAGTGATGTTGATAACAAAGCACAATTGCCGTTTACAGCTAAACCTTTACTGGGTTTTATTGGTAACGAACATAAAAACTCACCAAAAGGCATAGCGTTCTCGCTTCTTGATTATTTAACCCTTGTACAAGAAACAGGAAAGGTTATTAGAGCAGATAAGCGCGGTAGTATTAATCAAAGTAGCTGCGCGCTGCTAACTCAACTAGGTATCAATAGTGACGATTGGTTGCAACTTGCCGAGCACTTTGGCAAGCAATATCATCAAGCGGTTGGCTCGTTAGCAGCGCTTAATGCCTTTGCTGCGCACACAGGTAAGAAATGGATTGGCGGTCATCGACAGCAAGCCTCAATATTTCACTGAAACCTCTAAGTAGATTATAAATTCCCCTAAACAGTATCTCGCTGGTATTCGTGTCGGTGTAATTCATTGATTTGTCGTTTCACCAGCTAGATTAACTTAATAAGTTCATAAAAAACGCAACATTTACCATAGTCTGTATTTGGTAAGGCTATTTATGTAATGTTATTGACTATTATTAAAATTATTGGATGTCCTTATCTACTTTATCTACTCTCTTATCTACTTTCCTTTACTGAATGAGTTATTAATATACTGATAACTTAACAAAAATTTTATATAAACGGTTTTTTTTGTTGATGAATAATGATGATGTAACCATATCACTACAAGCAGATATTGAGTGATAGGGCTAACTGAGTTGCTGGGTAGGTACTACAATGCCGCTATATGCGACAACGTTTCAGGGTACGACTTTACCAATTTAAGCAGCGTAACCGCTTGTCCATTAGGCGCACTACGTCCTTGCTCCCAATTTTCTAATGTTCGCACTGATGTATGTAGGTAGTTAGCAAAGACAGCACGGGACATGTGAAATTTTTCACGAATTGATAGTATTTCGTTTGGTGAGATCACCAACTCATCCGCAATTTTCATCTCATGCGTCTTCAAGGTTAACTTACCTTCGCTATGGTCTTTTGCTTCGTTGAGTGACGTTGTTAGCTCTGCAAATAAATCACGTTTGCTCATTTTTCCAGACCTCCATAAAGTCTTTAAGTTGTTTTTTCTGGGTAGTCGTCATATCTGACACTTCATTTTTGGCATACACGGTAAGTAAATAGAAACGACTATGTCGGTCGAAGTAGTAATAAATGACTCTTGCACCACCACGCTTACCTTTGCCTTTTGCAGCCACTCTAATCTTTCTCAATCCACCAGTACCCTGTATCACATCACCCTTAACAGGCTCCGATAACAATTCACGCTGGAATGTACTATATTCATCATCTGACATGTAGTCACTGCGATGTTTTTCAAAAATACTAGATTCAACAAATACGGCTTTCATTTATCAAGTATACGTAATATGCGTATAGATGACAAATTATCTTTCTATTACTGATTATCAGCAGATTAAATGATGATTAATTAATCATCTGTTTCATCAAGTAACTCTTAGATGATGGATTGTAATGATGCACCTTTGGCGGGGTGTGTTGCATTACGCACTTGCTTTAGCTGCTCAATCAACACATGCGTATATACTTCAGTAGTGGATAAATCACGATGACCAAGCAGTGTTTGGATGCAATTTAACAACATACTCATGTTTTTACTTGGCCATGTAGGTAGCAATTAACAATAATTTGAAGTGAAACTACTATGGCGCTTTGTGCCCCGAAGCGCCATAGAATCAGAAAAATTTGATACCTAAAATCATATTAATCTAATGTCCGCTTTGGTATTTTCAATCAAATTAGAATTTTTGACTTTATAGATTCCTGATGAAATTTAGAAAAATTATATTATCTAACGCAAGGCTGATTTGTATCGGTTCAAATGTCGTTAGATAAGCCAAGGCTAAGGTCTTATTTCGTATCAAAATGAACATAAAATAGGGTTGTTTTGACCAGTGAATTAGGTCAGGTTTGTGGCTACTGCCCTTAGAGTTATATTTTAGAAGTTAGCTATTTCAAAGTTTAATTAAATTTTTTGAAATGTATTTTTGGCACTTAAACGTAATAATTCCAGTTTCCGATTTTATTTAACGGTTTCCATCTTTATTCAACTTCTACACCTAGCTGATTGTTGATGCTATTGAGCCAGTACTGTTGTTTTTTAATGAGCACTGAAAATGGTGGCTCGTATATCGATAATCTAGGTTACTGTGAAATATGAGCTGGTTAGTTAGCTCGATGATCTTGATCGTTATATCGAGTACCCTATCCAATCTACTTGACCACTTCAACCATAGGTATATATAAATAGGTAAGTCGCGGACAATCTTGTTATTAGACCCTTTAGCTAACATTGATTACTTTAAATTAAGCTTGGTATTGTCATTGATTAACTAAACAGCAGGCAATAAAAAAGGCTAACCTTTTGGTATAGCCTTTTATTTTTATTAACCGACACTAAAGTATGTTAATAAAAGTTTTACATCATTAATTAAAGAGCAACGATGTTTTCAGCTTGAGGACCTTTCTGGCCGTCAGTTACTGTGAATTCAACTTTTTGACCTTCAGCAAGAGTTTTAAAACCGTCACCAACGATAGCGTTGAAATGAGCAAAAACGTCTGGACCGTTTTGTTGCTCGATGAAACCAAAACCTTTAGCTTCGTTAAACCATTTTACTGTACCAGTAGTTGTAGACATAATGTATCCTATTAATATATTGAGTAATTAAAGCCGTTTAACTTGAAATTAAGTTAAATAGACTGTTGAGCTAAAAGTGTTACTAATTACTTATAAAACAGGACGAGGTACAAATAAAACTTCGAAATTGTGTACATAAATATTAAAACTTACTTTCAAGCGAGGGAATTATATACTTGAAAGAATGGATGTCAATGTTTTTATTTTTTTTTGTTAAATACTCAGAACAACGGCTTTATTGGCGAACAATTATTTATAGCTAATCGTGCAGTATCAGTATGTTGCTTAATGCTTTAATCTATTTATTTAATTCATGACATTATAAACTGCCACCTAGATAATCGAGGAAATGTCCAATTGCTAAGCCTCATTCATCTCAGTATTAATTAATAATCAAGTCTGTAAACTTAGGGCAACTTAAGATAAAGAGAGAGTCTCATGGAAAATATTACATTGAACAGTGATGGTGTTATTAGTTCTCGTTTAATTTACGGTTGCATGCGCATCGCTGGTGATAACAGTGGCGAAGCTCGTGAAAAAGGTAAATTAGCATTAAGAGCAGCCATAGAGGCAGGATATACCCATTTTGATCATGCCGATATTTACGGTGGCGGTCATTGTGAAACCTTATTTGCAGAAGTATTAAAAGAGTCTCCACAATTACGAGACAAGTTATTAATCACCTCAAAAGCAGGTATTCGACCGACGAATATCGACAACCCTTATGCACCAACTCGTTATGATTTTAGCGAAGGCTATTTACTTAACAGCGTTGACGGTATTTTAAAACGATTAAACATAGAAAGCTTGGATATATTTTTATTACATCGCCCCGACTATTTATTTAATCCTCATGAAGTTGCAGACACTTTTGCGCTGTTAAAAGCCAGTGGTAAGGTTAAAAATTTTGGTGTCAGTAATTTTAAGCCGTCGCAAGTGTCATTATTACAATCAGTATTGCCAATGCAGCTACTGATCAATCAAGTGGAGATTAATATTCATAATATTGATGCCTTACTCGATGGCACACTCGACCAATGCCAAACGTTAGGAATTACTCCCTTAGCTTGGTGCCCACTGGGAGGGGTTACTTATTCAGCTTGGGGTAATACCTTTACTGCTGAAGATGAACAACGCATAGAGTGCGAGTTAACACAACAAGCTGAGCAATATCAATGCGCGCCATGGCAAGTTATTTTAGCTTGGTTATTAAAACATCCTGCTAATATCTGCCCAATTATAGGGTCAACAACACCTGAACGCATTGTTGCGGCTAAAAAGTCACTAGCACTAAATTATAGCCGAGAAGATTGGTATCGATTATTGGAAGCTCGAAATGGTGTCCCTTTGCCCTAATGTAGGGGAAGCAATGTTTGATTAAATAACCTTGACGGTAAACTCATTAGACAAGCCAATAGCTTGCGATGTTTCTATCGTTGTCTATCGGCAATAATACAAGCGCCATTCACTTACTCATATCGTGTTGAATATATTTCTTTTTCGCTTTTTTGCCTTTTTTATAAAGCACAGGGCGCAGTTTACGACGAAGCCAAGGAAATAAATAAGAGAGCATTGTTAAACGGCCACCACTTTTAGGTAATGAAATTTCAACCGACTTTCCCGTAGCCACATCAAGTATCGCTTGTGCTACTTGATGTGCCGAGCTCATCGGTTGTGAGAAAACAATGTCTTCAACTTGCGCTATTTCAGACATGATAAACCCGGTATTAATAGGGCCAGGAGAAACCAAACCAATATGAATGTTCGGCTGACTAATTTCATCGGCTAATGAATAGGTAAACGCGCGTAAACCCGCTTTTGTTGCTGCATAAGTTGCCGCACCTTGTAGTGGTGTTCTCCCCGCTAAAGAACCGACATTAACAATAGCGCCTGTTTGTTGCTTGATAATGTAGGGCAATGTTAAGGCAGATAAAGCGATTGGCGCCCTTAAATTAACATCAACCATTTTTGCTAGTTCGGTGGCGTCGTTTTTATCAACATCGCCACGTTTATGATAACCGGCGTTATTAACTAATATATGAATAGCGCCAAAATGTTGTTCAACGTCCTCAAGTAATTTTTTATAGCCCTGGGTATCACAAACATCTAAAGAGATACTTAACACTTCGGTCATTGTTTTTAGTTCATTAGTCATAGCGGTTAATGCTTGTTGACCACGAGCCAGTAATACCAGTTTTGCCCCTTGCTTGGCAAAGGCTCTAGCCGTTTCGGCACCTACACCAGCAGAAGCACCGGTAATAATAACGACCTTGTTTTTAAACTGTTGCAAACTATTCAATGAAATTCCTACTTTATTAACACGTTTACCCGAGCTTAGCGTGTTAATAAAGCTAAGTAAAAGTAAAGGCTACCGATTCTATTTAAGGGCGCTTAATGATATGGACCAGGAACACTTCATTCCTTAACACCTTTAATAATAAGCGCAATAACAGCTTATCGCATTATTGCCGCTCAAACATCACGAGAACTAACGGATAGTGATGCAGACTGGCATCAATTATTGGTAGCTCGAAAAGGTGCCTATACGCCTGATTTATATAGCCTGGTTAAGACTTACAAACAGGGCAATTCTTTTGTTTTTGTAACCTAAACTGTTGCCATTGGTTAGCTAATCCATCAAATAAATTAACTTGATTAATGTGTACTTTGTTACCCGTTAATAACTTAATGGTTTGTAAAGCCTGCATCCCCCCAATTATCGCTAAAACAGGGCCAGCAATGCCTATTGTTTGACAATTATTCGCCGGAGCCTTTTCGGTGATCGGAAATAAGCATTGGTAACAGGCACTACTGTCATCTCTTGAGTCAACAACGAGTTGTTGACCGTCAAATCCCGTTGCCGCACCAATAATCAGTGGTACTTTTTGATCCACACAGCTTTGGTTAATTAAATAACGTGTTGTGATGTTATCAGAGCAGTCAAGTACGCAATCGACTTGGCTAACGTAGTAATCACACAACTCTTTGTCAAGTCTTTCATCAATCACTTCAATAGTAACTTCTGGATTTTGTTGTTGCAATTTTTCAGCCGCAACCTCGGCTTTATTTTGATTAATATCATCTTCATTAAATAATAGTTGCCGCGGTAAATTAGTGATTTCAATCGTATCACCATCCGCTAAATAAAGCGTACCAACACCTGCTGCGGCTAAATACATGCTTACGGGGTTGCCTAAACCACCGATACCCACAATGAGAACTTTAGCATTGCTAAGTGCTATTTGGCCTGGCTCACCCATATTTTTCAGCATTATTTGCCGGCTATATCTACGTTGTTCTTTATTAGTAAGCATGTGAGTGTTCCTACTCAAATATTAATTGATTTGGCTGCGCACCGCGCTAGCTTTAAATTGCAGGTAAACGGATATCCCTGTTTTAAGGGCTAATTTGTCTAACGAGTAGGACGAAATTTTGATGAAAAATACTTGGTTTTGACAAACTACTGTGACTAACACTTGGTTATCACTCGTTTCAATCTCGGTTATATTACCAAAGAGTTTATTGACAATAGAGCTGTTTATAGGCTCAGACAAACAAATACTGATATCACTGGCGAGAATAAAACAGCGGATCTCCTGAATATTTTGTGAAGTCGAGATCTGTGTTGTTAAATAATGACTATGAGGTAAATGAATTTCCTGATCATCGCCTAATGCTAGGGTCACTAATTGGTGTTGATCATCGACTGATTTGATCGGTAAAGATAAACTTGTTTGTTGATAGTTTTGCCCGCTAGCTGTTGACTTTAAATGATTGAGTTGATGAATAACGTGGTGAATATCGCCATAAGCTTGAACGTTACCACTTGATAGCACCAACAAGTTATCGGCCACTTGTTGCAGTTCTGCCAAGCTATGGCTGACATAAAATATGGGTAAATTTAACTGCTTTTCTATTTTAAGTAAAAGCGACAATAAGCTATTTTTACTGGTGTGGTCTAGTGCACCCAAGGGTTCATCTAATAACAATAACCTAGGCTCTACTAAAATGGCTCTGGCGAGTGCCACCTTTTGCTGTTCGCCACCTGATAACTTAGTGACCGCAGTATTCACCAGTGGCTCAAGATTAGTAAGCTCAATTATCTCATCGATATGTAGTTGTTTTTTTTGGCAGCGATGTACGGCAAAGTTTAAGTTTTCTAATACCGTTAAATGAGGGAAAAGCCGACTGTCTTGAAAAACCATTGAAATTTTTCGTTTCTCAGCCTTGATAAAGCAATGGTTGGAAGTATCTAATAATTTTTCTTGATCAAAGCTAATTTGCCCATAAGCCTGATGATTGAGTCCAGCGATAATTCGTAATAAGGTTGATTTTCCGGAGCCAGAATGGCCATAAATACCAGTGATCCCTTTTAACTTAAGAGCTTGGTTGATCGAAAGTGAAAATGCATCGAGTTGACAATTAATATCAAGTGTTAATAGACTCATCCTTTGACACGCTTCATTGGTTGACCTTGTGATTTTGCAGGATGATTGAGTAAATAAATCAGCGACAATAAAACCATTGAAGCAAGTAATAAACTGCCTGCTAATAAATGCGCTTTGGCGTAATCAAAAGCTTCAACATGATCAAAAAGCGCCAATGATAATACCCGAGTTTCTCCGGGAATATTACCGCCTATCATCAAAACCACACCAAACTCGCCTACCGTATGGGCAAAACCTAAGCTAGCAGCGGTTATAAAGCTTGCCTTAGTGAGTGGCAAAACAATAGTAAAAAACCGATCAAGGGGACCTGCACCTAACATCGCTCCAGCTTCAATTAAATTATCACCTAATTGTTCAAAAGCTTTTTGTAAAGGCTGTACAACAAAGGGCAGGGAATAGAGTACTGAGCCGATAACGATGGCACTAAAGCTAAAGGCTAATTGTTGACCTGTTGTTTGTTGCCATAGTTGGCCAGGTAAGTGTTGAGGTGAAAAAGCAATAAGTAGATAAAAGCCCAAAACGGTGGGCGGTAATATTAAGGGGAGGGCGACAAACGCTTCAATCACTACTTTTAACTTGCTCTGCATTTTGGCTAAATACCACGCCAGAGGTGTACCGATAATTAATAATAGTACCGTGGTTAAACCTGCCATTTTTAAGGTGGTCAACAGTGCTAATAGATCTGGATTGTTATTAATCATTTTAAAGGCCTATTCTCATCTTATTTTTTATCTACGTTAGCGGCATAACCTAATTGTTGAATCTGCTGCTGTACCTTATCACTTAACAAAAACTGGCTAAATTTTATCGCATTTTGTTGTTGTTTACTCGACTTTAAAATGACCAACTGTTGCTTAATAGGCTGGTGGTAATGGTTAGGAATAAGGGTACCGGTTAATTGGTTTAATACCAACTGGCTATTAGCGACAATACCAAACACCACCGCTTGTGAGCGAACTTGTTGAAAGGTTTGATTGATATTTATGCCAGTAATTAGTTTTTTTTGAACACCTTTCCAAAGTTTTAGCGTTTCTAAGGTTTCTTTAGCCGCTTTTCCATAAGGAGTGATATTAGGATTTGAAATGGCTAATCGGTGATTTTTTATCATAGTTGAAAATTGATCTAAAGAGACTTTATTCACCGCTGACCAAAGTGCCAGTTGTCCATAAGCATAAGTGTTTAAACTAGTGGCTAGAATAAAGCCATCTTCTTTAAGTTTTTGCGGCCTAGCGGCATCGGCACTAAGAAAAACATCAAAAGGAGCGCCGTGGTTTATTTGCTGGTACAAGGTGCCAGATGCACCACTGATGATTTGTACTTGAATGTGATGTTGATGAATAAATTGAGGCAGCAGTTTTTCTAATAGCGGAGCAAAATTGGCGGCAACGGCTATTCGTAAAGGTGCTGAGTGATAGGTGGCATAGGCAGAATTTGACCAGCCTAACAAAGTAACAACTAATAGAAGGGATATAAAAGTTGTTCTAAAAGCTGATCTAAAAGTGAATACCATCACTAAAAAGCATCGGATTAACGCCATGGTTCAATTAACTCCACTGCTCAGCTTTATCACTGTCACTATTTTTAGCTGATAGCCATTTTTCACCTTCTTCGGTTAATTCTTTTTTCCAAAAGGGTGCTTTCACCTTTAAGAAGTCCATGATAAATTCGTTGGCTGCAAAGGCGTCTCGGCGGTGTCGGCTGGTTATGCCAACAAATACTATTTGCTCACCAATCGCTAATCGACCAACCCGATGGATAACTTTGACGCGGCCAATATCCCATCGTTTTTTTGCCTCATTAATGATCTGCTCTAATGAGCTTTCTGTCATACCAGGGTAATGCTCTAAGGTAAGGGCCGTTACCGCTAACCCTTGGTTTTTATTGCGAACACGGCCAGTAAAAGTAACGACTGCACCATCGTCTTCATTATCTTTTTCGAGCAGAGCAACCTCTTCTGCTAGGCTAAAATCTAGATGTTGAATGGAAATTTCATTTAACATCGCATTGTTTGCCATTAACTCTTTTGACATAACCTTATCCACCGGTTACTGGAGGAAAAAAAGCGACTTCGTCACCCGCTTTAATCATATGTTCGCCATTAACCATCTGATGATTAACCGCACTAAGGAGTGACTGGTTTTCAATATAAGGCTGCCAAATGGCTTGATGCTCAATCAATGCGCTTTTGAGCTGATTGACTGTGGTAATACCGTTGGCAGGCAATGATAATTGACTACAGTTAAGTTGTTCACGCAGAGCGGCAAAAAATACAATTTTAATCATAACGATTATACCTTTATAAAACGTTTCGTCATTTAGACACCCATGTCTATACTGCCGACCAATGACCAGACTTACCACCTTCTTTGGTCAGTACCTTAATAGCACAAATCTCCATCGCCGGGTCAGCCGCTTTGCACATATCAAACAAGGTTAAACAAGCGACAGCAACCGCGGTTAACGCTTCCATTTCAACGCCAGTTTGTCCTGTTAAACGGCATAAACTGATGACCTTTACTTGGTTGTGAACAGTATCAACTTCAAAGTCAACTTGTACTTTACTTAGCATTAACGGGTGACATAAAGGAATTAACTCACTGCATTTTTTAGCGGCTTGAATCCCGGCAATACGAGCGACAGCAAACACATCGCCTTTTTTATGTTTACCTGTGGTGATCAAAGCCAACGTCTCTTGGGTCATTTTAATATAACCTTGAGCGGTAGCTGTGCGTGATGTCATTGCCTTTTCTGTTACATCCACCATATTGGCTTCACCTTGCTGATTAAGGTGACTTAAGTTGGGTTCGCTTTGTAGTGATGTGTTTTTTTCTGAAGCGTCTAACACACTGTTTTGTAAGTTACTAGTTGATTGCTCAGTCATTAGTTACGGGGCTCACATTGTTCTGCGGTGATATTTAAATGCGGCACAAAATTACAAGGGCGATGGCTCGCATCCAGTTGCTCTTTAATCACTTTATCCCAAGCAGTTTTACAAGCATTGGTTGAGCCAGGCACACAAAGCACAACAGTATTATTAGCCATGCCACCAAAAGCACGCGACTGAATCGTTGAGGTGCCAATTTCATGTAATGACACATGACGGAAAATTTCGCCAAAACCTTCAATAGCCTTATAAAATAATGGCATCAAAGCTTCTGGCGTATTATCGCGAGCAGTAAATCCGGTGCCACCGGTAGTGATAATCACTTGGATAGTTTCATTGGCGATCCACTGTGAAACTATCGCCCGCAATTGGTAAACATCGTCTTTAACGATATTTTTTGCTGCTAAGTGATGACCTGAGGCGGTTAATCGCGCGACTAATGCTTGACCAGATGTATCGTTTGATTCATCACGCGTATCAGAGACTGTTAACACCGCAATATTTAAGGGGATAAAGTTTTTTTCACCATGAGAGGACATGTTTTTTCCTTGATAAATGTTGATGACGAACGAGATCCGTGCGTTAGCGCAAGCCCATCAACGTTGCCTGCCGCCATTGCTCTGGGGTGTTAGTATTAAATAAAATGTTAGGGGTATCAAGCTTCAATTTTAGATGAGGTACTTGCTCTATTAATGATTTAACCGAAGGTCCGCCTTTTACTGACCTTGCTTTGGCGATATTCTGTGGCTGATAGTGTTTAAATACTTGTGCTAAAAAGAGTGCTAGATAACCATTATTAGGTAAATAAAGTGGTATAGGGTGATCTTCAAAAAAGCAGGCTTTATGACTTAATTCGCCTTTAAGCCTTAATTGCATCAACGCTTTGCTAGTCATTAAAGGCAGGTCAATGGGTAATATTAATAAGGCGTTGGGTTGGTGGCGTGCAATGACACTATAAATACCGCCAACAGGACCTGCATTTTCCAACAAGTCAGTGACTTGGTGTTTATTACCACTAACAACCACCTGGTTAATGCCTGAATCAAGCAGTAGCTGTTTGCTAAAACTTAACATATCAGTATTTTTATGAATAAGTTGTGCTTTATCTTGTCCCATACGAGAAGACAAACCACCAGCGAGTACAACACCTAAACAGTCACTGTGAGTATTGTCCATCTCTAACCTCCAAGCATTGAAAGATTAGTTGTCGCACCACTTAACTTGTCATGTAAATAATGAGTGGCTTGTTTATCGCCAAGTAAAGATATTATCTGCCTTTTTAGCGGTTCAACATCATCACATTGCAATTGTTCTTTGAGTGATAAACCTTGTTCGCCAAATAAACATAAATGCAATTTACCCAAGGAACTTACCCGTAATCGATTACAGGTATTACAAAAATCTTTGGAATACGGCATGATCAAACCCACTTTACCTTGATAATCTGGGTGGTAAAATTCTTGAGCAGGACCCGCTGATCTATTTTGAATTACAGGTAACCAACCATCAAGAATAAGGTTTTGTTTGATGCGCGACCCTTGTACATGTTGCGCATCAAAAAATGCTTTGTTGTCACCTGTTTGCATCAATTCGATAAAACGCAGCGTAATAGGGGTATCTTTAAGCCAGTCAAGGTATGACTGAATATCGTAAGCATTGTGCTCACGCATTAATACCGTATTGACTTTAATTTCAGGACCACCATTGGCCAATGCCATATCAATACCTTTTAATATGGTATCAAGTTTATTATGGCCCGTTATCGCCTGAAATTGCCTGGGGTCAAGACTATCAATACTAATATTAATGGCATCAATACCCGCATCTAACCAGCTAGGTAAATGCTGAGGAAGTTTATAGCCGTTGCTGGTTATCGCGACTTTTTTAATGCCGGAGGTTTGTTTACAAGCGGCAATGATTTCGGGAAGATCTTTTCTTAAAGAAGGCTCTCCACCCGTAATACGAATTTTTTCCGTGCCTAATTGTGAAAAAGCAGTAGTGATACGCTTAATTTCAGGCAAGGATAAAAATTCACGATCATTATTACATTTATAACCATCGGGTAAACAGTAGCTGCAACGAAAGTTGCAAACATCAGTAATTGATAGGCGAAGGTAATAAAACCGTCGGCCAAAATTGTCAGTTAACATGTCACCTTTCCAAAATGTCGGGAGGCTAACGCGTTTCCTTGTTAACCCTGGCAACTAACAGGCCAATGCTTGATTGAGCAACTTAGTTACGGCTTAAAACAACCTGTCAGCTTAAATTGACTTAACTGATTTAGTTGAAGTAGCTCGGTGTTTAATTTATGTCACTAGTTTAAGTCACTAGTATATGTATAGCTTACTATCAAAATAACTATATCGTAATTATCAAAATAAGTATAACGTAATTTGGCAGGGCGTTTATTGTTCTTGCATTTGTTGAAAATTAAGTTATTGACAGTAAAACACTATGATTGTTGCCTTAACTTGAGTAATAATAACCACTATTAACTTCGTCAATTTTTTCAAGTGAAATTTTTATGTCTGATTGTTGCTCTGCTCCAGGGTTATTACTTTTTGAACAAGCGTTATCAGATATGCTTGCTCAAGTGACTCCCATAGCTGATATTATTAGTTTGCCTATTAACCAAGCGCTTAACGCTGTGTTATGCCAAGATATTCATAGCCCACTTAATGTCCCTCCCCACGATAACTCTGCAATGGACGGTTATGCTTTTGCCGTTGAAAGTTTATCACTTAATCGCACGTTAACCTTAGTGGGTCGTGCTATGGCAGGAGTTCCTTACTCAGGTGAATGTAAACGTGGCGAATGTATTCGCATTATGACAGGCGCTAAAATGCCTAGCGACTGTGACAGTGTCGAAATGCAAGAGAATGCAGAAGTAAAAGACTGTCAGATAACCTTTTCAAAAGACAAAATATTGGGATCACATGTTAGAAATGCGGGCGAAGACATTGCCAAGGGTCAAAAAGTATTCACTAGAGGACAGCGTTTAACAACCGTGGGTATTGGTATTTTAGCGTCATTAGGTGTTGCTGAAGTGCAAGTATACCGACAACTCAACATTGCCCTGATTGCTACAGGGAACGAATTAAAATTACCCGGACAAACATTGTTAGCAGGTGATATTTTTGAAAGTAATAGCTTTGTTCTTGGCGCTATGTTGAAAAAATTGAACGTCAATGTTATTGATTTTGGCATTATAGACGATGACTTCGAAGCGATTAAAGAAGCCTTCGTTATGGCCGACCAACAAGCTGACGCAGTTATTTCTACTGGCGGTGTTTCGGTCGGTGATGCAGATTACACCAAAGATGTTTTAGATGAGCTTGGCGAGATTGGTTTTTGGCAAGTGGCAATAAAACCGGGTAAACCCTTTGCCTTTGGTAAGCTAGCTAACAGTTTGTTTTTTGGTTTGCCAGGTAATCCTGTGTCAGCATTAGTTACTTTTCATCAACTGGCCCTAGTAGCATTAACTAAGTTACAAAATGCTGAGCCAGTTGACCGTACGGTGATTAAAGTAACGACAACAACCCCTTTACGCAAATCACCAGGACGTATGGACTTTCAACGCGGAATATTATCGTTAAATGACAAGGGTGAAAATGTGGTGACTTCAACCGGTTCACAAGGGTCTGGCATGTTATCGAGTTTGGCCGCCGCAAACTGTTATATAGTATTGCCTGTTGAACAAGGAATGGTGGACGCTGGTGAATTAGTCAACGTGCAACTTTTTGATCAGTATATAAGGTAATCAATTACTTGTTGGTTGACTGTTTTTACATACAGTTATATTGAACTTGTGTTATGGTGGTCATTCGCGATAAATTGTCAAATATATCGTAAATAAAAACTAAACTTTAAATAATTTTTTTAAAGTTATTGAGATAAATTAAGGAAAACTAATGGCAGTTGAAAGTCGATTTGTCGTAATTAGACATGGGGTGGAGGCAAAAACATTTATGGATAAGAAATCAGCTGATGAGTATGACAAAATGTTGGATATGGCTGATAACTTGGCCGAAGTTTTTGCTCAATCAAAGATAGCGTTACCGGACAGTTTGTCTGAAGAGTTGAGTGTTTATTTGGCTCAAAACCGAGACCAAGTTTTAGTGGCGCTTCTGGCTAAAAAAGCATCTAAAGCTACAGAAAACAAAACAGCTAAGTTAGTTGATGTCAGTGATGATATGGTCAAGCTTGATGAAAACAAAATCGATGATACTGTGGTCAGTTTAAATGAAGACACTGAATCGGTTAACACTAAAAAAAGTAAAGTAGACAAGTCTATTAGTGCAGCAAATTAGTTGTCAGAACATGCTGTATTAGATATGAACATTAACATCAACATAAATGCTTGAATATCAACTTATTCGTAGTGCTCGACGCAAAACTCTTGGCTTACAAGTTAAACAAGGAAGAGTTATTGTTAGAGCACCTTATTACTTAACCAATAAACAAATAGTTCATTTTATCAACGAAAAATCGACTTGGTTACAAACTAAAATTGACCTACAAAAACAACAACCTGAACCAAAACCACGCGCTTTTACTCAAGGCACTTTACTCTGGATAAAAGGTGAACAAAAAATACTCACTATTGGTTATCAGGCAAAGGCTGAAATACTTAACCTACCTGATGAGTTTCGAGTAATGCTGCCCATAGGCTCTGGCTTTGAAAACGATCAGTTATCATCAATAAAAATCTATCAGCAAAGAGTTAAAAAACAGCTCGAAAAATGGTTTAAAGCAGAAGCCACAAGTTACCTTTCAACACGCCTAACTGAGCTAAGTGAGCAAACACAGCTCACCCCTAAATCGTTCAAAATAAGACAATATAAAGCGCGTTGGGGAAGTTGTAATAATAGAGGCGAACTTAGCTTTAATTATTTGTTAATGATGGCGCCACTTTGGGTGGTAGATTATGTCATCGTCCATGAGCTTTGCCACCTGACGCATTTAAATCACTCCAAAGCATTCTGGCAATTAGTTGCTCAACATTCACTTCATTACCAGCGCGCCCAGGACTGGCTAAAAAACCACCAAAGGCAACTCGTTTGGTGATACTAGTGTGTCGATTACCGCTTTTATCACGCCTTTAAATTTTTACGCATAAATTATAACTTTTTATTCGTTATCTTGCCTAAGTTAATGGTTGACAGTTAAACGCGCATCAGGCACTTTAGAAGCCATGAGCATATTAAACCCTAACATCACGATTATTATTACCATTACCACCCTCATAGGGGTGATTGTTGCTGGCTGATATGCAAAAGATTTTATCAAAGCCCGTGACTCAACCTCACGGGTTTTTTTTTATTTAAATAATGAGTTTTAAGAGGAAAAAAAATGCGTGTATTAAAATTTGGTGGTTCATCATTAGCCTCAGCAGAACGTTTTTCAGCGGTTGCTAATATCATCAAAGAGCAAAGCCAAACAACTCAAGTTGCTGTCGTTGTTTCTGCGCCACAAGGGGTGACCAATCATCTGGTCGCAATGGCAGAGAATATTAGTGATGAAGTAAAATTACAAGCTGACTTAGGTCATTTTAAACAAGCCATTGAAACCATTATTGATGACTTATCGGCAACCTCATGCGATTTTAATCGTCAGCACTGTGAGCAAGTACTTGCTCATTGTGAAAATCAACTTAGTAGATATATGCAAGGGGCGACAATGTTGTCGTTTTGTCCTGAACATATTCGGGCTCGAATTATCAGCATGGGCGAGCGATTAAGTGTCGCACTCCTTTCTTCGGTATTAGCTGGCAAAGGAGACACTGTTTCCGTGCTTGAACCAGAAAAGTTTTTACGCACCAGTGATGATTGGTTAAATGCGGTAGCCGACCTAGTTTTATGTAAAGAACTTTTTCAAGATGTCTATAGTGAGTGCAATAATATCTCTATCATGCCTGGATTTATTGGCGTTAATGCTGATAATCAAGTCACGACTTTAGGAAGAAATGGTTCTGATTATTCAGCGGCAGTGTTAGCGGTATGTGCGCAAGCGCAGTGTTGTGAAATTTGGACTGATGTTGATGGTATCTATAATGCTGATCCTCGAGTAATTAAAGATGCAACATTACTCGATTATTTATCGTATCAAGAGGCGATGGAGCTTTCTTATTTTGGTGCCAGTGTTTTACATCCTAAAACCATTGGTCCAATTGCTCAATACCACATCCCATGCTTGATCAAAAACACCGGTAACCCTTCAGCACAAGGAACGCTCATTGATAATGAAAATGATCAGCAAAAACGAGTCAAGGCCATATCAAACCTTGATAATTTAACTATGGTCAATGTTTCTGGGCCAGGCATGAAAGGTATGGTAGGCATGGCAAGTCGTGTATTTGCGACGATGAGCCGTGAAAATGTCTCGCTGGTGTTTATCAGTCAATCTTCAAGTGAATATTGTATCAGCTTTTGTATTTACTCATTCGACGCAGATCGTGCTGAACAACGTTTAAAAGAAGAATTTGAATTAGAATTACTGAATAGTTTATTAGAGCCAATAGCACTTAAAAAAGAGTTGTCAATTGTCTCTCTTGTTGGCGATGGTATGCATCATCAACAAGGCGTAGCTGCAAAATTTTTTAGCTCACTAGCACAAGCTAGAGTGAACGTCATTGCGATTGCACAAGACTCATCAGAGCGCAGTATTTCTGTTGTTGTTGAGCAAAGAAAATGTACGGATGCAGTAAAAGTTAGCCATCAAAATTTCTTCTCTCACAAACCCACTATTGATGTTTTTTTAGTCGGTTGTGGTGTGGTTGGTAGTGAACTTATTGCACAAATCTCACGTCAACAACCTAGCTTAACATTGCAAAATATCGATTTAAAAGTCTATGGACTCGCCAATTCTAAAGGCATGGTTTTTGATGCAGACGGTATTGATTTAGATGACTGGCAACAAGCTCAACAACAAAAGCCTGTAGCCGTGACCGTTGAAAATATCAAAGCCTTTGTCCGTGATAATCATTTAATTAATCCGGTACTCGTTGACTCAACATCTAATGAAGACTTAGCGATGAGCTATGTCGGTTTTCTTGAAGCAGGCTTTCATGTCGTTACCCCAAACAAAAAAGCCAACACCGACTCGTGGCAGTATTACCAAGCCTTACGCTCTGCTGCACAAAAAACCAATAGACGCTTCTTGTATGAAACAACGGTTGGTGCAGGCTTACCGGTTATTGATACCTTGCAAAGCTTGATTAAAGCGGGTGATGAACTACAACGTTTTGAAGGCGTTTTATCAGGCTCACTTTCTTATATTTTTGGTAAACTCGATGAAGGTATGGCACTTTCTGAGGCAACAACCCTTGCTAAAGAAAGCGGTTTTACCGAACCTGATCCCCGTGATGATTTAAGTGGGTTAGATGTTGCTCGCAAGCTTTTAATTATGGCCCGTGAGTCTGGTCTGCAATTAGAACTTACTGATATCACCATTGAATCGGTACTGCCCAGTGACTTTGATGCCAGCGGCAACGTGGAAACGTTTATGCAAAACCTGCCAAAAATTGATCAAGGCTTTAATCAACGCATTAATGACGCTAAAGCTGAGGGTAAAGTATTGCGTTACATTGGCAATATTATTGACGGTAAGTGTCAAGTCTCGATTGAAGCGGTTGATCAAGCACATCCACTTTATAGCATTAAAGACGGAGAAAATGCGTTAGCTATCCATAGTCGTTATTATCAACCCCTGCCTTTTGTCTTACGAGGTTATGGTGCTGGCGCTGCAGTAACTGCCGCTGGAGTTTTTGGTGATTTATTAAGAACGTTAGCATGGGAGCAACAGCACTAATGACTCAGTCAAATAAAGTGTCAGTCTTTGCTCCTGCCTCTATTGGCAATGTTGGTGTTGGCTTTGATGTCTTAGGTTTAGCGGTAAAACCAATAGATGGCATGTTGTTAGGCGATGTGGTTTCGGTTGAAAAAGCAGACTATGACAGTTTAGAAGTCGTTGGCAGATTTGCGCATAAATTACCTGGCGACCCTAAAGACAATATTGTTTGGCATTGTTTAGCGCTATTTAATATAGCGTTAATCGATAGTGATAAAAAGGTTGATTGCGTTAAACTCACCTTAGATAAAAAAATGCCTGTCGGCAGTGGGTTAGGCTCGAGTGCATGTTCAGTGGTTGCTGCACTCGAAGGTTTAAATGTGTATTATCAACAAGCTCACGGCGTCAGTTTTGATGAAAAAGCGATGTTGTCGATGATGGGCAAAATGGAAGCGAAAATCAGTGGCAGTTTGCATTATGATAATGTCGCTCCTTGTTATTTAGGTGGCTTACAGTTGATGGTGCCAGATGAACAAATCATTGCTCGCACCTTACCTGTTTTTACTGATTGTTATTACGTGATGGCGTATCCGGGAATTGAAGTCTCAACTAAAGCGGCCCGAGAAGTGTTACCAACAAGTTACTCCCGTGCTGACTTGATCACTCATGGTCAAAATTTAGCCACCTTTGTTGATGCCTGCCATCGTCAAGATAAGCAGCAGGCCTTCAGCGTATTAGACGATGTGGTCGCAGAGTCATATCGCCAACACTTATTACCTGGTTATCAAGCAGCCAAAGTGTATTTACTGGCACAAGGCAATTTAGCGGTTGGTATTTCAGGCTCAGGCCCTACATTATTTTGCGTCAGCGACAATTTATCCCTCGCACAAGACAATGCAATATGGCTACAGGCGCATTATTTACAAACCATAAACGGTGAAACTGATGGATTTGTTCATATTTGCCAAGCAGATATTAACGGTGCAGTTAAAGTGGTAAACGCTACAGTCTAAGCGAAAGAATTAATAAAAAGTTAATAAAGAATTAATAGATAGGAAAATCTCGTGAAATTTTATAATCTGAAAGAAAATGATGAAGTAGTTAGTTTCTCTGGTGCAGTGAAGCAAGGGCTAGGTAAAAACCAAGGTTTGTTCTTTCCACAAACTATGCCTAAATTTGACAATATTGATGAACTTCTTGCTCTACCTATGGTTGAACGGAGTGTGAAAATTCTTCATCCGTTTGTTGAAGAGGATTTATCAGTAAAAGAGTTGACTGAAATTGTCACAGATGCTTTTAATTTTCCTGCATTATTACAACCTATCAGCAATGAGCGTGCTATTTTGGAGCTCTTTCACGGGCCAACATTAGCGTTTAAAGACTTTGGTGCACGCTTTATGGCTAAATGTTTACAAGCTTTTTGTGCTAAAGATACCAAAGCCTCAGGTGCAGCTAAAAAGCTGACTATCCTTACGGCTACTTCTGGTGATACTGGCGCTGCAGTAGCGCATGCATTCCATGGTATTGATAATATTCGTGTCGTTATCATGTACCCAAAAGGAAAAATCAGCCTGTTACAAGAGAAAATGTTTACCACACTCGGTGGCAATATTGAAACCCTTGCTGTGGATGGTGATTTTGATGATTGCCAAGCCTTAGTTAAACATTCATTTGGCGATAAAGAACTTGCCGATACTATTGGTTTAAATTCAGCTAATTCAATTAATATCAGCCGTTTACTAGCTCAGATTTGTTATTACTTTGAAGCAGTAGCACAGCTTTCTCGCGCTAAAAAAGCGTTAGGTGATGTGGTGTTTTCTATCCCAAGTGGTAATTTTGGTAATTTAACGGCAGGCCTATTTGCAAAAGCGATGGGACTGCCGATAAAGCGCTTTATCGCGGCAACTAATGCCAATGATACCGTACCTCGTTATTTAGAAAAAGGTGAATGGTCGCCCAATAAAACCGTTGCGACTATTTCAAATGCCATGGATGTCAGTAACCCAAATAATTGGCCTAGAGTTGAGCACATGCTTAAGTCGGGTATTGTTGACAAAGATTGTGTCACATCGGTATCTATTGGTGAAGAACAAACTCAATCAACCGTTATTGGTTTAAGTAAATTAGGCTATATCAGTGAACCTCACGCAGCTGTGGCCTATAAAGCCTTACAATATAATGCGAATGAAGGCGAATTTGGAGTGTTCTTAGGCACGGCTCACCCGGCTAAATTTAAAGAAGTAGTAGAGAGTATTTTAGGTCAACCGCTAGGTTTACCTAAAGAATTGGCGGATTGCGCCGCGGAGCCTATTTTATCAAAAGACTTGGCGGCTGATTTTAGTGCGTTGCGTGCCTATTTATTAGCTTAGTGCCTCTTTGGTTGTATGGGTTGTATAGCTTTAAAGCTTAAGCCCCTATACAACCTAAGTCAGTGTCAATCACTTTAAAGGACTCACCTTGTTAACACCTTCTTGGCAAACACTGATCGATAAAGAAAAAGCCAAACCCTATTTTCAATCACTTATCACCGAAATCAACCAGCAACGCGCCGATGGTATAACCATTTTTCCTCCAGAAGAGAATGTGTTCAATGCGTTTAATTGTGTTGATATCAAAGAGATTAAAGTAGTCATTTTAGGACAAGATCCCTACCATGGAAAAGGACAAGCCCATGGTTTAGCTTTTTCAGTGTTACCCGATATAAAAATTCCGCCATCGTTAGCCAATATCTATAAGGAGCTTTGCACTGATATTGACAGTTTTGTTACACCCTCTCATGGCTTTCTTGATTTATGGGCAAAACAAGGGGTTTTGTTATTAAATACTGTACTGACAGTTCAACAGGCTAATGCTAACTCCCATGCAAAATTAGGTTGGGAAACCTTTACTGATGCAGTTATCGCTGAACTGAATGAAAACAACAGGCATTGTGTGTTTATTTTATGGGGGGCACATGCCCAGAAAAAAGGTCGAGACATTAATACCGACAAACATTTAGTGCTCAGTAGTCCTCATCCCTCACCTTTGTCTTCTTATCGTGGCTTCTTTGGCAGTAAACCTTTCTCGCAAGCCAACACTTGGTTAGCGTCAAAAGGTCTGGCAATCATTGACTGGCGTTTAAATGCCGGTCAGTCCTGAAAAACACGCCGTTGGTTTAGGCTGCGCTGATTATGAAATTGCGGTTTATATCGCTAATCGACCGCCACTTTATCAATATCAGCAACTAGATCAACTTAATGGCGTCTGCTCCGGCGAAATTACCGCTATTGGTCAACAATGTGGTAACGGTTGGCGAAAAGTGTTTAATGTTTATGCAAAGTTACTCTATGCTTTAGACATTGAATCGTTCAGTTTTAGTCAATGTGCGCCAACGTGGCAGAAATACCGTGACTGTTTTTTATTACAAACGGCCTCAAAAACGGCTTTAGTGTTTAATGCTCCTTACCTTGATAACAAGCGCCGCCAAGCAAATAAAGTCATTCACATTATTATCGGCAGAACTTACGCTAAATCGCTGATTAATTCAGCGCAACTGCCATGTGAATTAACTTGGCTTGATCCCGAATTTGCGATAAATATTGAGCATCGAGTGATTGTTTGCCCTTATTTTGACTATCGGCAGTTATCAAATACTAAGATTGAGCGTTTGGCTGCAATGATGAAAAATATTTAGTTTTAGTGAGCACTAAAGATCAGCTAAAATAAACAATCATTTCTGCTGCTTCACAATGGCAGTCTAAACCACACAAAATACAATCATAACCTTGTTTACTGTCTTCATTCCATTTATCAGGGTGGGACGCGATTAACTCACCGCCGCATTTGGTGAAATATTTTACAGCACTGTCTCCTGGGCTTTGTTTCCATAAATGACTAACGCCGGCCAATGCTCCTTGTTGTTTAGCGGCTTCTATGGACAGTTTTAATAATTTTCCGCCAACCCCTCCACCTCGGTAATCTTCATCAACGGTATTGCATTTAAAATAACAAACATTTTCTAAAGGTACTTGCCACAAATCATGGCTGCACCATTGGTCGATATCCCAGGTCCCCACGCTATAGGTGATACGAAAACCAATAAGTTTATCGTCATCGTAAACTACAAAACCCGCGTTTATTTCATTAATAATTCCTTTGTTATACCAAACTAATAATGACTCAGGGCTTAGGTAACCTGCGCCATGGACAGCATTACCTAGAGCAATGACTTTGGTGAAATCTTGTGGAGATAAAGGTTGGTAACTGAAGTTATCGGTCATAATTTACTTTAATTGCTTTAGCCTAATGCAAGTTTATAACTTTAATGGCATAGTTTGCCAGTGTGTTAATTGAAAATTTATTGCCAATAAGTAAGAGCGGAGTTGAAATGTACGATCCCCTTCATGATAAATCACCGGGTTGTAATGAAAAATATCCCAATAGTTACTGGGCGGCTGTTTCAGGGGCAAAATCGGTGGCTAGCTCAGCTACAGGTATTACTAATCAACCTGATGATGATGGGCAAATCAATCAAGACATCGACGTCGACGTTGCCATAATCGGTGCCGGTTATACGGGGTTGTCAACCGCATTGCATTTGGCCAATGTACATGGCATCAAAGCACATGTGTTAGAAGCAAATCAAACGGCTTGGGGATGCAGTGGTCGTAATGCCGGCTTTATTTTAAAATCTTCAGGACGAAAACCTTATGCCACCATGCAGCGTCAATGGGGTGAGGAAGTAATGCGTGGTATCTACGATGAAATGTGCCAAGGGGTGGATACGGTTAAACATTTAATTGCACAAGGGATAGATTGCGATCAACAAGAGGCTGGATTTATTAAGGTGGCTCATAAACCTAGCATGTTTAAGGCGTTAATTAGCCAAGCAAAATTACAACAACAACTGTTTGGCTACGATGTGCAAATTCTCACTCAGCAAGACGTTCGACAGCACTACATGGATGATAAAAATGCGTACGGCGCAATACGTTATCAAGATGGTTTTGGTGTAAACCCATTAAAGTTAGCGTGGGGCTATCAAAAACTAGCCCGTAGCGCAGGTGCTAAAGTACATACCTCATCACCGGTAATTAGTTGGCAAGAAGAAAAGGGTCAACAAGTGTTACACACACCTAAAGGGCAAGTTAAAGCGCAAAAAGTGGTGATCGCCACCAATGGCTATACACCCAAGGGCCTGCATGATTTAGTGACCAATAGAAGCTTACCAGTATTATCTCAAATTATTGTCACTGAGCCTTTAACCGAGCATCAGTTAGCTGCCTGTAACTTTCTCACCAGTAATGTCGTTATGGATACCAGAGCGTTAAAATACTATTACCGTAAATTGCCGGATAACAGAATATTATTTGGTGGTCGAGGCGCGATTACAGGAAAAGGAGCCGATGATCCCTATTTTGCTAATCGTTTACTTGCGGTGTTAAAAACCAGTTTTCCGGCACTGGCTAACATTAGCAGCCGTTATGCTTGGTCAGGTTGGATCTGTATGGCTTTAGATGATTTGCCACATATCCATCAAAATGAAAAAAATACGATTTTCTATAGCATGGGCTATTGTGGCAGTGGGGTTTCATTTTCAGTGCAAGCCGGTAAAAGATTGGCTGAAAAAGTGGCAGGAATGTCTTCACCTAATTTACCGCTTTATCAAAAAGCCTTGCCTAAGTTTCCTTTTGCGCCTCTAAGACGAGTGGGTCAATGGGGTTATTTTCATTATGGTAAAATTAAAGATAATTATTTATAATAAAACCTTGCTTTAGCCGTCTAAACGTTTAGATGTTGACATATCTAGAAATCTACGTCACATTAGGGCTATATTCGTTTTATTAAAATTTGCCTCCGTTTAGGTTTATTATTATGCCAATTAAAATACCCGATCAACTGCCTGCATTGTCAGTTCTAGATAAAGAAAATATCTTTGTGATGTCGGAGCACAGAGCCGCAAATCAAGAAATTCGCCCTATGGAAGTGGCGATTCTTAATTTAATGCCCAATAAAATTGAAACTGAAGTGCAAATTTTGCGGATGTTGGCCAATACGCCGTTGCAAATTAACGTTGAGTTTGTTCGTATCCACGCCAACGAGTCTAAAAATACACCAGCAGAGCATTTAGATAACTTTTATTGCTTGTTTGATGATATTAAACATAAACAATACGATGGCTTAATTATCACAGGTGCACCATTGGCTTTACTTGATTATCATGAGGTGAGCTTTTGGGATAAAATGTGTGAAGTGTTTGACTGGGCAGAAAAAAATGTGACCTCAACGATGTTTTCTTGCTGGGCAGCTCATGCTGCACTTTATCATCACTATGGACTGAATCGTCATTTACGAAAAAAAAAGCTTTCAGGGCTTTATCAACATCATGTGTGTGATGCAAAAGAGGCCTTAACACGTGGTTTTGATGAAAGCTTTAATGTGCCACATTCTCGCTACGGCTATATTGATAAAAAGGATTATCAATCGATTAAGTCCTTAAAAATAATCGCTGAGTCTCAAGAAGCCGGGGTTTATTTAGTGGCAACTGAAAATAAACAACAAGTGTATGTAACGGGTCATTCTGAATATGGTACCACTACGTTACATGAAGAATTTTTACGCGACTTAATCGTCAATGATAGCGCCGCCATGCCGGTTAACTATTACCCCAATAATGATGAAAAAAAATCACCCGTCAACTCATGGCGCAGTCACGGTAGTCTCTTATTTACTAACTGGCTTAATTATTACGTGTACCAAATAACCCCCTATAAACTTGATGCCGATAATATTCAGGCGATACAAGCAATAAAGTCTGGAGCATCTCTTGAAAACTAACGCTGTAGAAAACAAAAATAAAACGGTAATCGGTATAAAAAAATCAGCATCATATCCCTTATTAGAAAAACAACTCGCCGAACGAATTTTAATTCTTGATGGCGCTATGGGCACTATGATCCAAGCGTATAAGTTTGAAGAACAAGACTACCGTGGTGACCGTTTTGCTGACTGGCACTCTGATGTTAAGGGTAATAACGATTTATTAGTGCTAACTCAGCCTGATATTATCAAAGCTATCCATCTTGACTATCTCGAGGCAGGCGCAGATATTTTAGAAACCAATACCTTTAATGCCACAACGATTGCCATGGCCGATTACGACATGGCGCATCTGAGTGCTGAAATTAACTTAGTTGCCGCACAAATTGCTCGCGCCGCAGCCGATGAATTTACCGCTAAAAACCCAGACAAACCGCGTTTTGTTGCCGGCGTACTCGGGCCAACAAACCGTACCTGTTCTATTTCTCCTGATGTGAACGACCCGGCTTTTCGCAACGTTACCTTTGATCAATTAAAAGCGGCCTATATTGAGTCAACCAAAGCCCTCATTGAAGGTGGCACAGATATCATTTTAATTGAAACCATCTTTGATACCTTAAATGCCAAAGCCGCAATATTTGCCGTTGAAACGGTTTTTGATGAGCTCCAACTTCGTCTTCCTGTGATGATTTCAGGCACCATTACTGA
This sequence comes from Colwellia sp., assembly GCA_034111045.1. GTDB lineage: Bacteria > Pseudomonadota > Gammaproteobacteria > Enterobacterales > Alteromonadaceae > JALJPB01. The sequence continues at coordinate 24,904 of JAWUYA010000082.1, read as the reverse complement.
TGCCTCAGGACGTACGCTTTCTGGGCAAACAACCGAAGCTTTTTATAACTCATTGCGCCACGCTAAACCGATATCATTTGGCCTTAACTGTGCGTTAGGTCCTGTTGAGTTACGTCAATATGTTGAAGAGTTAAGCCGTATTTCTGATGTCGCGGTTTGCGCTCATCCCAATGCCGGCTTACCCAATGCTTTTGGTGAGTATGATTTCACTGTTGAGGAGATGAATAGCCATGTAAGTGAATGGGCAACGTCAGGCTTTTTAAATATTATCGGTGGCTGTTGTGGTACCACGCCAGCGCATATTAAGGGCATGGCAGACAGTGTTGCTGATCTTGCTCCGCGTCAAGTTGAACCGCGAAAAATTGCTTGTCGCTTATCGGGTTTAGAAGCACTAACCATTGATAGTGATAGTTTATTTGTTAATGTCGGTGAACGTACTAATGTCACTGGTTCGGCAGTATTTAAACGTTTGATCACTGAAGAAAATTACGACCAAGCCATAGCGGTAGCCTTACAACAAGTTGAAAATGGCGCGCAAATCATCGATATCAATATGGATGAAGGTATGCTTGATTCTAAAGCGGCGATGATTCGCTTTTTGAATTTAATTGCCGGTGAGCCTGATATTTCTAAAGTGCCCATTATGATCGACTCCTCTAAATGGGATATTTTAGAAGAAGGATTAAAGTGCATTCAAGGGAAAGGCATTGTTAACTCAATAAGCTTAAAAGAAGGTGAAAAAATCTTTAGGCATCAGGCTGAGCTTTTACGCCGATATGGTGCTGCCGTTATTGTGATGGCCTTTGATGAAGAGGGTCAAGCGGATACCCGTACCCGTAAATATGAAATATGCAAACGTGCTTACACCATTCTAGTCGATGAAATTGGTTACCCCGCAGAAGATATTATTTTTGATCCCAATATTTTTGCCGTTGCTACCGGTATTGAAGAGCATAATAACTACGCCGTTGATTTTATCGAAGCGGTCGGAGACATCAAACAAAATTTGCCGCATGCGATGATTTCTGGAGGGGTATCTAATGTCTCTTTTTCATTCCGAGGCAATAATCCGGTGCGTGAGGCGATCCATGCGGTATTTCTATACCATGCGATAAAAAATGGTATGGATATGGGCATTGTCAACGCAGGGCAATTGGCGATTTATTCAGGTATTGCAGATAATCTTCGATTAGCGGTAGAAGATGTTATTCAAAATAGCGATGACGGAGCAACCGAGCGGTTACTAGAGGTAGCTGAAGAATATCGAGGACAAGGAGGGACAAAAAAGTCAAAAACCGATTTAACTTGGCGCGAATTACCAATCAATGAACGTTTATCCTATGCGTTAGTTAAAGGCATAAATGAGTTTATTGTTGAAGACACCGAAGCGGCAAGACTTATTGCCGTTCGCCCTTTAGATGTTATTGAAGGGCCACTTATGGATGGCATGAATACCGTTGGCGACTTATTTGGCGCAGGAGAAATGTTTTTACCGCAAGTGGTTAAATCAGCCCGAGTAATGAAACAAGCCGTTGCCCATTTAAATCCGTACATTGAAGCTGAAAAAACGGAAATTAAATCGAACGGTAAAATTTTATTAGCGACAGTTAAAGGTGATGTTCATGACATTGGTAAGAACATTGTTGGCGTCGTCCTACAATGTAATAATTATGAAATTATCGATCTGGGCGTTATGGTTTCTTGTCAAGATATTCTAAGGGTTGCTAAAGAAAAAAAGGTCGACATTATTGGTTTATCTGGCTTGATCACCCCCTCTCTCGATGAAATGGTGCATGTGGCTAAAGAGATGAAGCGTCAACACTTTAATCTACCATTAATGATTGGTGGTGCGACTACTTCTAAAGCCCATACGGCGGTTAAAATTGAACCTCAATATGAGCACCCCGTTGTTTATGTTTCTAACGCATCCCGTTCAGTGTCGGTAGTCAGTAATTTATTGTCTGATGAGAATAGGGGCGACTTTGTGGCCAAAACCAAAGATGAGTATGTTCGAGTGCGTGAACGCCATTATAAAAAAGGACCACGCTCTACACTAGTGTCATTAGAGCAAGCCAGAAAAAATGCAGCACCATTAAGTTTTGAGCATTATCAGCCAAGCAAACCGAAAAAACTAGGCGTTACAGTGCTTGCTGATCTTGACTTGAATGAGGTGAGAAAATACATCGATTGGACGCCATTTTTCATGACTTGGCAGCTGTCGGGTAAATATCCACAAATATTAACACATCAATTAATAGGTACAGAAGCGACCAACCTCTTTAACGATGCCAATGACATGCTTGATGATGTGATTAATAACAAAAAAATTAGCGCCAAAGCAGTCTTTGGTTTATTCCCTGCTGCCCGCACAGAGGACGATATTGAAGTGTATGCCTGTGACGGGAAAACGGGGGAAGAAAACCGTGATCAGTTATTGATGAAATTACATCAGCTTCGTCAACAAAGTAAAAAACCAGCAGGGCAGTTTAACCGCTGTTTAGCTGATTATGTCGCAAAAAAAGACTCGGGTGTCGATGATTATATTGGTGCGTTTGCTGTTTCTTCAGGTTTTGGTGCTGACCAATTAGTCAAAGTATTTGAAGCCGATCACGATGATTACAACAGTATATTATTGAAAGCGGTTGCTGACCGATTAGCCGAGGCGAGTGCGGAATACTTACATGAAAAAGTGCGCCGTCAATATTGGGGTTTTGCTAAGGATGAAAGCCTAAATAATGACGCACTCATTCGTGAGCAGTATCAAGGTATACGTCCGGCGCCGGGTTATCCAGCGTGTCCTGAGCATACGGAAAAAGGGTTATTGTGGACACTGCTTAATGTTGATGAAAATATCGGCATGGAGCTGACTTCAAGTTTTGCCATGTGGCCAGGGGCCGCGGTAAGTGGTTGGTATTTTGCCCACCCAGATGCAAAGTATTTTGCCGTAGCCAAATTGGCTAAAGATCAAATCATCGACTATGCCTCTCGAAAAGAAATGACACTGCCTCAAGCGGAGCGATGGTTGTCTGCTAATTTAGATTATGAGCCAGAATAGGTTAACCAAATCTGCCATTATAACCATGACTAATGATGTTCACTGTCAAAACTGATTAAAACAGCTCAATCATCAATGCTGAACATAGTTGATTTCGCTGTTTTTAATACCGATGGATGACTTGGTTATTATTTAATTAATTTGATCAGCTCATGAATCGTTTTCACGGGGACAATTTTAGCGCCTAACCCTTCCATGGATTTATGATAATTACGGTAAGGGATAAATATTTGATTAAAACCATGTTGCGCGGCTTCTTTCACTCTTGGCACGCCACTGTCTATTGGTCTTACATCGCCATTTAGACTTAATTCTCCCATAATGCAGGTTTTTCTTGGGATAACAAAATCGTTAAGGCTACTGAGCATGGCCGTCACTAAAGCCAAATCAATACAGGTCTCCGATTCGTCTATTTTTAATCCGCCAATAATATTGAAAAAAGTGTCATGGAAAATTTTTGTTTTAGTGTGTTTTCGTAAAATACCCGTTAACATCTTAATGCGATTCATATTTAAACCAACACAAACCCTTTGGGGGAATTCTGCTTCTGTCTCTGTAGTTAGGCATTGTATTTCTAGCAATAAATTTCGGTTACCTTTGCGAATACAGGTGATTGCTGAGCCTGGAGATTCGGTGGTAGAGCCAGATAAAAATATTTCACTGGGGTTATCAACACTTATCATACCGCGCTCGCTCATCTTGAAAATACCGACAGTATCTATGTCACCAAAACGATTTTTATTGGCTCTTAACGTACGTATTTGTCCGTCATTGGTATCTATGTGTAGCAAGGCATCAACAATATGAACCAAGGTTTGTGGGCCGGCTATTTCATTGTTTTTATTGACATGAGCAATAATGAACATAGTGACATTATTTTGTTTACAATATTGCGTTAACGACTGAGCTGCACTTTTGACTTGAGAAGGAGAGCCGGGGCTACCATTGGCATTGTCGGTGATAACCGCTTGAATAGAATCAATAACGGCAAACTTTATTTGATTGGCCTCTAACTCGTCAATGATCGCCTCCACGCTAGTTTCTGACAACAAATAAAGTGACTCTTGGTTATAATCAAGTTTTAAACGGTCTACCCTGTTTTTAAATTGAGAAAGTGACTCTTCCGCCGTACAGTATAACGATGCGGTTATTTTAGACATACGGGCGACAAGATCAGAAAGCAGGGTGGTTTTACCTGCCCCAGGGTCACCTGAAATGATATTAACTGAGCCCGTGGTGACGCCTCCACATAACACGCGGTCAAGTTCACCAATGCCGGTGAGTTGTTTTTCAGCTTCTGATGCATGCACCTCATTAATTTTTTTTGAACCACCACCAACGCCACCCGCATATCCAGCTGAAGATAAACCTTTGCTGGTTAACTTTTTAGCTTGGTTGCTTGATATTCGCATCTCAACCACAGTATTCCATGCGCCACATCGACACTGGCCCTGCCAGCGGGGAAAGTTCATGCCGCAATCGGTGCAAACAAATTCTAATTTAGATGGTTTTGCCATTTGGCTTCCTTCAGATAATATGAGGACGAATAGGTAAGCACGCGAACCCAGTCAAAATTAAACGATAATAGTTTTTTATGAAGGAGTTAAGCGAGTATATTTCACTATTGCCATTTAATTAGTCTGCTTGTTAAAAAAGGCACAGTTATTGCATTTATTTCTATTTAACTGATTAAATTAAGACTATGTTGTCAAATCTTTGCTAAGATATCATTTTTATTTGAAAGAGTGGCTAATATTTTTTACTGGGTCATCATTACATGCCTTTTAGGTCAAGAAAATTATACCTAAAAGTAATTTTTCGCTTTTATTAGACAGTTTAATTAAATGACTAAAGATTTTTCAAAGTTTCAAACCATTATAGATCAGTTTCGTGGTGAGGTATCAGCGAGTAACTTTGATGCTAAATTTTCTGCATTCACAGAATCAATACCCACAGCAGACAAATTCTTATTAAAAATGGAATTGAAGCGTCTAGCCAGCCAGTGTAATCGTCTTATTGATTTACGCGGTTTAGTAAATGGTCAATGTCAAATTTTTGAGCATGAAGGTCGAGTGCATTTCTTCGATGAGTTAGCCATTCAGGTATTCGAAGAGAATATGCAGTTTTATGGCAGTTATACTTTTGGCGTTTATGATGCGGTCAATGAGACTAAAAATAACTATCGTGTTTTAGATGACAATGAAGAAAAAAATGCTCCTGTTATGCGCAGTCAAGTTAAAGATAAAATCGTTTTAAAAAAATTGAATTATCCAGCAAAACTTCACGCCATTGGCCAATACTATAATCGTCAAGAAGAGCGGATGAATTTTGTTACTCAGCTGACCTTTATTTTAGAAAACAAGGAGGTTATCGATGCTACAACCTCTGATTTAAGTATACATGGATGTAAGTTTAGGATTAAAAGTGAAACTAAACTTAAGGTTGGGCAAGGTATTCGTATTCAATTTATTGGACTTGAAAATGAATTTAAGTTTACTGAAGACCTCAAGCTAGAGTATCAAGTGTGCAATACTTATCACGATAACTCTTTCCAATTTATCGGTGTTGAGCGATTAAATCATCAGGTCGATGATAGTTTCAGTCAATTTTTAACCGATTTTATTCAAAGAAATAAACGCCGTTACAAAATAAATTTAGATAATACGATTAATGCGATAAAAACTAGAGCGTTAGAGCAATTTGTGTTGCCTAAGTTGAACGAGTTACCGGTATTTATTGAAAAAAGCGAGCGGGGTTTATTACCTCGTTATGCATTAACAACACATAATAATCAGGTTGTTTTTCAATATTGGCAAGATGAAAATAAAAAGAGTGCATTACATTGCTTGATGAAAAAAGAAAGAATCGACTATTTAGCCAGCGCTGATGCTCAAGCAAAAACGTTATTAGTGTTTAGTTTTGTGCATCACAACAACGGCAAGTGTTATTTTTATACGGCCGATGAACAAGAGCTAAAGACTAATGCTGAACTTGGTCGAATATTTTTAGGTTTTGCGGCTTCAAAATCAAGCTTTGCCGTCACACAGTTACACTACTTAGCCGTTACTCCTGCACATGCAGAATCACCTTTTACTGTTTCAAACTCATTACCTGAAAGTAAAGAGTATTTAAATTTACCCTTATCAGATGATTCGTCCTCATTACTTGATAGCCTTAAAGGTATTATTGTTGCCAATGATATTACCCATGAGCAATTGATTAGCGACTACCAACGCTTTACGTTTGAACCGCTCGATAAAAACGTACTCAAATGCTTTGGCCACAAGCGTTTGAAACATCCTCCAGTGGTTGATGCCACAGGTATTAATTATAAAAATCAGAGAAAAGAGCCACGTTTCAAATATATAACACCGGTATCCATAGGAAGAGAAAGAGAAAGGCAAAACGTATCCGGTATGTTACAGAATTTTTCTACATCAGGGATGAACATTGAACTAGATAGTCCCTCAACGTTAAACAAAGGTGATATTGTTTATTTAAGTTTTGTGAGTTTACAAAAAATAACCTCTGAATTTGATTTGCGCCAATTGCCATATGAAATCATTCAAGTCAATAAAAAGAACACCAGCATAAGATTAAAGGTTTATATCAAAGATCACCAGCACATTGGTCGTGCATTTTTTAAGTTATTAATTGAACAAAATAAAGATAAACTCCTCCTAGATGAATATATACAGATGATCCCTGGATTATCGAAAGCGTTGCGTAATACTTATGTCAATACCTTGATTAATCTATCGCTCATTATTCAAACCAGCGGTAGTCGCTATAAAGTTGAATCAATCACCTCAAGCACTGAAGAAAGTCAATTATTAACTCAAATGCGACAATTAAGTGATCAGACGCATTATGCTAATTTGTACCCCATATTGAATAACTTGCAAGTGAGTAATGCACTTTATGGCGGTTTGCAAAAAATGCTAAACAATGATCAATCGGTAACTGATATTTTGTATATAGCGATTAATGAAGATATAAAAAACGTAGAGTCGGCAGTGACAACAAAATTGGCCAGTGAATTAGACTCACTGGCATTAAAAGAGATGTTTATTGCGTGGGCATTAAAGCATGGGCGGTTCTTTTGTATACAAACTAAACTATCTCGGACTAATGAGCCCGATATGGAGTATTTAGATCCAGAGCTGAGCTATATTAGCTCTTACTCTATCCACAAGGGTAAAAAAATAGAACAAAATATTTTGAGTGTCAGAGGTGTTGTGCAGTTAATAGACGTGACTAAAGAGACCTTGTTTCGCCATCAGCTAATGTTAATTGATGAGTAGGTCCGCATTATGTTGACTCACATGACTTACTTTAACCAATGCAATAAACAATCTAAACCACTGTGATTAATGCTGGTATCTGCTTGAGCAAGTACTATAGGTTTGGCATGATAAGCAACACCAAGGTAAGCCGCATCCATCATCACTAAATCATTTGCGCCGTCACCCATGGCGACGGTTTGTTCTTTTGCAATGGTAAATTTTGCGCTAAGTATCGCCAACGAGTTGGCTTTGGCTTGAGCATCAATAACCGCCCCTAACACTTTGCCCGTTAATTTACCGGCCTTAATTTCTAGCTGGTTGGCAAAACTGGCATCAAGGTTTAGCATTTCTTCTAAGTGTTCAGCAAAATAAGTAAAGCCACCTGAGGCAATCGCAATTCGCCATTGATGTTGCTTTAACTGTTTAATTAGTGTGGTGAGACCAGGCATAAGCGGAATATTTTTAGCAACCTCTTCGAGTATGCTTGCTGATGAGCCTTCAAGCGTTGCCACTCTTTGGTGTAAACTTTGAGCAAAGTCGAGTTGTCCTAACATAGCCAATTCTGTCACTGCGGCTACTTGTTCGCCAACACCCGCCAATACCGCCATTTCATCAATACATTCAATTTCAATGGTTGTTGAGTCCATGTCCATCACCAGTAAACCTGGCAGCTTTAATTGTGGTGCGTTGACCAATAATGCCGCTTCAATCTTGTTGGCTAAAGCAAATTGAGCCAACAGCTTAGACGCTTTTTTTACGTTGTCGACATTGACAGCAAAACGATAACTGATGAGATTATTCCTGTGATTAATAGTGTTGAGTCTGTTGATCGATAAGTGGCATTGTTCGGTTAACTTGATTAATAGCGGATAAGGGATATCGCTAAACACCACTAATTCAGGTTGAATTTGATCGTTAGTTATAGATATCTCGGGAAGCGTTTCAAACCTTGATTGGCCCTCATTGGCCAATAAAATATCGATAGAAACAGTAATTTTTGATGAACTCAGTTGGCACACACCAGGTAAACTGCTGAGTGCCTGTTTACTGCTAATATAGTATTCAAGAGAATGACTGCTATAGTCTTTAATTAATAAAGTCTGAACGGTAGTTGACAATTGAAGCCTCTGCTTTTAGTTATATGTATACATTAATAAAGGAATTTAAAGCGATAATTTACTTCATCACCCATGCAAAGTAATCTATAGTATCACTATCATCTTAGCGATATTATAAAGTGCCTATGCAGCAATCTCAAAACTCTTTATACCTTAAAACCTCATCCATTTATAATAAAATAATGCAATTAGCTATAGCCATTGTGTTTATTATTATATTGATGAATATGTGGATAGCGAGTGGCGTCAATGAAAGAGCATTAATTAGTGATTATTTTGATGATATTAGTAACCGACACCTTAAACAAGCGAGCAGTAGTTTACAGCTACTGATGGTTGACTCTGACCCTGAATTAATACAGCAAACGATTGATGAGCTAGCGAAAATTGAGTTTGTTAAATCGGTGCATTTATATGACGAAACAGGCCAGGTTCTCTTCTCTGCTGCAGCTGTTAACTTCAGCCCCGACTCTATTAATGACCTTTATGGTATTTCGCCCTATAAACTTAATGTTAGTGCTAACTTCGTGCCTTTCCTGCAAGAGATTAGAACGGATAAGTTATTGGGGTATCTACGCTTGACCATCGAAAAAGATCAGCTCAGCCGAGTGCTCAATGAAGCGAGTGATGAGCGTCAGAAATTACTAAGGTTGATGTTGATTTTAGCTGGGTTAGTTGGCTTTTTATTAACGCGCGGCTTTAATCGTTTTAGTCGACAAGGTTATCGCATTCCACAAAAAAAATTCAATAGCTAAGCCAAGTTAAAGCGCTGAGTGACATTGATCTCTAGCTGATGGGCAATGCGTTCTTTTTCTTCGTCACGTAGTTGCACCAAAGTATCAAAAACAGTCAATAAGTTTAAGGGTGAATTGTTTTGTCCTTGTTTTGAATAGAGTGGCATTGCTGGCGCATCAGTTTCTAACACCAAACTCGACAAGGGTAAACGCTTGATGGTATCAATGGTTTTTTTAGCCCTAGGGTAAGTGATTGTGCCGCCAATTCCTAAAGTAAAGCCTAAGTCAATATAATCGCGAGCTTGCTGATAACTGCCTGAAAAAGCATGAATGACACCACCAGCGGTTAGTTTTTCTTTTTTAAGTAACGGTATAATATGGTGATGAGACTGGCGATGATGAACAATGACCGGTAATCGATATTGATTGGCAAGCGCTAACTGATAACGAAAGAAGGTTAATTGTTGATTAAGATTGTCTTGCTGTTTAGCAATAACACCATCAATGCCTGTTTCGCCAATCGCAATGATATGATTACCTTTTTGTTGAGTGTTATGGGCAACAGCATCCGCTAAATTATCAAGATGCTCAGTCGTTAAGCCTTGTAAAAACCAAGGATGAATGCCTAAGCAGAAGAATATTTTACAGCCAGGCTGGTGTTGTTTACTTGCTAACTCTAGTAATTTTTGCCAGTTATCAGGATGAATAGCAGGCACAATTATTTGGTGAATATTTGCCTTGGCACATGCACTTATTAATTGAGGACGCTGCTTGGCAAACGCATCAAAGTCTAAGTGGCAATGAGTATCAGTGAAATGCATTTACCCTCCTGATTAGAAAAACTAAAACTAAAGCTAAATCTAAACCACCCGCAGCTATTCATCATCTGAGCAGTGGTTTGAGCAAAGCAATATGGAGAAGCGTTACATACGCTCCATCACTTCTATGCCTAATAAGTCTAAGCCTTTTTTTAAGGTATCGGCAATGATTTGGCTTAACGCTAAACGTGAATTTTTCACTTCACCGTTAATACCTTCTTTAAGAATAGGACAGGCTTCATAAAAACTCATGTACTGGCTGGCCAACTCATAAAGATAATTACATAACAAGTTGGGAGTACATTCACTAATAACAGCATCGAGCACCTCTTCAAGTTGCAATAGTTTTAAGGCGAGCGATTTTTCTTGGGGTTCAATGATGTTGATGGTTGACTTTAGCGCTGCTGTGTCAAGACCCGCTTTGCCAAATATCGACTGAATACGAGCATAGGCATATTGCAGATAAGGTGCGGTAGCGCCTTCAAAACTCAGCATTGTCTGCCAATTAAAAATATAGTCGCTGTTACGGTTTTTTGATAAATCAGCAAATTTAACGGCACCAATACCAACTTTACTGGCAATTTCTGCTAATTTAATAACACTATAATCAGGGTTTTTCTCACGAATAACTGCACTTGCACGTGTTACTGCTTCATCAAGCAACTCCGCTAATTTAATGGTGCCACCCGTACGGGTTTTAAAAGGTTTACCATCATTGCCCATCATCATGCCAAAGGGACAATGTTGATAACTGACATGCTCAGGTAAAAAACCTGCTTTACGAGCAACAATTTCTACTTGTTTAAAGTGCAATGACTGGCGCGCATCAGTAAAGATAATAATGCGGTCGGCTTGCAATTGATCACTGCGGTAACGACAGGCCGATAAGTCTGTGGTGGCATATAAAAAACCACCCCCTGATTTTTGCACAATAAAGACCGAAGGTTCGCCGTCTTTATTGGCCATTTCGTCAATAAAGACGACTTTTGCGCCTTGGTCTTCAACGGCAATCTCTTTTGCCATTAATTCATCAATCACCTGAGATAAATCTGCATTGTAGGCGCTTTCACCCATGATATCGTCACGGGTGAGTGAAACATTGAGCGTTTGATAAATGTCTTCACTGTGAGCGATTGATATATTAATAAACTGCTGCCATAACTTGGCAGACTCAGGGTCACCACTTTGTAGTTTGACTACGTCAGCACGGGCTCGGTCAGCAAAACCTTGTTCATCATCAAAACGAACTTTAGCTTCACGGTAAAAGTTTTCTAAATCACTCAGTGCCGTTTCAGCTACTTCGTCACTGGCCAGTTTATCGCTTAAATGGGCGATTAACATCCCAAACTGTGTGCCCCAGTCACCCATATGATTTTGACGAATAACTTTATCGCCTCTACATTCAAGGGCGCGGACAACAGCATCACCAATAATGGTGGAACGAAGATGGCCGACATGCATTTCTTTTGCTAGGTTAGGGGCTGAATAATCGACCACAACTGTTTGCGGTATTGCACGTTGGGTAACACCAATATGCGCATCATCGGCGATCTGGTTAAGTTGGTCGCTTAACCATTTCTCATCCAAATGGATATTAATAAAACCAGGACCTGCCAGCTCAACATGGTTGGCAATACCTGCTAAGTCTAAATGTTCGACCACTTGAGTGGCCAATGCCCGGGGGTTCATTTTAAGTTTTTTAGCGGCGCCCATCACCCCATTGGCCTGATAATCACCAAAACCTGCACGGGTGGCAAGGCTCACTGCCGGGTTAGTCTCTTTAGGTAAACCTGCAGCGACCATAGCGGCGCTCACTTTTTCACTTAATAGGTGTTTAATGTTCATTGGGTTATCTCATTCTCGTGTTGCTCAGTAAAAGCTAGCGACACAGCAAAAAATTAGTGCTCTCGGGTGGCGCGAAATTCAATATCGGGATGTCGCTCTAGCGCCAAAGATAAATTCACCATAGTGGGTGCGATATAGGTTAAGTTATCACCCCCATCTAAGGCTAAATTATCGCCTGCTTTTTTTCTGAACTGCTCTAATGTGCGTTCGTCATCACAGGTACACCAGCGTGCGGTGGCCACACTAATGGGCTCATAAATCGCATCAACTTTGTATTCAGACTTCAAGCGTTGCACAACCACTTCAAATTGCAGCACACCGACGGCACCGACAATCATGTCATTATTAATCAGCGGCCGGAATACTTGCACCGCCCCTTCTTCTGATAACTGTATCAAGCCCTTTTGTAACTGCTTAGCTTTTAACGGGTCGCGCAGGCGAATGCGACGGAACATCTCAGGGGCAAAATTTGGAATGCCGCTAAATTTCATCATTTCGCCAGCGGTAAAGGTATCACCAATTTGAATGCTGCCATGGTTATGTAAGCCAATAATATCACCAGCGTAAGCTTCTTCAACCTGGGCACGGTCACCCGCCATAAAGGTCACAGCATCGGCAATTTTCACGTCTTTTTTAATACGCACTTGTCGCATTTTCATGCCTTTTTCATATTTACCTGAGCAAATACGCATAAAGGCGATCCTGTCGCGATGTTTAGGGTCCATATTAGCTTGAATTTTAAAAACAAAACCTGAGAACGCCGATTCATTTGCATCAACATTTCTGGTGTCTGTTAATCTAGGTAGCGGTTTAGGCGCCCATTTAGTTAAGCCGTTAAGCATATGGTCAACACCAAAATTACCTAGCGCGGTACCAAAAAATACCGGGGTAAGCTCACCTTTTAAAAAAGCGTCTAAATTAAATTCATGGGCAGCACCAACAACCAACTCCATTTCTTCACGAAAATCTTCAGCAAAAGGGCCAATAGCTTGATCAAGCGCTGGATTGTCTAGGCCTTTTATTACGCGTTTTTCTTGAATGGTGTGGCCTAAGCCTGATTGGTATAAAAATATTTCATCAGTTAACAGGTTATAAACACCTTTAAATTCTTTACCCATACCAATGGGCCAAGTAATGGGTGCACACTTGATGTTTAATACCTCTTCTACTTCATCCATCACTTCAATAGGGTTGCGAACATCACGATCCATTTTATTCATGAAGGTAATAATAGGGGTATCGCGTAAACGGGTAACCTCCATTAATTTCACGGTACGGGCTTCAACACCTTTAGCCACATCAATCACCATTAAACAAGAATCTACGGCGGTTAAGGTACGGTAAGTATCTTCTGAGAAGTCTTCGTGGCCGGGGGTGTCGAGTAAATTAACCAAGCAATTATTGTAAGGAAACTGCATAACCGAGGTGGTAATTGAAATACCCCGTTCTTTTTCCATTTCCATCCAGTCAGACTTAGCATGTTGACCTGATTTTTTACCTTTGACTGTTCCCGCTCTTTGTAAGGCTTGACCAAAAAGTAATACTTTTTCTGTAATCGTAGTTTTACCCGCATCGGGATGCGAAATAATGGCGAAAGTTCTACGTAAGTTGACTTCCTGCTGTTGTAGAGACATGCAAGTTACCTATTAAAAAAATAAAAAATATTGAGATATTTTAGAGCGCAGCATTATAGCGAAATTTCAAAGAAAAAGTAATGAAATAAAGGGCATTAGTGATTTAAAATAAAATAAGTTAGCGAGTGTAGCGCGTTTATCGTTAAAGGCTAACCGTGGCTAGTAAAACGTTTAAAGCGCAGTGTTTAAGACTCAGCGTGAAAAGAGCAATGGGTAAAGCTCAGTCTATTAAATATAATAGGAAATGAAGATAATAGGCATTTATAACTTTTTTGCCATCACAATAGCGTCTTCATAACCAAAACCATTAGCACTGGGGTAATAACCCGATCTTCGCCCCGTTTCAGTGAAGCCTTGATTTATATAAAGCATTTGGGCACTGATGTTCTTTGCCCGCACCTCTAAATGAACTTTGACTAAATGTAGCTGACGAGAGTGTTTGAAAAACTCAAGCAACAAGGTTTTGCCAAAGCCATTACCCTGATCGTTTGGGGTGATACAAATATCCATTAACGTGCCTTCACCAGCGACATGTTCGCCAATGTAAAAGCCAATAATGTGATTATCATCATGCTTAATATATTGGCCAAAATAACGACCATCAATACAGCTGTAAAAGGTTTTTTCACTCCAAGGGTGGGAATGACAGGCTGTTTCTATAGGCAGTAAATTGCCAATATCAGCCCTTGTGATGGAGTGTAAACTTATTGACATATTAATGCGTTACTTATCATGAGTTGCCATAATTGACGTTTAAGCTCAGGAGACTGGGCTAATTGCTCCATGCTAGGGGTGGTTAAGCAGTTATTGCTAAATGTCACGGCCTTGTTATCACTAAACTGCCAGTGGATTACCCCTATTATTAAGCCGCTGATTTGCGCTTTATTGGCTAAAGCTGCATCAGCTGATGATAGCCCCATGGTTAACAAGAGGTCGTTAAAGAGCGGGTTTTTAACCAGGGCCGCTAAGTTGATACCCTCATTATTTATTAAAGGTGAATGAACAGAACCGATTAAGGGCTCTATTATACTTGACTCTACTGATGTTACCTCAAGCTTTTTTGTTGCTTTGACTATCGCCACAGGTGCCGATTGTTTTGACACCCATAGGGGGATATTCATCGCTTGAAGTAATTCAAATTGTCGTTTACTGATGGTCATAATTAGATAACTGTTTTAATGAGCAATAGAGAGTTAATCGACGATATGATGACAGAATTGAGCCATAACTCAAAGGATAAAGTAACAGGGAAATGATACAAGAAGAAATGAATGGCAGGGGTGGAGAGATTCGAACTCCCAACCGTCGGTTTTGGAGACCGCTGTTCTACCAATTGGAACTACACCCCTGCAACAGGTGAAGCATTATACTGATGGAAGTTAAAAGGTAAAGTGGAATTTGCTAAATAATATTTTTTTGCTGCAATAATAGACAAATCACCACGTTATATCCATTGTTAGTTAGGTTTAACAGCGCTAACTGTCATTGTTGATCTCTTGTAAGTTACAAAACCGTACATGGTCAGGGTAGGGATAAACATCTTCTACTATACCATTGGCAACATTTTGCTGACATTGTTGCCAAAAAGACGCGTCAAGTAATTCAGGGTGGTGTTTAATAAATGCCGCTTTGTACCTAGGATTAGCTAAAGCAAAAGTGGCCAGTTCTTCAGGGAACATATCACCGGGGTCAACCGAATACCAGGGCTCAGCGGCATATATTTGTTCTTCGGTTACCGCAACAGGTTTAACCCTAAAGTTAACCTCATTCATGTAAGTAATTTCATCGTAATCATAAAAAATCACTCTGCCGTGGCGGGTAACACCGAAGTTTTTTAATAACATGTCTCCCGGAAATATATTGGCACCAATTAATTGTTTAATCGCTTTACCATAACCATAAATGGCGTTGTCGAGTTGTTGGTCAGTGGCCTCAGCTAAGTAAAGGTTTAAGGGCACCATACGGCGTTCAATGTATAAATGCTGAATAATGATCAAGTTATCTTCATAACGAATGATTGAGCTGGCCACTTTGGTGAGCTCGTCAAGTAACTCGGGTGAAAACCTGTTTTTAGGAAAAGCTACCTCAGAGTACTCCATGGTATCAGCCATTCTTCCTACTCTGTCGTGTAATTTAACCAAACGATATTTGCCCTTAACATCCTTTTTGGTCATGTTTTTACTGGGCGAAAATTTATCTTTAATGATCTTAAACACATAAGGGTATGAGGGCAAAGTGAACACTGACATCACCATGCCTTTAATGCCCGCGGCTAAAATAAATAAGTCATCACTGGCGTCTAAATGATTGAGAAAATCACGATAAAACTGAGTTTTTCCTTGTTTATGAAAGCCAATGGCGGAATATAAGTCGGCACGGGTTTTATTAGGAATTAAGCTTTTTAAAAAATCAACCAATGCATGAGGGTGCTGGCAATCAACAAAAAAGTAAGCGCGGGCAAAACCAAAAACAACCGCCATTGACTCACCTTCGGTTAATAGCGCATCAATATAAAGACCGCCTTGTTCATTGTTAAGCACGGCAACAATAAAAGGGGTTTCACCAGCAGGAGAAATAACTCGACCAATAATATAAGCCCCTTTATTACGATAAAAAACAAAATTAAGGATCTCAATTTGTAGCTCATCTAACTGATAACGTGTTTTATGGGCTTGTTGGCGAAAGGCCCGAATAAGGGTGTGAATGTCACGTTTGAGATTTTCATAAGGGAGCTTTAATTGCTCATGACTCATAATGTCGGCAATGGTTTGATACATACCTTTGACCGCAGGCTGATAGCGTTTAAATATAGTTGGCGGTGTTCTTTGAGATAAACGGCAGCTACTTTCAACAAAAATATAGCCGTTATGATAATACCTACGCTCAAATAAATGACAAAAGACCGAGTTGTAAAAACTCTCGGCTAACTCGGGTTGGAAATGGCCTGATATGAGCTCAATGTAGGCGAGTTTTACCGCTTGCCATAATTGATCATCGAGGGCGCTAATTAAAAAGTCTTGCTTGAGGGTACTTAACGTTTCAGCAACGCGTAAGTCATAAAAGTCATTTCTTGCCTTAGCCGCTAGTTGCACCTCTGCCCATTGGCAATTTTCAAACCGTTGTTGCGCCGACTGAGTGATTTCACTGAATAAATGTATGTGGTGGTCAAAACCATTTAACATAGTTTTTGCGATAGCAAAGGCAAGGTTTTTCATCGATTTCTCTTTAATATCAACGGAACACTAATGACTGAGCATACGACAAAATATTGCTTTTATCAGATAAACTTCGGTGAATGGTGATTATAAACACCATTAATTTTACTCACAGCAACAACGCTGCAGGTTGATGGAGTTTTCACTTGCTATTAAGGGGACTGAGCACTAAAATAACGGCTTTTTTATGCTACTGAATTTCTCACTAAATAGACGATATGAACCATGCGTGTTGCCGACTTTTCTTTTGATTTACCAGAAGAGCTAATTGCTCGTTACCCCAAACCAGATCGCACCGCAAGCCGTTTACTCAACTTAAATGGTAATTCGGGCGAGCTTGTTGATAGCATTTTTTTGAAGTTAGTTGAACAAATTCAACCGGGCGACTTATTGGTGTTTAACAACACTCGTGTTATTCCTGCCCGCATGTATGGGCAAAAAGCTACCGGTGGCAAAATTGAAGTGTTGGTTGAACGTTTACTTGATGAACACCGCGTTTTAGCCCATATTCGCGCCAGTAAATCACCCAAAGTAGGCAGTGAACTAGTACTTGAAGGTAAAGTTAAAGCGACCATGGTGGCTCGACACGACTCACTATTTGAATTGAAAATTCATGGTGAACAGTCTGTGCTTGAGGTATTAGATGCTATTGGTCATATGCCTTTGCCCCCTTATATTGACCGACCTGATGAAGACAGCGATCGCGAGCGTTATCAAACCGTTTATAATGAAAAACCAGGAGCGGTGGCGGCTCCTACCGCCGGATTGCATTTTGATCAGGCAATGTTGACTACCCTGAAAAACAAGGGGGTTGATTTTGCCTTTGTGACCTTACATGTGGGGGCTGGTACTTTTCAGCCAGTAAAGGTTGATGACATTGCCGACCACATTATGCATGCTGAATATGTGGAAGTATCATCGGAGGTTGTTGGCCAAATTAACACCACCAAAGGTAATGGTGGCCGAGTGATCGCCGTGGGCACCACGTCGGTGCGCTCGTTAGAAAGTGCCGCTAAAAAAGCCCAAGAAAACGGCACTGCACTCGCCCCATATTATGACTACACTGATATTTTTATAACGCCAGGTTACCAATTTCAACTGATTGATGCCCTAGTGACTAATTTTCATTTATCTGAGTCGACCTTATTAATGCTGGTGAGTGCTTTTGCCGGCTATGACAATATCATTGCTGCTTATCAACATGCGGTTCAACAAAAATACCGTTTTTTCAGTTACGGTGATGCGATGTTTTTAACAAAAAAAACAAATTAGGCGGTTATTCCCAGGTGTTGTTGCCAGAATTTACGCTGTTAAATCGCCACGTGCCTATTTTGCTCGTTGGCAAGGAGAAAACTATGAACAATGCTGAACCAAGCAAAATGAAATTTGAGTTGATCAATACCGACGGCAAAGCGCGTCGTGGGCGATTAACCTTTGAACGTGGCTTAGTAGAAACACCGGCATTTATGCCTGTGGGTACCTACGGCACAGTAAAAGGCATGAAAACGGAGGAAGTGGAAGCAACCGGCGCTGAGATTATTTTAGGTAATACCTTTCATTTAATGTTACGTCCAGGCACTGACATTATTGAGCAGCATGGCGGATTGCACGGCTTTATGCATTGGCAAAAGCCTATTCTTACCGACTCTGGCGGCTTTCAAGTGTTCAGCCTAGGGAAAACCCGTAAAATCACCGAAGAAGGGGTGCGTTTTAGCTCACCCGTTAACGGTGAGAAAATTATGTTAACCCCTGAGCGCTCGATGGAAGTTCAGCGCAGTTTAGGCGCTGATGTGGTGATGATTTTTGACGAATGTACGCCTTATCCAGCAGAACATCAGGTGGCAAAAATATCAATGGAGCTGTCTTTGCGTTGGGCACAACGCTCTAAAGATGCCCACGGCGACAACCCCGCTGCACTTTTTGGGATTATACAAGGCGGTATGCACGAAGACCTGCGTGACGTATCGGTTAATGGCCTCAAAGCGATTGAATTTGATGGCTATGCCATAGGCGGATTATCAGTAGGTGAGCCAAAAGAAGATATGATCAGAATTTTAGATCATACCGCCCCCTTGATACCTGAGAATAAACCCCGATATCTTATGGGGGTAGGAAAACCAGAAGATTTAGTAGAAGGTGTGCGCCGCGGTATTGATATGTTTGACTGCGTTATGCCAACCCGTAATGCACGTAATGGTCATTTGTTTGTTAATAATGGCGTGATCAAAATTCGTAATGCGGTGCATAAAACCGCTACCGGGCCACTTGATCCCAGCTGTGATTGTTACACCTGTAAAAACTATTCTCGTGCTTATTTACATCATTTAGACAAGTGCAAAGAGATTTTAGGCTCACAATTAAATACCTTACATAACTTACATTTTTATCAAAAAGTAATGCAAGGTTTGCGTGACGCCATTGAGCAAGGTAAATTAGACGCCTTTGTAGACGCGTTCTATGCATTACGTGGTTTGCCAGTGCCAGAGTTGAAAACCTAACCCGGTTTATAGCAAACCAATGACAAGTTTTATTCATTAAATTATCAACAAGAAAAACAAGAGGAAGTTATGAGTTTATTTATTAGTACAGCACACGCAGCAGCAGGACCGGCACCCGCAGGTGGTGGTATGGAAATGTTGATCATGTTAGCCGTTTTTGGTTTGGTTTTTTATTTTATGATTTATCGCCCACAAGCTAAACGGGTAAAAGAGCATAAGGGGTTGATGTCAACACTTGCAAAAGGTGATGAAGTATTAACCCAAGGCGGCATTGTCGGTAAAATTGTCAAAGTATCTGACGAGAAAGACTTTCTTGTGATCAGTGTTGCTGAGGAAACAGAAGTTGTTTTGCAAAAAGCAGCGATTAATGCGGTATTGCCAAAAGGCACAATGAAAACTCTGTAAGCATTATTTTCATTGCCACTTAGTACTATAGCCGCATTATCAATACTTATTGACGGACGTCAACGTATGTATCTTATCGGCTATAGCGCTAACTAACGTGAACCTAATCACTGCGGCTACAGCGGCTGCACTCAAAGTTTACAGCAACAAATTTTAAAAGGATAACCTGTGTTAAATAAATATCCCTTATGGAAGACACTGATGGTGATGTTTATTGTCGCTTTTGGTGCGCTCTATGCTTTACCTAATATATATGGTGAAGACCCAGCCGTTCAAATTTCTGGCCTACGCGGCGTTGAAGTTGACCTTGCTATGGTTGATAACATTCAAACGCAGTTAGCTGAAAAAAATATTGCGGTGCGCAGCGTTGTTCTTGAAAATGGGCAAGTACTTGTTCGCTTTAATGATACTGACCAACAACTTGGTGCGCGTGACTTATTGGACGAAAGTTTAGGTGACAAATACTCGGTTGCTTTAAATTTAACGCCGGCCACACCTAGCTGGTTAGCCTCGATTGGCGGCACACCGATGAAACTGGGTTTAGATTTGTCTGGTGGGGTGAGCTTCTTAATGGAAGTGAACATGCAAGCGGCAATCGACAAAGCCGTGGATGCCATGGTTGATGATTTTCGGACTGACTTACGGGGCGAAAAAATTCGCTACCGCAGTGTCAAACAAGTGGGCGATAATGTCATTGTGCTCTTTCGTAATGTCGAAGACCTTGAACTAGGCCAAGTAACACTTAAAAAAAGCTATAACGGCATGTTATGGCTCGATAATGAAGACGCATTAACCCTTGATGTGTCGATGAGCGACATTAAAATCAAAGAAATTCGTGATTACGCCCTGCAACAAAATATTACCATTATTCGCAACCGTGTAAACGAGTTGGGTGTGGCTGAGCCTTTGGTACAACGCCAAGGCAAAAAGCATATTATTATTGAATTACCTGGCGTTCAAGATACCGCCAAAGCCAAAGAGATTTTAAATGCAACGGCCACCATTGAATTTAGATTAGTGGACCAAACGGGTGATATTGACCAAGCCTTAAAAGGCCGAGTACCGGCTAGCTCTATTTTATTATATGAGCGTGATGGTCGTCCGGTGTTATTGAAAAAACGGATCATGTTAACCGGTGATCACATTGTTGATGCCAAATCTGGATTTGACGAATACTCTCGCCCTCAAGTTAATATATCTCTTGACTCAGCCGGTGGCAGTAAAATGTCAAACGGCACTAAAAGTAATATTGGCAAGCCCATGGCTACGGTATTTATTGAATACAAAGCAACAGATAAAAAAGATGCCAAAGGCAACTTAGTATTTGAAAAGCATCAAGAAGTTATTAGTGTTGCCACCATTCAAGCCCGCTTGGGTAAAAGTTTTCGTATTACCGGCGCAGGTAGCCCTGCTGAAGCCCACAATTTAGCGTTATTACTACGTGCAGGTGCTCTAATTGCGCCTATTCAAATTGTTGAAGAGCGCACGGTTGGACCCACCTTAGGTGCTGAAAACGTACAACTGGGTTTTCAAGCCATTATGCTGGGCTTTGGCTTAGTATTTATTTTTATGATTATTTATTACCGCGCCTTTGGTGTAGTAGCTAACTTAGCGCTGGGCGCCAATTTAGTGTTAATTGTAGGGGTGATGTCATTAATTCCGGGCGCCACCCTAACGTTACCCGGCATGGCCGGCATTGTACTGACCGTGGGTATGGCGGTGGATGCGAACGTGCTTATTTTTGAACGTATTCGTGAAGAAATAAGAGAAGGCAAGACGATTCAACAAGCTATACATCAAGGTTATGATGCCGCATTCTCAACCATTATTGATGCCAACATCACTACCTTAATTGCCGCCGTTGTTTTGTTTGCCATAGGTACCGGCCCAATCAAAGGATTTGCCGTGACATTATCAATTGGTATTATCACTTCAATGTTTACCTCAGTAGTGGGTACGCGCGCCGTAGTTAATATGATTTGGGGTGGAAAATCCCTAAAAAAATTACCAATATAATTTAAAGGGATAAGTTGAAATAATTATGCAAATTTTACAATTAAAAAAAACCGTTACCTTTATGAGTTATCGCAAAATTGCGATGATATTTAGCGCGATACTGATGATTACCGCGGTGTATTCTTTGGCAACCAACAAGCTCAATTTTGGTCTTGATTTTACCGGCGGCACCTTAATTGAAGTAGGCTTTGAAGACGCGGCTGACTTAACCAAGTTAAGAGCGTTGATGGACACCAACGGCTATAGCGATGCGGTAGTGCAACTTTATGGCAGTAGCCGTGATGTTGTTATCCGCCTAGCGTTACGCGAAGACGTAAAAGTTGAAATGCTAGGTAACCAAGTGTTAGCTTTACTAAAAGAAGGTACAGGTCAACACGTTGATATGCGCCGTATAGAGTTTGTTGGTGCCAGTGTTGGTGACGAATTAGCTGAGCAAGGTGGTTTAGCGATGTTAACCGCGCTTATCTGCATATTGTTTTATGTCGCCTTTCGTTTTGAATGGCGCTTTGCCGTAGGCTCAGTGGTTGCTTTGTTTCACGATGTATTACTGACACTGGGCTTGTTTTCAATACTCGGGCTAGCCTTTGACTTAACCGTTTTAGCGGCAATATTAGCGGTTATTGGTTACTCACTCAACGACACTATTGTGGTCTCTGATCGGATCAGAGAGAATTTTAGAAAAATTAGAGAAGGTGAGCCCGAAGAGATCATCAATATTTCACTGACACAAACCTTGAGTCGAACGTTTATTACCTCAATCACCACACTGTTAGTACTTGCTGCCTTATTTTTTAGAGGTGGTGAACTGATTCACGGTTTTGCAACCGCACTACTGTTTGGTGTATTTGTTGGTACTTACTCTTCAATTTACGTCGCCAGTTTAGTGGCACTAGCCTTAGGTATTTCTAAAGAAGACTTAATGCCAGAAGTGATTGAAAAAGAAGGCGCAGACCAAGAAGCTATGATGCCGTAACTTAACAGTATCGGCTATTTTTGATGATAAAAAACCGAACCTAGCGTTCGGTTTTTTTGTTATTAGCATAAGTTTAATGGATGAAAATAAACTAAGCTCCCCGTGAATTTTTATACAGTAACCGCTTAAAATAGTCCTTTTGGGTGAAAGAAGGTTTTAATCCTTATTTCACTTATCTACCAGTGTATTAATGTGTTTTTAACTAATTGATTAAATGATTAAAAGTGTGTAATGTAAATTTTATGTAAATACATGAGATAAGGCAAAAGCCCGTGTTTAAACATTGGTTTTGCCAAACTAATAAGCTGTTATGCATCAATGGAAGTTCGACAATGAATAGGATTGCAGAGTGTTGCTGCGGCCAACTCACTATTGAAGTATTGGGTGACCCAGAAATGCATGGTGTTTGCCACTGTAACAATTGCAAGAAAAGAACTGGCTCTGCTTTTGGTATGTCATCCTACTTTGACAAATCGCAAATAGTAAAAACAAGCGGCGAGGCTAATTGTTTTTCTTTTCATAACACAGAAAAAAATCACGACCAGAAACGCCACTTTTGTACAGTTTGTGGCACTACTTTATTTTGGTCAGTATCGACAATGCCAAAACTAACAGGCATTGCTGGCGGCTGTTTTGTAAAATCACCACTTAGTGAGCCAACATATTCAGCTAATCAGGCAAACATATGCTCTTGGTTAGGTCTTCCGAGGCAATGGCAACAAGATGCATAACCAATAAGGATAGGTGTTGCGCAGCCGACACCTTATTCGGGTGTTGGACAAGCCCGGAGTCTGCTTTATAGTGTAAATAACGATTTGTTTGTTGAAGGGAACACTATCAATTGCCTGATAGCAAGGTGATCTTGTACCAGTTTGGTAGACAGTAATGTCTGCTTGTTGCGACGTTAGCTGTAACCGGCATATCTAAAACGTATTTTATCAAATATAAAGGAAAGTAAATGCAAAATTTAATAATTGTTCTAGCTATTTTATCGCTTGGAGGATGTGCTGCAGGAAATGATCTGACATTTGAAAAAATCGTAATACAACTGTAGGTCAAGAGTTGATTGATCTCAAAAAAGCATACAATAAAAAAATAATTACTCCTGAAGAGTATGATAAATTAAAAGAGGATATTAAAGCGTCGGCGTCAATTAGTATAAAAGCTGAAGGTATGATCACAAAAGATAAAGGCTAAAATTACAGCTACAGAACTTAAAGAGGGACAAAATAAAGTTGGCTGTTTTGTTCACTCCGTTCACCTATTTTAACCAACTCTATTTTACGCTTAAATTGGCGTTGAGGCATCTTAAATAAATATGACGATAATTTATAATTTTTCAAATAATCAAATAAAACAACTCATTGTATTGTACAAAAATATAGGATGGGGGGAACGCTCAATTGACGACACAATAAATTGTTTACAAGGTTCTCAAATTTGTATTGGTATCCTTGACCAAGATAATAATTTAATCGGTTTTACTCGTATCATTACTGACTATATATATAAAGCCCTGATATTAGATGTAATGGTAAATGCTGATTATAGAGGTAAAGGTTTAGGCCAAAAGCTTATCCGTAGCGTTAAAGAGCATAAGAAGCTGCAAAAGGTAAAACAATTTGAATTATATTGCCTACCAGAAATGGAAGCATTTTATTCAAGTTTTGGTTTTTCAACAAACGTAGATGGCCTTAAATTAATGCGCTCTACGAATACCTAACAAAAAAAATAAAAAGGGTCAGAGCCTGACGAATCCACAATAAATATACATAAGAAACAATGAGATAATTAGAAAGTAAAATAGATCAAAAATAGATCAGGACATATATAATTTTAATAATAGATAATAACAGTAAATAAATAGCTTTAACAAATAAAGGCGATGGTAGATATTGCGTTTTCTATGAACTTATGAACTTATTAACTTATTAAGTTAATCTAGCTGGTGAAACGACAAATCAATGAATTACACCTACACGAATACCCGCGAGATACTGTTTAGGGGAATTTATAATCTACTTAGAGGTTTCAGTTAAATATTGAGGCTTGATGTCGATGACCGCCAATCCATTGCTTACCTGTGTGCGCAGCAAAGGCATTAAGCGCTGCTAACGAGCCAACCGCTTGATGATATTGCTTGCCAAAGTGCTCGGCAAGTTGCAACCAATCGTCACTATTGATACCTAGGTGAGTTAGCAGCGCGCAGCTACTTTGATTAATACTACCGCGCTTATCTGCTCTAATAACCTTTCCTGTTTCTTGTACAAGGGTTAAATAATCAAGAAGCGAGAACGCTATGCCTTT
>JAWUYA010000081.1:0-15943 GCA_034111045.1 Colwellia sp. | reverse complement strand
GTTGTTCAGCGCGTTATATCTTGATCTGCGCTATCAACGCATTCCCAATAAGCTCTGCTTCTTTGCTCTTTTATTGGCACTACTGCTGCAAAGCATTAGTGGCCAATGGCAGGGCCTAGCACAAGCGTTATTGGGGGCTGGTTTGGCAGTGTTTTTGTTATTACCCGCCTATGCTTTTCGTTGGTTAGGTGGTGGTGATGTCAAACTAATGATCGCCGTAGGGGCATTGTCAGGGCCACAGCTACTTTTTTGGTCTGTGTTGTACGGCATTATTTTTGGTACGTTTACTAGCTTTGCGCTGGCGCTTTATAAAGTAGGTTGGTCAGGGATGAAAAAAATGATGACAAGGCATTTTGTTAAAACAAGCGTTTATGCTGCTAATAGTGCTAATGGTACGAAAACACATGGTGCGACTCGTGGTGCCGCAATGCCAGTAATACAAGTGCCGTATGCCCCCGCGTTGGCCTTAGGTTGGCTAGTGGCGTGTTATTTCAACCCTAGCATCATGTTATTAATTACTGATTTTATTGAACTTTATTGAACTTTATTGAACTTTATTGATGTTTAGTGTTATTTGGCATTATTTGTAATTGTTTAAAAGTGTTTAGCATTAATACGTTTTTAGCTTGTTTATGTCAATTAGCTTTGTGCACCTTAGCGGTATATTAAAGGAATAATGATGGCCTCAGCCTCTGGTTTTACCGATAAGTCAATAAGTACCCAACACTTAGATGTCAACATGGGTGCCAATAATATTAAGGGTACAACAGCTACTTTTACCAACGAAGAATTAAAAAATCGGGCGGCGCTTGACGCTGAAATAGCTGAGATAGCTGATTTAGCTGATTTAGCTGATTTAGCTGATTTAGCTGAGATAGCTGAGATAGCTGATTTAGCTGATTTAGCTGAGATAGCTGATTTAGCTGATTTAGCTGAGATAGCTGATTTAGCTGATTTAGCTGAGTTAGCTGATTTAGTTGACATAAATGAGATAGCGGATGTTGAAAAACTACCAGCAACTTACTCAGCACGGTCAAATTCAGCACAGCCAAATTCAGCCCGGTCATATTCAGCTCGGTCAAATTCACTACAATCAAATTCAACACAGCAAGCACAGCCAAATCAGTTTACTAAAAACGTCACTGCTTATGCTAAAAGGCCATGCACGTTAGCCGATACCGGTTTATCGGAGCAACTGTTATTAAAATTATTAATCAAACATATTTTAGTCGAGCATGTGATGAGTGTACGGCAATTAGCCAATAAAATGGCCTTAAGTGGCGGTATTATTCAAATGCTATTAGATCAGGCTAAAAAAATTAGTTGGTTGGAAAATCGTCAGTCAGACAAACAGGGCTCCATGCGCTATGCTCTCAGTGCGTTAGGGGTTTTAGCCGCAGAAAAAGCGTTTAGCCAAGACGGCTATTTAGGTGTTGCCCCAGTACCCTTAGCACAATACAGTGATATTTGTATTAAACAAACTAGCCGCAATACCTTAGTGGTAAAAGAGCTTTTACAACAACGCTTTAACAAGCTGATGTTATCATCCGAGCTAATTGCTGCCATCGGGCCAGCACTTAATTCCAGCAAACCCATATTAATATATGGCGTACCTGGGGTTGGCAAGAGTTACCTATGCCGACATTTACATTTAATTTTTGGTGACGATGTATTCATTCCAAGCGCCATCGAAATTAACAATATCATTATTCAAGTTTACGACCCGCAAGTACATATACTTAGTAAAAATGTCCAGCAACCTGATCATGCAAGCGCATTAGTCTCGTTAGATCAAGGTTATGATCCCCGTTGGCACTTATGTCAAAGACCTTTAATAATAACCGGGGGTGAGTTAACTGCCGCTATGTTGGAAGTGGGTTTTGATGCCATCAGCCGAACCTATAAAGCACCGCTACAATTAAAAGCCAATAATGGTATTTTATTATTAGACGATTTAGGACGACAAAAAATGTCGCCAGAGCAACTGTTTAATCGTTGGATAATTCCCCTAGAAGAAAACCATGACTTTCTTTCTTTACCAAACGGTTTGCACTTTGAAATTCCTTTTGAACTTATTTTATTTTTTTCTACTAATTTACCGCCGCATGAATTGGTTGATGACGCTTTTCTCCGTCGTTTGGGCTATAAAATAAAATTTGAAGCTTTGTCTTTTGAACTTTATAAAAAACTTTGGTTTATAACCTGCGCTAAATATCACTTTGAGTGTGACGACAGTGTTTTTAATTATTTGGTTGAGCAACGTCACTATATTGACCAAAAAGATTTTTTACCTTGTCTACCAAGCGATTTATTAAGCATTGTCAGTGATCAAATAAAATTTAATCAATTAGCACCACAAGTTACCCAAACACTTATTGATTTTGCTTGGCAGCATTACTTTGTATGAGAGGTTTGTATGAGAGGTTTGTATGAGAGGTTTTATGAAAGTCTTTGTATGAAAGGTTTTATGAAAGTCTTTGTGAAATAAGGTTTTGTCAGCGTTACCTAGTACTCAATTGTTGTTAATGACCGAAAAACTGCACTTAACCTGGCAATTTAAGGAGAAATAATGAATAAGAATACTATCACATTTATCACCCTATCCGCGGTTTTTGGTTCTGGTGCGGTATTTATTGCAAAAAACTGGCTTGATAATAGCCAACAGGAATTAACTGAGGAGCAGGTCAAGGTAGTGATGACAACAGTGAATATTCCGGCAGGTACTATAATAGCGAAAAAACATGTTCGTCTAGCTGTTTTTCCAAAGTCTATAGCGCCAGCAAAAACCATTAATAATTTAGAAGATGCTGTTGGTAAAGTGGCTAAAAATCAACTTTATGTTGGTGATATTGTGAGGTCGGAACGACTGGCTAATCAAGGTGACGGTAGTTATTTGGCTAGTTTGATCAGTAAAAATATGCGCGCTGTCACTATTCGTGTTAACGATGTAGTGGGTGTTGCGGGCTTTATATTACCAGGCAATACCGTCGATATTCTAAATACTTTCAAACAAGACGGTACAGCAACTACCGAGGTTATTCTTTCTCAGATAAAAATATTGGCAGTTGATCAACGTGCTAGCAGCGGTGAAAACAAACCACAATTGGTGCGGGCGGTGACGGTAGAAGTTAATTTAACACAAGCCGAAATATTAATGAACGCCAGAAGGAGTGGTTATTTACAGCTAGCCTTACGTAACCCTATTGATAATAAAGAGGTATTAATTGCCAGTGAGCGGCTAATTAACCAAGTTTTACCCAACGAGCCCATAGTAAAAGTAAAAACGGAATCAGCCGTAAATACAGTCCCTAAAACACCAAAAAGGCAGAGAGTTGAGTTGATCCGAGGCATTAGACAACAAACAGTTCAGGTAGATATTTAATTGATATTTAATTTATATGTAGTTGATACAAAAGAAATAATAATAAGGATATGGTCATGAAAGCTGTAATGCATAACAAGAAGGTCTTTATCAGTTTGTCTTTATTGTTGGTAATGGCACAACTACTAATAGGTCATCCTATACAAGCTGGTGGGCCAACCAGTTTGGTATCTGATGTTGTTAAAGTACCTATTTTCAAGTCTAAAAATTTAACAATGCCACAAAAGGTTAGCCGTGTTTCTATTGGTAATGACCAAATAGCAGATATTTTGATATTACGGGCCAAGGAGCTTTATATTGTCGGTAAAAAACTTGGCACTACTAATGTCATGGTTTGGGACGAAGAAGATAAGCTAGTAGATATGATTAACTTAGAAGTTACCCATGACTTAGTCAGCTTGCGCCAGCGATTGCATCATTTTCTGCCCGATGATGACCTTAGTGTACAAACCTCTCAAGGTCAGTTGGTGATCAGCGGTCAAACATCATCATTAGCAAAAATGAATACGGCGGTTGAATTAGCCAGAGGTTATGCAGAAGCCGCATCTGTTGGTAAAAGAAGCAGTGAAGTACTGAACATGATCTCTATTGGTGGTGGGCACCAAGTGATGTTAGAGGTAACGGTTGCTGAGGTTAGTACTGAGGTGTCTCGTAAATTTGATTCAAAAATGTCGTTAAATTTTAGTGGCTCCGATGGTACCGGCGGTATTATTAATGGTATAGGAACCGTGGGGGGCGCTAGTATTAGTAGTGGTTTTTTTGGCTCTTTAACCAGTGGTGATATGCAGTTTAATTTTGCTTTAGATGTAGCAAAACAAAAGGGTTTAGCCAAAATACTAGCCGAGCCTAATATTACCGCTTTAAGTGGCCAAAAAGCAGAGTTTTTAGCGGGAGGGGAGTTTCCTGTTCCTGTTCCTAGTGAAGAAGGTACCACCATCGAATTTAAAGACTTCGGTGTTGGGGTAAGTTTTGTACCAACTATTTTAGACTCGGGAAAAATTAACCTTAACCTTAAAGTGTTAGTGAGCGAGTTAACAAACTCTCATGGCGTAGGGGTAACGCCACAAGGCTCAACGTCAACCTTAGTGGTGCCGTCTATCGTTAAAAGAACCTCTGAAACCACGGTGGAACTTGCTGATGGTCAAACCATTGCCATTGGCGGTTTGTTAAGCGATACCCTGCGCGACAGTGTTAATAAACTGCCCGGTTTAGGTGATTTACCTATTTTAGGGCAATTATTTAGCAGTCATGAGTTCATCAGTGGCCAAACTGAACTGATTATTATGGTCACACCGCGTTTAGTCAGACCTTTCAATAAAAAAGGCATAGCTTTACCAACAGACGGTTTTGTACCTGTTTCTGATCTCGAATTTTATTTACTCGGTAAAATGACTAAACAACAAAGCTCTGCATCAAGTGGCTCGCCTAATCAAGACGTTAATGTCAGCGATACTATTTTAACAAGTGATGGTGGTACTAATCAGCGTTATGGCCATCAATTAAAAACAAGAGAGGATTGATGATGAAAATTAATACGTTAGTGACACATTCTTTAGTAATCCACACATTAGTAACCAAAACCTTAGCA
The DNA here is from genome assembly GCA_034111045.1 of Colwellia sp. Classification (GTDB taxonomy): domain Bacteria; phylum Pseudomonadota; class Gammaproteobacteria; order Enterobacterales; family Alteromonadaceae; genus JALJPB01. The sequence goes on along the minus strand of JAWUYA010000081.1, from coordinate 10,973 downwards.
ACTAATACATTAGCAACCAAGGCGATAGCGCTAAGGTCTTTAGTAGTAATATTTTTAGTGATTAAGCCTTTAGTGTTAAAGGTTTTAGTGGAAAAGGTTTTAGTGGAAAAGACTTTAATAAAAAACAAGTTAGTTAAATCTCTCTTGCTACCGTTTAGCTGTTTACTTGTTTTAGGTTGTGCACAGCAGCCAGATTATATCTTGGCCGTCTCAAATCAACAAATTAAACAAGTGCAAATACTTGATCCCCATGCCCCTGAACGTAATGACGGCATTATTGCGACTTTGGATGGTAACTATGGCAAAAACGTGGTTAAAAAGTACCAAAGAAGTATTTATGACATGAAATCTTCTCGTCAAATGGTACTAACTGGTCAATAAGGCAGTTTCATCATGTTAAGAGCTTATTACTCAATTAAAAGCAAAAACAAAAGCATTAGGCGACCGCTGGCGTATCAATCGGGTAATGTGTTAGTGCTTTTTGTTATCAGCTTGTTGGTCCTTATTATTATGGCGTCGTTGGCGTTAGACGGCGGGCATTTATTATTAAATAAAGGTCGATTACAAAATTTAGTCGACGCCGCCGCATTACATGCAGCCAAGGAAATAGATCTAGGCGCTACACAAGCAGATGCCTCTGCGGCTGCTATAAGTCTATTAAAACTTAACCTTGCCCATACGGATCAATCTGAATTAGCGCGTGCTATTGATTTAGACGATACCGATGAGAATAGCACCGCCATTTTAACCATAGAATATTCAGAATTCCCAGACCCTTTTACCGTAGCTGGCATAGGTGATAATGCGGCCTATGTCAAAATTTCATTAAAGCAGCTTAGCCTTAATAACTTTTTGGCCAATATTTTTAGTTTTAATAAGCGTGTTTCTGCAACCGCAATGGCCGGTCCTAGCACGGCGATAAACAATTGTTTTACCAATTTAGTACCCATGATGGTGTGTGGCTCAAGTGACACTTCGCCTTTTGGCCTTATACACAATGAGTTATACATGTTGAAAATAGGTTCAAAGGCAAAGTCGGCTCTTGGTGCAGGTAATTTTCAGCTCATTCGTCTTGAAAATAATTCTGGTGGCGCCGATATTCGTACAGCAATGGCTGGAGAAGAAAATATAGTGAAGACCTGTTTCAGTACCGGTGTTGATAATGCCTCCGTTCCAACTGAAGCAGGAGGCAAAGTAGGACCTGTAGCACAAGGTCTTAATACCCGGATGGGCATGTGGAATGGCCCAGTAAACTCAATAGATCACCCCAGAGATGAGAATATTTGTCAGGGGCCAAAAATTAACATTAATAACGATGGTTCATTGGTAGCCGAAGATGTACTTAATGCTTATCGCGCCACAACTTATTTTACTGATAATGCAGATATGGCTGACAAAAGTTGTACTTCACCACTAACGGGAAATATTAGACATACAAATGCCATGCCGGGACGACGCATTATGAATGTTGTTATTGGTGATTGCACGGGTAACAAAAATAGGGCTAATAACATTGACTTTTTAGGAGTCGCTTGCTTTTTTTTAACACAATCGGTAGAGCAAAAAGGAAAAGAGTCATATGTTATTGGTGAGTTTCTTTTTGATTGTCCCGGCGGGGGAGATGCCTCACTCGAGTCTGAAGATAATCCAGGACCATATAAAATGGTGTTATACCATGTACCCGGCAGTAAAGATTCATAGGAATTTATGATGAAAAAAATAAGCACTCAAATTAAAGAACAACAAGGATTAGCAGTAATAGAGTTTACCCTTGTATTACCTTTTTTATTACTGCTAATTTTTGCAAGTGCTGAATTTGGTCGTTTGCTCTATCAGTATAACGCTCTTAATAAAACGGTTCGAGATGCCAGTCGCTATTTAAGTAGTAATGTTAAGTTTGGTGATAACGGTAATCTAACGATAAAAGAGAGTATTTCTATCGATGTTAAGAACCTTATCCAATTTGGTCAAAGCACAAGTGCTAGTGCTTTATTCCCTAATCTCAGTGATGATGATATTAGCTTAGCGATTAACGGCGATTTTATTATCATTACCGTGAATTATGATTGGCAGCCAATATTTTCAGAAACCTTCACAACGTTTGGTTTAGGTAACGATATAGACTTGAGTTTTCCACTGGTATCAACCTACACCATGCGGGCGTTGTAACTATGTTTTCTTTAAATAAGTCGATTAATTTCAACAAGCAACGAGGGGTATATACGGTAGAGTTTGCTATTGTTGGCGGTTTGTTTTTTATTCTATTATTTGCGGTGTTTGAAGTGGGTCGGCTATTTTTTGTTTGGAATGTGCTCACTGAGGCATCAAGACGTGGTGCTCGTTTGGCAACAGTTTGTTATTTTGATACGGCCGCTATAAGTTCTTATGAGCCGATGCGCAGGGCGGCAATGTTTGACAATATTAGCCTAGCGCCAGGCTTAACTTGGTCAAATTTGAAAGTAAGCTATTTACGACTTGATGGCAGTGTGGTTAATGCTGCTGATGATATTAATGATATCAAATTGGTTCGGGCTGAAATTGTTAATTATCAACACCAGCTTATTATTCCCGGTCTTTTTTTAACAGTTAATTCGCCCAGTTTTCCCTCTACACTCCCCAGAGAGAGTTTAGGGGTGACGCGAGAGAAAACCACCTTATGTTTACCAACGTCATCACCATAAGCTATTAGTTATATATCCAAGGACATAATATGAGTATTAAAAGCATTAAAAATGTTATTGATTTACCTGATAGTAAACCATTAGCACCCGATGATTTGATCACAAAAAAACAGAGTTTATCAATTCATCTCAATGCATTGATCATATGTACTTCAGCTGACATAAAATTTGCTCTTGTCAGTCAATTTTCTTTAATTAATAACTTACATGTCGAATTTAGCAAACAAATACCTAAACAATTCAGTCATTTTGACTTGGTTATTTTAGCTATGGGTAAAGATAGCACCAACATTATAATGGTTATTGAACAATTGGCTAAGGAGTCTATACCCACTTTACTCTTAGGTGATGATATTGAGCATGATGTTATACGAACAGCTATGCAATTTAATGTTCAAGACGTTATTACCTTAGCAACTATGGAGCAGGAATTAGTTAATACCTTAACCGTTTGTGCTAATAAAATATTAAAACAAAAAAAAGTCGCACCAATTATTAGTATTATTAATGGTAAATCTGGCTCTGGTGCCAGTTTTATTGCTGGATGTTTAGGTGAAATTACCGCCGACCTTTGCCAAGATGAAATTGTACTTATTGATGCTGACCTTCATTGCGGCTCTCTAGCAGAGATACTTAACCTTAAAGCCGATTACTTTTTAAATGATGCCTTAAATGACATTGAAAGCCTCGATAATACCGCGATAATGTCAATGATGACCAAACGAAAAAATTTGAGTTTACTTACCAGTAAAGCTTACGCACAACTTGACAATGAGCAGAATAAAAAATTTGTTCATTTAGAGCAATTACTATGGAAAATAAAACTCAACCATGATCTAGTGTTAGCTGACCTTTCTCGAGGTTTAGACGTACTTACCCTGCCTTTAGTTTTATCATCAAGTCAAATTTTGATTGTTGTTCAACAAAATATTGTCAGCCTTAGGGAAACAAAAGCGCTTATTCACCAACTCACCGATAGGATGGGTATCAATAAAAGTTTAATAAAAATTATTGTTAATCGCCATTCAAAAAAAATCACTAATATTACTCTTGATGATATTAAAAAAGTATTAGCCATCGAACAGGTTTTTTGCGTTGGCAATAATTATCAATTGGCGAGTTCTTTTACTGATCTAGGTTCACCGTTATCAAAGTTATCAGATAATAAAATTATTCATAAAGAAATTTATTGCATTATTGAACAAATATTTCCTATTGACATAGTTGTCAATAAAACGGGTTTTTTGAGCAATATCCTAAGGAAAGCACATGACTTTATTAGATAACAACGCAGATGATCCATTTAGTCTTTTAACAAGCGATGATATGCAAACCAAACAAGAAGTTTTTGGAAAAATACTGACGTTATTAGATTTATCCGTATTGGAAACCATGGAAAACGAAGTGGCGAAAAGACATATTACCGATCTATGTTGCAGTTTATTAAGCGAGGTACCTAGGCCGATAAATTTAAATGTTCGTCAGATATTAATTAAGTTGATTATAGATGAAATTTTAGGCTTAGGTCCGTTAGAAACTCTTTTAGAAGATCCAACTATTGCTGATATTTTGGTTAATCGTTTCGACAGTATTTATGTCGAAAGACAAGGTAAATTGCAAAAGGTTAAAGTACAGTTTTATGATGATAAACATCTGCTTAATATTATTGACCGAATTGTCTCTAATGTTGGTCGTCGAGTCGATGAATCATCTCCTATGGTTGATGCTCGACTTAAAGATGGCAGCCGAGTCAATGCCATTATTCCGCCTTTAGCGCTTGATGGTCCGTCATTATCTATTCGTCGCTTTACCGTTGATAAATTATCGGCAGAGCAACTCATTGATTATGGAACGATGAATGCGGAGATGGGGCAATTAATAAAAGCCGTTGTGGTTGGTAAACTCAATGTACTGATCTCAGGTGGTACGGGCAGTGGTAAAACAACGTTACTAAATATTTTATCAAGCTACATTCCTAGTGATGAACGCATTATAACGATAGAAGACTCTGCTGAATTACAACTCCAGCAACCACATATAGTACGTTTAGAAACTCGCCCTGCGAACATCGAAGGTAAAGGCGAAATATCGCAACGTGACTTGGTGAAAAACTGTTTAAGAATGCGCCCAGACCGCATTGTAATTGGTGAAGTTAGAGGGGCTGAAGCCATAGATATGTTAGCGGCAATGAATACCGGACATGAAGGGTCATTGACTACTTTACATGCTAATAATCCAAGGGATTCACTAGGTCGTCTTGAAAATATGATTTGTATGGGAGGTTTTGAAATGCCGATACATAACATTAGAGCACAAATTTCATCTGCGATTGATGTGGTAATCCAATTACAACGCCATGAAGATGGTTGTCGCCGTATTACCAGTATTCAAGAGGTTACAGGGATGGAGGGCGATGTTATTACCATGTCCGAAATTTTTACCTTCAGACGTGAAAGTAGAAGTACTCAAGGAGAAGTCATAGGTCACTATGAAGCAACTGGGGTTATCCCCTTATTTCATCAACAATTATCCAGCAAAGGTATTGAAATACCCCATAAGTTATTTGGGATCGATGTCTCCGCCATGGATTTTTAATAGGAGCGTTCATGAGTCCTCAACTACTCTTTTTACTTTTGGTGTTTGCCGCGGTAATGCTATTGTCTCAAACTTTGTTTGTCTCGGTTTATAGCCCACAACGTGCAGATACCAAGCAATTTAAGAAACACTTACTTTCTCTGGCATTTAAAGATAAAAACATTGAAAAATATCTGCTACTCAATGGCAAGGTAAATCAATTATCGCCTTTCCCTCGATGGCTTGAATCTTTATCTTGGGTGTCAGACTTAACCTATAAAATGGAGCTGTCGGGGTCTAAGTGGTTAGGCCATCAATACTTAGCTCTTGCCTCTATTGTCAGTATGGTCTTAGGCATTGTTGTTTGGTTGTTGAGTAATGATTGGTTATTTAGTTTTCTTTGTATATTGTTGATTTTATTGATTTTTTACATCAAGCTAAATAGAGGTATGAATAACCGAATGGAAAAAATTGAAGAGCAATTTCCCGAAGCAATGGATGTTCTTAAAAGAGGTCTACAAGCTGGGTATGCTTTTAGTGATGCGATAAAACTTGTTTTTGAAGAGATGGATGGGCATTTAGCTGATGAATTTAAGATATTGTTTAATCGAATTAATTTTGGCAATGACATTAATACAGCATTGCTCCACTTTGTTAAGCGTGTACCAAGTACCTCGGCGATGGCTTTTTCTAGTGCGGTGGCCATACAAAAATCAACAGGCGGGAATCTCGCCGAGAACATAGATAAGTTATCAAAAGTTATACGACAAAGGTTTACCTTTAAGAGAAGGATAAAAACCTTGTCTGCCGAGGGGCGGCTTTCAGGTTGGGTTCTGGTATTGATGCCTTTTGTACTTTTCGCGGTGTTGTATTTATCTTCACCTAGCTATATATCAGAATTAACGTCTACTCCTGCCGGCTTAAACTTACTTAAGTGGGGTGGTGCGGGTATGTTGGTGGGTGTTTGGTGGATTAATAAACTGATTCAAATAGAGGTATAATACATGGATTATATACAAGGGTTACTTTCGAGTTTTATCACAGATCAAACCATGGTTAAATGGGCTATCTATTTGGTAGCAGCAAGTGCAGGAATAACCTTAGCCATTGCCTGTTATTATTTGTTTACTAGTCTCTATTCCCCCGTACGGCTGCAAATAGATAAGCTTAAAAAGCAATCATCATTGGCTAATTATGATGATTATTATTCAACACTTGAACATAATTTAGATAAATTAAAGCATATTCCCTTTATTCATAGCAGTTTTGCGGGTGATAAGAAAACCAAAACATTATTAATTCATGCGGGATTTCACTCGCAAAATTCATTAAAATTATTTAATGCCATTAAATTGATCTCATTACTTTTAGGTATAGTGATATCAATGGTCATTGTTCAATTATTTTCTGGTTTATCACCATTAGTTACCCTCTTTATATTTACCTTCATCATGGGGTTGACCTATATACTGCCTGCCTTGATTTTACATAAACTGGCAAAAAAACGCATGCAAAGTCTGCGCAAGTTTTTTCCCGACGCCCTTGATTTATTGATTGTTTGTTGTGAAGCTGGCTTAGGTTTACTAGAATCATTTCAACGTGTTAGGAATGAGCTTGAATTTATTCATCCCACCTTGGCCCATGAAATAGGTTTAGTTTGCAGTAAAGTGCGAGTTGGACTGTCGATGCAGCAAGCGTTGCAAGAATTTAGTGACCGAACAGGTTTAGAAGACATCAGGGGCTTAAATTCAGTGATAGTGCAAAGTCTAAAATTAGGTACAGGTGTTGCCGAAAGTATTCGTGTTTATTCAGAAGAGTATCGTGATAAACGTTTGCAAGCAGCAGAGGAGAATGCCGCTAAATTGGGCGTAAAAATGATTTTTCCTATGATGTTTTGTATCTGGCCCTCTTTCTTTATTGTTGCGATAGGTCCTGCAGTATTGAAAGTAATGAATGTTTGGGAAAAGGCTTTTTAATTATGAAAAATTTTGTCGAAAGGTATGTCGTTAACATCATTATTATTTTGTGCTTGTTGATCGCAACACTAGGTTGCACTTCTTCGGGGAGTCAAAGCAACTTAAGCGGAAAATCTAACAAGGCAATACAGTCTAAAGCGGAGCTGATTAGCTTAGCAAAAATTGCAGAAAATAATAATAATTTTGAAAAGGCTATTTTTAATTATATTCAAGCCCTTGAGCTTGATCAACACGATTCGGAAATATTATATCGGATTGGAAATTTACAAAATAAACTGCATAACAATGAGTTAGCTATTCGTGCCTTTAACAAAGCATTAGTAATTAATCCAGACTATATTCCTGCTTTAGCTCAAATGGGTATATATTATTTAGAAAGAAAAAAGATGGATAAAGCGAGATCATTTCTTAAACGCACGGTCATGTTAGATCAGCAACGACTGCAGCATACTAACATTTCAACCAATTTTACTGCTCTTGATCAACAATCTCCGCTAATGGCTTACAATGTTTATGCGGTGATTAATGACCTTGATAGCCAACATGAATATGCTCAAGAAATTTTTTACTTGCTGTTAAAAGCCAAGAAAAATTCTGCGTTAATTTATACTAATTTAGGTTATTCATTTTATTTAACCAATAATTATACCGTGTCAAAAAGCTATTATAAAATAGCACTTGATATTGATTCAAACTTTGAGCAGGCGAAATTAAATTTAGGATTAATTTATGTGCGCAATGGTCAATACAACAAAGCGGTACAACTATTTAAACAAGTGATGACATATGCTGAAGCGTACAATGATATTGGTTACTTTTTAATGTTAGATGGCCGCTATAAAGAGGCTGAATATTTTTTTAAAACGGCTATTGATCATTCTCCATCCTATTTCGTAAAAGGTAATATTAATTTAGAAAATGTTCAGATATATTTAAGTGCTGAAAATACGCTTGATTCACCATTATAAGTGCTTTTAAAGTGCTAATAGTGAGTAGTTAATAATGACTAGTGAGTAATGAGTAGTGATTAATGAAATTAGTACTAATAAAACCACAATGACATTTGTAGCCTCGCATGGCGATAATACCGGCTTAGTTGATTATTTTATCTAGGCAGTCGACAGGTTGGGTTTATCTAACTATTTGATAAACAGCAAGTTATTAATAGCAGGGTATTCAATATATTAAGAAGAGTAAAACCCCCTGAATAACATTAGGGGGTTTTAATACGTTTTTTCATCGCTACTCAAACGGCACAATAAATGTACCCTTTACTCAGTGACTAAACCACCATTGAATGAGGGTCGATAACAAACTTTTTAGCGGCACCTTGATCAAATGCCTCATATCCTGCAGGTGCGGCATCAAGCGAGATGACTTGCACGTTAACTGCTTTGGCAATTTCAACTTTATCCCATAAAATAGCTTGCATTAGGTTACGGTGATATTTCATTACCGGACACTGACCGGTAACAAAATAATGTGATTTTGCCCAACCAAGACCAAAGTTCACACTCAGTTGGCCCGATTTAGCTGCTTCAGTAGAGGCGCCTGGGTCACCAGTAACATAAAGCCCAGGAATACCGATACCACCACCAGCTCGAGTGACCTCCATCATAGTATTAAGTACAATTGCAGGTTGTTCTTTATGATGACTGCAACCATGGCTGTGGGCTTCAAAGCCAACACAATCAACTGCGGCATCGACTTCAGGCACACCTAATATTTGTTCAATCATATCTGGGACGGTTGCGTCTTGACGTAAATCTATAGTTTCACAGCCAAAGCTACGCGCTTGAGCAAGGCGATCTGGGTTCATATCACCAACAATGACACAAGCTGCGCCAAGTAATTGCGATGACGCCGCAGCCGCTAGACCAACAGGACCAGCACCGGCAATATAAACGGTTGCACCAGGTACAACACCAGCAGCTACTGCACCATGATAGCCTGTGGGGAATATGTCAGAGAGCATAGTTAAGTCTCGAATTTTTTCTAATGCTTGTTCTTTATCCGGAAACTTTAACAGATTAAAATCGGCATAAGGTACCATCACATATTCAGATTGACCGCCAACCCAACCACCCATATCAACGTAACCAAAAGCAGCACCAGCGCGACCAAGGTTAACGTTTAAACAAATACCGGTATTACCTTCACGACAGTTTCGACACCGACCACAAGCAATGTTAAATGGCACAGAGACAATATCGCCAATGTCTAAAAACTCAACATCACTACCTTTTTCAACGATCATACCGGTAATTTCATGACCGAGAACAAGCCCTGGCTCGGCGGTGGTTCGGCCCCTCACCATATGTTGATCACTGCCACAAATATTGGTGGTGACCACTTTTAAAATAACACCGTGCTCACACTTTCTGTTGCCAATGGCAAGCTTAGGGTAATCAATTTTTTGAATTTCAACACTTCCCGGGCCAGTGTAAACAACACCGCGGTTTCCATGATTTGATGACATATCAAGCTCTCTTGTTAGTTAAATAACGCGAACACTATTTTTAATAATCCAAGCCAATTTCTTTATCGTTATTAAAACAGTTGTTGGCTAAGGTAAAAAGCACACGATTTAGAGTACCGTTTTCCTGGTTATATAGGCATACCTGAAAAAGACATTCGCATGCCTGAAACAGACAAAACTAATTGAATAAAAAGGGTGGGGGAGTTAATACTTTGAAAAAGTAAATAAACGACAATGTTTAATAGAAAATATATAATCGTTGTCGTTGATGATTTACTACTTAGAAAAAACCACTGTCTTTTTGCCGTGCATAAAAATTCGGCGTTCAATATGGCAACGAACAGCACGCGACAAGGTTAAGCACTCAATGTCACGGCCTTTAGCCGCTAAGTCCTGAGGGTAATGCCCGTGATCAACTGTCTCAACACCTTGGCTAATAATTGGTCCTTCGTCAAGGTCATCACTGACATAATGCGCGGTGGCGCCCACTAACTTAATACCACGATCATAAGCCTGGTAATAGGGCCTAGCCCCCTTGAAACCCGGCAACAAAGAATGGTGAATGTTTATCGCTTTTCCTGACAGCTTTTGGCACATCTCACTTGATAATACCTGCATATATCGCGCTAATACCACCAAGTCAGCTTCACTGTCTTGAATGATCTGCCAAACCTTAGCTTCTTGCTCGGCTTTGGTTTCCTTAGAGATCGGCAAATGATAATAGGGTATACCATGCCATTTAGCGAGCTCTTCTAAATCAGGATGATTTGAGATGATCGCTGGAATGTCAATCTTAAGATCGCCGGTTCTATAACGGTATAATAGGTCATTCAAACAATGATCGTGCTTCGACACCATGATCACCACTTTTGATTTATATGCGCTTGATGCCAACTGCCACTGCATGTTAAATTCACTGGCGCGTTGCTCAAATTGTTGGCAAAAATCTTTGCGGTTAAAGGTTGTTGCCGTATCGGCTCTAAACGCAATGCGTATGAAAAAACGCTTTACCGCGGTATCATCAAACGAATGAATTTCACTGATATAAAACCCTTGTTCATACAAAAATCGGGTAACGACATCAACCGTGCCTGGTTGGCTAGGGCAATCAGCTGTTATAATGTGGGTTTGCGAAACGGGGTTGATAGCAGACATTGTCGATCCTAGGTGTTAATTGAGTAAGCTGCTGAGTCTGAGCCAATCAAACTCAGCGGCTTTATTATCAAGGTGATAACCCCTAACACACCAAAGGATGAGGCATTA
>JAWUYA010000080.1:0-45444 GCA_034111045.1 Colwellia sp. | reverse complement strand
GTCTTAAGGGTTAACCATGAAGATGTGGTTGATGACTTGGAAACACAGGTGCGACGAATGCTTGATTTTTGCGGCTTAGGATTTGAACAATCTTGTCTGGATTTTCATAAAACCCAACGCAATATTAAGACACCGAGCTCGGAGCAAGTTCGGCAACCTATTTATAAAAGTGCGACGGAGCAATGGCGGCACTTTGAGCCGTATTTGGCGCCATTGAAAAAGGTGTTAGCTATAGACTGATCTTAAAACACACCTAATAAATGGGTTATTGCCAATAATGAGTAACCTTTATTAAAGATAACTTTTTAAGCTATTTTACAATAACATCATCAGCTAGTTAATAGCGGCTAATATCCCTAGCCTGCCCACAGGAAGTCATTTACACCGTTACCTTGTCCTTTGTCTATATATATTCACTCGACTAACTCGTCTCACCTGAAATAAAGAGGGGAATTACCCCGAAGTTCATTCAAATGACCAACCAGACCTTTAATGATACAAGTCAGTGATTATTACCATATGTTCACTGACAATAGCCTTGATTCGTTAAGCAAGTACTTGAAGGGGGATATATGAAAAAAAGTCATCTAAGTATCGTGATCATTACCATTATAACTTTATTGGTACTCTTGTTTTTCACTTCACCCGTTCAATCGAAAGATAGAGGAATAGAAAGCTTGCGTCACACGAGCAAAGCTTTAGCTTGTGTTGAACGAAAAGTGTCATCCTCCGTTGTCTTTATTCAAGTTGAAGTGAGCCCACTTTATCCATCATACCAACAGTTTCCTATGCTTTTTAATGATCAATGGCCGCTTGGTTCTGACCTATTGATGCGCTTTTTTAGAGAGCATTTTGGTGGTATCAAAGAACCTCAATCAACTCACAGACAACCTAAAATAGTAGAACAAGGTTAGGTTTTTTTATGACTAAAGAGGGTTTATTTGCCAAAAAGAGCTAAATTTCAACCAGTAAGCATGTGGTGAAAAATGCAGAAAGTTCAAAGTTATACTTCTAGACAGATGTGACTTTGTGGCAAAAATTGTTGGCGCTGATCCTAAATCTGATGTTGTAGTCCTTGAAATAAACATAAACAAATTACCTACATTTACCCTAGGAGATTCTTCTAAATTAGAAGTGGGTGAATGGGTTCTTGCTACAGGTAATTCTTTTGATTTAAATCACACATTAACCAGAGGCGCTGTCAGTGCAACAGGTATAAATAGTTTAGGTATTAATGACTACTAATACTTTATTCAGACAGATGCGGCATTAATCCTGGCAATTAGGGAGGTCTATTAGTCAACTTTGACGGCGAGGGCGTCGACATAAATACTGCAATATTCTCCAAAGTGGTGGCTATATGAGGATCGGTTTTCCATTCCTATTAATTGCCAATAATATTGTCCAACACTAATCACTCATGGAGAAGTCTACGCGGACATTTAGGGATTGTGGTTCAAGAGTTGTATTCTCAATTGGCCAAGTCGTCAATTGGCCGAGTCATTTGCTCTTGAAACCAACGAAAGAATTTTGGTTGCGCAAGTTATTCATAACTCACCGGCAGATGAGGCAAGCATGAAAATAGGGGGCATTATTATTTCTTTTCAGAACGAGTCGGTATCGATCAACAGCTTCATTTCGAAATATCGTTGTCTTAAGCCCACCCACAGCAAAGCATTACTCAAGGTTATGCGCGATGGCAAACAAGTAAAGTTCACTGTCACAATGGGCAAATTAGCCAAGCCAAAGAACAGACATTGTCAGATGAGCCACCTAGTGAAGAACTCGGATTAACGATACTAAAAGTTACGCCTGATTTAGCTGAAAAATTTGAGATTAAATCAGGGCAAGGTGTTGTGAACACGCCAGTAAAAGCTGGCTCTGTCACTGACATGGCAAATATAAAAGTAGGCTCTGTTATTTTTCGGGTTAATCGAATAAATATAAAAAACGCCAACGAATTTAACCATGCACTTAAAAATAACAGTAAATATAAATTAGTGCTTTTGCTGATACAAAACGCTAATAGACAACATTACATGATAATCAGTTGGTCATAAAAGCATTGGATAAAATCTGCCGATGTTTTAGGGGATGAGTAATGTGCATGAAAATTACCATTATATGCCGTCAGCTAAAAACAGGGCTGAGTTACTAGCGAAATCACGCAAGAAAAGGTGGATTAATGGCAATAACCCTACTCAGTATTCCTGTAATTATCCACTCATTGTACCTTTCTATTTCTTGATATTATTTTATCAACAACCTGAGTAACTTAACAAATAACAAATAACAAATTTGTATTAATAATAACAACAAATGACACCAATATCAGGTTTTACCCTATTCGTTTATTTTAAAATATAGACCATTCTTAATCTCATTATAATGTCACCTTTATTAATACGATGCTCGTAAGCTCTATTTTTAATAGTTAATCTTTGATAGCAAGGACAGTGCTATGTTTAAAACCAACAGTAATACTTATAATTCAGTGGATTCATGCAGCGTGTGCGTAAGACAGAAAACGTGCATCGCGTTTAAAGTAAAAAAATCTGTGCCTAGTTTAAAAATCATTGACTCTCTATTATTTAGAGCACATGACCACATATTTCGGGTAGGCGATACATTAGAAAATTTATATGTTGTTAAATCAGGGTCGATTAAAACATTTATAACTAATCAAGCCGGTGAAGAGCAAATTTTAAATTTTCATGGTCCAGGAGATATTTTGGCACTTGATGGCTTACCCTCTATTCAACATTCCTCTTCGGCCATATCGTTAGTAACCTCGTCCGTCTGTGCTTTGCCAATAAATAAATTGCGAGAAGTTTTTGAACAATTGGTACCCTCTTGGCTAGTTGATTTTGCCATGAATAAATTCAAACAAGAGAACAGTAATATTTATATGTTGGGTAAAAAAAATGCAAATACTCGAATAGCTTCATTTTTACTTCAAGTCTCTGAAAACCACAAAATGCTTGGCTGTTCTGATACTGAATTTGATTTAAGTATGTCTCGTGATGATATTGGTAATTATTTAGGTCTTGCTTCAGAAACCGTCAGTCGTACATTAACGAGTATGAGAAAAAAAGGCTGTGTCAAACTAGACAGGCGACATATAACCATTGTTGATACACACCACCTGCAAATACTCGCCGAAAGCTAAGATAAAGCGGCATGGTTACCTCCTCCTCAAACTTACTGGCAAATGTCAGCGAGGGTTCAACAACGCAGTTATGTTGAAAATATGAGTGCTAATTGCATACTACACTTTGTAAAAAAGAGTAAGTCATTTCATTTTTTGAATATATTACCCAAGTAGAGAGCAGCAATTTATGCAAGATGAACACGCCCAAGATTCACTCAATAATAATTTATTCATTGATTATGATTTTGAAAAGAATGCTACTGATAGCCTCATTGCCACACTAAAAGTAGAGGTGATGGAGTGTATTAATCAGTCAACTTGTAACCTTACCCTTTTGAGTGAGCTTAATGCTATAGTAGAAGAGTATAGCGATGTCGCATGCCAAGTCATTTTCCAAGTAATAGCCGATTTACATTTAGACCTTGATCAAGCTATGATTTATTGGATAAATGTTACCCAGCATTCACTATGGCTCTCTGAAAAAGTTGGACGCCCATTACCTTTAGTTGCCACGATTTGTGATTATTTATCGCATGATAAGAATAAGTTAATCCGCAAACCAAAACTCACCACCCTTGAACACTTCGACAACCTAGTTAATCATTCTACCATTGACCGTCTTACCGGCTTGTTTAATCGAAACTGTTTTAATGACATCCTCTCACATTTGCTTGCTTTAACTCAAAGAGAAGACACTGAGCTGTCTTTATTATTTTTAGATTTGGACGACTTTAAACTGATCAATGATACCTACGGCCATCAAATAGGTGACATTGTCTTAAATAAACTAGGAAAATTATTATCGAGTTCAATACGACAAAGTGATATCGCCCTGCGCTATGGAGGAGAAGAATTTGTTATTCTCATGCCTAACACCGACCATAAAGATGCGCTGATGCTGAGCAATCGTATTAGACAGAAAGTTAAAAACATGCTCTTTGTAGAAGATGGTATAAAATTTCACATTTCCATCAGTGGTGGCCTTGCTGTTTATCCAATACATGCAAAAACGGCAGACGAGCTTATTTATTCGGCCGACAGTGCTTTATATAGAGCCAAGGGCGCAGGTAAAAACAATATCAAAATATTTAAAAATGAAAATCGCCATTATACCCGGGTACCATTAGTGAAAAATATAAAAGTAAAAGCAATAAACTTTGATGGGGCCACCATTCAAGAAGGTACTTGTCAGAACATTTGTTTTGGGGGGCTTTTATTTCAAACTTCACAACATTATCCTATCCATGACTCTATACAAATAGCTATCGAATTCAAAGATGGAAATCCTATCTTAGTTTTTGGCTCTGTTGTTAGAGTTAAACCCGTTGTCGATAATTACTTTGCCATAGCGGTCTCTTTTTCATTTGGCGATATGGAAAAATTAGCCAAAAACAAAATAGCCAAAATAATAGAAAAAAACGAATATAATAATATTTCAACATAACGACTTAAGTCACTTTAACCGTATTGCTTTCGGCTATTAATCAAATACGCATTTCAAAATTAACAATAATAATTTACAAGTTTAACCTTGTCTGACAATTGTCATTTTCGATATTTATCTCTTCCAATATACTGATCTTGCCTACTGATTTAAGGTGAAATCACCTTTATGAGTTTTACACTCCAACCCTATTGACTCAAAAGTTTTATAAATAAGAGATTGTTATGCAACATATTTTAGTTTGTCTTGATTGTTCCGACTTATCTAAACAGGTTATACCCTACGCGATGACTTTAGCACGTGGTTTAGATGCAAAAATCACTGTACTCCACGTGCTAGAAAAACCATATTCAGACTCTAATACCCCAATGGATTGCTTTGAATGGGAAATGCAAAAAAATGAAGCTGTTCGTTATCTTAATACGATTAAGTCAGATATTGCCAATTGTGGTGTTCCAGTCACTATTGAAACCATAGAAGGTCTGCCGGCAGAGCAAATTTATTTTTGGATAAATACACATAATGTCGATTTGACCGTGCTTTGCAGCCATGGTTCCAAAGGAAAATCTCAGTGGCCATTGGCAAGCACCACTCAAAAATTAATAGCAAGAACACCAAGTGCCATTTTGCTAATACCAGCAAAGTCTCTTGATAAACATGAAAGCAACGACCACAATTTCAACGTTTTTTTTCGGCGATTATTAGTACCTTTGGATGGCTCAAGCTGGGCGGAAAGTGCTCTACCATTTGCCATAAATATAGCTAAAGACCAAGGCAGTGAAGTGGTACTTGCACACGTAATACCAGAGTCAGGTATTACTCATATTGAACCAATAAATCCTGAAGGATTAATGCTTGAGCAACATATTCGAGATTACAACTGGAATGTTGCTTCACACTACCTCAGTCAAATAGAATCACGCTTACAGTCAACCACTAACATTTCAGTGAATACCTCGCGGGTTAATAACCATGGTGTTTCTCATGAACTGATTAAAATTGTTGATGCCCAATCAATAGATATAGTGGTGATGTCAGCCTATGGAGACTCAAACCATCAAGAGCAATTTTGTGGCAAAGTGGCGCTAGATTTTATGGAGCATAGCCCAGTACCCGTGCTGCTCTTACGAGGATTGATATCTCAAGGAGAAAGATCAATCAAAACAAAATACTCCTCACCAGAAGTCATCTCACGATTGCCTTCACAGGCGGTTTTATGACCTATGAATTTGGGGAGTTAAATGTTGGCTTTATTGAAATCAAAGCACAAGAGCTAGCCTTAAGCCACGTACTGTCTTCACAAAAGCCCAAGTTAATTCCGCTGCTTATGGTGCTACCCAAGATACCCAGCTGGATAGAAAACGCAAAAAAGTCGTTTAATACTGCCGATATCAACACTGCGAAAGTAGCAGAATGGATATTTGATAATAGTTATGTGTTAGAGCGTGCCCTGCAAAAAATAAAAATTGATATGCCTGAAGATTATTACAACCTTTTGCCCTGCACCAAAAGTAGTAAAGATAACGACCCTTTGCCGAGAGCCTATCATATTGCTAGTGGTTTACTTGCTGCAGATGGCATTCAAATAGCCATGCCTATCTTAGTTGATTTTATTCAGGCATACCAAAAAGAATCACCTCTTGATATCGCTGAATTATGGGCATTACCAACGCTATTACGATTAGCTTGTATTGAGTTGGTAATGACTAGTGTGGTGCTTATTGTTCCTGAACTGAGTTTGCCTTACAAAAGCAATAACTCATGGCAACCCACAGTTTCTACTATTGATGAAATTGATTGTTTAGGCCGAGCATTACATTGTCTATCAGTGATTGAAACCATCCCATGGCGTACTTTTTTTGAACAGGTAAGTATTGTAGAAAAAGAATTACGAAATGATCCCGCTGATATTTATGCCCATTTAGATTTTGATAGTCGCGACAGATATT
The DNA here is from genome assembly GCA_034111045.1 of Colwellia sp. Lineage (GTDB taxonomy): Bacteria > Pseudomonadota > Gammaproteobacteria > Enterobacterales > Alteromonadaceae > JALJPB01. Next base: position 38,900 of record JAWUYA010000080.1, on the reverse strand, counting down.
GTAAAACGATTGAAAAATTAGCACGTTCCACCGCTTATAGTGAAAAAAGTATAGCGCTTTGTGCACTAGAACTTGCAAAACAATCTGAATTAGACCACGAACGACAGAGCCATGTAGGATACTGGTTAGTTGATGAAGGGCTATTGACCCTTGAAAAGCAATTAAACTGTCGTATTTCTTGGTTTCAACGTGGTAAACGTCTGCTAAAAAAACACGCCGTTTTTGTCTATTTGTTTGTATTAACATCCTTCCTCGCAGTAATTGAATCCGTTGCCTTATACTATTTATACTTTAACAATGCCAATACGTTTCAATTTCTGATTGGTTCGTTGTTAACGCTTATTCCTGCTTCAATGCTCGCAGTATCATCACTCCACTGGTTATTAACCAGTTTACTACCGCCTAGAGTTCTTAATAAACTTGATTTTGATAAAAAAATTAACGCTGATTTTACCACTGCCATTGCCATACCTACGTTATTAGGCAGTATTGAAGAGATTGACTCGCTATTAATACGCATTGAACGACATTATTTATCTAATAACGATCCCGCACTACACTTTGTTTTGCTTACTGATTATCTCGATGCGGCAGACGATATTCTCCCTAGCGATGCTCAATTTTTAGCGCATGTTCGCGAAGGTATAAAAAGTCTTAATGATAAATACCGTACTGATGGAAGTGCTCCTTTTCATCTTTTGCATAGGGATCGTAAATACAATTCGAGTGAACGTTGTTGGATGGGATGGGAGCGTAAGCGTGGAAAAATTGACGAATTCAATCACTTTTTATCTGATGAAAAATGTACCGCGTTTAATATCCATGAAGGTGATAGTTTGGCCCTGCGTAATATTCGTTTTGTTATTACACTAGATAGTGACACCCAGTTAAGCAGAGGTATGGCGGCTCGTTTAATAGGAACGCTAGCCCATCCATTAAATCGTGCGGTTTTTGATGAGAAAACCGGCAAAATCATTGCTGGTTATAGCATCATACAGCCGCGTATCGAAATAGCACCATCACGAGCTGAAAGTACCTGGTTTTCAAAATTAGCATCCGGTGATCGTGTTATCGATATATATAGCCAAGCAGTTTCTAATGTCTACCAAGACCTATTTGGCAGTGGTATCTTTGTCGGTAAAGGTATTTATGATGTATCGGCATTTAGGCGGTGTTTGAATGGTTGTGTGCCAGAAAATTCAGTATTAAGCCATGATTTATTTGAAGGGATTAAAGGACGTGTTGCTCTTGCCTCAGACATTGTACTTTATGAAGACTTTCCTAATCATTATTTGGCTTTTTCACGTCGATTACATCGTTGGATAAGAGGCGATTGGCAACTCATCCCTTGGCTTGGCCGTCGCGTTAGGCTAAGCGATAATAGTTATTGTAACAATGACATTGACCTTATTGAGCGCTGGAAAATAGTTGATAACTTGCGCAGAAGTATACTCCCCCCTGCATTGCTTTTATGGCTACTAGCGGGTTGGATTTGGTTACCTGGAAATCCTTTAGTATGGACCATCCTAGCCCTTGTTTCACCTGTGGGTCATCAAATTGGTCACTTTATTATTGGTATTACCCGACACTTTCATTGGAATGACTTTACAAATTTTGGACCAAAAGCCTTATCAAATATCGGCCGTTGGCTGATGTTAATTGTTTTTCTTCCACACGAAACACTCGTCGCCCTCGATGCAATACTCAGAACACTATTTAGAATAACAATCACTCACCAAAACATGTTGCAATGGATCACTGCTGCACATACAGATAAACATTTGAACCATCGTGAATTTTCATGGCATTTTTGGCTAGAAATGGCACCAGGCGTTTTATTAACTTGCCTTATGGCGATTTTAATTTATTACACAAATATCAATGCATTACCAGTAGCAGCTCCCTTTTTGATACTTTGGTGTCTTTCACCAGAAATCGCGCGTAAAATCAGCCAGCCATTACCAAAAATCAGAGAGCAATTAGATGAACATGATGTCGTTTTCCTACGACGCTTGGCACGACGTACTTGGTTATTTTTTGAAACCTTTGTCGGCCCTGCTGATCATTGGTTGCCACCTGATAACTACCAAGAAGACCCACATGGCATTATTTCACACCGGACCTCACCGACCAATATTGGCATGATGTTTCTATCAAATCTTACTGCTTGGGATTTTGGCTATCTTGGGCCCACAGAATTTGCTTCACGTGTGCTTGCTAGTATGGATTCACTAGCAAAATTGGAACACTACCGCGGCCATATTTTCAACTGGTACAACACTCAGACCTTAGAAGTACTATCACCACGTTATGTATCAACCGTCGATAGTGGTAATTTGGCCGCCGCATTATTAACACTTAATGAAGGCTGTAAAACCATACATAATAGCCCTGTATTTTCACCTGCACGTTGGGATGGCTTAATGGATACCATAGCCCTAATTGAAGAAGCGGTATCTAAACTCGATAGTGGTGATCCGGAAGAATACACTAGACTGTCAGAGCATGCAGTTCAAATTCGTGATAAAGCCGCAAATGCTCGTGATAACACCGATATATGGTGGTTAACAATTCAAGAGATTTGTGAGTATGATTGCCTTGAATTTGACCGTCATTTAGTCACTACATTGGCGAAAAAATCATCCGCCCATGGTGTTAATGTTTTACGTAACATTCGTGTATGGGTAGGTCGAGCACATCAGCATTTACGTGACATGCAAAGAGATATGGACAGATTATTTCCATGGCTAACCATCCTAACTTGCCCTACTTCTTCAGAACATGAAGCGGATGCTATATCATATCATGATGCCTTAATACTGTTGCGCCGTTTATTACCTCCTACACTGACATTAGCCGAGATCTCACCAGCGTGCTCAATGGCTAAAAGTATTATTATAAATTTACGGGAAAAAAATCTCCTTTTATGGAATGGAAGGCAAGACAATGCCATTTCGTTATGGCTGACTGCGCTTGAAACTGATCTCAATATTTCTATTCAAAATTCATTACAACTTCAAAAAGATTTAAGCACTATATCGCTGCGGTCAGTTGACGAAGTTGCAGGCATGGATTTTCGTTTGTTATATGATGAAGACACACAGTTATTTCATATTGGTTGGAATGACAGTGCCGGAGTTATGGATCCCCACCATTATGATTTATTGGCATCAGAAGCTCGGTTAGCCAGCATCATTGCGATGGGTAAAGGGGATATATCAACCAAACATTGGTTCGCATTGGGTCGCTCTATTACCAAGGTATCTGGTCAAAATGTGTTGATCTCTTGGGGGGGAACAATGTTCGAGTACCTAATGCCTCGACTATTAATATGTAGTGCCCAAGGAACTTTGCTTGCGCAGAGTGAGCAAGTCGCGGTTGATGAACAAATCAGAAATGGTCAAAAACGTTCAACACCTTGGGGGATATCTGAGTCTGGTTATGCAACCGTAGATATTCAACATAATTATCAATATCGTGCGTTTGGTGTCGCTAGCCTAGGGTTTAAACGTGGCCTAGAACTAGACACCGTTATAGCACCTTATGCAACCGCGCTAGCATTGGCCATTTATCCAACGCAAGCCACACGTAATCTTCAACGACTGACAGACCTTGGCATGTTAAGTCTTTATGGTATGTATGAGGCGATAGATTATACACCAAGTCGTCTCCCCCGCAATATTGACTTTTCTATTGTTCGCTCACATATGGCTCATCATCAAGGTATGATATTTGTTGCGCTATCTAATGTGTTATTTAATGAACCTCATGTACATCGTTTTCAACAAAGTACTATTGTCCAAACCGTTGACCTATTGTTGCATGAACAACTGGCGTTGGACAGTTCACTTGAATTTCCAACAGATGATATAACTAAAGCCGAAGAGGCTATTGAGTCTGACGTAAAAAACCTGCCTCAATTACCTGCTTGGAGACCTAATTTATGTGGTGCTTTCCCGGAAGTGCATGTACTGGGTAATGGTCGCCTCAATACCTTAATCACTGATTCAGGTGCAGGCGGACTTAATTGGCGGCATAATGCTTTAACACGTTGGACGCCAGACATTACTATTGAAAACTTAGGGGTTTGGATATATCTACAGGATGAAGATAGTGGTGAAATGTGGTCAGTTGGACGTCTACCAGTAAACAAAACTAATAAAAAATACGATGTGGTATTTCACCCACATATGGTTGAATTTCATCGACAAGATAATGGCATATCAGTGCGCATGGACTTAACGGTAGCGGCGAATGACGATGTAGAAATTCGTCGTATAACATTAATTAATGATACCCAAGAAGTACGTCGTCTGACCATCACAACTTATGCTGAAGTAGTTCTGACAGACCCTGCCGGTGATCAACGTCATCCTACATTTAGCAAATTATTCATTCATAGTGAACTCGCTAAAAGCATGAACGCACTGATATTTGAACGCCGTTCTCGTGAGCCACATGAAAAGCCTCCAGCGCTCATGCACCGCTTACTTTGTGATAGTCATGCCGTTAAATTGCATAGTTTTGAAACAGACAGAACCCATTTTATTGGCCGTAATGGCAGTGCACAAAGCCCACAAGGACTTATTGATGGACTGTCAAAATCACTGGGCTGGACCTTAGACCCTATTATGTCTTTGCAAGCAAGTGTCGAATTATCTGCATTTGCTACTGAAAAACTCGCTTTTGTCACTATTTCCAGTAGTTCGCGTCGCTCTTTATTTGAGATAGCGCATTGTTATGAAGTATTATCGTCAATTGATTTGGTCTTTCATGACGCGCTTTTTAAAGCAAGCTTAAACATGAAACGATGTGAATATGCAGTGCCTTATTTACCACAACTCCAAAATCTATTATCAGTACTCATGCAATCACATGCGGTATTGCGTGAAGAAGAAGATGTCATTAAAAAAAATCAATTGAATCAATCAGCACTTTGGGCTTTTGGCATCTCTGGTGATTTCCCCATTTTACTTTTCCGTTTAAATGATCAGAGAAATGTTGCTTTGTTACGGGTGCTAGTTTGTGCTCATCAGCAATGGCATGAGCAAGGGCTCGAAATTGATTTTGTCATTATACATGAGGGAAACACCGGATATATTGACGAGATTAGTGACAAAGTACAGCAACTGTTACAGGAAGTTGGCGCAGAAACATTGCTTGGGCAACGTGGCGGGGTACATTTACTTCACCTTGGTCAAATATCCATTGAACAAGGAAATTTACTCAGGGCCATGGCTCATGCCGTTCTAAATGACAATGATACGTTAGAGCAGCAAATAATCTCACCATATAACGAAAAAAGTCGCTTACCAACCTTTGTTGCAACAGCGCCATTAATAGGACCCAAAGTAAGCCCTTTGTTAAAGCGCCGCAAGGATCTTATTTGTTTTAATGGTACTGGTGGTTTTAGCCCCAAAGGTGACGAATATATAATCTATTTAGAGCCTGATCAAAACACACCTGCGCCTTGGTGTAATGTGCTTGCCAATGCTAATTTTGGTTGTTTAGTTTCGGAGGCTGGAGGCGGCTATACTTGGGCGATTAATAGTGGTGAAAATAGACTCACCCATTGGGCAAATGATCCTGTTGAAGATCGCCCCAGCGAAATAGTGTATATACGTGACGAAGAAACAGGCCAAGTTTGGACAGTTACCCCTAACCCTATTGGTACGGCAAACCTTTGTGAAATAACACATGGCGCTGGTTATAGCCAATGGCGCAGTAATTCACATCACCTCAAACAAGAGTTAACTGTACTCGTAGCAGATGAAGATCCAGTTAAAATTACCCGCTTGAAATTAAACAATACTCAAGGGAAAGCCCGACGTTTAACGGTAACTTATTATGCGGAGTTAGTATTAGGTTCTGCAAGATCTAACAGCTCGCCTCACATTGTTACCGAATATGATCACACACAAAATGCTCTGCTGGCGAGGAATGCTTGTAATGCTGACTTTTCCAAACGGATAACCTTTCTTTGCTCAGATCGACAAATACATGGGTTCACCGGAAACAGATCTGAATTTTTTGGTCGTGAAGGTGGTTTTAAAATGCCTGCAGCTTTGGCACGTTGGAAGCTTAGTGGTTCAGTGGGAGCTAAACTCGATCCCTGTGCAGCGCTACAAATACATGTCGATTTGGCAGCCAACGGTGAAGCTGAAGTACTATTTTTATTTGGTCAAGGTGATAACCGAACACACACAAAAGAGATCATCAAAAAATGGCAACAAGCACAAACCCTTTCTGATGATTGGAAAAAAATGCGTACGCGATGGTCACGTTTATTTAATTCGCTTCAAGTTCGAACCCCTGAACCTTCTTTTGATCTAATGATGAATCAATGGTTACTCTATCAAACGTTAGTCTGTAGAATTTTTGCTCGATGTGGTTTATATCAGTCAAGTGGCGCTTATGGTTTTCGGGATCAACTGCAAGATGTTATGGCATTGATTTATGCCGAGCCTGCAATAGCACGCAAGCACATAGTAGAAAGTGCAGCTCACCAGTTTGATTTAGGAGATGTGCTGCATTGGTGGCATCCACCAAGCGGTCGAGGTGTACGTACACATTTTTCGGATGATCTGCTTTGGCTTCCTTATGTCACAGCATATTATGTAGATGTTACAGGTGATAAAACTATTTTTGATGAAAAAATACCTTTTTTAACAGGTGAACCCTTGGGTTACCGAGAGGAAAATCGATATACCTTATATGAATCTACATCACAGACCTATAGCTTGTTTGAACACTGCAAGCGAGCCTTAAATCGGGGGATTAATTCTACGGGGGAGCATGGTTTGTTATTGATAGGCGCTGGCGATTGGAATGACGGTATGGATCGTGTGGGCGTTCGCGGACGAGGCGAGAGTATATGGTTATCTTGGTTTGCTATTGCGGTGATTGAATCATTTACTGCGTTACATCAATTGTGGCCCGAAAAACTGTCTGTTGATATTTGGCGAAATAAAGCGAAAGAATTAACGTTGGCTATTGAAGAACATGGATGGGATGGTAAATGGTATCGACGAGCTTATGATGATGAAGGACACCCTTGGGGCTCTTCTGGATGTCAAGAATGTCGTATTGACTCGATAGCACAATCTTGGGCGACCCTAAGTGGAGCGGCCGATCCTGAGCGTGCTGCTCAAGCCTTACATTCTGCACAAGGTGAACTTGTTGATGAAAAAAATAACGTTGTGCGCCTATTGTCGCCTCCTTTTGACGCAACAATGCGTGATCCTGGTTATATTAAAGCCTACCCCCCAGGAATAAGAGAAAATGGAGGGCAATACACACATGCTGCTGTGTGGTTGGTATGGGCGCTAACTCGTCAAGGAGATGGTGACGGGGCTATGCATTTATTCAGAATGCTTAACCCTATTGAACATTCAATGAATAAAAAGAGCATGGAAACTTATAAAATCGAGCCTTACGTAATTGCCGCTGATATTTACAGTGTAGCACCTCATGCTGGTCGAGGTGGTTGGAGCTGGTATACCGGTTCATCAGCTTGGGCGTATCGTTTAGGTATTGAAGCAATTCTTGGTATTAACTTCAAAGCCAAACATTTATCTATTGAACCCTGTATTCCAAAATGCTGGCATGGTTATAGTGCAACACTAAGACGTGACAATGGTGTAATAGAATTATGTGTTGAAGACAGTCAAGGAGTAGGACACGGCGTAGTTGAAATTACAGTCAATGGTAAAACAATTATAGCTAATGAAATACCTTTACCTATTAATGATGAAGTGCTTAATGTTGTCGTTAAGCTAGGTTAAATTGGCAGGTTCAAAGCCAACAAAGACTAACGTCAGAAGAGATAACAGGTCGAGAGTAATCGACATGAAATGCAAATAAGTTGTTGAACAATATTCTTAAAACCGATCTCTGGTTAATTATGATTATAGATAACCTACAGGGTAAAAATACAAAAGATTACGTCAATCAAAGCTTACAAGACTCTCTTGCTTATCTTGAAGTCAATCCAGTAAAAGGACTCTCAAACATCGAAGCCCTTCAGAGGCTGGAGTATTTTGGTGCTAATGAAATTAATGAAAAGGAAGAGCCCCTTTGGCATCGAATTTTTCGTCGTTTCTGGGGACCTATTCCGTGGATGATTGAAGTTGCCGCCATACTCTCACTCTTGTTACAAAGATGGGAAGAGTTCATCATTATCTCTATGATGTTGTTGATTAATGCCGCCCTAGATTTTTTTCAGGAGCACAAAGCACTGAGCGCACTCAAAGTATTAAAGCAACAAGTGGTGTCTGAAGTACGTGTTTTCCGTGGGGCTGAGTATCAGTTTAGTCTAGCCAGAGAGCTTGTTCCTGGCGATATTATTAGGTTACGCATTGGTGATGTGATACCTGCGGATGTGCAATTACTCAATGGTGATTTTCTTGCCATTGATGAGTCATCATTAACCGGAGAATCACTGCCCGTCACCAAAAGCAAAAGCGACGTTGCCTACAGCAATACAGTGATAAAACAGGGTGAGATGGAAGCTCTGGTCATTAACACCGGCCAGCATACCCACTTTAGTGAAGTGATTGCACTGGTTGCCAAAGCATCTCTTGAAGAACGTAGTCATTTCCAGAAAATGGTCATACAAATTGGTAATTTTCTTATTGCCCTCACCCTAATATTGGTGGCACTTATTATGGTTGTGGGTCTATTCCGGCACGAAGATATACTTGAGATAGCACGTTTTTCCTTGGTGCTCACTGTTGCAGCCATTCCTGTAGCCCTGCCGGCGGTGCTTTCTATTACTATGGCGGTAGGGGCCGTTAATCTGGCCAAACGACAAGCTATTGTTTCCCGTTTGACTGCGATTGAAGAGCTTGCGGGGGTAGATATTTTCTGTTCAGACAAAACCGGGACATTAACCAAAAACGAAATGCAGGTTGTTACCCCTATGCTGTTCGACGGTTTTAGTGAAGAAGAGTTATTTACCTATGCCGTGCTTGCTTCCCGGTTTGAGAACCATGATCCCATTGAAACTCCGCTATTTCACTATCTCAATGAAAAGTATCCAGCCACTGATTGGCAACAATGGAAGCAACATAAATTCAATCCATTTGATTCGATTAAAAAGCACACGTCGGCCCAAGTAACCTATAAAGATGAGTTGATTAATGTCTATAAAGGAGCCCCCCAGATAATTTTAGGGCTTGCCAACGTTAATGAGAATAAGGCAATAGCTATTGAAAAAAGTATTGAGCGATTTGCTCACAAAGGCTTTCGAATTTTGGCTATAGCAATGAAAAAACAAGACTCTGAAATTAAATTAATTGGCCTCATTCCTTTGATTGACCCAGAACGAAAAGATTCCGCCCAAGTAATTCAATCGATGAAAGATCATGGTGTCCAGGTAAAGATGATTACGGGTGACAATATCGCAATTGCCAAGGAAATAGGGCATCGATTAGGTTTGAATGAAGGAGCTATTCGTGCCGACAATCTAGAAGGTAAAGGACGCAACCAATTATTATCCATGTCAGAAGCATTGAGCTTTTCTATTTATCAGTGTCTCCATCCCAAGGCATCCGGTCAAGACGCACAACAGTTTGCTAAAGAGGTGATGCAAACTTTAGAAGAAATCTATGATGTTGGCTCATTACCAGAGGCGTATATTCATACACATGAATCTACATTAATAGACACCCTTGAATCGATAGATATTTTTGCAGAGGTTCGTCCGGAGGATAAATACACCATTATTGATAACCTGCAGAAGGCTGGTCATATCGTTGGCATGACAGGTGATGGTGTCAATGATGCCCCCGCCCTTAAAAAAGCCGATTGTGGATTTGCTGTTTCAAATGCAACTGATGCAGCTCGTGCCGCTGCTGATATTATTCTGACATCGCCAGGCCTTGGCGTTATCAATGAGGCCATTGAGCAAGCACGTATTACCTTTGAGCGAATGAAGAGTTATGCGACTTTTCGCGTTGCCGAGACCATTCGCATTATCCTATTTATGGCGCTATGCATTATAATTTTTAACTTTTATCCCATTTCCACACTTATGATTATCCTATTGGCGCTGCTCAATGATATTCCAATTTTAGCCATTGCCTATGACAATACCAAAATCAGTGACACACCAGTTAGATGGGATATGCATACCTTGTTGACCCTTTCATCCATACTCGGAGTTGCTGGTGTTGCCTCCTCTTTTATGCTTTTTTTCTTTTTACGTGATCAGGGACTGAGCGATGAGCTCATTCAAAGTCTTATTTTCCTAAAATTAGTTATTGCAGGTCATAGCACTCTTTATATCACACGGATAGATAACTGGTTTTGGAAACCTCCATGGCCCTCGCCTCTATTGATGATTGCAACTTTGGGTACAGAGATAGTTGGAACGTTGATTGTTGTTTATGGGCTCTTTATTACACCTGTAGGTTGGGAGTATGCTCTATATATCTGGCTTTATGCACTCACTTGGGTATTCATAAATGATGCAATAAAAATGAGTGTTTATAAAATATTAAATAACAGAGCGACATTATGATGAGATAATATAATCAACTTCGCCATCGTTTAGCTATTGAAGCAATTATTGGTATTAACGTCAAAGCAAAGTATTTGTCTATTGAACCCTATATTCCAAGGTATAGTTATAGCGCAACACTAACGGGAAATTATACTGTAATATAATGGGATGTTAAATATAATCAATGATAATGACGCAGGTGATTAGATAAAATGGGCTTTTTATCAGCTCTATTTTATACCCTTATTATACTTCTCTTTAGGGGAATCAATATTAAGTATTAGTTAATTAAAGTGTCTGAATTTCTTTAAAATGAACACTCGTATATTTAACATTTAATACGTGGGTTTAATCGCTAAAATATCACAGTTCACTTCGTCTAATATTTTTTCTGCCGTAGTACCAACAAAACCTGCATGTAATCTTACCCCCATAATCAACAGATCAATAGCTTCATCTGTGACCACATCAATAAGTTGAACAGACGCTATACCATGGACTAAGTGACTATTTTTATAATCAAATCCATAATGCTCTATTAAATGGGAAAATTCATTTGCGTGATATTCATGCTGTTGATCTTGATATAATTGGTAATTGTATGTCGACATATCAAAGCCATAAAGGCCACTATCCATTGTTGGCCATAATTCATGGCCAATGGGATCATAAGCATGGGTAACATGAGCAACCGCATTAAAATATTCTGAGATAGTCGCGTTGGTATCCAGAATAACCTTATCTAAACTTGTACGTTCATCTTCAACCTTTTTTAAATCTATTGCAGCCATAACCTTTTTATACACTTTAGCGGTAGAAGATTTTACAAGCAGTAAAGGTACTGGGCAAGATTTTAATAATTGCCAATCGTTAGGGGTAAAAAGTATTCGCTCAAGTGCCGGATGCTGATGAGTAGATTTGACGACCATATCAGCATGACATTCTGTTATTTTCTTAAGAATTTCAGCATATAGCGGCTTATGCCACCGAACTTCAGCGCTTACCGATATATTCTCTTTAGTCACTTGAGAAAGGTAGGTATCAAGCCAACGTTGCTTTGTTTTCAAATAATGACTAATGAGTTTTTCTTGCGGATGCTCTTTATTAAACCATTTAGGTGCAAGAGCACTGTGGTGAACCACCAAAAACAACTCGATGCTGGCATCAAATTTTTTGGCAAATTCAATAGCTTTAAACAAAGCGGGTTGCTCGTCAATCGTAGGGTCCATAATGACAAGAATATGTTTTATTTTCATGGTGTTGCCTCTTTCATTGAGTTGAACTTAGACACTTTAGGTAACTTTACTCGGGATTGTCTTGCTTATACTACCTATTGAATAGTAGCAGTTGGGTGAGTGCTCGCTTTTGACATTATCGGGAAAGCTATTGTCTTTTAGCGTGTTAGCTGACTTATGTCAGTTTGATAAAGCTTGACTCGCTGTTGTCTCCTTGGAGATCAAGACAATATGAGTGCAATAAAACCCGAAATAACGATGCCATCAAAGGTGCCTGCACCGCCAATACTCGCTGAGCCAGAGCCTAAGGCTATTATTTGATTGAGACGCAATAAATCGGCGCCAATCAAGGGGCCTAAAATACCAGCACAAAAGGCGACGGCTGCCGGATTTTCTGGTGAGAGTATTAACCCACAAAGTGCCGCTATTATCCCTGGCAAGAAGGCGGGTAGTAAGATCCCCACGCCTGGTTTGATTTCAGATAGTCGATAACAAACAGCCACATTAATGAGGATTGCAATAATGGGAAACCATATTATTTCTGCATTAAACAGGCGCACTAACTGATCAATGGCAAGGGCTGATGGCACAACACAGCCACCAACATTAACGGCAATAACCATTTCGTTTTTTTGGAATACTTGACGGGAAAACCAACGATTAGCCCCATATAATTGGCGTAAGTTCAGGGGAACTTTTGCTACGGTTTTAACACGTTTTAGTGGGATATTGATAAAACTGCCAAGTAATATACAAAAGACAATACTAAGCCCAACATGAGGAGGGATACCGAGTTTATACAAAGCGATTAAGATCAAGTCCATTAAAGCGAATGACCACAAAAAACATAATAGCAACAACAAAAGAGCAGCAATAAGTCCGGCGGGCATGTTAATTTATCCTATGATTTTCACTTAGCCTTAATGTCACTAGAGAAACGGCTTCACTACTAATTCAAAAAAATTATGCAGTTATTCTGATGTATAGGCCATTATAACCAAAGTGTCAGGCATCTAGTCATCAAAATATACAACGAACTATAGTCCCTTTTCCTAGCGATGACTCAATGAATAAATTAGCATTAATGCTCGATGCACGATATTGCATAATTTTCAAACCAATCCCCCAATCTACTTTTTTTCCTTTTAAGTCAATTCCTACACCGTCATCTTGAATCACCAGCATCATTTGATTTAAATGTGTTTTAAGGTGCAGCGTAATTTTACTCGCTTTTGAATATTTGATGGCATTATTAATCGCTTCTTGCGCTATGCGATAAACCTGAATTGCACTGGTATTATCTGAGAATCTTAATATTTTGGAGAATTCAACTTGTTTCTCAATATTGGCTTTATCAGCCATTTCCATTAATTTAATCAATGCTTCTTGCAATTTTTGTGGTGGGAATAAAATAGGTGATAAACCATGACTTACATTGCGTGTTTCTCCTATAGCTAAACCTATCTGTTTGATGATCTGGTTCAATGTTTGGTTGCTTTTTTTATCCTCTATCTTGATATTTCTTTTTAAGTCGCCAGCTAATAAGTTAATACCAGTGAGGCGTTGTCCCAAATTATCGTGAACTTCTCTGCCTATTTTTTCTTGTTCCAGGGTACTAATGTCAGTAATGGCTTTCTTTAACACCGACAATTCGCTTAAATCGGTAATAATACCGATACAAAGTTTATCATTTGCAATCATGGTGGTTGTCAGCTTAATAGGAAATTCACTGCCATCTTTTCGAATCGCTATTAACTCTTCTGGGGTCAGTTCTACTATATTTTTGTTACCTTCAAGGCTAGTTTTATTCCCTATTTGTCGGTTTTCAACATGTACAAGAGGGACTAGTTTTTCAATATTCCCACCTGAAATTTCAACAAATTTATAACCAAAAATATTTTCGGCTGCTTGGTTGAAATCTGTTATAACGCCGTGATTATCCATAACAACGATAGCTTCAGACGCAAATTTCATTATGGTGTTAAGCCGAGTTTCACGGTCATTAAGTGCTTTTGTACGTTCTGTCACGCATTGCTCTAAGTGTTTTTTTTGATGGTAACGTTCGGTTATTTCGACAAAGGTGATCACAATCCCGTTAATATGGTCGTCAACCGTACGATAAGGCACGATACGTCTTAGATAACATCGGCTTTGTTCGTTATCAACGGTTGACCAAACGTCTTTTTCAATCGGTGTCAGCTTTTCGAGTACCTGATGGGCATCTTTCACTAAATCGTTATTCGCAACTTTCGCAGAAAAATGACTGATCGAGCGACCTATGTCACTTTCTCGTAGATTAAGTAATTCACCGATGGCAGGATTAAACAGCCTAATTTGTAATTTTTTATCTAGAAGAATGGTAGCTATATCGGTGCTAGACAGTAAGTTTTGTGTATCGTCATAACTTTTTTCCAACTCTTCAACTTTAAACTGTAGTTCGCTATTGACGGTATTGAGCTCTTCATTCATCGATTGCAATTCTTCTTTTGATGTTTCAAGCTCCTCATTGGCTGACTGTAATTCTTCATTCATTGACATGACTTCTTCGTTAGATACTTTGAGTTCTTCGTTTGAACTTTCAAGCTCTTCGACCGTGCTTTTCAAGTCTTCCCGTGTCGCGTTTAACTCATATTCTAATTGTTCTACAATGCTTGAGTCATTAGCAGATAAATTAAGCGTTGTGATGGGTGTGGCTTGACTCCTCTGAACACCCTGTTTTTCTTCAAAGGTAATCAGCAGTAAATCACGGGCAAATTTAGGGTCAAATACCGGACGTACCGTTAGAGTGCATGGGACATAATGACCATTTCGTTTCACTTTAGCATCAAGGTCAACAATGGGCTGATTTTCTTTAAGGACATAATCTACCGCGTTACGAACGCGGGCGCGCAAGCCTTCACGTAGTAGCGTTATTATATCGTGCGTTGGTGTACCTTTAGGAAATTCTAAAAAATTAACGGTTGGTCCTTGAAAATGTAATATTTCGTATACTCTATTAATCAGCACAGCCGCGGGAGCATATTCCTGCAGAAGATCACGGTTAACAAGTTCGGCAAGTCGTGCCGGTGGCGTTGTATGATAAGTTAATGTTTTATGATTATGCTTCGTTGGAAAGCGTTGTCTTGTATGAGGCTCAACAGGAAAATTAATGGACATTTTATTGGTCGCTTTAATGGAATTAAATATACGCCATTTTTTGGATAAGGCTTCAAATTGATTCTTATTCTTTCCTAATGACTCAGAAGGGCCAAGCATCAAAACGCCATTTGGCTTTAGGGCAAAGTGTAAAATATTAAGCACATTACTTTGCAATTGGGGTTGAAAATAAATAAACAGATTTCGACAGCTAATCAGATCAAGGCGTGAAAAAGGGGTATCACTGATCAGGTTTTGTGTCGCAAAAATAATAGTTTCACGTAGAGCCTTTTTAACTTGGTACTGGTTTTTAGCCGTCAGTTCAAAAAAACGCTCTAAACGGTCGGCGCCAACATCACTTACAATACTTTTAGGATAGACACCTTCACGGGCAACTTTTAATGATTGCTCATCAATATCGCTAGCAAAAATTTGCACATTAACCGCTTTTTTGGCTTGCTCAAACGCTTCAAAAACCAACATGGTGATTGTGTATACTTCTTCACCCGTAGCACACGCAGGCACCCAAATACGAACGGGGTTATCTTTCGTACATTTATCAATAAGCTGAGGCATAACCTCTTTAACGATAAATTGAAATGCACCCTTGTCTCGAAAAAAAGCGGTTACACCGATTAATAAGTCTTGATGTAATGCTGTCGCTTCTTCAGGATTAACGTTTAATAAATCATAATAATCAACAAGGGTGTTTGACTGATTAACACACATACGCCGCTGAATACGTCGCAGTAGCATATTTTTTCGGTAACCACTAAAGTCATACTTAATGCGCGAACGCAAATAGGCTAGGATACGAGACATATCTTTGAGTATATCTTCGGCAATGGTATTGGGTGGGTTTTCGAAATAGGAGTGCGATACATAATCGATTAATATGGCTGGCATTTTATCAGGTGCGATAATCATATCAACCAAACCAGTATCAATAGCATTTTGAGGCATTTGAGGGCTTGACGCAGTTGATGGGTCTTGCGCGATAATAATACCGCCGGCAATGGTAATATCTCGAAAGCTTAAAGTACCATGGCAGCCTGTACCTGATAATATAATAGCAACACTACGTTCACCTTGATCTTTGGCTAAACTACTCAAAAAATGTTCAATAACCGTCCAGCCTTGACGAGGGTGCTCTATGTCATTGAGATGTAAATGTAGCGCAGAAATCGTGATTTCTTTACCTGCAGGTAAAATATAAACATGGTCAGCCTCCACAACCATATTTTCTGAGACTTCTAATACTGGCATGTTGATTTTGGTAGCCAGCAGAGGAGCCATTAAACTTTGATGATTGGGATCTAAGTGGGGGAGTAGTACGAAGGCTATACCAGTATTTTTTGGCATTTTAGAAAAAAAAGATCTAAAGGCATCAAGACCACCAGCTGACGCCCCCATCCCTATAACGAGCTTAGGCTTATTGGAATTTTTTATAGACATTCGATGATCATTAGCTCTTTATAAAACACCTGAAATAGTGAAATAGTGAAATAGTGAAATTTAGTATAACGAGTGCTCAATTATATTAAAATAACAAGATATTAATGTATAAAAATTTACTTATCCATTCTCTAATGCCCACATTATTGCGGCTCTGACAAGTTGTGTACCCGAGGTTAATGAGAGTTTGTCTTTGATATGGCGCCGATGAGTCTCGATCGTCTTTACACTTAACTTTAATGTATGCGCAATTTCTTTTGTCTTCATTCCTTTCCCTATAGAATCAAAGACTTGAAGCTCACGGTCAGTAAGGTTGATCAGCGTATTATATTTGTTATCTGGTAAATGCTTTGAATGCGATGTTTGCCGGTGTCTGGCAATATCAGGTTTAACAAAGACCTTGTTGTTAATCACCTGCCTAATACCCACTAGCAATTTCTGTGCAGAAGCTTGTTTATTAATATAGCCTTTAGCGCCATTATTTAGAGCGCGTTCAGCATACAATTCGTCATCATGCATTGAAAAAGCAATTATTTGCATGTGAGGTTTCCAGTTATGCAATTGTTTGATTAAATCAAGTCCGTTGCCGTCGGGCAATGAAATATCAATAATGGCAACATCAGGGCATAATAATGTTCTCATATGAAGCGCATCCTTGACACTGCTTGCTTCACCACATAATTGAAGGTCAACTTCTCCATTAATTAATTGTCGTAGTCCTTGACGAACTAGCTCATGATCATCAACGATAAATACTTTGGTGATATTCCGTTCACTCATTAAAATCCATCTCAACCTTCCTGTAAATATCAATCACCAACACAGTATAGAACAAGTGAGGCAAAATATTTTTTCATCCGCTTTTTGTCACCTCATTACTCGCTAATTTTGCGGAAAAACACGCTAATCAGCTGATAATTGTCAGTGAGGCTTTTAATGCCCTCAACTAAGATGAATATTAATTATACCAGTATAAATAATAAAAAATCACATTATTCGACACTGACAATTTATATGTTCAACGGTTTTTAAAAATTCGCTTTTGAATTTCAATATTCGATTATATTCCAACGATCATTCAATTTCCAGCACATTTAAAGGTCATATGAAGCACAAAGGGTCCACAACAGTCTAACGATACCTAGTAACCCTTTAATGTTTTTTAAAGGATAAAATAAAGGAATAAACATGTCAGATATAAAAATCGACAACCCAAATCAGAATCAATCAATTAAGGTTCATCAATCCGATAACGACTGGTTATTAATACCCAATGAGCTCCCTGTATTGCCATTACGTAATGTCGTACTTTTCCCTTATAACGTAATTTCTATCTCTATCGGACACCCCAGATCGATTAAACTATTGGAAGATGTTTTTTCAAGCAACCGATTGTTGACTATTGTGGCATATAAGGATCCCAAGACTGAACAACCTAGCCCTGATGATCTCTATTCTATTGGCTGTATTGCCCAGGTAATTAGAACGTTTCCCGGAGAAAATGGCAATATCAATGTTTTATTACAAGGATTAGAAAAATGTTCTGTCGATCATTGGATAACAGAACCTCCTTATTTACAAGCCCAAATAAATAAACTTGAAGACATTGAACCCGAACAAGACGATATAAAGGCTGAAGCCGTTCGTATTAATTTACTAAAATCATTTACTCAATTGATAGCTATTCTGTCATATTTACCTGACAAATTAGTTCACGAACTGACACAAACTGAAAATTACTGTCAACTCACCTATTTGATCAGTTCGAGTATGAGGTTAAAAGTAAAAGATGCTCAGGAAATTTTGGCTCAAGCTAGCGTTCTAGCGAAAATGGTAAAGCTGATTGATTTGATTCAGCATGAAATGTACATTTTGGAATTAGGTCAAAAAATTCAAACTCAAGCACACGAGGAGATGAATAAAGCACAAAGAGATTATGTTTTACGTCATCAAATCAAAGCTATTCAACGAGAATTGGGTGAAGGAAATGGCCAAAGTATCATAATAGATGATTATAGAGAAAAAATTATTGAGAGCGATATGTCAGTTGAAGCCAATAAACAGGCAAATCAAGAATTGTCTCGTTTGGAACGCATCCCAGAAACCTCTTCAGAGTATGGCTTAACGCTAACCTATATTGATTGGCTAATCGCATTACCGTGGAACAAAATGACTGAAGATGTCTTGGATATAGAAAAGGCAAAGAAAACACTTGATGAAGACCATTATGGTTTAGACAAGATAAAAGTTAGGATATTAGAATATTTAGCCGTGCGGCAACTTCGTCAACAACGACAGTTTAAAAAAGACGACAACAGTGAAGGTAATTCGATAAAAATACGACAAGACCGTGAAGGCGTTATCTTATGTTTTGTCGGACCTCCTGGGATTGGAAAAACTTCATTGGGTCAATCAATCGCTCATGCCTTAGGACGTAAATTATGCCGAATAAGTTTAGGTGGAATACATGATGAAGCAGAAATTCGTGGTCACCGCCGCACCTATATGGGGGCTATGCCGGGACGATTCATTAAAGCATTACGTGATGTAGGTACTAAAAATCCTGTTATTTTATTAGATGAAATAGACAAGGTAGGTGGTGATTGGCGTGGTGATCCCTCGGCTGCTTTATTAGAAGTATTAGACCCAGAACAAAATAAAGCGTTTCGTGATCACTACTTAGAAGTATCTTTTGATTTTAGTCAACTGATGTTCATTGTCACGGCCAATCAACTCGATTCAATTCCAGCCCCCTTGCGAGACCGATTAGAGGTGATCACTTTGTCTGGCTATACTGATGATGAAAAATTGAATATTGCCCAGCGTTACTTATTACCAAGACAATTACGAGAAAACAGTTTACTGCCCGAAGAACTAATAATCAGCAAAAATGCAATGCTTAGAATTATTCGTGAGTACACTAGAGAAGCCGGCGTAAGAAACCTTGACCGTCGGTTAGGATCTATATGTCGTAAGCTTGTGATTAAAATAGCAAAAAATGAAGCTCAATCACTTCATGTGACTTGTAATATGTTAGAAAAATTAATTGGCAAGACCGCTTTCTCATATGACATGGCACAGCGTACAGAACTCTTTGGCTTTGCTACAGGCCTTGCTGTTACATCAGTAGGTGGAGAAATTCTGTTTATTGAGGCCACTGCTATGCCAGGAAATAAAGGGCTGTACATCACCGGACAGCTTGGCGATGTCATGCGTGAATCAGTAGAGGCCGCATTAAGTTATGTGCGTTCAAATGCAACAGTATTAGGCATAGAAAACAGTATATTTGAAACTACCGATATCCATGTACACATTCCTGCAGGGGCAATACCAAAAGATGGCCCTTCAGCGGGGATTGCCTTAATTACGGTCCTAGTTTCATTGTTAACAAAACGTC
Organism: Colwellia sp.; assembly: GCA_034111045.1. Classification (GTDB taxonomy): domain Bacteria; phylum Pseudomonadota; class Gammaproteobacteria; order Enterobacterales; family Alteromonadaceae; genus JALJPB01. The sequence goes on along the minus strand of JAWUYA010000080.1, from coordinate 19,174 downwards.
CTGTATCCAATGAAGTGGGTATGACAGGAGAGATCACCTTACTCGGATTAGTTTTACCCGTTGGAGGTATTAAAGACAAAATATTGGCAGCGCACCGTGCGGGTTTAACCACAGTTATCTTACCTAAAAGTAATGAAAAAGATTTAAGCGACTTACCGCAGTCTATACAGAATAAAATGAAATTTATTCTAGCAGAACATGTAGATACAGTGTTGAAAAATGCTTTTGTAAGTCACTAAACCTATATTAAAACCCGCTAAATAGTTAATGATCATCAATAGCGGGTTTTAAATAATACCTTTTTTAATCGACTTTTATTTCTATTTTTTTGTGAGCTGCTGCGCCAATTTTGGGTACAATAATTTCGAGCACCCCTTTATTGCAATGTGCTTCGATTTTTTTAGATTCCTCAGATGCATCAGGTAAATCAATGCAACGATAAAAACTACCAAAACTTCGCTCAATACGATGATAATTCTTTTTATTTTCTTCTACTTTTGTTTCCCGCTTACCTTCAATGATCAAGTTTCCATTTTCCATCGTTACTTTGATGTCTTTTGGATCAACGCCGGGAATGTCGGCCTTAATGATGTAACGGTTGTCTCGTTGTTCTATATCAGTGGCGGGTTGCCATTCACTTGATAGCAACTCTGGTTGCCGACCAAACATAGGTAAATCACGGCCAAAAAAATGATTCATTTCATCAGATAACTGAGAAAATATAGGAAGTTGCGGCATGGTGGATAATGGTTGATGTTTAAATAATGACATAATAATCTCCAAATTAAAGTTAATTACACAGTTACCACTTACATTGCTAACTACGTAGAAAATAAAAAACCAATGACTGGCTGAAATAGTAGTTTTTATCCTTTGTTAAGGGCTGCTCAACGAAGATATCAACACCACTACTATCAAGATTGAGACTATCATTCCGATATATATACTCCCTGATAAATGTCACTTATTTAAGCGAATACGAAGATGAAAATAAAAATATTTGTTGATTTTTACCATGCCCAATATCCTTATAAATCGACCCCTAATACATTTTCAGCAGGCCATCATCTATTAATGAAAGTTCGTCGTTGAATTGATGCCATTCTAGTAGATGAGTCCTCAGGAAAAATATTAATACGATAGATGAAACGGTTAGGTTTAATATGCTATATAGTAAACAAAGTAGGATGATTTCGGCTCAATTTCACCTATATGGTACTGCCGAAAGTCATCGTATATGGATTGCCCAAGATATTAACCTAACCTTATCTCTAAAACAGTGCCTTGCATAAGGCATTGGGATTGACGAAATTATTGCAACTGGCGCCACACATACCCCTATTGATTGCAAAAAAACGATCGCACTGGTGATGAAGCATATCAATTATTGGCGACGTATTTTCTATTGAACGCCTCTCTGAGCAATAATTAATGCTATCAGCAAACAGTAAAAAGAAGTGACATTACCTTTATTTTCAAATATAAATTTTTTTGTTACATTTTATTGCCTTATACGTTTTTAACGTAATAATTAAGTAATTTAATCTTTACATAAGAAAGCCTACCGTATTTATTATGATCCTTAGAGGTTTGGTATTTTTTTCTCAGGTTTTAGTGTCGCAACAAAGGGTTGTTAATCTCAATGACTGGCTTTTTGTGATGTTTACTTTTGTGTAATCAAAGATAAACAGCTACTCTATGGACAAAATAATAGGGAAAGGCAACGTATGAAGCAGTCAATAATTATCAACGGAAAAACCCATGAAATTGATGTAGATGGTGATATGCCACTACTGTGGTTTCTTCGAGATAGATTAGAATTTACTGGGACCAAATTTGGTTGTGGTAGTGGTTTATGCGGTGCCTGTACTGTCCATGTTAATGGCCAAGCCATGCGTTCGTGCATCACACCGGTCAGTAGCTTAGTCGACAAAAAAATCACCACAATTGAAGGGTTATCTGAACATGGTGACCACCCATTACAAGTTGCATGGTTGAACAATAACGTACCTCAGTGCGGTTATTGTCAAGCGGGACAAATAATGAATGCTGCCAGTTTGTTAGCGGTAAATGCTGCCCCAACCGACGACGAAATTGACACCGCAATGCAAGGGAATATTTGTCGTTGTGGTACCTACCAAAGAATTAAAAAAGCCATATCAGAAGCGGCTGACACCTTAAGCAAGGAGGTATAATATGACTATCTCAAATGTTAGTCGTCGAGCTTTTTTAAAAGGCGCCAGTATTGCCACTGGTGGATTAGTTATTGCTGTTGCCCTACCCACTAATGCACTGGCTGAAAAAGGTATAGTAGAGGCAACTAGTGTTAAACTTAATGCCTTTATTCACCTCGAAGAAAATGGTGATACCACCATTTATTGTGGCCGATGTGAAATGGGACAAGGGATAAGTACAGCACTGCCATCTGCCGTAGCGGATGAAATGGACGCTGATTGGCAACGTGTTACCGTTAAACAAGGTGATGCTGACGAAAGATTTGGCCCTCAAGCAACGGGTGGTTCAGCCAGTATTCGTGTGATGTATCAACCTATGCGTGAAGCGGGTGCTACCGCTAAAGCAATGTTAATTGCTGCAGCAGCAAAGGTATGGAAAACCTCCCCTGATAACTGTTTTGCCCAGTCTCATTTTGTTATTAATAAAACTAATCAACAACAACTGGGCTATGGTGAGTTAGCGAGTATTGCCGCCAACATGCCGATACCTAAAAAACCAACGCTTAAAAACAAAAGTGACTTTACCTATATAGGTAAAAATTTACCACGACATGATCAAGGTGAAGTGGTCGTTGGTAAACGCATATACGGCGTTGATACTAAGTTACCGGGTTTAAAATATGCGGCGATGGTGCATTGCCCAGTGCTAGGTGGCAGCTTAAAAAGTCTTGATAAATCTGACGCCATAAAAATGAAAGGCGTCAGTGATATTGTTGAAATTCCACGTTTTGACGTACCCTTCGGTTCAATCGGTGGCATTGCTGTGGTTGCTGATAATAGTTGGACTGCACAACAAGCGGTTAAAAAATTAAAGATCGAATGGGATTTGGGCGAAAATGTCATTTACAACACCAAAGAATACAAACAGCAATTAGTCGCCAATGTTAAAAAGCCAGCCACCTTAGCAGCAGAGCGTGGCGATATTGATAACGCGTTTAAAACAGCTAAACATAAAATGTCTGCCACCTATACCGGTGGGCATCTTTCGCATGCGCCAATGGAACCTAACGCTAGTGTAGTCTGGGTACAAAAAGAGTCATGTGAAGTATGGGCTTCAACGCAAAGCCCTGAAGATATTCAAAAGGTATTAGGCCAATATTTAAAACGTGAACCAACAGATATTGTAGTGCATGTTGCTATGGCCGGTGGCGCTTTTGGGCGGAAGTTTAAATGTGATTATGTGCACGAAGCCGCTGTTATCTCAGAAAAAACGGGGTTACCTATTCAACTCATTTGGACGCGCGAAGAGGATATGCGAACAGGTTATTACCACTCTATTAATGCGCAACATATAGAAGCCTCAATGGATGAAAATGGTCACGTAACAGGTTGGTTACACCGTGCTGCGTTTCCATCTATTAACAGCTTGTTTAACCCTTCGCTAGAGAGAGCAACCAAGCAAAATTTAGAGGCTGTTACCGATCATTTATTTGGTGTAGCAAACTTTCGTGCTGAGTCTGGTGATGCAAAAGCTCATACTCGCATCGGTTGGTATCGTGCCGTTTATGCTATTTTTTACGGTTTTGCATTTGGTACCTTTGCCGATGAGCTTGCCAATAAAGCAGGTAAAGACTCTTTCTCTTTTGTTAATCAACTTTTTGATAATAATAAAAATGAAGAGCAACAAGGGCAAGTTAGACGAGCAAAAGAGGTGTTGGCTGTTGTTGCCAATCAATCAGAGTGGCATAAACGTTCAAGCCTACCTGAAGGTCAAGCTATAGGTTTAGCAGTGCATTACAGTTTCCAAAGCTATGTTGCCATGGCAGTGCATGTTGAGGTCAAAGGAAATGATATCAAGGTATTGAATGTTGATTGTGCTATTGATTGTGGCCAAATACTCAATCTCGATGGTGCAACAGCTCAAATGGAAGGTGCGGTAGTAATGGGCATGTCATTAGCATTGAGCACAGAAATCACCTTTAGAGATGGCGCTGTAGTTAATTCAAACTTTCATGATTACCCTGTTATGCGTATTACTGATATGCCTAATGTGAGCGTACACATAACTGACTCTGACGAAAGTCCAACTGGTTTAGGTGAACCCGGAGTTGCTCCTTTTGCACCGGCATTAAGTAATGCTGTTTTTGCCGCATCAGGAAAACGCTATAGAGATTTACCCTTTAAACCATTAACGGTATAAGCCTTTGTCTAAAAACATGGCGACTAACATGAGTAACCACTTGTCACACTTATTAGCTAAGTGGTATCCCAATCGAGATAACTTTGATTGGGTTTTAGCAACGATCTACGACACCAACGGCCCCTGTTATCGTAAATCAGGGGCGATAATGTTATTCAGTAGTCGAGGCGATCAATATGGCATGTTAAGTGGCGGTTGTTTAGAGTCAAATATTGGCACGAATGCTCGAAAAGTCATGCAAACGGGTCAATCAATATCATTGTGCTTTGACGGTTCTGACGAAGATGATTTATCGTTTCATTTAGGTATTGGCTGTGGCGGCACTATTTATATTATGCTGCAAAAAATTCACGAGCAAAATGACTATTTATCATTAACTAAAGTATATGATGCTTTGCAGCAGCGTAAATCAGGTTATTATTATCAACCCCTTGTTGCTCAAGATATTGTCATTGAAAAAAATGATAATAATAACACCCCTGTTCATGCCTATTTTCAAGCTGAACACATCAGTGATATTGCTGCGGTAGCTACAAGAGTTGAACGCTCAAATGACAACACTATTAATAACACTCATCAATGGCTAGTAAATCCTATTATCTCTGAGCCCCACTTACTTGTTATTGGAGGCGGTATTGATGCCCGTCCTCTGGTCAATATGGCTCAGCAACTTGGGTGGCAAGTGTCATTATGGGATCCACGCCCAGCGAATGCGCGTAAAGAATTTTTTTCCAATGTAAACTATATTATCAAAGGTGAAGCTGAGGTATTAACAACGTTTGCTTTAGAACAAGACGTTAATGCTGCGGTTTTAATGAGTCATAATGTAGTGATTGATGCGCAAGCTTTAAAGGCGTTGTCAACAACAAAGCTTGAGTATCTCGCATTGCTGGGTCCTAAAAACAGACGACAACAAGTGATTGCTCAAGCGAATATCCCTCAAGAAGAATCGCTACGATTTAAATTTTCTGGCCCTTCAGGGTTAGATATTGGAGGGACATTACCAGAGAGCATAGCACTATCAATACTCAGTGAATGTCATGCCAGTTTGTATGGTAAAAAGGCTCAATCGATGAGCCAAGTTTTATGAATAACAATCCATATAACTTGAAAGTAATTCTTCTTGGCGCAGGTAAAAGTGAACGTTTTAAGGCGATTAAGCTAATAGCAAAAGTAAAGCATCAATCGCATTCCAGCCATTTGATCCAATATGTTTTACAACAACTTATCGCCTCACTAACCGCATTGAAAATAAATAAAAATAACCTCTATATCGCAACGGGCTGTTATCATGAGCAAATATCAGCGATCATTGGCAAGCAAGTCTCGCTCATTTATTGCTCACATGCTCATCTGGGATTAGGCCATACAATTGCACAATCAGTTGAGCGAGTTATCAGTGATGAGAATAATGTCAGTAGTCGAGCTAGCCACATAATGATCACCTTGGCTGATCAAATTGCTTTGACTACCATTGATTATGTCCAGTTAATTGAACAATCATTATTAACACCTGATAAATTGATTTGTGCAAAAGCTGCTATTGATATTATGCCACCGGCTATTTTCCCTCGTCATTATTTTACTCAATTAGTGAATTTAAACGGAGACCAAGGTGCCAAGGCACTTTTAGACAAAAATAGAGAAAATCTTCAAGAAATCATCATACCAAACGCGGCAATAGATATTGATATCAAACAAGATTTGATTAACTGGCATAAGAGCAATACCTAACAAGAACATAGTTATCATTAACCGATGTAGTGATTTTTATTTATAAATTATAACATACTGTTTAATACATTTTTCTAACGGGTTATTAGTCTCATAGATGAAAGCACACTGAAATTTCACGTTTTATTTTTTCACTCAATGAGTATCCATAATCAATCATGCTAAACTCCAGTTAAGATTAAATTAACGTAGGATTCAAATGAAGTTCAAATCATCCATACTAGTCAGTGGTGTTATTAGCTGTTTGTTAATAGCATGCTCTGGAAACTCCTCTAAACAAGAAGATCTGTCGATGAACCTCAAGGCTCAAGCTAACGATAAAGTAAACTACCCAAAGACAAAAAAAGGCAGTGTGGTCGATCACTATTTTGATCAACAAGTTGCCGACCCTTACCGTTGGCTTGAAGATGACCGAAGTGCTGAGACAGAAAATTGGGTTGAAACGCAAAACGCTGTCACAGCTGACTATTTAGCGAATATTCCTTATCGCGGAGCACTCAAAAAACGTTTAACAACCTTATGGAATTATGAAAAAATCGGTGCTCCTTTCACTGAAGGTGATTATCACTATTTTTATAAAAATGATGGTCTACAAAACCAAGATGTTGTTTATCGCAAAAAAAATAACAGTGACGCAGAAATATTTTTAGACCCAAATACCTTCAGTGAAGATGCGACCACCTCATTGGCACAACTTAGCTTTTCCAAAGATGGCTCTATTGCCGCCTATGCCATTTCTGAAGGTGGTAGTGATTGGCGTAAAATCATAATTATTAATGCCGAAACCAAAGAAGTACTTGAAGAGTCACTTATTGATATTAAATTCTCTGGTATTTCGTGGTTTGGTAATCAAGGCTTTTATTACTCTAGTTATGACAAACCTAAGGGCAGTGAATTATCAGCAAAGACTGACCAACATAAACTTTACTACCATAAATTAGGCACATCACAAAAATCAGATGAGGTAATATTTGGCGCGTCAGCCGCTGAAAAGCGTCGCTATGTTGGTGGTAATGTCACTGAAGATGATCGCTATTTAATCATCTCTGGTTCAGTGTCAACTTATGGTAACGATTTATACCTTAAAGATTTAACCCAACCTAATAGTCCATTAGTGACTATTTTAGCTCATACCGATTCTGATACTTATGTTATTGAGAATGAAGGCAGCAAGTTATTTTTAGTGACTGACCTAAACGCTGATAATAAAAAAGTTGTCACTGTCGATGCCAGCAATCCCAGTGAAACTAATTGGGTAGACTTGATTGCTGAAACTCAAAACGTTTTAAGTGCGTCCACTGGGGGCGGTTATTTCTTTACTGAATATATGGTTGATGCTATTTCAAAAGTTTACCAATACAACTATCAAGGCAAGCAAGTGCGAGAAATAGTTTTACCAGGTGTTGGCAGCTCTAGTGCGTTATCAGGTAAAAAAGCAGATCAAACACTTTATTATTCATTCACCAACTATAAAACACCCCAAACTATTTATAGCTTTGATGTTAATCATGGCCAAACATCGGTTTATCAGTCCTCTGGCGCACAGTTTACTAGTGATGACTATGAGTCAAAACAAGTTTTTTATCCCTCAAAAGATGGTACGCAAGTACCCATGATTATCACCTATAAAAAAGGCACCAAACTTAACGGTAAAAACCCCACTATTTTATATGGTTACGGTGGTTTTAATATCAGCTTAACGCCATCATTTAGCATCACTAAGGCAGTCTGGTTAGAGCAGGGAGGTATTTATGCCGTGGCTAACCTTCGTGGTGGGGGTGAATATGGAAAAACATGGCACGATTCCGGCACCAAACTTCAAAAGCAAAATGTATTTGATGACTTCGTTGCCGCAGGCGAGTATTTGATTAAAGAAAAGTACACCTCAAGCGATTATTTAGCCATTAATGGTGGCTCAAATGGTGGTTTATTAGTTGGTGCCGTAATGCTACAGCGCCCAGATTTGATGAAAGTTGCTATTCCTGCCGTTGGTGTGCTTGATATGCTGCGATACCATACTTTTACCTCTGGCGCAGGCTGGGCATATGATTATGGTACCTCAGAACAAAACAAAGTGATGTTTGATTATCTACGAGGTTACTCCCCTGTTCATAATGTGAAAGCGGGGGTTAATTACCCTGCCACATTAGTGACGACAGGCGATCATGATGATCGCGTTGTACCTGCACATTCCTTTAAGTTTGCGGCTGAGTTACAAGCTAAACAAGCCGGCGATGCACCCACATTAATTCGTATTGAAACCAATGCCGGTCATGGCGCAGGAACTCCCGCATCAAAAACCATTGAACAGTATGCCGATATTTACGGCTTTATCTTGTTTAATATGGGCTTTGAACAACTTCCTAACTAAACAATAGCTGACGACTATACATATCACCTAGCTCAACAAAACCTAATAATTTTATGGTTAAAAAATAAAAGCGGTTATTAAACTGCTTTTTCTTTTTTACCACTGGCTATAAAACCTCTTAACAAAGCATATTGAGCAAAGTAGTAACTCATCATAATTATGATAGGCGCATAAGAGATTGGATGATAAAATTTATCTATTCCGATTAACGAGTCAGAAAACACAAAGCTTAGCCCGCCTACTAACAACCAAATATTCGATCGTTTCGACACCAATGTCATCATTGCCATGAACAATAACATAATCATATAGGCCAATACTGGGATAAATAGTTCGCCTAAGCCGCCGGCGATTAAACTAAACATCGCTATACCATAAACACCATATAAGCCCACTAGCACTAGCTTTTTCTTTTCAATGGGTTTTAACACAATCAAATAACAAACATGGGCGATAAAAAACGAGCCCAAGCCAAAGACAAAGCCATTAATTGGTTGATAATCTAGAAAAAAATCCCCAAAACTTGAACAAACTAACCCGGCAATATAAATATTTCCTGCTTTACCTTTAAGTTGGCTTATTGCAATAAAAATCAATACCGCCATAGGCAGTATTTTTATCAACCAACTCAGTGAATAAGGCTTAAAAAATAGTGATAAAATAAAAAATAGTGACGTTAATAAAAATAACCAAGTTTGATTTTTGGTGATCATGTTAATGCGTTTCTAACCAGTTGTATGATGATGAGATTAGCGCCCTTTATCACCACTTCCTCTTTATTATCTTTTGAGATTGCCAATAAATAACCACAGGGTAATTTCATTTTGTTGTTAGTCAAAGTAAGCTTTGTCATTTGGCTTAGGCCATAAACAAAATACTGAGCATTAGCCTTTAAGGTAATGCATTGCTCGTCAATATAACATTCAACCTGCGCTTGATAAGCCGATGTTTTGGTCATTATATTAAAATCTTTGATGGCGCCAGCAGTTAACTTGCCAAACGTTTTACAGCCACCATCAAATGAAGCCATATCAAGCAGTTGATCTAGTTGATCTTCGGCGTAATTATCATGCTCTAAACGTATACCTTGACCAGAAATTAGGACTAAGTTACGCGAATAACCTGAAAAATCTGAAAAAAAACCATCTTCCGTGACGCTCGCAATACTCAAACGCCAATCAAAGTTGGCAAGCTCACCCCCTTGACTAATCGCTAACTGGGTGGTTTCGCCTAAGCCATTTTTCCACGGAATAGTCTTAAAGGTTTCTGGAGAGATAATAGTTATAGTCATCGTGCTTTGTCATAAAAAGTTAAATGTACTTAGACCTTATTGATCAACGATATTATATACCACTGAATATTATTGGTAACCTACAATATTTTTCACACTGACATAAAAATCAGTATCAATAACGTCTTTCGAATTCGCTTGTTGGATTTATACCTTGCTCCATTTTGTGGTTGGCGTTATCCATTGAGTTTTAGCATTAATACTGGTCTTAATGGGCATATTAAGACCACTGATGCTATTTCCCCAACGCACTCTCATCACCTTGTTTAAAACAAAGTACTCTAAAACTGGAGTTCGTAAATCTTTAAGGCGGTTAATAAAACTAAAAAAACAGTTTTTAACTAAAGGTTTTCACCATCAAATATACCTTGTAATATATTACCTAGTAAAGGCCAATCTTACTCGGTAATATATTGATAATATTAAAGACAAGCTTTTACATTACCTCCAATCTTTAATAAAAAATGTCGCTACTAATAATAAGGTTAAGATGAAAAAAACACCTCTAATTTATGCATTCATACCATTAACACTATTAATAAACAACGTTGCCGCCAAAAACATATCACAACATTTGACAACCATTGTAGAGCCCTCTCCCATTGTGCGTATTGCGCCTAAATACCCTATAAATGCAGCGAGGGACCGTCGTGAAGGCTGGGCAAGACTTAGTTTTGTTATAAGTAAGGAAGGAGACGTTTCAAATGTATTAGTTACAGAAACTTCAGGTAGTGCTGATTTTGCAAAATCAGCTAAAAAGGCTGTATTACAATGGAAATATCAGCCAGCATTTGAAGACGGAAAACCTATTGAGCAATGTGTGAATAGTGTTCAAATGGATTTTAAAATGGTTAATGGCGGCGCCAAAGGTGTTACTCGACAATTCAAGAGAAAATATCAAAGAGCTCTAGAAGCATTAGAAATAAAAAATTATCCACAAGTGACACAAGAGTTAGAAGGGATGTTGAAATTAAAAGTAAGGCATTTGTCTGAAAGTAATTTTATGCATTCATTGGCGGCTAACTACGCAAAGGATATTAATGATAAATCACTGGAACTTTATCATTTACAACGCTTAGCTTTATCAAGGACCGATCCCATTAGTGCTCAGCAAGAACTAGCGACATTAAATGATATTTTTATGCTAGAGATAAGTCTGAATAATTTTCAAAGTGCATATACGACATACAATAGACTAATTAAACTTGAGTTAGCTAAACCTTATTTAGAAAATTACCAGAAGGTCGTTGCTAAAATTGATGCCTTTATTGCCGGTGACCAAGATATTGTTAAAAATGGTGATATTAAAGACAATGACTATTGGTATACCTCATTAGTACGAAGTGAATTTTCTTTAGTTAATATTAAAGGGTCTTTAAATAAGCTAGAAGTTAGGTGTGCTAATCAACGTTATATTTATACGGTTGAAAAAAACAATACTTGGACACTACCTACTAACTGGAAAAACTGTAGTATTTATGTTTATGGTGAGGACAATACCAGTTTTAATTTGGTTGAGCATTCTCTTAAAAGTTAAATGTTCAAAATAGGAGCTACAAGGACTTATCTCAAACCTAGTAACTCTTACTCATAAGGGCTTTTATATAGTGATAACTACTGACATTTTTATCTCATTGCTCTAAAATTTCAAGTTGGTTTTTTCCAATAACCACTAATAAAATGAACAAAGCGAATAGAAACCCTCCTAAAATTGGCGCACCTTGATAAGTCAGTACGGCAAACACTATTAATGCCCCTACTGCGATAGCATTAATATTAATGACAAAAATTCGCTTTAATTTATCAATAATATTTTGTCACTTTTTATTGTACAAATCATTAATTTTGGGAGCGATTAACGATTTCTTATCTAAAAAACCTTTTTGCCAAACTTGCTCCACTGCATTATCTATATTCAATAATTTGTTTAGACGCCCTTTAATTCGTTTAATTCGAACGCCAATATTATTTTGATTCGTTCCTATAATCTCAGCAATTTCTTGATACGATTTTTCTTCCAAGTAAAGTAAAATTATTGCCCGATCAATTTCTGTTAGCTGCCTAATAGCGCCATACAATTTATTGACCGACTCGTCAACAAACACATAACTGTCATCAATGGCTTCGGGTGGTAAACTGTCTGAAACAAATTTTTTGTCATTATTCTTTTTTTTCTTCAAATAAGTTAAACAAACATTTAAGGACAAGCGGTAAATCCATGTTGACCATTGAGACTCTTTTTTAAAACTGTCTTTAATTCGCCAAATTTGCAGACATACCTCTTGGTAATAATCTTCAAAATCATCTTGGCTATTAGTATAAGCACGGCAAATTTTGATGATTATCGCCGCATATGGCAATATTGAAAAGGTGTAAAAATCACTACCCATATCTTTATATTCAGCCTTTTTTTTATTATTTGCTTAAGTTAGTAGTTACACTATTAATAATATTACACCCTAGTAAATATTTAATTAGGGTGTAATATTAATCAATTGAATATAAAACAAAAAAATAGATCCGCTGTGCATCTATAATCCGTAAAGCTAAAAGTAATATTGAGCTGACTACTTTTTATATTGATCACTAATATCAATTTTAGGCTGCCATTTTTTCCAGTCTTTGTTTACCTTGTCATGTAGAATAAAACTATGACCCTGAGATATATACTCAGCAGGAGTATCGGGGGTAGCAAAAGCAATGCCGCCAGCTAATAAGGTTTCAATAGATTCTGACTGAATGTCGACACCAGAAAATAGCCCAGCTTCTACGTTAAAACCAGCAGTATTCCAAAACTGACTGTTGGCGCTTATTAAGGGCGCAAACTTATCAACAATATTAATAAATACATTAACAGTATCGGCACTATCAGACAAACCAACGCCAATCACTTCACCTACTTTAACTTGTCGATAAAGAATAGGATTGCCTACCCTCACAGACCCTAATTGCTGTGCGACAATTTTTAAATTTAAACCAAAGGGTAATTTTTTAATGATTGGCGGAGTATTTTCAGCTTTAAAGTCAGTTTTTATTTCGCCATCTCCCGGAATAACATCAATAAAGCCACCATCAAGAATGTCCGTGATATTTTTGGCCCCTACCAAGCCGATTTCTGTTTCTGCAAACCAAAATTTACTGCCTTGAACAGCAAGTTTTTGTCCTTTTTCATTGAGTAAAACTAGTGCGGTAACACCTGGTTTTTTTGGATTAAATATCAAGCGCTCAATGATCCCCACATCCTGAGATTGATAGCGTACCTGGGTATATTCTTTTAAACCTTTGGCCTCATCAAAATGAATACTAATAGCCAAGCCTGCATTTTTTGCTGCCTGGAGGTGTTTAAATAATGTGAATTTATCTTTTTCTTGAACGGCAATAGACGCTTGCTCGTCTTCAGGCTTAATAAAACTTATTCCCCCTCGAATAATAGCCTCTATTGATTCTGTTTTAACCACCCATTTATTAAGACCACCACTGATATTAATACCACCAGCATTGTAAAAACGTGTTTTAGCTGAAATTAAATGGCGGTATTCTTCATCAAGGGTGATATGAAAATCGATATGATCTTCCTCACTATTTAACGTTACATTATCCACTTGTCCAACGGTAATACCACGGTAACTTATCGGACTTCCTACTGACGCAGCTGTTGCATGCGCAGCAATAAGCTTAAGTTGTAGGCCCTCAGAACTTGCATGTTTTTCAGGTGAACGACTGGCTAATGAAAATAATGTTTGTTTGTCTATACCTTTATTACCGAACTTATCTGCTCCACTTGCATCAAAGGTAATATAAGCGCCTCCTAGTAACGCATCAGTATCGGCTAAACCAGACAAGCTAATCTCAGCTTTTACTAACCAGAACTGTGTTGTTGCTACCAAAATATATTGGTATTCTGGTATCAGGCCAACATATAAAGTGCTAGTTTTACCATCATTATTGATCTGATGAATAGAGCCGACTTCACGGCCTCGGTGCATCAACCGTGTTTGCTCAGAAATTCGTTGATCTGATGACACCTTTAAAATCAATTTAACTCGCTGTTGCGCGATATTTTCATTGCCATACAATTGATATTTATCACCATTAACCACTGTCTTAATATCTGCTTGTGAGACATTATCAAATGCTATACCTCCGGCTAAAATAGCTTCAACCGATTGGGCTTTGATATTAACACCTTGAAAATTAGCCGAAATTTCAATACCACTTATATTCCAAAAATGGCTATTTGCATTCACATAATGCTGGAATGCTTCTTCTATATGAATATGAATTAGGTGTTGATCTGGTCCACTCGTTTCCACTGCTTGAATATTGCCCACAGGTTGTTGTTTATAATAAATGGTACTTCCCGGTTGCAGTGAAAATCGCTGGGTGGTTTGTAACATTAAATGCAAACCTGGCTCAGTATATTTATAAGCGGGTTTGACGCTAAAGACATCAAATGTATTTGACGGCTCGCCAACTAAAGAGGGTCTGATACTTAAATGTGTGCCTTTTAATAAACTATGAGGGTTAGAGACACCTGATAAAGTAAGAGTTGGTGTTACCACATAAAATTGTGACTCTGTGGTTAAATAAGGCACTATTCTTGGATTTACTCTAGCGGTAGCAATAATCTGTCTTGTTGCTGGATCTATTGAGGTAAAGGAGTCAACAACACCAATAGTGACTCCTTGATATAAAATTGTGGCTCCGCGATCTATTCCTGAATTCCATGCCAATATTAATTTAATTTCGTGACCCATTTCTGCCGCTTGAAAATCTTCGTACAACTTAAAAGTATCACCACGTTGTGCCTCTGCTAATGGCGTTTGATAGGGTTGAACCCCTACAGCAATACCGCCAGAAATTATAGATGCTAATGAGTTAGTATTGATTTTGATACCAGAAGCAAGGGAAGCAACAACTTGCACACCACTGACATTCCAAAAATGGGAGTTGGTTTTAACCAAGTGAGCATATTTTTCTTCTATAAAAAGACTAATATTAATACGTTCATTTTCTTCCATATAATGATAACCAGAGACATAACCGATTGGAATTTGTTTAAATGACACCGGAGAATTCTTAGTAATTGAACCTAATACATTGGTTGTTAAGGTTAAATATAAACCAGGACTTAATAAATCCAGAGGTGGCTCGTCCTTTAATGCGAAAAAATTTCTTGTTGAGTCGCCTTCTTTGCTTATATCCGGTTGAATATTAATATAATCTCCAGAAAGTAATGTATCTAAATCTGAAACTCCTTGTAACGAAATATCCGCAGTGACTAGCCAAAAAAGTGTTTTGGTTGTTAGATAGGGTGCTAATTTGGCTGACATTTCAATATCAACATTGACGTATTCTAAGTCAGATGTTGGCTCCACACTTTTAACAATACCGGCCACTAAGCCTTTATAACGGACTTCAGTTTTGTTAGGCACAATACCACGGCCATTTTCAAATTTTATCGTGATAAACTCGCCTTGTTCACTGACCGCCTTAACAGCCAACCAAGCACCAAAAACAAGTGCAATAAGTGGCACCAACCAAACAATAGAAAGCCCTTGTTGTTGAACAACTTTTATTACAGACTCTTCCTTAAGAACATCGCTTGATTGATTAACGGGCATACTCAATTTATTCCTTTATTTTCACTAAATTTTTATCAGCATCCGTGTTATCTATTTGTCGAATATCAAGCTCAGTTTCTTCATCCCAAAGCAAACGTGGATCAAAACTTCTAGCCGCTATCATGGTAAATAGAACCGTTAAGGTAAAATAATTTATCGCCGGGCCAGCCTCTACTGTACTAACAAATCCTAATTCAACTAGAGCAACCATTAGCGCTACAACAAACACATCTAACATTGACCAAGGACCTAATAATCCAAGGACATGGTAAAACTTTGTGTGTTTCTCTGTTTTCAACCTCACCCCTGTTTGTACTTTAAAGACTAGAAAAAATAAACCCATAATCTTAATCAAAGGGACAATGATACTCGCCGTAAAAATAATAACGGCAATAGGATATAAACCATAGTCAATAAAAGCGCCAATACCTGAAAGTATGGTTGATTCTTCCGGTATGCCCAAAGAATAGACAATCATTATAGGATAAATATTTGCTGGTAAAAAACAGATTAATGCAGCAATTGCCCACGCTAATGTATATTGTAAACTATTAGGTTTACGTTGATAAAATAAGTGACTGCATCGTCTACATTTGTGCTGATGTGACACCATTTCATTAACTTTATGACACGCAGGGCAAACACTCAGTCCCATTTTTTTAGCCGTTATCATCAATACATTCTTGTTCAAGTTTTTGCCAAACATAATGCTGATCTAACGAAACAGTAACCATAGTTGAGCTTATTAATAACAATACAAAGGCTAATAATCCAGAATCTATCGATAATTCAGTATCATCTAACAGCTTATACATAGTAACGACAATACCTAAAAGAAAAACGTTGAGCATAGACCAACTATCGAGCTGATGATAAGCGCGAAAAAAATGTAATAAAAAAGGCTTTATTTTATTACATTTAAAACAATAAGAAATATATAATGCCCCAATCAATTTGACTGTGGGTACAGCAATAGTGAACATAAATACCAAGGTTGCTACCATAATGTAGCCCTTGGCTATTAGTTGCGTAATAGCGTCTAGCAAAGAGGCTTCTTGGTATTGCCCCGCAAGAGTGATGCCCATAATAGGTAGCATAATGGCAGGGATTAATAAAATAAGACCAGCAACTGACAAAGCAAACGTACGCTCTATTGAATTAACTTTACGCTCAAACAGAGTCGCACCACAGCGGCCACATTCGGCTCGTTGTCCGTCATTTAATTGTGGATGAACATACAAGGCATCACATTGATGACAAGCAAGCCAATCATTTGCTAGTGCTTCATCTTCCAAGGAAGTATATCCCCTAAGTTATCTTGCTTTTACTTTATCCATTAATTTATCGTTATCGACAAAAAAGCAGCGATTAACGCTGCTTTAGTATATGCATTAAATTCGCTAATCAACAGATGAGCAAATTATATTTGGGTATAACTTACAATGATGACATAAATTGCGCTAACGCTTTAATATCGACATCCGTTAATTTAACCGCTGTTTTTCGCATCATACTGTTATTATCATTTCCACGTTCGCTTGAGCGGAACATTTGCAGTTGCGCCGTTAAGTAATCAACATGTTGACCCGCAATTGCAGGGAACTTTGCTTGAGCAGCGCCTTTACCATTTGCTGTATGGCAAGCCACACAGGCACTTATACCCCTTTCGCTATCACCACTAAAATAAAGTTTTTTACCTAACTCATTGGCTTGACCATTGCCTTTTGATGTTTTTTGCGAAGAATAGAAAGCAGCTAGATCAGCCATGTCGGTTTCAGACAAGCCTGCAGACATAGCCGTCATTAGAGCATTAACACGACCAGTTTCACTTGTAGCACCGGCTTTAAAATCAGCTAATTGTTTAGCGATATAACCCGCACCTTGACCGGCCAACTTAGGGTACATAGGCGCTAAAGAGTTACCATCGCTACCATGACAGGCTGCGCATGTGGCGGCTTTACTTTGACCTAAAACAGGGTCCCCTCCATTATGGAAAATAATCGTTTTATTGATTTCCACTGTAACAGCGGTGGTTGTAGATGGGGACACATTCAACACATCAGTTGCCGCCGCCTCTTTAACACTCCTCCAAGGTAAGCTTGAAAAGTAGGCTCCGAGGTCTTTCATGTCTTCCTCTGATAAACCGGCTGCCATAGGCGCCATCATTGGAGCGAGACGCGAGCCATCTTTAAAAGCTTGCAATTGGCTCACGATGTACGCTTTATTTTGACCCGCTAGATTAGGATACATTGGGACCGCACTTATTCCAGCTGAACCATGACAGGCTGCACACACAGCTGCTTTTACTTTACCAGCCTCAGCATCACCTTGTGCAACGGCATGTTGAACTGAACCTAAGCTTAATCCGAATAATACAGATAAAATAATTTTTTTCATGGAGTGGCTCTCTACTTGGCGTTAATTAGCTCATTTAATGAAAGAGCTCAAATTAATAAATTAAGATAAAGTGACAGCATTTTACACGATTATCATCAATGTGTAACAGCATTGGATAAAAAATCCATTTAAAATGCAATTGATTTAACTTTTTCGCTAAAAAAACACGTTATAATAGATTTTTATAGATTTCATCATTACTTTGAAATGCTGATTATTAAAATATTGATTATAAAAGTCCTTTGGAGAACACCTTGTCATCATCTGTCATTCATTTAAGCAAAGCTACTTTTACTATTAGCGCTCCTGATATTAGTCACTTAGGTGATGATAGCGGAATAGAAGTTGCCTTTGCAGGCCGCTCTAATGCGGGCAAGTCTAGTGCTCTTAATACCTTAACCAATCAAAGAGGCTTAGCAAGAATCAGTAAAACACCTGGGCGTACTCAAATGATTAACGTTTTTGATGTTGGTGAAAACCAGCGTTTAGTCGATTTACCTGGTTACGGCTTCGCAAAAGTTCCTTTGGCAATGAAACAAAAATGGCAAAAAGCACTTGCTCAATATTTAGAAATGAGAGACAGCTTAAAAGGTTTAGTCATTTTAATGGATATACGTCATCCATTAAAAGATTTAGATATGGACCTAATTCAATGGGCTGCTGATAGTGATTTACCGGTTCTGGCACTGTTAACTAAATCAGACAAGTTATCGCAAGGTAAGCGTAGCAGTGAGGTAATGAAAGTGAAAAATGCGTTAAAATCGCTTGAGGCTGACATAAAAGTACAAGCCTTCTCTTCTTTAAAGCGTACCGGAGTGGAGCAAGCTAATGAAGTAATTTGTCATTGGCTTGCTCAGCAAACACCTAGCGCAGAATCTAATTAAAGACCTTGATACTTTTGGCTGAAGTTATATCCTTCAGCCGTTCACTCGTTATTGCATATACCCGTTGTTTCCTTCCATCTCATCTTTGCTGTACCCTCATTATTCCAGCATACTAAGTTTCCTTAATAACCGATATAAGCTTTCAGTTGCTGCCCACTTTATTTCTAAAATAAACAACGAGTGGTATAAATATCATTGGCATAGCAGCTGATGGTGTGAATTACAGTAAACATTATTAGCACAATTGTGCAGTAGCGTTAAATCGATGTTAGTTTTTATTCTATTTTCAAGAGTTAGTATATTTTCACTTTATTTCTTTTCGTATACAAAAAAAAGACACCTAAGTGTCTTTTTTGTGGTTTACGTGTTCACTAAAATATAAACATTAGTCCATTATTTTAGAAACAACACCAGCACCAACTGTACGACCACCTTCACGAATGGCGAAGCGTAAACCTTCATCCATCGCTACTGGGTTAATAAGCTCAACAACAAACTT
>JAWUYA010000079.1:0-8054 GCA_034111045.1 Colwellia sp. | reverse complement strand
CTTTACTGTTAGACAATATTTTTATTTTAGTGATGCGCTTAAGCGTTCACTACTTTGATGTTAAGCGATATAAAGAGCTACAACAGTTACCTAGATGAATAATAATCTGTTATTTTGCTTTTATTTTGGATTAAGTTTTATTTATTTATTTTTTATTGAATTAAATTTGTTGAAACATCATCTTTAGTTGGTTATATTCTGTTTTGTTATAACTTTGTGTTCACAGTAAAATTTTTTACTGCATAATCCATTGCTATTTGAGCTAAGACACCGCGGATTATTTATATACACTAAAGCTAAATTGAGGCAAAATATGCCGCATTATTTGACCTAAACTTTTTGCATTCGTGCTAATTTAATCTGATGCGCAGCGCTAACGCTGACCACTTGAGGAAAAAACATGTTTACACGTGATATGAATATTGCTGATTTTGATCCAGAACTTTATCAAGCAATGACCAAAGAAACGGTTCGTCAAGAAGAGCATATTGAACTAATCGCTTCTGAAAACTACTGTAGTCCTCGTGTTCTCGAAGCGCAAGGCTCTCAACTGACGAACAAATATGCGGAAGGTTATCCGGGTAAACGTTACTACGGTGGTTGTGAGTATGTTGATATTGCTGAGCAATTAGCGATTGACCGAGCTAAAGAATTATTTGGCGCAACCTATGCTAACGTTCAGCCACATGCAGGTTCTCAAGCTAATGCTGCAGTTTTTCAAGCACTTGTTACCCCTGGTGGAAAAGTGTTAGGTATGAGCTTAGCTCACGGCGGTCACTTAACTCATGGCTCACATGTCAGTTTCTCAGGTAAATCGTATGAAGCCTTTCAATATGGTCTTCACCCTGAAACGGGTGATATTGATTATGAAGAACTTGAACGTTTAGCTAATGAGCATAAACCTGAAATGATTATTGGTGGCTTTTCTGCATTTTCTGGCATTGTTGATTGGGCGCGTATGCGTAAGATTGCTGACAATGTGGGTGCCTACTTCTTCGTTGATATGGCTCACGTTGCTGGTTTAGTGGCTGCTGGTTTATATCCTAATCCAGTACCACATGCTCACGTTGTTACAACCACAACTCATAAAACATTAGCCGGTCCACGTGGTGGTTTAATTGTTTCTGGTTGTAATGATGAAGCGGTGTATAAAAAACTAAACAGTGCGGTTTTCCCTGGTGGCCAAGGTGGCCCATTAATGCACATAATTGCCGCTAAAGCTGTTGCTTTTAAAGAAGCCTTAGCACCTGAGTTCAAAGTTTATCAACAAAACGTTTTAGCCAACGCTAAAGCCATGGTTGCTGTTCTTCAAGAACGTGGTTATAAAGTGGTCTCAAATAGTACAGAAAATCACTTGTTGCTTCTTGATTTAATTGATAAAGATATCACAGGTAAAGATGCGGATGCGGCATTAGGTCATGCTCATATCACGGTAAATAAAAACTCAGTACCCAATGATCCACGTTCTCCGTTTGTTACTTCTGGTTTGCGTTTAGGTACACCAGCTATTACTCGTCGTGGTTTTGGTATCGAAGAAACTCAAGCCTTAACGGGTTGGATTTGTGATATTTTAGACGATATCAACAATCAGGACATCATTGATACAGTTAAAGTTAAAGTTAGCGAGCTTTGTGGTCGCTTCCCTGTTTATCAAAAATAATACATTGATGGCTTATTATTGAATTTTTTGATGAATAGCAGAAATAAAACAAGTTAATTTAGATTAACATCTTATTTTACATTAAAATGGTCGCTATAAGCGGCCATTTTTATATCCAAAGATGCACCATAGGTAAGCGGTGAGTCAATGGACTCGAAAGTAAGGTAATGCTGGAGCAATTACCGAGCGGGCAAAGCGCGAGTTTGTCACTAATAGCCAATCAATAAATTTAAAGGTGAATAAATGTATTGCCCATTTTGTGGAACAGATGATACAAAAGTGATTGATTCTCGGCTTGTCTCTGCGGGTCAGCAGGTTCGTCGACGTAGGGAGTGCTTAAGCTGTCATGAACGATTCACTACCTTTGAGTCAGCTGAATTACTGATGCCACGCATTGTTAAACGGGATGGTTCAAGAGAGCCTTTTAACGCAGAAAAAATGAGCAATGGTTTATTACGCGCCTTAGAAAAAAGACCGGTCAGTACAGAGCAAGTTGAATTATCCATCAATACTATTAAGTCACAACTAAGGGCAACTGGTGAGCGTGAAGTACCGAGTGAATTACTGGGTAATTTGATTATGGAGCAACTTAAAGAATTAGATAAAGTAGCCTATGTACGTTTTGCTTCTGTTTATCGCTCTTTTGAAGATATTCGTGAGTTTGGTGAAGAGATTGCTCGTTTAGGTAATGAAAGTAGTAATGATAAGCAGCACAAAAAAGGTAAATAGTAGCGATGACATTTACTCAAAAAGACCACCTTTATATGCAGCGCGCAATATCATTAGCTAAACAAGGCCATTACACAGTATCTCCTAATCCTCGTGTTGGTTGTGTTCTCGTCAAAGACGGGCAAAACATTGGTGAAGGTTTTCATCAACAAGCGGGTTGTGGCCATGCAGAAGTTAACGCTCTGTTGGCATGCAATGAATCAGGTTTTAACGCTGAAGGGGCCACCGCGTATGTGACTTTAGAACCTTGCAGTCATTTTGGCCGAACACCTCCTTGTGCTAAAAGTTTAATTGCAGCAGGCATTAAACATGTAATTATTGCCATGATTGATCCCAACCCTCAGGTATCTGGCCGAGGTGTGAAAATACTCGAAGAGGCCGGTATAACTACGGGCACAGGATTACTTGAAGCTGATGCCATTGCGCTCAATCAAGGCTTTATTCATTTAATGACCACAGGATTGCCTTATGTGCGTTGTAAGTTGGCCGCCAGCCTCGATGGTAAAACCGCAATGGCTAATGGTGAAAGTCAATGGATAACTTCACCACAGGCCAGACAAAATGTACAAAAATTACGAGCACAAAGCTGTGCGATAATCTCCGGTGCTGATTCAGTCTTAACCGATGATGCGAGAATGAATGTCCGATACCAAGAACTCGGAGAGCTTCAAAAATACTTTTCTGAAGACAAATTGCGACAACCTATTCGAGTGATCATTGACTCGAAAAATCGCCTCACACCAGATTTAGCCTTATTTAAGATTGAATCACCTATTATATTAATTCGAAAAAAGATTGAAAACTTAACCTTATGGCCTCATTTTGTAGAGCAATTACCATGTTCTTTAGAAAAAACTGAGGCGGGCACAGATAAAATAAATTTATCCGCACTTTTAGCGATATTAGCTAAACGTGGTTTAAATGATATATTGATTGAGTCTGGTGGCCAATTAGCGGGAGCGTTTATCGAACAAGATTTAGTGAATGAGCTTATTTTGTTTCAAGCACCCAAACTCATGGGTGGAGAAGGTAAAAGTTTAGTGCAATTCCCGCATATCAATGAATTAAATGCAGCAAAAAAATTAATGATAAATGATGTTTCCATGGTGGGACCCGATATTAGAATTACCGCCACTTTTAAAACTACCCAAAGCGAGTAACCTTATGTTTACAGGAATAATTGAAGCTATTGGCACCATTAACGCGATTAATATTAACGACCAAGGTGCTCGATTAGTGGTTGGCTCAGGTAAACTCGATATGAGTGATGTTCACTTAGGCGATTCTATTTCAACTAATGGAATTTGCTTAACGGTAGTCGCTTTTGATGATGCTAGTTATAGCGTCGATGTCTCAAAAGAAACCTTAACGCGAACTGGCTTTGCAAATTACCAAGCCGGCCATCAAGTGAATTTAGAAAAAGCGATGTTGCCAACCACAAGGTTTGGTGGTCACATTGTCTCAGGACATATTGATGGTGTTGCTCACATCGAGTCTATTACCCATAATGGCAACAGTATTGAATACTGGGTGTCAATGCCAGTTGATTTGGCACCTTATATCAGTGAAAAAGGTTCAGTAACCATTGACGGTATAAGCTTGACGGTTAACAGCGTGGTTGATAATAGTGAGGGTGGTAAATTTCGTTTGACCATTGTTCCTCACACCACAGGGCAAACTATCATTAAAAATTATCAAGTAGGCACTAAGGTTAACTTAGAAGTAGATGTTATCGCTCGCTATCTTGAACGTCTATTACTTAAAAAATCACCGGATACAGATAATAAAGCTTCTTCAATTACTGCAGCTTTATTAATGAAAAGTGGTTTTGTCAAATAATTAGCTTTTAACTCTATTAACAAACAAGTATCTCATTTAAACGTATTATAAGGTTGTCATGAAATTAAACACTCCCCAAGAAATCATCGAAGATATAGCATTAGGTAAAATGGTTATCTTGATGGATGATGAAGATCGTGAAAATGAAGGTGACTTCATTATGGCGGCAGAAAAAGTAACTCCTGAGGCCATTAACTTTATGGCCACTCATGGTCGTGGTTTGATCTGTATGCCTATGACAGTTGAAAAGTGTCAGCAGCTAAAATTACCGTTAATGGTTGAAAAAAATGACGCTCAATTTAGTACCAATTTCACGGTGTCAATTGAAGCTGCACAAGGCGTTACCACCGGCATATCAGCAGGTGATAGAGCAACGACAGTTTTAGCGGCAGTAGCCAAAGATGCGACGCATTTAAGTATTGTCCAGCCGGGCCATATTTTTCCTTTGATTGCCAAAGATGGCGGTGTGTTAAACCGTGCTGGTCATACGGAAGCGGGAGTTGACTTAGCGCGACTAGCCGGTCTTGAACCTGCATCGGTGATTGTTGAGATTCTCAATGAAGATGGCACTATGGCGCGTCGTCCGGATTTAGAGATCATTGCTGAAAAACACGGTGTGAAAATGGGTACCATTGCTGATTTAATTGAGTATCGTAATGCTAATGAAACAACTATTGAACGTGTATCTCAATGTAAATTACCCACCAAATTTGGTGAATTTGACTTAACTATTTTCAAAGATACTATCGATGGTCAAGCGCACTTTGCACTGACAAAAGGTGAAATTAACGATGATGAACCTATATTGGTGCGTGTACATTTAGAAAATACCTTTAGAGACTTATTATTTAGTCAACGTGAAAGTGTCGCTAAATGGCCCATTGCAGATGCTTTAGAAAAAATAGGAAAAGAGGGTGGGGTACTGGTATTATTAGGTAAACACGAATCGCCATTAGAGTTAATCGCTCAAGTTGAGCAATACGCTAAAATAGATGCTGGTGAAGTGATTAATGAAGTTAAGCGTCATGTTGGCTCCCGTAATGTGGGTGTTGGTTCGCAAATTTTATCAAACCTGGGTGTGAGCAAAATGCGTTTGTTAAGCTCGCAAGCTAAATATCATTCGTTATCCGGTTTTGGTTTGGAAGTTGTTGAATATATTGCTGAATGATTTATTTCTCTCTGTTTTTTGAACAATACTCAATGTTTGAGTAGCTATAAATAACTTGAGCAATTAAGTAAATATAGCCACCAAGGATGGTAGCAAATCAATGGCCAAATCGATAATTTAGACTCAGGCTGACGCTCGGACCATCTACAATTTTGTCACCCAAAGCGGAGTCGTATGCAAGATCCTGATAGTAGCGATATTCAATGCCAACAGAGAAAGGGAGGTTTACTGGACTATAACGAGCATTAGCACCTAAATAATAACCATATGCTTTTTGATCCCCATCGTACTGTGCGACCCCAAAAAATAACTCTGAAACGAAAAAATCATGCCAACGTCGCAAATAATTCACTGGCCTAAAACCAATAATACGGCCACTACCAAAATGTGAATCACGAGCACTGGGATTAACAACATCAATTGCCGCACCCCAAGCTGATTTATCTGAAATAAAGCGGTACGCCGCAAAACCAATATTAGTGCCATTGAAGTCATCTTCAAAATCTATACCGCGTTTTTCGGTTACATCAAGCTCATATTTACCAACACCTAGCGTTAACTCAAAAAAAGTATCTGCATAGCTCGAACAGGCGAACAACAGCGATAAAATGCCCACACCATATATACCATAAAATTTCATATGCTTTAATTCCATTGTGCAGATATACTCAGTTCTGCAAAGCTTTCACCAAAATTATCTTTTCCAAAATATGCGCCTACGGAAAATAAGTGCTCGTTGACCGGAAAGGAATAATCGATATCAATATCCCAATAATCATCATACTGATGGCTTTGGTGCTCTGCCCCACGAATACTAACGCTGACAAGGTGTTGCCATGATGTTTGCCAATGGCTTTTCAAAAAGTGACTTTTCCCTGGCGCTGCCGTTCCGCTATCATGTTGCGCCTGCATAGCCCAATGTCCCAATATGTTACCTTCATTAGTGAAGCCCTGCTGATACACATTGTTGGTATACCAGCCATTTTGCCAGCTAGCGTATTCATAGGTAAGGGAAATATTGTCCGCTAAAAAATAAGGGAAATATAAACCCACGGTTAAAGCCGTATTACCCAACTGATAAGCTTTGTTGTTTGAGGTGTCTTCACCTGCTAACTCTAGGTTAAATGAGAAAGGTAAACGACCGTCAAAATATATACGACTGGAAATAGAGGCAATTTGATTGCCAGACTCTTCATCAACTGCAGCGTCATTATCAGCGCCACGGGGATCAAAAAATGCTTTAATAATGGTTTTAGCATTCAAATCACGCTCACCACCGCCAAATTGAAATATTCGTGTGGCTCCCAACGTCCACCAAGGGGTAGGCTGAAAACTCAGATGAAATCCAGACAGTAAAGGCCCTTTGTTATTACTATAAACATCATTAAATAAGACAGGCTGTTTTGATAATTGCGCTAAAAAGACTTCATAATTAAATGCCCTACCATAAAATTTTATCGGTAAATTATTACTCAGGGAGAACGATGGCAGGGTCTCGGCATTGGTACTAAGTAACTGTGCAGACCCTTGAAAAGGAGACAACCAATAATCTTTATAACCAATATCTAACTGCGCCCAATCAGTACCCATCGATAACATAGAGCCACTTGGCTGCTTCAATTCCTCACTTATTTCTGCCCCTAGGTATACCCCTAACCAATCCGCTGCTTGCCAATTGGCTCGTAAGCTGAGTGTCGCGTTGTCTTTAGTGGTGTAACCTCGGCCATTAGGCCTAACTTTAGCGTTATCACCATGACTTAGCTCAAGCTTGGCATGACTGAGCGTTAGCGATGCTAAGTAAGGCTTCAACGCATGCTTTAAACGCCTGTAAAGTATTGGGTGTGACCGTTTGACTTTTTCAAGATAGTGAACCACAGTGGCTAAATTATAGGGTTTGGTTAAATCTGGAATACCGGCTGAAACACCAAGGCGCTCTATTTCATTCTCAAGTATTGTATTTGAGTTAATCGGTAAATAAGGTGAGACGCCAGCAGCATTGACATAACAAGCGCTTAACAACAATAGAGCGAGTAAACTTAATTTAAATAAATTCATGTAAATATTAAAGAGTTATTTGTTAAAACCTATTCTACCATTTTCAGTACCACGAGCAACAACCTTCGATATAATGTTGATCTGGTTACCGCGCTCACGAGTAAGAACAAACTATTAACGGAAATAATCAAAGAACGTCTCTGATCTTAACTTGTTTTATACTCGTGTTGCACTCAAAGGAGCTAGCGAGTTAATGCGCTGACCATTGACCAGACTTACTAGTGAGTTTGGCTAGCCAAACGCAGAAATTTACTGCATTTAAGTCTCAAAGGAGATTGTCATCAGTACTTCCGTATTTTGTAGTTACAACGCTCTCATATTAATGAGGAGCACCGATTAGTGAACCAATAAGGGCGTCGCCAGCACCAAGGGGACTAATCAATCGTTTCATTGGTATAAAAATCCCTAACTTGGGTTAAGGGTTTATAACAAGGGGGGGGATTTTGAAATAAAAGCATTGACCTTATTTACAATGCCTTGGCAATCGAGTCCAAGTTCATGATGAACTTCTTCTTGGCTTCCGTGTTTAATAAACTGATCAGGTAAACCAATATTAAGCACTTTTACAGCAATACCATGGTTGAGGATATATTCATTAACACC
>JAWUYA010000078.1:0-54004 GCA_034111045.1 Colwellia sp. | reverse complement strand
CTATTATTGAGTAAAAGGCTCTATAAACGAATAACGTCTAAGAGCTCTCAGTGGTTCAGTATTTTTAACCTTTTAATTTTGCATCAAGTTCTTCAATTTTGGCCCGCCAAATCGCCGGACCAGTTACATGTGCAGACTCGCCATTACTATCAACCGCAACGGTTACTGGCATATCTTCGACTTCAAATTCATAAATAGCTTCCATTCCCATGTCTTCAAAAGCAATAACTCGGGCTTTTTTAATCGCTTTAGACACTAAATAAGCTGCACCTCCAACCGCCATTAAATAGACTGATTTGTGGTTTTTAATCGTTTGAACCGTCTCAGCACCGCGCTCTGCTTTACCTATGGTACCTAACAAACCTGTTTCGGCTAACATCATTTCAGTAAATTTATCCATACGCGTTGCCGTTGTTGGACCTGCAGGGCCAACCACTTCATCGCCCACAGCATCAACTGGACCAACGTAATAAATAAATTTGTTAGTAAAATCAACACCCTTAGGTAAGCCCTCACCTGAGGCAAGTAATTGCTGTATACGCTTATGAGCCGCATCACGACCCGTTAAAATTTTACCACTGAGTAATACTGTTTCGCCGGTTTTCCATTCACTAATGTCGGCTTTGGTTAACGCATCAACATTGACACGACGCACATTTTCACCTACTTCCCAAGTAATCGCAGGCCACTCTTCTAACTTAGGCGGTACTAAGTTTGCTGGGCCGGAACCATCAAGATGGAAATGTATATGACGTGTGGCGGCACAATTGGGGATCATTACCACAGGTTTTGAGGCCGCATGCGTAGGTACACTATTAATTTTCACATCAACAACCGTGGTTAATCCGCCAAGTCCTTGAGCACCAATACCCAGTTTATTAACTCGTTCATAAATTTCTAAACGTAATTCTTCTTCTGCATTTTGAGGTCCACGGTCAATTAATTCCTGGATATTAACCGGGTCCATTAAACTTTCTTTTGCCAATACCCCTGCTTTTTCAGCCGTACCACCGATACCGATGCCGAGCATGCCAGGAGGACACCAACCAGCGCCCATGGTAGGCAAGGTTTTAACAACCCAATCGGCAATTGAATCACTTGGATTTAGCATCGCCATTTTACTTTTATTTTCACTACCGCCACCTTTAGCGGCAATCATCACTTCAATTTCATTACCTTGAACAAGGTCAATATGAACAACTGCAGGGGTATTATCTTTGGTATTAATACGTTTGCCTGCCGGGTCTTTAACAATTGAAGCACGTAAGGGGTTATCAGGATTTAAATAAGCACGGCGAGTCCCCTCATCAACCATTTGTTGAACGGTCATATCGGTTCTATCCCATTGAACAGCCATACCTACTTTAACAAAACAAGTAACAATACCGGTGTCTTGGCATATAGGACGCTTACCCTGCGCTGACATACGAGAATTAATTAAAATTTGGGCTATAGCGTCTTTAGCAGCAGTACTCTGCTCTTTGTTATAGGCCTTCTCTAATGCTTGAATAAAATCTATCGGGTGATAATAAGAAATGTATTGTAGTGCATCTTCAATGCTGTCGATTAAGTCTTGTTGCTTGATGATCGCCATGATTGCCCTCAAATTAAGTGATTCTGTCGGTAAACTTTCAAACTATAGTGGAAAGTTAGTTGAAAGTTATAAAATTGCCGATATCATACCTTGGTTGATAAATATCGGCTAGCTGATTAAACATCAAAACAGTGTAAATTAGTGATTAACTGGGTAACCAATAAATAAGTGAATAAATTGCCAAACAACATCAATATTTCTATTGCACCATTATGGCTGCATAATAAAATAACGGCTGAAAAACTATCAGCTGAAGCGTTATTCACTCCTTTAGCTAATCAGCCTTGGGCAATATGGTTAGACTCATGCAATAGTGATCATATAGATAGCCGTTTTGATATTTTAGTGTGGCAGCCGGAGGTAACCTTATCAACTTATGGTGAGCTTACCCATATCCAACATGCTAATAACCCCATTAAAATAAGTAAGGAACATCCCCTAGAGTTAATAACATTAGTCACTAAAGAAATATTTGATCAATACACCTTGCCTAATTCAAAGGATCAATTAGCTATTACTTTGCCTTTTATTGGTGGAGCTTTGGGCTATTTCGCTTATGATTTAGGCCGACGTTTTGAGCAACTCCCCTCAACGGCACAACAAGATATAGCCTTACCAGATATGGCGGTAGGTATTTATACTCAAGCCGTTATTTTTGATCGTCAAAGTCAGTGTTGTTATTTAGTGTGTCCCGACGATAAAAGAGCTGAAATAACCGCCCAGCTCACCAGTAAGTCAGGAATAAATCAGGCAGTTGACCGATTCAAATTGACTTCTGCCTGGCAGTCCAATATTAGTAAAAAACAATACACTGAGAAGTTTAAACAGGTACATGATTATTTACTTAGTGGCGATTGTTACCAAATTAATTTGGCACAACGGTTCTCAGCTGATTATCAAGGGGATGAATTCGCTGCTTATCAAGCGTTGAGAGTGAGTAATAATGCACCGTTTTCTGCATTCATGCGCTTAAACGATGCAGCTATTTTAAGTATTTCCCCTGAGAGATTTTTGTCAGTCAAAAGTAATAAGGTGCAAAGCAAACCCATTAAAGGTACTTGCGCTAGAGACGGCAATCCAATCATTGATCAACAAAATGCGAAATGGCTTCAACAATCAAGTAAAGACCGAGCAGAAAACGTTATGATTGTCGACTTACTCAGAAATGATATTAGTAAGGTATGTAAAGCCGGCACTGTCGTTGTTCCACAGTTATTTGCCATTGAGTCTTTTGCTGCTGTCCACCATTTGGTGAGTACCGTTGAGGGTGAGCTTGCTAATAAATACAGCAATACCGACCTGCTAGGAGCGGCTTTCCCTGGAGGTTCGATTACAGGCGCGCCAAAAATAAGAGCAATGGAGATCATCGAAGAACTAGAGCCTCATCGTCGCAGTGTTTATTGTGGATCAATGGGTTATATTTCAGCTTGTGGTAATATGGATACTAGCATCACTATTCGTACTTTAGTTTGTCAGAACAGTCTTATACATTGTTGGGCCGGTGGCGGTTTGGTTGCTGACTCAACCCTTGAAAGTGAATATCAGGAAACCTTTGATAAAGTACAGAAAATTTTGCCTGTACTCAGTAAATTGTAATAGGTTTAGTAGCTATGACTAAAAATGAATTTTTACAGCGATTTCAATTACAACATTTAGCTACATCACCCCATACTTATAGATATCATGGTCAATTACAAAGCGCTGCCGTACTTATTCCGATAGTAGAGGTTGAATTAGAAGATAATGCTAGGCAACTAAATATTGTGTTCACCAAAAGAGCTGAACATTTAACACACCACGGCGGGCAAGTAAGCTTTCCCGGTGGTAAAGCCGAGCCTTTTGATGCTGACTTAATTAATACAGCTCTTAGAGAAGCTCAAGAAGAGATAGGACTAAATATTGAAAATATTGACATTATCGGTCAATTACATCCTTACCAAACCATTAGCGGTTACCTTGTGACTCCTGTTATTGCTTTTATTACTGCAAAGCAAAATTACCTTAGGGATCCCAATGAGGTGGCTGAAATATTTCAAGTACCATTGGCTCATTTTTTAGATACTGATAATCATCATGCTATCAATATTTTTCAAAAAAGTAACGAGCATCAAGTCCATTTTATGCCCTATCAAGAATATAATATTTGGGGTGCTACCGCCGCTATGTTAAAAGATTTAATAACGCACCTAAGTTATTCCAAACAAACAAATTAATAGCGTATATTTAGTACTAATTAATGGGTTTTTGGGCTTGTTCGTTCTACACTATTAACTATTATGACTCTAATTTCAATTTAACTTGATGCAATTAAAAACGCTTTCAGTTAAAGTTACCGAAGATTATTTTATATTTTTGCGATAAAAGCGAAATTTATTCAGGATTTAGTTATGATTAGTGTGTTTGATATGTTTTCTATTGGTATTGGTCCTTCTAGTTCGCACACTGTAGGTCCAATGAAAGCGGCTAAAGTTTTTACTGACTTATTAATAGCTAAAAATTTGTTAAATGATGTCGACAGAGTAAAAACTGAATTATTTGGCTCGCTTGGTCAAACAGGTATAGGCCATGGTACAGGCAAAGCCGTTATTTTAGGGTTGTCGGGAGAAACACCTGAAACAATTCCTGTTGAATCGATTGAATTGATCTTAGCTGACGTTATTGCTAGCCAAAAAATTAGTCTAGCAGGCACACATGATGTCAATTTCCCAAAAGATAATGCGATTATTTATCATCGCCGAAAAACCTTACCCGCTCACTCGAACGGTATGACTTTTTATGCCTACCAAAATGAAGTGTTAATTTTAGAGCAAACTTATTATTCAATAGGCGGCGGGTTTATCGTTGAAGCAAGTGACTTTGAACAAGAAAAAGACAAAGCGCTTTCTTTACACAACAGCATTAAGCGCCCACATGTATTTTCGACAGCAGATGAACTGCTCAAAGAAGCTCAACAAAGTGGCTTCAGCATAAGTACCATTATGATGAATAATGAGAAATGCTTAAATGAAGAGTCTTATGTTAGAGCTAAATTAGTTGAAATTTGGCAAGCGATGCTTGCTAGTGTTGATCGCGGCATCGCAACTGAAGGTATTCTCCCCGGTGGTTTAAAAGTAATGAGACGAGCACCCGCACTGTATCGCTCATTAATGGTTGAAAATAATAGCGACCCTTTGACTGCCATGGACTGGGTGAATTTATTTGCTATGGCGGTTAATGAAGAGAATGCCGCGGGTAGTCGCGTTGTTACCGCACCAACAAACGGTGCAGCAGGTATAATTCCTGCTGTATTATGCTATTACGATAAGTTTGTTAAACCTGTGACTGATGACGTTAGCATTCGTTACTTACTTACCGCTGCAGCTATCGGCATTTTATATAAAACCAATGCCTCAATATCAGGTGCAGAGGTTGGCTGTCAGGGTGAGGTTGGTGTTGCTTGTTCTATGGCAGCGGGTGCATTAACTGAAATTATGGGTGGTACACCAAAACAAGTGGAAAATGCCGCGGAAATAGGCATGGAGCATAATTTAGGTTTAACTTGTGACCCTGTCGGTGGCTTAGTTCAAGTACCCTGCATCGAGCGAAATGCCATGGGCTCAGTAAAAGCTATAAACGCCTCAAGACTGGCCTTACGTGGCACAGGTAGCCAAAAAGTAAGCTTGGATAAGGTGATAAAAACCATGTGGGAAACGGGTAATGACATGAAAACTAAATATAAAGAAACATCACGGGGCGGCTTAGCCGTTAATATAACTGAATGTTAGACTGTTAATTACAACAGCCAATAAAAAGCTGACCCAGTAATGTCAGCTTTTTTATGTCAGTTGCTATCACCACACTAAACCCAGTTAGTCACAGTTGATGACATTATTTTGTTGGTAGTTCGATATCAGCAAAAAAAGTATCTATTTCAGTATTATTTTTGAGTAGCATCGCTTTAGTAACTAGGTCACGATTCAAATGTGGCGCAAACCTTTCAATAAAGTCAAACATATAACCACGTAAAAAGGTGCCACGTCTAAAACCGATTTTAGTTGTACTAAATTTAAATAAATGACTGGCATCAATAGTAACAAGATCGCTATCTAATTTAGGGTCTACAGACATAGATGCAACAACTCCAATACCAACACCAAGTCGCACATAGGTTTTGATCACATCGGCATCAGTGGCAGTAAAAGCAATTTTAGGCTCTAACCCTGCGTTATCAAAAGCACGGTCAAGCTCTGAACGGCCAGTAAAACCGAAGACATAGGTTACCAATGAGTATTTAGCAATATCTTCGATGGTGAGGTTGTCGCGTTTTTTAGCTAAAGGGTGATCAGCACGAACAATAACACTACGATTCCAGTGGTAACAAGGTAGCATAATCAAGTCGTTATACAAGTGAAGTGACTCTGTGGCGATGGCGAAATCTGCATCTCCTTTTGAAGCGGCATCACTAATTTGCGCTGGCGTTCCCTGAGACATATGTAAAGAAACCTTTGAGTATTTCTTAATAAAACCTTGAATGACATCAGGTAGTGCATAACGAGCTTGAGTATGAGTCGTAGCAATACGCAACCGTCCTTCGTCAGGTTGGGTATGCTCACTAGCCACTGCTTTTATAGCGGCAACTTTTGATAGTATTTGCGTGGCTATATTAATCACCTCATTACCAGCAGAGGTAACATGAGTAAGGTGTTTGCCACTTCTGCCAAAAATTTGAATGCCGAGTTCATCTTCAAGCATTCTGACTTGTTTACTAATACCCGGTTGAGATGTGTAAAGACTTTCTGCCGTAGCAGATACATTTAGGTTATTGTTGAGGACCTCAACAATGTAGCGGAGTTGTTGCAGCTTCATATTTTAATTTCAGGAATATTTTCTTATGAAAAAAATATATACTGAATTAGCTATTTATTCCATATATTTTTGATTTTTGTAAGTATATAGCGATATTTAATTATAAATTTGTTAATTATTATAATCTACCCTCAATATTCCACCCAAAAATTTGTTGAAAATCACTATAATTAGTATTTATCACTTATAAACGTCTTAGCACTATGCTTTGCAAAACATTTTTTGTAAAATGCTAGCTATGCGTTTTGTTTATTTAACATGAGGAGTATTATCCATGCTCACTATTATTATTGGTTTAATTACTGCACTAATCCTTTTGGTTGTTGCGATTAATATAATGCAGCAGCACAAAGAAAAACTCGAAGCAGAAAAACGAGTAAAGATCGCTAAGCAAAAAGCGATTATTGATGAGACAGACGAAATAATTTCCACGTTGACTAACTTACCATCAGACCCTGAAATTATTGAAATTCTTAACCGTCGTATGTTAAATGCAGTTACAGCAAAGAAACAGTTAGTACCTGATGCAAAAAATATTAATGAGCGTATTAAAGAATTAGATTCTCGATTAAAAGCCTCTATGGATTTAGCGTTAAAGCAGGTAGCCTCTGAACAAATTTTTATTTTGCCTGATAAAGAACAACAACTTATTGAAATATTACAATGCATAAAAAAGCTTAGGTCAATATTAAAGTCTGAACAAGCTAAAGGGATTTTAGAAACGCCACTGTTTATGAAACATGACCAGCGTTTAGCGGCTATGCAGTTAAAAATAAACATTGAAACCTTATTAAAACGTGCCAAGCAAGCTTATGAAAAAGAAATGTTAGGCTCTGCTCGTCAGTATTTTGAAAAAGCATTACAAACCTTGGCTAATCACCCAATAACAAGTGAATATATTCAAACAAAACAAACTGAAATAACAGAAAAACTTGCCGGGATGATAGATTCATTAAAAAGTACCAATGATAAATATGCGAAGAAAAAAGCAAAAGAGTCATCAGATGATTTAGATATGCTATTTCAACCTAAGAAAAAATGGTAATAACGAAATAGTGACTCTGACTTTATACTTCTTAATGACAATGAACATCTAATGTGTGTTGTTTTTCATCAATAAAAGATTACCTTCTATCGTGCTAAAACAAAACATAATATCCCTACCCTCTTTTCTTCGCCGTGTGATGAAAGCATACGCAATAAAAGCGCATATAAGAGCTTGTGGTGGTGATTTACATCGAATTGGCCGCTCTAGAAATTGGCAATTAAAAATTGATCGGCTTAATATTTTTGAGGTTATCGATATCATCGAATCATCGAATGAGCCAAGCTGGTTATGGCTAGCAAAATCACTTCGTCAGCAAAGTGATGACTTTAGCGATGAAGAGATTCGCGATATCGCCAAGCGTAATATCGGTGTCACCGTCAATGAACTGGTAGCAAAAACAGAATGCACTATTGCACAAGCCAGAAAAATCATTGATCAACTTGAAGATCTCGATGATGAGCTTATTTAACTCTTTCATTCATATAGTTCACCACATAAAAAAACGCTCATAAAGAGCGTTTTTTTTATTACACAATATTAAATCACTCTGTTTTGTCTGACTGTTTAGCTTTAGTCGGTTTTTTCTTTACTTTAGTCTTAGCTTTTTTAACCGGTATTTCTTCAACCCATTTATTGTCAACAAATTTAGCATTCCAGCCCGTTGCTTTGCCTTCAACTTCAGTCATTACATATTGCTCTTTTGTTTTCCTGCTATAGCGAACAACCGCTAAATTTCCATCAGGGTCTTGGGATGGTGCATCCGCTAAATAATAAAATTTAGCGGAAATCCGATCTCTAAATTGCTGAAGCTCAGCAACCTTTGGCGCTCTTGTTTCTCTTGAGCGAGGGAACGTATTCGCTGCTAAGAAAATACCTGCGGCACCATCTCGTAAAACAAAATGTGCATCAGACTTTTCACAAGGTAACTCAGGTAACTGAACTGGGTCTTCTTTGGGTGGAGCTGCTTCACCACTCGCTAATAGCTTACGAGTATTTTTACATTCGTCATTAGTACAATCAAAGTATTTACCAAAACGGCCTGATTTGAGTTCCATAGCCGACTCACAACGATCACATTCTAAAATAGGACCATCATAGCCTTTAATTTTAAAGGTACCTTGCTCTAGTTCAAGACCATCACAAACTGGATTGTTACCACAAACATGTAATTTACGCGTTTCATCAATTAAATAGCTATCCATCGCAGTACCGCATTGATTGCAACGATGCATGGCACGCAAGGCTTCAGTTTCCACATCTTCAGCTAACACACTAACCGCTTCTTCACCTGAAGTTAGATTCATGGTTTTTGTGCAGCGCTCTTTGGGGGGCAATGCATAACCAGAACATCCTAAAAACACGCCAGTAGAGGCTGTTCGAATACCCATTTTACGATTACAAGTAGGACAGTCAATGTCTGTTAAAATAGGTTCATTGTTGCGCATACCACCATCTTCAACAGGCTTGTCGGCTAACAAAAGCTGCTGAGTAAAGTCTTTATAGAAATTGTCTAGCACACCTTTCCAATTAGCATTACCTGCAGCTATTTCATCTAATTCTTGTTCCATATTAGCGGTAAAATCAAAATTCATTAATTTTTTAAAGCTCATTGATAATGAATCAGTCACGATTTCACCCATTTTTTCAGCATAAAATCGTTTTTTATCTAAGCGTGCATAACCACGGTCTTGAATAGTTGAAATAATGGATGCATAAGTTGACGGGCGACCTATACTGCGTTTTTCTAATTCTTTGACTAGAGACGCTTCACCAAAACGTGCCGGTGGCTTAGTAAAATGCTGTGTAGGTGTTAATATTGTTAGCGTTAACTTGTCTCCTACAGATAAGTCGGGTAAATGGGTATCATCGCCTTTTGCTAATTGAGGATGAACTTTGGTCCAACCATCAAATTGCATAACGCGTCCTTTAGCTTTTAAATCAAATTCAGCTGCACTAACGGTTAACGTACTCACCGTATATCTAGCTGCTGTCATTTGACAAGCCACAAATTGACGCCATATAAGGTCGTAAAGTTTTTTACAGTCGACGTCCATATCAGTCATGAAGGCAGATTCAACTTTAACATTTGATGGCCTAATCGCCTCATGGGCCTCTTGAGCTCCAGCTTTTGAACCATAAATTTTAGCTTTTTCAGGTAAATAGTTTTCACCCAAGGTATCAGCAATATAACCTCGACACATTTCAATGGCACTTTTACTCAAATTAGTCGAGTCGGTACGCATATAAGTTATGTGGCCTGCTTCATATAAACGTTGAGCTAATCCCATGGTACGTTTAACCCCGTATCCTAACTTAGTACTAGCGGCTTGTTGCAAGGTTGAAGTAATGAAAGGAGCTGAAGGTGTACTTTTTGAAGGTCTGTCTTCACGTTTACTGACCGCATAATCTGATTTTTCTAGTATGGCTAAGGCTTTGTTGGTGTCTGTTTCATTAGTTGGCTTAAATGCTTTACCATTTTGATGGGTCACATCAAGTTGTAAATCAAGCTTGCTTTGAGATCTGGTTTCTGCAGAAATTTCCCAAAACTCTTCCGGGTCAAACGCTTTAATGTCTCGTTCACGTTCAACAACTAATTTAACCGCTACTGATTGAACACGACCAGCCGATAGCCCTCTCGCCACTTTTTTCCATAACAGTGGACTCACCATAAAACCAACGACGCGATCTAAAAAACGTCTTGCTTGCTGGGCATTAACCCCTGGCATACTTAATTCGCCGGGAGTAGCAAAGGCCTGTTGAATAGAACTTTCTGTAATTTCATTAAAGACTACACGGCGGAATTTTTCATCGTCACCACCAATAATCTCTTTTAGATGCCAAGCAATCGCCTCTCCCTCGCGATCCAAATCGGTTGCGAGATAAACAATATCGGCTTTTTCTGCCAGTTTTTGTAATTCGGCGACCACTTTTTCTTTGCCCGGTAATATCTGATAATTAGCTTGCCAATCGTTTTCAGGGTCAATGCCCATACGATTAACTAACGCAACCTTTTCACGTTTTGCCTTATATTTAGCCTTAGCTGTTGGCGTCATTTTTCGGACTTCAACAGGCGACTTAGTGGCTGCTTTTTTACCGGTACTACTGTGTGGAAGATCACGAATATGACCAACACTTGATTTAACGATAAAATCTTTACCTAAATATTTATTTATTGTCTTCGCTTTGGCTGGCGACTCGACAATAACTAGAGCTTTTGCCATATCTTTTTAGTTTCCTACAAAATAGACAAATTATTTTTTGTCTATTTATTCATAAGTAAAATTCACAAGTAAACACAATAGAAGTAGCGAGTATTCTTTAACTATCAGGGATTACGTATGAAAGAAAATTCTTTTTAATAAAAACCGATGCATAACTATTAGTAGATATATCGATAAATATGCAAAGTTACAAGTAACTATTTTTATATTTATTTAACAGGATTCACCTAATTGACTCTTTTAGCTATAATAAAACCTATTTTCTGGCGCAATCATAATAGACTTTGCAAGAAAACATAAGGGGAGAATCATAATAACATGGTGTTAGCTTACATATATAGGTATTGACACACCCTTTTATCCGCGCTTTCGTAGATAAATAAAATCAATAAACACCATTAAAAAATCAATAAATTCAAAAGGTAGCAGCTGATATCAATAATTACTATAAAATAGTTTAGCTGTAACAAACCAATAAATAAACAACAAGAGATTATTTATGGACACTTCATGGTCAACATTACAAGTTAAGTTAGAAAACTGTTTATGCCCTCCTGGTAATGGTGTTTTCACCGTTAATACCGCAAAAGAGCGCAAAGAGCGTCTTCATCAGTCTATTTTTGGACAATCTACTGATATTGATAGCTTATGGAAAAAATCCCTCAAGAACCTGCCTCACAGCTCTAAGGCTGTTATTTTAGGTATCGCATCTGATTGTGGTGGAGGTATTTTACGTGGTGCGAATTGGGGCCCATTATTTATCCGCTCAACCTTATTAGAGCAATATCCTGCACTTAATGCTTTTGACCTCGGTGATGTTCGAGTGATCCCTCACCTACTTGCCGATAAATATTTAAATGAGGCAACATTGTCAAATTGTCGCAAAGCGTTATATCAAGATCCAAACAGTGAATTTGCTGTTAGCCCGTTAACAATTACTGAAGATGTTTTACATGACTTTTATCAACTATTTCCAGATAAAGGAATTTTTGGCTTAGGTGGTGATCATAGCGTTAGTTATCCATTAACTAAAGCTTATTTACAGGCAAAGAAGAAACAAGGAAAGCGCACTGCCATTATTCATTTTGATGCCCATACCGATTTATTGGTTGAACGTTTAGGTATCGATTTATGTTTTGGCTCTTGGTGTACTCATATATTAAAGGATTTACATGAACCACATCATTTAATTCAAGTTGGCATTCGATCCAGTGGTAAACCTAAATCACATTGGGAGAATACTTTTGGCGTTAGGCAACATTGGGCACATGAAATTAAAGAGCTTGGGGTTGAGGTCGTCATTAATAATATTTTGGCTCAGTTAAAAGATGAACGCATTGATGAGCTTTATGTCAGTTTTGATATCGATGCGATTGATGACAGTTTTGCCGCAGCCACAGGCACCCCAGAGCCAAACGGTATTATGCCAGAAGAAGCAATGAGCATATTATGCGCATTAGCAAGTCACTACCCTATCACTGGTGCTGATATGATGGAAATTGCTCCATTTACTGATAGCTCAGGGCTAGGCGTTATCAGTCAAGAAAAAACATTGAAAGTCGGTGCTGAGCTCTCTGCTTTTTTGATTGGTGAGATGAATAAGTAACTAAATATATATTATTATCGATTAATAAAAAAAGCTCCCGTGGAGCTTTTTTATTTTGAGAACACGATGTTAATTACAAAATAGAAACAGAGCCAACGAAAAATGGAGTAATGACACCCGCTGGAGTTTCTACTTGACCTATTAATTCTCCTGTAATGGGCGTTGTTTCACCTTTAATCACCACGGTAAATTGTCTTCCTCCATTATTATTATCATTTGGCCAGTCAAAGTTTGATGAGCCTATGATCGAGCCAACTGAGGTAGTAAAACTAACTTTACTACCTGCTGGCATAGGCTGGTTATGAAAATCAGATATGATGACACTTCCTGTCGACGTACTCTCACCAACAATTTCAATCGCAGGTGTTAACGTTTCAACTTCAGCACGAGAACCAGACATGATCAATACTAAGAGTGCTCTAACATTTATCGCCTTGTACTCTGAAGAGCATCCCAGATGAGTAGATTCAGCACATAAAACACCATTATATAATCCATCACTTTGAGTAAAAGCCCCACTATTATCAAAGTCAGTAAAGCCTTCTAAGTCACCACCAACTTGTTCTGCCGCATCTATTTCACCAGGGTTATAAAAGTTATCTTCATTGTGATCAACAAAAGCTTCTTTTAAATCATATGGTAAACCACTGATATTCGTTCCGTTAAAAGCTGTAACTTCACTTACATCAAATCTACCGTTACCGTTTAAATCCGGGAATGACTCTTCACCAATTGCTGTCGCTAAAATAGTAGCGCGACCACCATATTTTTGACCCATAGTGTTAGCCGTTTCGGGCACATGGCCTGCATTATTAACATCACCTAATATATGCCCTTCTGGACGAGGTTGCTGGCTACGCCAAATAACAGAACAGGCACCATTTAAAGTAGTACAAAAAGCATCAATTGAACCGCCTTCAGTAGTAAAGCTTACCGCTGTACCGTCAGTAACAGGGTTATTGAAAGCATCGGCTAGTCTGGCCGTCACATTAACTTCTGTCCCTGAAATATCCCAACCTTCAGGATTAGCAATATCAACAGATAAATCAAAGCTATCTTGGTCTGGAACACCAGTTGATAATACTAATTGCTTAGACAAAGATGAGATTATAGGATTTGTACCTATAATTGTCGCTTTAACTTTTATACTCGTTGCAACAGTACCTGAATTAACCACTGTTTGTACTTCACCCTTGGCATTAGTCGTTGCTGTTAATGGGGCAATACTAATACCACCTAACTCTGTGCTTAACTCAAACACAACATCTTTATTTTCAATGGGGAAACCATTAACATCTAGCACCCGGAACACAATAGTTGAGCTTTCATCACCACCAGTACCTTTAATAACAATAGTATCTGGTGATGCAGAGACATACAAAATACTGCCTTCATCAGCAGATAAAACATTAATCGTGGTTGTTGCAGATAAAGTAACACCAGCAACGACTGTATTGATGATAATATGATCATCACCTACACAACCTTGAGCTAAATAAGTACTCGTTGCAATACCATTAGAAGTGGTTACAGGTGTACTCAGAAATGCTGTAGGATTTATTTTTTGGCTACAACCTGATGTAAAACCAAATTCCACCACTTCTGTATATAAATCACCTTGATCATCAATAATTGAAATGGAAATAACACTTGTACCACCAGCAGAGACTTGAGCTAAGCTGACTTCAGCATCACCAAGTGACAAAACCACTGAGGACGATGCTTGAGTGGTAAAACCGGTAGTTGCTGTCTCACCTGAAGAAACACTAGCCGTTACAGAACCCGCACCGCTAATATCTCCTGAATTTAATACAATAGTTGCAGAACCATTACTACCAGTGAGGGCTGTACCTGACTCAGGTAAAAAGTTACCGAGGGACGAGCTAAAAGTAATAACTTCACCCTCTACAGCCGTTCCATCCGCACTCAAAATTGCGGTTATTGTAGCCGGATTTTGTTCGCTCACATTAGTATCAGAAATAGAAATGGTGAGAGAAGTTAAAATCTCATTAACTTCTTCACTGGTGTTATCTCCACCTTCTAAACTTCCATCGCCACACGCAACTAACGTTATTAAAAAAAGGACTACACTTAAACGTTGAAGCAATTTCATACAGGTATCTCCTTGATAAAATTTCCATGATATATTTTTATTAAACTGTACATATTTTAACTGAAAAAACACATAAAGCTCATTACATGATGTAAAAATATTGTTAGTAATGAATTTTGTTTTTATAATTTGTTTTAGCCTAGTATAAATCTATTGTAACCAGTTGATTTTTTGAAACTTAATCAACAACCCTGCGTTCAATGTAAATAATTATTTATTCATAATACGCAAAGTTGTAGTTTAGATCTGCTTTAACTAATGTTATAAGTGTTAATGATTAACGCATTAAAAACTATTCTCTTTATGCAAAACATTATAATTCAACAACAATAAGAAATAAGAACAAAATATGAGCAAAAAACAAACTTTGAGTTTAACAACACGAATTGTCATTGGTATGGCTGCTGGCTTTATTATCGGTCAATTACTGCAATGGTTAATGCCTAATGGCTCTGACTTGGTTATCCCACTATATATAGTAGATTTATCCTTACGAAATTTTCTTGTCGATGGTTTGTTTAATATAGGTGGAGAAATATTTGTTGCGAGTTTACGAATGTTAGTGGTGCCGTTGGTATTTATTTCTCTTGTCTGCGGGACCTGCTCATTAAAGGAT
This sequence comes from Colwellia sp., assembly GCA_034111045.1. Taxonomy (GTDB): domain Bacteria; phylum Pseudomonadota; class Gammaproteobacteria; order Enterobacterales; family Alteromonadaceae; genus JALJPB01. Next base: position 38,961 of record JAWUYA010000078.1, on the reverse strand, counting down.
ACAACAAAATTAGGACGTATTGGTGGTAAAACCATTGCTCTGTATTTATTAACTACGGCAATAGCTATAAGTGTTGCAATGTTTTTAGCATTATTAGTAAGCCCAGGTGAAGGCGTAAATATGGCGGCAAACACTACGTTTGCAAGTAGAGAAGCCCCATCGTTAGCCCAAGTGATTATTCAAATGTTTCCAAGTAACCCCTTTAGTGCCTTTGCTAAAGGTGATATGTTACAAGTTATTGTATTTGCGCTGTTATTTGGTATATCCACAGTGCTTGCAGGAGAGGCTGGTAAACGAGTTTCAGCATTTTTTGAAGATATGAATGAAGTCATTATGCGCTTGGTAACCATCTTAATGAACTTGGCTCCTTATGGCGTTTTTTGTTTAATGGCCACATTATTCACTGACTTAGCTTGGAGTACTTTTGGCAACTTAATCGTCTATTTCTTAGTTGTACTTGGTGCTTTATTTACTCACGCACTTATTACCTACCCAGTCATTTTAAAATTAATGACTGGACTTAACCCTATAGTTTTTTTAAAAAAGATGAAAGCAACTGCATTATTTGCTTTTTCAACCGCCAGTAGTAATGCCACCATTCCAGTGACTTTAGAGGCTGCAACTAAAAAAATGGGTGTTAAAAACTCTATCGCCTCCTTTACTGTACCTTTGGGCGCTACCATTAATATGGATGGCACGGCAATTATGCAAGGTGTGGCTACTGTTTTTATCGCCCAGGTATTTAATGTTGATTTAACATTATCTGATTATTTAATGGTTATCCTTACAGCGACATTGGCTTCAATAGGCACTGCAGGGGTACCAGGGGTTGGTTTAATAATGTTAGCTATGGTGCTTGATCAAGTAGGCTTACCTGTTGAAGGCATAGGATTGATTATTGGTGTTGACCGAATTCTTGATATGACTCGCACTGCAGTTAACGTTACAGGTGATACAATGGTAACGATTATCATTGGCAAAACAGAAAATCAACTCGATGAACAGATCTTCTATAATGAGGATGCAGGTAAAGAAATAGAGGATATTGACTTTCAACATTTGAATAATTAATAAATTACCTACACTCATTTATTTAGGTGACACTGGTAATTTCGCGTTTAAGTCAAATAAAAAATGCGGCTCTATGAGTCGCATTTTCCTCTATAGCCTTACCTATGCCAGCTACCTTTATATCCTTTAAAGCTCTCCTTAGCCTAAATTAATGAATCATTTCATTACCCTATACTAGGTAAGTATCTTCTTGGCACATGCACAACCTTGTGAAGAACTATACACATAAGTCATCCTGACACCAAACATCCTTGCTTGGCTCACATCCTTGTTTAGTCTCCATAAACGGGTATCATACCCATTTTACCGCATCCTTATGGCCTCCTTTAACAAGATCCCTTCTCTTTGTCTTCCTGACATTACCAATTATACGCTTAAAACAAAAAGCGGTAAGGCATCATAAAAATAAAATTACACCTTTGCGAATTGTAAAAAGGTCGTTAAAAAAAACAACTATAATAACAATAAGTTAATAAAATATGAAATTGCTGCAGAAATAATGTGTAAATATATCTCACATCTCTGTAAGACATATCTCACAAAATAGCGTTGTAACGTGGAAGTAAGTCAGGAGTGTCAACACAGCAAGAGCTAGTTTGACAATAAAATAAATTCTTAAATATGTTAAATCTCTCGATAATGTATCATTAATGAACCCGTGACATTGCCTACGCTAACTTCTTCAATAAACTGATAATCGACATCACTAAAAAAGTCTTTGTATTGTTTAGTTGTCGCATAAACAGCTATACCTTCACTATCAGGGTGCTCTTCAAGAACAGTATTCACCGCTGCCATAAGGTAGTGACCTAAACCATGATGTTGGTGTAATGGATGAATGGCGATAAAGGATAACATGTGAAATTTTTTTAACGGTACTGCTGACATAACAAGATTTTCTTTTTTTATCATTTGTTTGGTGCTGAAATAACCCGCACTAAGTAACATTTTTAAGCGCCAATGCCAGAATCGTTCAGAACCAACCCGATCATCAGGACTATTTAAGCAAGCAACTCCGACCATTGCTTCTCCTAAATATAATCCCACCATAGGCTGTTTTGCTTGCCAAAAAACACCTAGTTCCTCTCTAATAGAAGCTCTTAGGCGTTGCTCATAATCTTCTTTTTGACTATTAAAAATTTCTAAAAACACAGGATCATCATGATAAGCCTGATATAATAAAGACGCTGCTAATTTAAGTTCTTCTGCAGTTAAATAAGTCGCTCTAATATCAACATTTTTTTTTGTAGTTACAACACCTGTCATTTATTTTGCCCCACAGTTATGCGTTATTATTATATTGTCGAATAGCGTTGCACCTTAACAGGATTTTTAAAAGTAGGTCAAATGGAATTAGTAAAAACTCAGTTACTTCAAGGCGTTCACCGCTTAACAAAATCAGGGTAAACAGTGCCAACTATCTTGAAAAAAACCGTTAGAGCAATAACATTAATGAGCCAAACGTCTTTAAATAGCATTAATATTTATCTCGCATTAACTCCCAATAACTTACTCTTAGTTTGTTATTCTTGGAGCTTGTCAATAAAACCTTTAGCCTTCAGATTTATTTAACTGATTATCCATACATTTATTTATTTTACATGTGAATATTGATCAAAAGAGGATAAAATCGGGGGCAATTTAATAAATGAAGATCTAAATATGTCATTGTTTGATGAAATAAATATGATTGCAAATGATATTGCTAATCAGGGTAAAAAACCAAGTATTGCACTGATAAAAAATAAATTATCTTCGAATGTACCATTACCGATTATTATATCAACCTTGAAAACTTGGCAGCATGACCCTGAGTTTATTGCGAGAATCAATAAAACATCAACAGCAATAAAAACAAATGAAGTTAACTATAATTCTGACCAGCTAAACATAGCAATCGAAGATGCATTGATACCATTAAAACAAGAAATTGTTGAGCTAAAATCAGCAATAGCCGAAATTAAAAAACATTTATATCAGGCAACTTGATTTATTAACATACCTAAATGATATTTAACTATATTATCTAAAATGATGGTGTTAATTGATTAATAAAGCAATTTAAAGAATTGGCCAGTTTTTTGTGTGCTTTAAAACCTACTCTTTCCACCCAAACCTCGCCGCTATCATTATTAATAGACAAAATTATATCATCTTCATCAGTAACCGCAAAAAATATAGTATTGTCTTGTTTTAAACGTTTTTTCATCAAAATATGACCAATGATATTTTCTTGTAGTCGGTGAAAGTCTTCTTTGTTCCAAGCAAATAATAAAGATATTCCGCCATCTTCACATTTTGCGTTAATAGACTCACTAAAGTAGGTTGAAAAATAAGTTTTTATATCAGGGTGCAGAGAAATATCTAAAGCGCTTTCAATATTTTTAAATGATAAATTTATATCAATTTCAACTGGTCTCCAGTGAATATTATTTTCATCATAATCAGACTGTTGGCATGAAGAAATCCAATTATCATCTTTTGCTATTATTGGTAAGTGACCGTTATTTTTTTCATGAAAATCAATAAAATCGTTGGCGAATATCCATAAAGATTGAGTTAAAGGGGAATTTGGTAATGTCATCAACGAGTAAGATCCTTTAAAATAAAGCGAATTGTAAACAAACAAAGTAAATTTATGGCCAATTATCAAAATTCCAAAGAATTAGCACATTTAACTCTGGGCAAAGAAAGCTGTTACACCAGCAAATATAACTCAGATTTACTACAAGCGGTACCCAGAAAGCTAAATAGAGATGAATTAACGCTAGAAAGTAATGGTTTACCATTTAAAGGTGAGGATGTTTGGTATGGCTATGAATTATCGTGGTTAAACAGTAAAGGAAAGCCTATTGTTGCCGTTGCAGAGTTTAGATTCCCTTGTACAAGTCGAAACTTAGTTGAATCAAAATCATTTAAACTTTACTTAAATAGCTTTAATCAAACAAAATTTGAATCTTGGCTCTCTGTTGAAAATGCATTAATTAAAGACTTGTCTTTCACCTCAGGCGATACAGTCACAGTGAATTTATATAAAGTGGACCAGTGTCCTGCTCTTGAATTGTCAACTATTCAAGCGAACTGTATTGATGAATTAGACGTCACTATTGATGCTTATGATTATCAGCACACCATACTCAAGGGTATTCAACATTCAAGCTCCGTCATTAAAGAAGAGTTTATCGTGAGTCATTTACTTAAATCTAATTGTTTAATAACTAACCAGCCAGACTGGGCTAGTATTTATATAAACTATAAGGGAGCGCAGTTAGATCATAAAAAACTATTGAAATACATCATTTCTTTTAGGCAACATAATGAATTTCACGAACAATGTGTGGAGAGAATATTTACTGATCTTAACCGTTATTGTAACTTAGAACAATTAACTGTTTTTGCCCGATATACTAGGCGAGGAGGCTTAGATATCAATCCTTTTAGGAGTTCAACACAGCAAAAAGCACCTAATTTAAGAACACTCAGGCAGTGATTTTTAAAATACTTGGAAAGTATTCATAAGTTGATATAAAAATCATTTTTTACTTTTCATCAAAAAAATCAACTACTATGGTATAACAAATGTTATTTAATGTCGGAAGCAAATTATTTATACGGCGTTATATAAAGTGAAAGGATAAACCAAGTCATTTACCTATAAAGCCCCTATATTATACATCTGAGTCATTCATTACTGCATAAGGAGTTGATAAATGCATACTAAATTAAACCCTGTAGGAAATATGAACTTGCTCTCTCAAGTTGAAGTAGATCAGCTACAAGAGTCGGCAGCGAGCAATTTATATCAGGTTTATCGAAACTGCTCTCTCGCGGTATTAAATGCCGGTAGTCATACTGATGATGCAGAAGTGATCTATCAACAGTATCAAAACTTTCACATTCAAGTGTTAAGGCGTGAACGAGGTGTAAAACTAGACTTAACCAACCCGCCACAAAATGCCTTTGTTGATGGAAAAATAATCAAGGGTATTCAAGAGCATTTATCAGCAGTTTTACGTGATATTTTATTTACTAATAGTCGATATAAGGAGGTATCTAAACAAGTGTCTCCTCCAACCGAACATATCACTCATGTTGTTTTTGATATACTCCGTAATGCTAACGTGATACTGCCAGAAACTGAGGCTAATTTAATCACGTGCTGGGGTGGCCATTCGATAAACCATATAGAATATAGATATACTAAAAAAGTGGGTTATCAACTTGGTTTGCGTGGCTTTAATATTTGTACTGGTTGTGGCCCTGGAGCAATGAAAGGGCCAATGAAAGGGGCAACTATAGGCCATGCTAAACAGCGCAATAAAGAGGGCCGTTATTTAGGATTAACAGAGCCAAGTATTATTGCCGCTGAGCCTCCAAACGCTATCGTTAATGAACTGGTGATTATGCCTGATATAGAAAAACGTCTTGAGGCATTCGTCCGTATGTCGCATGGAATCATTATTTTTCCGGGGGGCGCAGGCACTGCAGAAGAGTTACTGTACATATTAGGTATTATGCTGAATACCAAAAATCAAAGGCAAAGGCTGCCAATTATTTTAACAGGACCTGCCGAGTCTGCCGAGTACTTTAATGAAATAGATGCCTTTATTGGCGGGACCTTAGGCGAAGCAGCACAGCAACTTTATCAAATTATTGTAGATGATGCCCAAGGAGTTGCGATAGCAATGAAAGCAGGGCTAGCTCAGGTGATTAGCCATCGCAAACAAACAGGTGATGCTTATCATTTTAATTGGTCATTATTTATTGAATCAGAATTTCAACATCCCTTTGAGCCTACGCATCAAAAAATGGCTGAGTTACCTATTGAAAGTGGCCTAGCTAAAGCTACATTAGCAGCAAATTTGCGTAAAATATTTTCAGGCATTGTTGCAGGGAATGTTAAATCTTCAGGTATTAAGGCGATAAGAGAACAAGGACCTTTTATTATTTCTGGTGAGAAAAAAATAATGTCTTTAATGGATAAGTTATTAACTTCCTTTGTTTCTCAACAAAGAATGAAACTGCCTGGCAGTCAATATACTCCTTGTTATCGAATATCACAGAGCAAGCCTTAATGTCTATGCATGTGGTATTGATTGATGCACTCAACCTCATTCGTAGAATATACGCCGTTCAAGAAAGACCGTTTTTATTGAATAAAAATGGTCTGGCTGATGATCAACTTTCAGAAAGCACCAAACAGCAAATTTTAACGAACACCCAACAGGCATGTAGCCTAGCGTTATCTAAAATTTTAACTCAAATGCAAGCAACCCATGCGCTTGCTGTATTTGATAGTGATGTACCTTGTTGGCGTTACCAGCTTTATTCTGATTATAAAAAGGGCAGAAAAAAAATGCCCAACTATTTAGCAAGTGCATTAACCGATATTCAAGATACATTAATGCAGCAAAATGTTGACTCGCTAATTTCAGATGAAGATGAAGCCGATGATTTAATTGCAACATTAGCGGTTAAAGTTGCCATTAGAGGTCAAAAAGTGACAATAATATCAACAGATAAAGGCTTTTTATCCCTCATTAACCAAAATATTAATGTCTATGATTATTTTAATAAACGGTATTTGGATGAAGACCATATACAAAATAAATTCAATGTAAAATCACATCAACTCATTGACTTTTGGATGTTAACTGGCGATTCAACCAATAGAATACCTGGAGTTTCTGGCATAGGTCAGGTAACTGCATCATCATTACTCAATCAATACCAGTCTTTAACTTCATTAGTGAAAGCTGATGATTTAAAAACTAACATCCACAACAAGCTTGTTGAGGCTAAAGAGCAATTCAAAATGACAAGGCAATTACTGACGTTAAAACAAGATATCCCCCTAGGCTTTAACCTAAAAGATATTAGATTAACAAACGTAAGTTAACCTTGATTGAAGAAGTTCACTTACGGCAAATATGCCATAATTTTCACTATGGTTATTTATAATAATACAGTTGAAGAGTTTACAAATGAATAAAACAGTTATTTCTCGAATTTTAATGGCGTTAACCGTTTACGGTATATTTGTGATTTTAGTCGTTAATTTTTATGATGACAGCCCAGCCAATATGAAATGGGAAGATAGAGAAGCTTATAACCAAAAATTTATTGCCAAGTTACAATTAGATCAATTTACTTTTGAACAAGCCCTTATACAACTTGGCAGCCCTGATATTACCGAAGCAAAAATAAAAGACAGCAAAAAATTTCAAGTGTTATTTTACCGTACTCATCATATAACATCAGATGGGGTTACCACGCAAGACGAATGTAGTTTTTTAGTTTTTGTTGATGGTCAATTAAAAGAAATAGGACTGGGCTCTAAATATCCAAAAAACTGGGAAATCATTAACCAGTTATAAAACTGAACTATTTTTATTACTTGCCATTATTTAAAACGACCAAATAAACTTTTCCGCGAATATAGCTAACAAATTACTCTTTAATAATTTAAAAAACTTAAAACTGTACTCAGATGATATTTTATTTATATAGATAGCATGTATATTATCATTGTGAAAGGTTTTAAGCTCGCTTACATAACTTCAGCATGATATAAGTTTGTGCAATTGCCCTAATGGTTTGATCAGATCGGGTATTCTTGAATCGAGAATTTTAAAAAGGTATATTAAATGGCTAAGCAAACTATCACGGTTATTCCAGGCGACGGTATCGGTCCAGATATTATTGACGCTACAATAAAAATTCTTGACAAAGCAGGTTGTAATTTTAACTACGAATATGCTGATGCAGGACTTATTGCATTAGAGAAACATGGCGAGCTAGTACCCGAAGAAACATTGAAATTAATAGAAAAAAATAAAGTCAGCTTAAAAGGTCCATTAACAACCCCTGTAGGTGAGGGCTTTACTTCAATCAATGTCACCTTGCGTAAACATTTTAAATTATATGCCAACTTACGACCGGTACTTTCTTTTAAAGGGACTAAAGCACGTTATGATAATATTGATATTCTTACGGTTCGTGAAAACACTCAAGGTATGTATTCCGGTGTTGGTCAAGTGGTCTCAGAAGATGGAACACAAGCAGAAGCACTGAGTATTGTAACTCGTGAAGGTGCTGAACGGATTTTAAATTTTGCTTATGAGACAGCCATAAAAGAAGGTCGTAAAAAAATTACTGCTGTTCATAAAGCCAACATATTAAAATCGACCTCAGGTTTGTTTTTAAAAGTTGCTCGAGAAGTAGCGGCTCGTTATCCAGAAATTGAATCAACAGAAATGATTGTTGATAATTGCTGTATGCAATTAGTAATGAACCCCGAACAGTTTGACGTTATTGTCACTACCAACCTTTTTGGTGATATTTTATCTGACTTATGCGCTGGTTTAGTCGGTGGCTTAGGTATGGCTCCTGGTGCTAATATTGGTGAAGATTGCGCTATATTTGAGGCAGTACATGGCAGCGCACCAGATATTGCAGGAAAAAACCTAGCTAACCCAACATCAGTTATCCTTGCAGCAATTCAAATGCTTGAATATTTAGACATGGGCGAAAAGGCTAAAAATATTAGAGCTGCTATTACCGATGTTATTGCTAGCGGTGATAGAACAACCCGTGATTTAGGTGGTAATCATGGTACTACCGACTTTACCGACGCAGTGTTAGAAAGACTTTAGAGTAAAGTTTCACGTTATTAGCTATCGGTTTACTCTTCATTTATTGATAGCTAATAACTGTTTTCGAAACTATTCCTTGGGGGGCAAAGGTGATAATAGTCTTGCATGAACCGTAACCTCTTCACGATCATAATATAAATGTTTCGCGTATAACTCATACTTCACTTTACTTTCGTTAAACATATCTTTCATTATTTGCAAATCGTCATTTACTTGCTTATATCGTCCTTTCATTGGCAGCTTCAAATTAAACATGGCTTCTTTGCAATAACCATTAAGTAACCATTCAGCCATTAATTTCGAGACTCTGCTAGGCTTTTCTATCATGTCACACACCAACCAATAAACATTTTGCTTCATTGGCGTATATTTAAAGCCATCCATCATTTTATGTTTAACTTGTCCTGTTTGCATCAACGACTCGGCCATTAGGCCGTTATCGACAGCCGTTACCATCATCCCTCTTCTTACGAGTTGATATGTCCATCCCCCAGGGGCAGCCCCTAGATCGACGGCATTCATTCCTGAGGTTAAACGATGCTCCCAATCACTTTTAGGAATAAAGTATAGAAAGGCTTCATCAAGCTTTAATGTTGAACGGCTTGGTGATTGATTTGGGAACTTTAAACGAGGAATACCCATAATATGAGGTGAGTTATTCTCATATAAAGAAAATCCTAAAACAACTTCTTGACCATTCAAAAATAATGCATGCAATATTGCGCCATCTTTATCCCCTTTTTCACTTAGGATTTTTTGTTTTCTCAAGGCTTGTCTTAAAGGCACCGCTAGCTTACGGCAAAATTTTGAAAGCTCTTTTCCCTCATTAGTATCAGGCATTTCCATACGCAAGTCGGCATATTGCCATTCTTTACCTAACATTTCGGTAATTGCTTCTACGCGGTTATAATCAGGTAAAGCAATTTTATCCGTTAACGTCACAAACCATTGACGAGTAAAAATTAAACGTTTAAGTGGTAATTTACGCATCAATTCTTCGCCATATTCACTTTCATTTAAATGGAAGTAAACAATGCCCTGATTTTTAAGTAGTTCTAAATAACCATACATTTCATTCCAAGAAGCTTTTTCCTGAATTTCTGCACCGCATTCTTTTTCAAAACCTGGTCGACAATATAATACAATTGATGTCATAACGTTTTACCTAATTTTTACTAAATATAATAATTTCAATAGAATATAATGATTTATAATTGATCTTTTTTGGTTAAATCTATACCAGCAAAACACAGAATAAACCAACCTAGTGCTAATAAACTACCGCCAAAAGGAGTTAACTTACCAAAAAAACTTAAGCCAAATAGTATTTTTATATATAAGCCGCCACTAAAAAACAATATACCAAGAACTAAACTTAAGCTCGCGGCAATTAATAACTTCAAGGGGTGGATAATATAACAAACCAAGGTAACAAATAACGTAAGTGTATGAATAAATTGATATTGCAAAGCAGTTTCCAGCCTGATCTGTTGTAACTCCGGTAGGCTAGCACCAACATGAGCTAACCAAGCGCCGAATAATACTGAAAAAGCACCGCTGATACCAACAAAAATCATCAATAAAGGAACAAGTTTAACTGTTTTCATCTATAAACCTCACAATAGCTTTTATTGTCGTATCTAAGTGTTGTTGGTGTGTAAACCCAGATTTAACCCTTGGTTTTAAATTATGATCACCGTCGGGCAAAAATAAAACTTGGCACAAAGATGAAAGAACATAACCAGAAATTTCGTCTTTATTGCCTAATGCATCTCGCTCTCCCTGAACTATTAACAATTTTTTTTGATTCTTTTGCAGTGGCTCAAGACGTAACTTTTCTGGTTTCTTTTGCGGATGAAATGGATACCCCAAACAAATTGCACCTTTGAGAACAGATAAAACTTCTCCTGTTATGCTTTCATTCATCAACGTCGCGGCTACACGCCCTCCCATTGATTTACCAGCAATAAAGAGCGGTAAGTCACTATCAATACTTGATAGTAGGCTGAGGAAGCAGTCAATTAACTTAGGCATTCTATCAGGTGGCCGTCGTTTACCATCTTCGGCACGTTTCACCATATAAGGAAAATTAAAGCGGATGACACTGATCTGCTCTAAATTTAATAGTGATGTTATAGTTTCCATGAAATCATGGTTCATATCTGCTCCTGCACCATGAGCTAACACTAATAGCGCTTTAGGGTGTCGAACTAGATTTTGTACTTTAAAATGATCAGTGTCTGAATATTTTTCAGCTAATGGTCTGGTTGCTAACTCTGACATTATCTTATTTGTCCGTTTTTGATATCATCTTGCTCGGCTTCTACCGTATTAAGCATCCATTGGCGAAATGATGCTATTTTCCCTATCTCAATTTGATTTTTACGACAAACAATATAAAAGCTATTTTTACTGACTAACACATCATTAAATGGACAAGTTAATCTACCCGAGTCAATATCTGGTTTAGCAAGTACACTATTGGCTAAAGCAATTCCTTGGCCATGAATAGCGGCTTGCAAGACCATAGCTGAGTGGCTAAAAATAGGACCATGGTTAACATTAATCGCCTTTACCCCAACCTGTTTAAACCAACGTTTCCAGTCACGACGAGAAGTGTCATGTAATAAAGAGTGCTGAGTTAGATCATTGACTGTATTTAATGGTTTTTTACCATTTAAAAGTAGAGGTGAACACACGGGTATTAAATACTCAGTGTGTAATTGATCTGCATGTAAGTTTGGCCATTGTCCTCTCCCGTGATATATAGCAACATCAACATCCTCAGTTATTGAATTCTCAGCCTGGTCAACCGCTTTTATTCTGACATCTATATCAGGGTGGAGAATATTAAAAGCTTGCAAACGAGGTACTAACCATTGAATAGCAAAACTGGGCTGTAAACTAACAGTAATTGAACCTTTTGCACCTCTAGCCCATAATTTTTCTGTTGCATCATTCAATAAGTTAAAGATTTCTTTGATATCTAAGTAATAAGACTGACCTTCTTCCGTTAATAATAATGAACGATTTTTACGCATGAATAATTTAAGTCCTAAATATTCCTCAAGCGCTTTTATCTGATGACTAATTGCCGCCTGTGTAACAAACAACTCTTCCGCAGCCCTTGTAAAACTTAATTGTCTGGCAGATGCGTCGAACGCACGCAATGCATTTAAAGGGGGTAATCTATTAGCCAAAAGAGTCAATCCTCACAACAATATCAAAATATAACAGATTTGCATTATGCATAAAAACCCATTCCAATTGCATAACAATTATTCATTAGTTTTTCTAATGAATGACATTATAAATTGTCATTTTAATTATTGCTAGTTATTGCGTATTATACTTCCCGTAGATGAAGGACTTCATCTCAACTCTCGATTTATATGCGAGTTTAAATATTGAAAGTGATACCCAACCCACTCCAATACCGGCGAGAAAGGTCCTAAAAAGTCTATACGGAGATAACATTTTATTATAGGTACTTTTATTATGAAAAATATTAACAAAACTAACAAAAATTCGAACAGAAAACTCTATATATTACTTGCTGGCATGTTTGCTACTACTGTTTCTGCAGCTCCTATGCACTACAGTGAAAAAATTGAAATCAATACAATGAATCCTAACCTGATTATGAGCCAAGCTAAAGCTGAATTAGAAACTTCATTAAAAAACAGCTCATTAAATACAGTTTCCGCTAAAGCCACTGCAACCAAACAATTAACGTTACAGGCAGAGCATTTCAACCAACACATGACATTAACGACAGCAAAGCGAATGGCTGAATAAATAGTTATAAAGTTGCTCGCTGCGGATTTATGAAATAAGGCTACAACTCACCAGTAGTATTAGTAGCCTACCCTAAAAAATTCTTATTTAGCAGGGTTTACTTCGTTATAAATAACGGTATGTTAACCTTTATAGTGAATTACTGAGCATCCGATTGGTTTTCAGGAAGCGCTTGATCAAATGCTGTTAGTAATTGACAGTTATCAGCAATTCTCAGGATGTTGGGATAATGCTTCATCTCAAAGCCAAAGCGATTAGCATTATAGATTTGTGGCAATAAACAAATATCGGCCATAGTCACTTTGTCAGCAAAACAATACTGACCACTTGTTTTCACCAACTGGGCTTCAACGCTCGTAAAGCCTGTTGACATCCAGTGATGTACCCAAGCCATCTTTGCTTTATCGTCAAGACTCAACTCATTGGTTAAATACTGCTGTACTCGTAAGTTATTTATTGGATGAATTTCACAGGCAATATCCAACGATAGCGCCTGAACTTTTGCCCTTAATGCTACATCGTTTGGATATAAAGCAACATCAGGATAACGATTATCAAGATAATCAATAATCGCTAGCGATTGATTTAATATTAAATCGCCATCAACCAGAGTCGGTACTAAGTGACTAGGGTTCATAGCAACATAATCTTTCTTATGCTGTTCGCCACCATTGTTAACTAAATGTACTGAAATTGATTCAAAATCAAGTCCTTTTAAATGCATTGCAATACGTACACGATAGGCAGCAGAAGAGCGCCAATAGCCATATAACTTCATCAATTTCCTCTCAACTTATTTTGAGTATTGAGTAACAACTTGATCGATAGCGCCAAAAATGCTGTCGCCATTGGCATCAAACATTTCAATACGAACGGTATCACCAAAACTCATAAATGAAGTGGATGGCTTACCATCAGCAATAATTTCTAGCATCCGTTTTTCAGCTAGGCAGCTTGAACCTGCACTACGGTCGTAATTTGAAATAGTACCAGAGCCAACAATACAGCCTGCTGATAATGGTCTAGTAGTTGCGGCGTGCGCAACAATTGTAGGGAAATCAAAGGTCATATCAATACCACAGTTTGGCTGACCAAATAATTCATTATTGAGGTGTGTTGTTAAAGGTAGATGTAATTTTTTACCGTCCCAAGCCTCGCCTAACTCATCAGGAGTAATAGCTACAGGAGAAAAAGCACTGGAAGGTTTTGAGCCAAAAAAACCAAAGCCTTTAGCTAATTCTGCAGGAATGAGGTTTCTTAATGAAACATCATTCACTAACATTAATAGCTTAATATGGCTTGCTGTTTCTTCTGGTGTAGCGCCCATTGGTATATCGTCAGTAATAACCGCAACTTCAGACTCAAAATCAATACCAAAATCTTCAGAGGCTACTTTAATTTCATCATGGGGACCAATGAAAGCATCTGAGCCACCTTGATACATTAAGGGATCAGTCCAAAATGTTGCTGGCATTTCTGCATTACGGGCTTTACGTACTAACTCAACGTGATTAACATAAGCACTAGCATCAGCCCATTGATAGGCACGTGGTAATGGAGATTCACAATTTTTTTGGTTAAACACTAGGGTGTTTTCTATCGTTCCCTTGTTTAAAGCGGAGTATATTGCTTCTAATTTGTCGCTTACATCACTCCAATGCTCAATGGCTTGCTGTAATGTATTGGCAATATCGTCAACAACAACAGCCGTTATTAAGTCACGACTAACCACAACTAATTGACCGTCACGCGTATTATTCTTAAGTGTAGCTAATTTCATTTCACAACCTTCTTTGTCTATAACGCTAAAATAGGGTGAATTTTACGTAAATTTAAAAGAATTACTAGTGATAGCCGTGGGATGAGACTGTCATAAATATGTATGTAATTATTTACATTAGTTTTATAAAAATGATTGAATATTATAAGGTTTAGCAGCGAATTACGATTAAATAGAGCCTTACCCTTTAAAACTAGGAGGTTCAACATCAAAATAAAATGTAATCATATCTTTACGGTTTTTTTATTAATATCATATTCACGTAATTTATTAGCAATAGCCGTATGGCTCAAGCCTAACTTTTTAGCTAATAGTCGAGTGCTGGGATAAGCAGGATATAGCTTTTTCAATAGATCTGCTTCAAAACTTTTTACTGCGCTATCTAATGTACCTTCAAAATCTTGCTCTAAATAACCATATTCACGAGTGTAAGCAGGCAGTTGAAGATGTTCAATAGAAATCAAATTGCCTTCCATTAAAGAGACCGCACGGATAATAACATTTTCGAGCTGACGAACATTTCCTGGCCAAGGATAATGTAAGATAAACTCACGGCACTCATCGTCTAGTTTAACTCGACTTTTGCCCAGCTTATTAGCTGATTTGGACATAAAAAGTTCGGCTAGCGGCAAAATGTCATTTCGACGCTCTCTCAGTGCGGGTATATTTAAACCAAGGACATTCAAACGATAATAAAGATCTTCTCTAAATTCACCTAAAGATACTAAGTTAAGTAAATCTTTATTGGTTGAGCATATAATACGCACATTAACTTTATTTTCTTGTTCATTATCCACTCGGCGGAAACTACCATCTTGAATAACCCGAAGTAATTTAGTTTGCAATTTAGCCGACATTTCACCCACTTCATCAAGAAAGATGGAACCACCATCAACAAGTTCAAATAAGCCTCGTTTACTATCAACAGCACCTGACACTCCTGAGCCAAAGAGTTCACTTTCAGCAGCATCATCAGGCAGTGTGGCACAGTTTAGTGTCATAAATGGACTTTTAGATCTATCACTTGCAGCATGACACGCCCTAGCAAGTAACTCTTTGCCTGTACCTGTTTCTCCAACAATCAATACTGATGAGTCGATTAACGACATACGCTTAGTCTCACGAATCACTTTACGCATAGCACTACTGGTGCTTTGGATACCTGAGAATTCATTATCATCAGGTTGTTTAAACGCACTCAATTGTTCGCCCAGTCTCAATTCAGACTTCAAAATAAGTACAGCACCAACCAATACTTTTTTACCCGAATCTTCCGCAACATTGATGGGCAGAATATCAGCAACAAAATATTCATCTTGAAATTTTAGACGGCGAGTTTGGGCTAAAACATCCTTACTATCTAACCAACGACTGAAGTTAAAACCTTTAAGTAAACTAGTCACTGGTTCGCCAACAAAACGGTTTTCATCACTACCAATAACTTCGGCAGCGATGGTATTCATTTGCCGGACATTACCTTTAGCATCGATAGAAATAAAAGGGTCTGGGAAGGTTTGAATCAAGGTGGCAAGTTCATTTTTTTCACGCTCAGAAGGCATATATGGCGATGTTTTAACATCTCCTACTCCTTCAAGTAAACGCAACTGTGGCATAAATTTTTGTAATTGAGCAAAGTCTAAATCTGGGATGTCAATAAAAATTCGGCCTTGTTGGTTGAACTCAATACCGCGAACATTAATTTCATGCTCAACAAAGATGCCTAAGATTTTCTGTCCCATGCCAACACGGTCACTACAAGTAATTTCCAAACGCATTTACAATAGCCCTAATTTTTCAAAATATGTTATTAATTCACTTTAAAAGTGACTTTACTGCGTTATTGTAAACTAATTTATACAACAATAAAGCCTCTATTTTAGTCACAAATTTATTTATCACTAAAAAACTCACTGATTAGCTTATTTTGTTAACTAAGGTTTTAAGTTGCTTAAAAATACCTTTACGGACTTCACCTAGTTTAGGTGAGTTATCATCAAAGGGTAATGGTCGGCATAAGTGCATTGCCCTAATACCTAACCTTGATGTTAATAAACCTGCACCTAAACCTTGAGCAAAGCGGGTAGAAATTTTTCCTAATAAATCAGCACCGACCATTTCAGTACCAAAATCGGTGGCCAATTCACTTGCTCCTGCATAAGCCATATTAATGAATACCTGCTTTATCAGTTTTATACGGCTCCAATAACCTAGCTTTAACCCATAAAGGCCAGAAATTTTATCTAACATGCGTAAGTTTCGCCATAAAATGACTAGCATATCAATGAGTGCAACAGGACTTAACGCAACCAGTACTAACGCTTCAGTAGAGAATTTAGATATTTCGGCAATAACTTTTTTATCAACATTGCTTAAAACAATTTTTGAATAAAGCTGAAGTAACTCACTATCAGAATACTGCCCTGTTAAGGCTTTTTGCCACTTGACCTCTTGGTTTGACATTATATCACAAGGGAGGCTGTTAGAAAGTTGACGACAAAACTGTTCGACATTCAGAGGCGCATCATCTTGTATTGTTTCAGTTGCTTGCTTTTTTAATGATTGTTGACGCTTCAATTGCCTTAACCCAGATAATTCACGCCAAAGCGCACCACCGGTAATAAAGGTTAGCCCTGCTACAATAATGCCATACATACTGGTTTTAATCGGCGATGTGATAAAACCTGCTATAAAAAAATTAACGACTTCAACACAAAACATTAACAGCGCTAACGATAACACTATTCGCCAAAGCCAACGGGGTTTACTCGCTAACTTAATATCTGCCATCAAATTCTCAGCATCTGTATAAATCATATTTTCTGCGGGTAATACGTCTTGGTCATCAAAGATTATTTGTTGTTTATCGTTTGTATTTAAATCCGTTGCTGGAACTAATTCTGATTCTGTAAACAATATTTGTTGTTGATTTTTGACAAGCGCTTCTCCATTTTTTGTGGCTTGACCTTGGTCTTTAATTTTCAATTTTTTGGATATCTCACTCATTTCATTTTATCTCCGAGTAAAAATTGTAGCACTTGATCCATACGAATGTGGGGTAAACACTCATGAGCAGAAACAGAATGTAGGGGTTCAAAGCCAATAAAATTAAAAGGACTTTCCTGCCAGTATTGATCATTTGGTAACTTTTTAGGTACAGATCCAGGAAAAACAGTGATGGTTTTATCATCACTCGAACGCCGTCCTTGAATAACAGGAACTTGCTGAGCTTGATGTAATATTTTACCTGAGGTTGTTGCTCTCACTGAAGCAATAGCCAAAGTTTTCATTTTTATCGCATTATAATTTAACTGATGTTTAGAGGGGTGAATCAACTCGTTTAATAAAGACTCTAAATGACCATGCTGCTCTTGGGTTACGTGATCTGCTTTGGTTGCCGCAAATAACAATTTATCAATTTTGGGAGAAAACATCCTTGAGAACAAGCTAGACTGACCATAATTATAACTTTCTAGAATCATAGCTATCGCTTGTTTTAAATCAGCAAAGCTCTCTGCACCTTTATTTAAAGGTGTTAAACAGTCAGCTAAAACAATTTGCCGATCAAAATTAAGAAAGTGTTGTTGATAAAATTGTCTCACTACGCGCTCTTTATACTCAACATATCGTGCCCGTAACATGCCAATAAAGCTCTCATCACTTGCATTTTGGTAATCATTGGCATCAATATCGGCGAAGTTTGGAAAAGGGATAAACTCTAAAATAGGTGCGCCCACTAATTCACCCGGCAAAATAAAACGGCCCGGCTGAATAACAGATAAACCAAGATCGTTTCTAAAAGCATGTAAAAGTTGAGTATATTCTTGAGAAAGTTGAGTCAATAAACGCTCATCCGCATCTTGAAATGGGTCTATCTCTTTTACTTTGTCTAGAAAACCTTGACTTAGCTCACGTCGAGGAGACTCTAATAACAAAGTCACAGTTTGTTGTGACCATTCTTCGAATGTTTGATTTAACATCGGTAAATCAAGTAACCATTCGCCAGGATAATCCGTAATATCTAATACTAATGTTGCCATTTCGGTAGCATATTTTAGCAATGAAGCTTGCGGTTTATAGCGTATAGCAAGACGTAACTCACTGATACCATGTGTAGGCTCTGGCCAAGAGGGTGGTTGATTAACAAAAGCGGACATTGAGCTATCGTAGTCAAACCGTGCAATATGAATATTCTTTTGAGGTATACGTTTGGCGGCTATAAATTGTCCTTGGTGCACGGGAGTAAAAAAGGGTAGCTGTGAGCCACTACCTTCATTAATTAGTTGGTTAACCAGAGACGTTATAAAAGCAGTTTTCCCACTACGACTTAAGCCAGTAACGGCTAAGGTAACATGTTGATCTATAGTGCGATTGAGTAAATCATTCGCTTTAGATTTTAGTTTTTCTAGTCGTTCTTTATTTATTAACGCCATATGCCTTAACTTAAACCCTTACTTAATTTTTCTTATTCAATTACGATCAATACCATCGACTTGATCATCATAATAGCTATTTTTCAACAATAAAAAAAGCAACTTACGTTGCTTTCTTTATTTTATATTCCTGTAATATATTGATTTTTAACTAGGTGATTACAAGCGATTAATTTCCCGAGAAACAGTAAACTCTGGCGAGGTCACATACTTTTCTATTGAGCGAAGCTGTATTTCTAATCCATTATATTTACGTTTAATGTCATGAAATGCTTGTCTAGGCGGTTCACCTGATTGCCAAATACGTGCTTTAATCTTAATGGGTTCATTAACAATGTCATTTTCTTTATTACAATCACTTTTGCTTAACAAGTGCCTACCTTTTTTTACTGCTTCTGATTTTTTATCTAAAATAAACCAAGCAGCAATGTAGATAACCACAAACCAACCCATTCCTAATAACACACCAGAAACTAGTAGGATGCGCACTAACCAAGTTTCCCAACCAAAATAATCGGCTAAACCAGCACAAACACCAGCAATTTTGCCTTGGCTGGGATCACGGTAGAGTTCTCCTCGACGTTTACTCATTCTTTAGTCCTCCAATCTGGTGTCTCCGCATCTAAAATAGCCTCTAAGGTCTGAATTCTATCAACCATTTTATCTGCCAACTCTGATAATTCAGATAATTCAACATATTCTTCTTCACTTAAACCTTGACTAACTTGACGTTTACTTCGGTAATGTAATATCAACCAAATGGGTGCAACGATAATCATAAAAATGATAATAGGTGCCATAATAATATCGCTCACAAACCTTCTCCTTTACTATCAATAATGAAAGCTATTTATTCTTTTGATTTTATATTTGTTTTTTTATTCATTTTCGCTTTAAGCTTTGCCAATTCATCATTAATGCCTTCATCAACTTCAAGGTCGGCGATCTCATCAGCTAATGACTGGCTGCCCATATTATATGATTCAACCTGACCTTCAAGATCATCAATTTTTTTCTCATAAGAATCAAAACGACTCAACGCATCATTCACACGATCACTATCAATTTTTTGTCTGACCTTCAAACGCGCACTAACTGTTTTTTCACGCATTAACATCGCTTTTTTACGTGCCTTAGCATCAACAATTTTATCTTGTAATTGAGAGATTTCCTCTTGAAGCTTCGCAATATGATCATCGACATGAGTTAACTCATCAAGAAGTGAAACACTACTTTCAACACATTTTCCTTTTTCAACTAATGCCGCTCTAGCTAAATCATCACGCCCTTTGCTTAAGGCTAACTCGGCTTTTTCTTGCCACTGCTGAGCATCGCCCTGAAAACGAGAGGCTTGACGGCTAATTTCTTTTTTATCCGCTAGTGTTTTTGCCGAGGTTGAACGTACTTCAACTAAGGTATCTTCCATTTCCTGAATGATTAATCTCACCATTTTTTCAGGATCTTCCGCTTTATCTAATATATTATTAATATTAGAGTTAATTATATCTGTAAATCTTGAAAAAACACCCATAACAAGTACCTCAGTTAACGTTTAAAATTTTAAAGCTGGTTCTTCTTTTATTCATTTTCTGCGCCAATATTTTTAATAAATTAACCCTTTGTTTTTAAATACTTTATTATTATTTCAAAAAACACTTCAAAATTAACGTTTAATAAAATACACTATTTGTTAGTGAAATAAACCAATTATTAGGTCAAGCAATGTCACGTTTTAATCAACAAGATAATCTTGTTGGGCAATCCAACAATTTTCTTGAGGTTTTAGAACAGATATCTCAAATAGCGCCACTAAGTAAACCGGTATTAATTATTGGAGAGCGTGGCACAGGTAAAGAACTGGTTGCTGCTCGGCTACATTATCTATCAAAGCGTTGGGAACAAAATTATTTAAAGCTTAATTGTGCCGCTTTAAATGAAAATTTATTGGAAACAGAGCTTTTTGGTTATGACAGTGGCGCATTTACAGGGGCAAATAAAAAACACGAAGGTCGATTTGAACGCGCTAATCATGGCACGCTTTTTTTAGATGAAATAGCTAACACTTCAGGACTTATTCAAGAAAAGTTATTAAGAGTGGTTGAATATGGTGAATTTGAGCGTGTTGGTGGCTCTCGGACTATTAAAACTGATGTGAGGTTAGTTGCGGCAACCAATGAGGATCTTCCATCCCTAGCTCAAGCAGGTGAATTTCGAGCTGATTTACTCGACAGGCTAGCTTTTGATGTAATTACCCTACCACCTTTAAGAGAGCGTGCAGAAGACATCATGCTTCTCGCTGAGACCTTTGCAATTAATATGGCACGTGAATTAGAGTTCGAACTCTTTAGTGGTTTTACCGCAAAAGCACGACAATCAATAATGGACTATCATTGGCCTGGTAATATTAGAGAACTTAAGAATGTGGTTGAGCGCAGTGTTTATCGATGCAATAATCCTCACCTACCTGTTCACGAAGTAGTGGTAGACCCCTTTGAGTCACCTTACCGTCCACAAGGAAGAATAAAAACTAATGATAGAATCATTAGTAATACTCAAGTAACACCTTCAGCTAAACCTAATGAACAACCAAAACAAATAGGTAAAGATCACGCACCCTTACCTTTGCAATCATTGCCAATACAAGGAAGTCAGTTTCCAGTATCATTAAAAGATTTATCACAAAACTATGAAATAGATTTAATTACGTCTGCTTTGTCTTCTTGCCAATTTAACCAGAAAAAAACAGCACAAGCGCTAGATCTTACCTATCATCAATTAAGAGGTTATTTAAAAAAATACAATTTACTCGATGGTAGTATTAATGATGAAAGCTAAACGTTTTGCCTTAAATAAACAGGCTATAAACATGACCTTGGCTTTGGCCTTGATTACTTTGTTATCCGCATGTAGTTCTGAAGAGTCACTCTCATTGAGCAATAAAAGTCTAGTTTATTGTGCTGAGGGCTCTCCTGAAAGTTTTAATCCTCAAATTATCACTTCTGGTACCACGGTAGATGCAACGGCCAATCAATTGTATAACCGATTAATTACTTTTAACGCAAAAGATAATTCAATAAAGCCTTCCATAGCAAAATCATGGCATGTTACTGGAGATGGCAAAATGGTCACTTTTTATTTGAGAAAAAATATAGCCTTTCACCATACAGATTACTTTACGCCTTCAAGAACATTAAATGCCGATGATGTACTTTTTAGTTTTAACCGAATATTAGATGAGAGTCATCAATATCACCAAGTATCAGGAGGGAGTTATCCTTTTTTTCAAAGTGTCCAATTACGCTCTTTAATTCAAGAAATAGAGAGGATAAACGATTACACCATTCGCTTTAAATTGCATCGTTCAGACAGTTCATTTCTTGCCAATTTAGCCACCGACTTTTCAGTTGTTTTATCAGAAGAATATGGTCAACAACTTGCAAAGAGAAATGAACGTCAGCATATTGATGTTTTTCCTATCGGCACCGGCCCTTTTAAACTTAAAGAATATAAAGTAGGTTCATTAATTCGTTATTACCGTCACGATCAATACTGGCAGGGAAAAGTTGAATTAGAACAACTGGTTTTTGATATTACCCCAAGTAATACCGGTCGATTAACCAAATTACTAACCAACGAATGTGACGTTGTTGCTTATCCTATTGCTCATGAAAAAATTGTTGAACACCCTAATCTAACTCTTGAATCAGTAACTTCTTTTAATGTAGCGTATTTAGGCTTTAACACCCAAAAAGCGCCCTTCAACAACATAAAGGTTCGCCAAGCTATTGCTTATGCAATCAATAAAAAGTCGATTGTAGATACCATTTACTCAGGTAAAGCTGAGATCGCTAAATCATTATTACAAAGTGCATCTTGGGCTTACGATGATAAAGTGGTCGACCAAATATATTCCATCACTAAAGCAAAAGAATTACTCAAAGAAGCAGGGTTTGAAAACGGGTTTGAGATGAATATATGGGCAATGAATGTGCAACGTCCTTACAACCCAAATGCACTGACAATGGCTAAACTTATCCAATCAGATTTAAAAGACATTGGCGTGGAGGTTAATATTGTCAGTTATGAATGGGCGACATTTTTACAACGAGTAGGCAAAGGTGAACATCAAACTGTATTATTAGGCTGGACAGCCGATCATCCGGATCCAGACAATTTTTTTACGTCATTACTCAGTTGTGCTGCCGTAGGTACTGGTAATAACTCAACACTTTGGTGTAATGAAAAATTTGATGAGCTGCTTCAAAAGGCATTAAAAACCGGTAATATCGAAAAAAGAAAGGTCTATTATTCTCAAGCACTTGCAATGATCTCTCAAGAAATGCCTTTATTACCGTTAGCTCATTCAAAACGATACCAAGCCAGATCTAATTTAGTTCGAGGTGATATTTTGTCTGCTTTTGGTGGTATTGACTTCTCTACTGTGACGAAAGTAGCAGGAGGTAGCAACTAACATGTTAATTTTCACCATCAGACGGCTGAATTTATTCTTCTTTACCATGGTATTACTCACCATAGTTTCTTTTAGTTTAAGTTTTCTATTCCCTGGAGATGCATTAATCAATCTTTCAGGTCAAATCAACACATCTCCTGAACAACTCATACAGTTATCAGAAAACTATCAAACAGAAAACTCGATATTTATGCAATATTATTCCTATTTAGGACATATATTAAACGGTGATTTAGGTCTGTCTATGTCAAGTCAAACACCTATTAATACCGAAATAGCTAATTTATTGCCAGCGACAATTGAATTGAGCATGGTGGCCTTATTGCTGTCTATGGTCATTGGTATACCTTTAGGCTTTATTGCGGCAATCAAGCATAATAAAACCGCTGATAATGTTATTTTATCTGTTGCTATGATTGGTTACTCTATTCCGGTATTTTGGCTAGGTTTATTAGCCATCTTGATATTTTCAATTGTCTTGTCTTGGTTGCCTTCTGCGGGACAAATTAGTTTGTTATTTGAGATTGAGCACGTTACCGGCATTCAGTTTATAGATATTTTACTTTCCGATAATGCTTATAAGTGGCAGGCATTTCAAAATGCTAGTGAACATATTATTTTACCCGCCTGCGTAATTGCAACAGCGCCAGGAACAATATTTATTAGACTAGCTCGCACATCAATGCTAGAAGTACTAGAAACAAGTTATATTAGAGCAGCAAGGGCAAAAGGGTTAAGCTTTAATCAGATAATTTACCGACACGCTATTCGAAACGCCTTAGTGAAAATCATCCGTCATGTTGGTTTACAGTTTGCCAATTTAGTCACTCTTGCTATGGTAACTGAAGTTATATTTAGTTGGCCCGGTATAGGTCGATGGTTAATTGAAAGTATATATCAAAGAGACTACACGTCGATCCACAGTGGATTGTTGGTGCTCTCTTGCTTTATTTTTATCGTGCATATTTTAACTGATTTTATATATGCTGCACTTAACCCGTTGGCGAGAGACAACATACATGGCTCGTGAAAAAATATATCAAGAAGAAGAATTTCCTTCTCCCTTTTTACAATTATGGCTAATTTTCAGAAAAACACCCGTTGCTATGACAGGCTTCGTCTGTTCAATATTTTTAATTACACTCGCAATTTTCTCTCCCATTCTAACGCCTTACTCTGCTGTTGAAAGTAACTTAGATATGCTGCTGCTCCCTCCTGCGTGGGATGATAACGGTAATTTAAGTTTTTTATTAGGCACCGATGATTTGGGTCGAGATATGTTGTCAAGATTAATGAGTGGCGCTTCACTTACCTTTGGCTTAAGTTTTGTTGTGGTGTTGATATCTTTGGCTATTGGCGTAATCTTGGGTTCTTTATCCGCACTTACAAGCGGACTAAAAGCTAGTTTTCTTAATCACTTTTTAGATGTAATACTTTCAATTCCTTCACTTTTACTTGCCATAATTATTGTTGCCATTTTGGGGCCAGGCTTGAGTAATACTCTGTGGGCAATTGTCATGGTATTAATCCCCCAATTTATTCATATAACTCGTAACGCTGTGAAGGAAGAGTTTTCAAAAGATTATGTGTTAGCTTCTCGTTTAGATGGCGCTAGCTCATTTAGAATACTAAGATACTCTGTATTTCCAAACATTATAGAAAAGATCGTTAGCCAGGCAACACTTGCACAGTCGGCGGCAATTTTGGATATAGCCGCATTAGGTTTTTTAGGATTAGGCGCCCCTATCCCCTTACCTGAATGGGGAGCTATGCTCAAAGGCGGTATTGATCTGTTTTATATTGCTCCATGGGCAGTCTATTTACCAGGCTTAGCTATTCTATTCTCTGTCGTTGCAACTAATTTGGTGGGTGAAGGTATACGTCACGCACTAAAAGTACACAAGGAAAGTTAATGAACTTACTTGATATTCGAAATTTATCGATAGAGTTGATCACAGGTAATGAAAAAATCTTAGCTGTTGACCGCGTTAGTCTGACAATGAAAGAAGGTGAAGTGCGCGGTTTAGTGGGTGAGTCTGGTTCTGGTAAATCACTTTTAGCTCAAGCGATCATTGGAGTTTTAGACGATAAATGGCAAGTTCACGCTGATAGATTTCATTGGCGCGGTCAAGACTTATTAAGATTAACACCAGAGGAGCGCAAACAAATAATTTCAAAAGATGTGGCGATGATTTTTCAAGAACCAATGTCATGTTTAGATCCCACAACCACTATTGGAGGTCAACTCGAAGAGGCACTAGATGAATTACAATTATCAGGGCATTTTTGGAAGAAACGTCAACAAAGAAAAAATGCAATAATAAAATTACTGCATAAAGTCGGTATAAAGAAACACATTGAATGTATAAACAGTTATCCTCATCAACTTACCGAGGCATTGTGTCAGCGAATAATGATCGCTATTGCATTAGCGAAACGACCATTATTATTAATTGCTGACGAGCCTACGGCAGCAATGGAAGCAACTAATCAAAACCAGATTTTTCGTTTACTTGCCAGTCTCAATCAATTGAAAAATATGTCTATATTATTAATAAGTCACGACTTAGAAAACATTACTCACTGGACCAATACCATAACCGTTATGTATAGCGGGCAATTTGTTGAAGCGGGCACCACGAATCAAATATTCAACCAGCCTTTTCATCCTTATACTAAGGCATTAATCGATTGTAGCCCAAAAGCCAATATTCATCTGCCCCCTAAATCACGGTTGATGACACTCCCTGGTAGCATACCTATTTTGCAGCATTTGCCTATTGGTTGTAGGTTAGGCCCTCGTTGTCCAAGGGCACAACAAGAGTGTGTAAAGGCACCCAAAGTTAAAAATCATCATGGCCATCAAGTCAGTTGTCATTTTTCATTAATAGGCAGTAAATAAGATGACAACGCTTTTAGAAGTCAGTAACTTAAGTAAGTCTTACAAATTTAAAGGGTATTGGTACAATTATAAATTTTTCACCGCACTAGAGCCTTTATCTTTTGTACTCAAAGCCCACCAAACATTAGCCATTGTTGGCGAAGTGGGTTCAGGAAAGTCGACCTTAGCTAAGCTACTTGTCGGTGCAGAAAAACCTAGTACAGGTCAAATAAAATTAAATGGTCAATCCTTAGAAGCGGGCAATTTCAAACAACGCTGTCAGCATATCCGAATGATATTTCAAGACTCTGGCACAACGCTAAATCCTAGTTTAACTATTCAAAAGTTATTAGATGAACCTTTGAAGCTCAATACAGATTTAAATGAACAAGAGCGCACTAACTTAATTGGCCAAACATTACAAAAAGTAGGTCTTTTAGCCGATCATATGAATTTCTATCCCCACATGTTTTCAGGTGGTCAAAAACAACGTATATCGCTTGCTAGAGCGATCATTCTTCGACCACAAGTAATTATTTTAGACGAGGCATTGGCATCATTAGATCCCTCTTTACGCTCTCAAATGATTAATTTATTGCTCGATCTACAACAAAAAATGGGTTTAGCCTTTGTTTTAATTTCTCATAACTTGGGTATAGTCAAACATTTTAGTGATGACACTATGGTTTTATCTAATGGCAAAGTTGTTGAATATGGTAAAACTAGCGAGTTGATGAAACATCCTAAACATAAATATACCCAAAAGCTCTTGATGAGTCAGCAGCACCAGCTGGTTAATAAGTAGCTAAGTATTAAGTATTGGCTAGATTCGTTTATCCTGCTTCAATTTTTTACAACCATAGAGTCGACGACATAAAAAAGGCTACCGATGTAGCCTTAATCAAATTTATCTGGTCACTACACTTTAAAAAGTAGTTTTAGCCTCAATAACATCTTTACGCGTTATCTTGGCACCAACAGTTAATGAACCTATGTAACTAGTATAAGCCGATTGTGCCAATTGCGAGACTTGTTGCTTAGTTATATTAGGATTGATTTCAACAGTCGCGGTATCATCTAACACCGATTGAACTTCCAACAAGGCTAGATCTCCGTTTGCCAAAGTTACTGTTGATGCTGAAATATTTCCTTCGCTGGGATGCGGTAATTCAAATGTTTCTTTAATGATTTTTTGGTCAACATCGCCACCAAAACGTCCAACTGCAGGCTTAACAGCAAAGCTTGAGCTTAGGGCAGTCAATGCATCAGTAATATCTTCACCTGCTTTAAATTGAGTCAGTAACTGTTCAGCGGTAGCCATTGCAGCTATCGTAGCTTTTTCAGCAATCAGTGATATTCTAATTTCATCGCTCACCTGAATCAAAGGCTTAACTTCTGCCACTTGGTATTCATTTAAACGGACAACAATAGCCAAATTATCGTTTACTTCAATGACATCTGAATTGACATTATCATTGAGGACTAAATCAGAAAATATAGCATCAATTACTACTCCATTATTAAAAGGTAATGCATTACCTCCACGAGATAGCCAATCAGATGTTTGCACTGATAGATTCACCGCTTGTGCAGCATCATCTAAGCTGTCAGGGAATTCGAAACTAATTTGTGCCATTTTTTGCTGCAAGGCGAAAAATTTATCTAGCGCTTTTTCATTGCTAACTTTAGTTTTTAAATCATCACTAACTTCGGCAAAAGCTTTAGTCTTCTCTGCTTTTAACTCAGTTAATTTAATAATATGAAAACCAAAGTCAGACTTAACAACATTACTGATTGCGCCAACTTCGGCTAAAGCGAATGCGCTTTCATCAAAGGCTAAATCCATAACACCAGGTTCAATCCAATCTAAGTCACCACCATTTTCACCACTAAAAGTATCTGTAGAGTGAGTTTTTGCTAAAGTAGCAAAGTCTTCACCTTGATTTATACGTTCAAGGATGGCCTTAATTGAAGACTTTGCTGCCGATTCATCATCACCAAATTCAATCAAAATATGTGAAACTCGACGTTGTTCCGCTTGACGATAATTTTCGATGTTATCTTGATAAAATTGATTAAGATCATCTTCTGAAACTTCTATACCTCTGGCTATTTCATTGACATCTAAAACAAGATAATCAACTTTCACTTTCTCTTGGTTTTGGAAGCGAATTTGGTTGGCTAAGTAATAGTTATTGATCTCTTCATCACTGACTTCACTTGTCGCTTTAAACTGCTCAGCCAAAATAATAGCAAAACGGATATCGCGTTGTTGATTTTGCAAAGTGTTAAACATATTTTCTTGGTAAGGTAAATTAAACTCACTAAAGACAAGCCCTTGGCTTAATTGACGACGTATCATCTCAATACGTAAATAATCTCTAAAATCAGAAGATTGGTAAAAGCCCGATTGGTTTATAATGGCCAAATAGCGGTTATTATCAAAAACACCATCAACTTCGAATTCAGGCATTTCACGAATAGTTTTCTTTAAACGTTGATCTGAAATTCTAATAGACAAATCTATGGCGCTTTGATCAATTAATGTTTCATTAATTAAATTATCTAAAACTCCGTTGCGGAAATTCGCCATATATGAACTGTTGGCTGATAAAGTTTCAAACATTTCACCAAATTGCTGTTCCATACGGGCACGTTGACTTTGATAAGCTTTATCAAACGCATTTTTTGTTATTTTTTGACCATTTACTTCAGCAACAGAAGTATCAACTGAATTGGAATAGTTACCAATACCAGCAACAGCAAAAGTTAAAATGATAAGACCAAGGATAGTTTTAGCAATACCTCCTTGTGATTTTTCTCTGATATTCTCTAACATCTTTGTCTCTTTATTTTTCCAGGGTGAACCCTATAGTTATTTGTAAGCGATATTATCAGATGTAAAGCATCGCTTGAAGTCGTAATAGGCAATAAGTACAAATAAAATTATTAATTATATTGTAAAATGACTTTCATCAAATGAGAAATGACATTAATAAAAGATATAACACTCAGACACAAAAAGACCACCTTAAGGTGGTCTTTTTCATAGAGTTATGTTGTTAATATATTAACTAAAAAATCATTCGTTACAAGCATCTTTTAATGCTTTGCCAGCTTTAAATGCTGGAATTTTAGCTGCAGCGATTTGAATGGTATCACCAGTTTGTGGGTTGCGGCCAGCGCGCGCTGCGCGGTCACGTACAGAGAATGTACCAAAACCAACTAGAGCCACTTGCTCACCAGTTTTTAATTCATCAGTAACGGCATCAATAAATGAGTCTAACGCACGACCAGCTGCCGCTTTAGAAATATCTGCACCAGCAGCAATTTTTTCGATAAGTTGAGATTTATTCACAGTAACTTCCCCTTCAGTTTTTATTATACAACACCATCTTTGTTAAGCGTCCTACCGAAAATTCATTGATTTTCTTTGAACATCAAGTGTCGAGTTATTTAAAATATAATATGATAGTACATTAAATCCATTATCATACTCACTAGACCCTATGAATAGTAAGGTCTAGGGTTACATAGCGTAGATAACTTAACATAGTTTCAGCGTTTGAAAAGCGATAATTGCCATTTATTAGCTTTTATTTCATTTATTAGCCAATAAATCAGTCTCTGATCTAATTTATTATTCAACCTTCCATTTTTCAACAGGATGTTCAAGGGCAATAGCCAATACCTCTTCTATCCATTTAACCGGATAAATAACTAAGTCTTGCTTAACATTGTCCGGTATTTCTTTGAGGTCACGCTCATTATCTTTAGGAATAACAACTGTTTTTATTCCTCCTCGGTGCGCAGCAAGCAATTTTTCTTTTAAACCACCAATAGGTAAAACCTCTCCGCGAAGAGTGATCTCTCCTGTCATAGCTACATCAGCTTTGACAGGGTTACCTGTTAAGCTAGAAACTAAGGCTGTGCACATACCAACACCGGCACTTGGTCCATCTTTGGGTGTTGCTCCTTCAGGAACGTGAACATGAATGTCACGCTTTTCATGAAAATCGCTGTTAATTCGCCACTTATCTTGTCGGCTTCTGACAACGGTCATCGCCGCTTGAATAGACTCTTGCATGACATCACCAAGGGAGCCAGTATAAGTGAGTTTACCTTTACCGGGTACCGAGGCTGTTTCAATAGTAAGTAACTCACCACCTACCTGTGTCCATGCAAGACCTGTCACTAAACCAATACGATTTTCATTATCAGCCTTGCCATAATCAAAACGCTGAACCCCTAAGAAGTCTTCCAGATTATCTTGATTGATGTTCACTTTTTTTAATTTTTTATCTAATAAAATAGCTTTTACTGCTTTACGGCATAATTTCGATACTTCGCGTTCTAAACTTCGCACTCCAGCTTCACGAGTGTAATAACGAATAATACCAATGATGGCACTATCTTCTATGTTAATCTCAACTGCTTGTAAACCATTACGTTCAATTTGCTTGTCAACTAAATGATTACGAGCAATATTAAGTTTTTCATCTTCGGTATAACCCGCTAAGCGAATCACTTCCATACGGTCAAGTAAAGGGCCTGGAATATCCATGCTGTTAGATGTGGCAACAAACATCACATCAGATAAGTCGTAATCCACCTCTAAATAGTGATCATTAAAATTAACATTCTGCTCAGGGTCTAATACTTCAAGTAGTGCTGACGCTGGATCTCCACGCATATCGGAAGCCATTTTATCTATTTCATCTAATAAAAATAATGGATTTTTAACACCAGACTTAGCCATTTTTTGAATAAGCTTACCAGGTAAAGAACCAATATAAGTGCGACGATGACCACGAATTTCAGCTTCATCTCTAACACCACCTAACGCCATACGGACATATTGACGTCCAGTTGCCTTGGCGATAGATTGGCCTAATGAAGTCTTACCTACACCTGGAGGACCCACTAAACATAAAATGGGCCCTTTTAACTTAGCCACTCTCTGTTGAACGGCAAGATATTCAAGAATACGTTCTTTGACCTTATCTAAACCGAAATGATCTTTATCTAATACTTCTTGAGCAAGTTTTAAATTTTTCTTTAATTTACTTCGTTTTTTCCATGGAACATTGGTCATCCATTCAATATAACTACGAACAACTGTTGCTTCAGCAGACATAGGTGACATCATTTTTAACTTTTTTAGCTCAGCTAAGGTTTTGTCTTTGGCTTCTTTTGGCATTTGCGCATCTTCAATACGCTTAGCCATTTGCTCTCCTTCATCAACGCCTTCTTCGCCCTCACCTAGCTCTTTTTGGATCGCTTTCATTTGTTCATTTAGATAATAATCTCTTTGGCTCTTTTCCATTTGCTTTTTAACACGGGTGCGAATTTTTTTCTCTACTTGTAATAAGTCAATCTCGCCTTCCATAAGCGCCATCAAATATTCTAATCGCTGGGCAACGTTTACTATTTCTAATACCTTTTGTTTCTCAGCTAACTTTAATGGCATATGGGCAGCCATAGTATCAGCGAGTTGTTCGGCATCATCAATACCAGAGACTGAGGTTAGCACCTCAGGTGGGATTTTTTTGTTGAGTTTAACGTACCCTTCAAACTGAGAGATTGCTGAGCGGATTAATACCTCATCATTATCATCGTCTATGGTTTTGGTAACGATATATTCAATATCAGCAGTGAAGTGCTCCTGTGTTTCAATAAACTTGATAATGTTTGCTCTTTTTGATCCTTCAACTAGTACTTTCACAGTACCATCAGGAAGCTTTAACATCTGTAAAATTGTTGCAACCGTGCCCGTTAGATAAACATCTTCAGGGTTAGGGTCATCAATGCCAGCATCTTTTTGAGCAACCAAAAATATTTGCTTATCTGCTTCCATCGCAATATCTAAACAGCGAATAGATTTTTCACGACCAACGAACAATGGGATAACCATTTGTGGATAAACAACAACATCGCGCAAGGCAAGAACGGGAATATCAAGTACACCTGAAGTATCAGTGTTCATAGAGTCTCTCTTGGAAATAATAGAAGAAATGAACATTGATAAATCAAGTACTTTATTATCACTTGATCGTTATCAAAATGTTCTTTAGAAAATATATGGGGATTTTACCTGCGCTTTCAACAGATAGATAAAAAAAAGAGCCATTTAGACTCTATTTATATTAAAAAAAAATAAATTGTTTAAAAAACCTACTCAGAAACCGCTATATTTTGACGATTTTCAAAAATAATTAAAGGCTTAGACTCACCTTTAATGACCGTTTCATCGACAACCACTTTAATTGCATTGTCCAGTGAAGGTAATTCGTACATTGTTTCAAGTAAAACCCCCTCAACTATTGAGCGCAGGCCACGAGCCCCCGTTTTACGGGTCATGGCTTTATGAGCAATAGCATGTAATGCATCTTTTCTGAATTCCAGCTCAACGCCTTCCATATCGAAAAGGGCACAGAACTGCTTAGTTAATGCGTTTTTAGGCTCTTGGAGTATTTGAATTAACGCATCCTCATCCAACTCAGTTAATGTTGCTACAACAGGTAAACGACCGATAAACTCAGGAATCAAACCATATTTAACTAAATCTTCTGGCTCTACATCTTGGAAGTTTTGAGTTAACGTTTTTACTGACTCTTTGCCACGAACTTCAGCTCCAAAACCAATACCCGTTCCTTTTAAAGAACGTTGCTCAACAACTTTATCAAGGCCAGCAAAAGCGCCTCCACAAATAAATAAGATTTTAGACGTGTCTACTTGTAGAAATTCTTGTTGAGGATGTTTACGACCGCCTTGTGGAGGAACGGAGGCAATAGTTCCCTCAATAAGTTTTAATAATGCTTGTTGAACACCTTCACCTGATACATCACGAGTAATAGATGGATTATCTGATTTTCGAGAAATTTTATCAATTTCATCAATATAAACGATACCACGTTGTGCTTTTTCTACGTCGTAATCACATTTTTGCAATAATTTCTGGATGATATTTTCAACATCTTCACCCACATAACCAGCCTCAGTCAAGGTCGTTGCATCAGCCATGGTAAAGGGTACATCAAGCAACCGTGCTAAGGTTTCTGCAAGTAAAGTTTTACCTGAACCTGTAGGTCCAATCAGTAATATGTTACTTTTTCCTAATTCGATACCATTATGACTATCACCATTACGAAGTCGTTTATAGTGATTATAAACCGCAACCGCTAATACTTTTTTAGCATGATCTTGGCCAATGACATAATCGTCTAAGCTTTCACGAATTTCCATTGGTGTAGGCAAGTTATCTTCATCTTCTGCTGGCGAAATTTCTTTAATTTCTTCACGAATAATATCATTACAAAGCTCAACACATTCGTCACAGACAAAAACTGATGGTCCTGCAATTAATTTACGTACTTCATGTTGGCTTTTACCGCAAAAAGAACAATACAGTAATTTGCCGTTATCACCGTCACCACTTTTCATATCGGTCATACGGTACCTCTAATCATTTGAATTCTAATATTCACTGGTTCAGTCTTACCTTGAGTATTTAACATTATATCAAGATAACAACATTAATGATGAATAAGTTTATTTACTTATCTCACGTTGTTCTAATATGGCATCTACTAACCCATATTCAACAGCACTCTCTGCACTTAAGAAATTATCGCGGTCTGTATCTTTAGAAACCTTTTCTAAAGGCTGCCCAGTATGGTCGGCCATTAGGCGATTAAGTTTTTCTTTGATATACAAAATTTCTTTTGCATGGATTTCAAAGTCAGATGCCTGACCTTGAAAACCACCAAGTGGTTGATGAATCATCACACGAGCATTAGGTAAACAATAACGTTTACCCTTTTCACCACCTGATAATAAAAACGCCCCCATACTGGCCGCTTGCCCAATACAAACTGTACTGATATTGGGTTTGATAAACTTCATCGTATCGTAGATGGCCATGCCCGCAGTAACTGAGCCACCAGGAGAGTTTATATATAAGAAGATGTCTTTATCAGGGCTTTCTGATTCTAAAAATAATAGTTGTGCAACAATCAGGTTAGCCATGTGATCTTCAACTTGACCACATAAAAAAATCACTCGCTCTTTTAATAAACGAGAATAAATATCATAAGAACGTTCACCTTTTGGTGTTTGTTCAACCACCATAGGTACTAGTGCACTCTGAGTGGTACTGGTTAAATCGTGAGAATTGTTCATTGAAGTAAACAAATATATATCCTTAAATTTAAAAAATGGCTCGTATGTCCCCATACAAGCCATTTAAGCTATTGCTTGACATAATGTCAATCGAAAGCGTTAACCCTGGTCAAATTAATTCAATAGCAATAGTGAGAATGAATAAAATTGACACTCACATTACTTATCGTCAGGATTCATAATGTCTTTAAAACTTGCTTTTATGCTTTTTACTTTTGCTTTTTCAAGCAAAAAGTCAACCGCTTGTTCTTCTAAAGCAACATTTTGCATTTGCTGTTTCATTTCAGCATTACTGTTGTAGTATTCAATAACTTCCTGTGGGTCTTCATAAGCTGAAGCTGCAGAGGCAATTAATTCTTTAACTTTCTCTTCGTCAATTTTTAATTCATTAACTTTAATCACTTCGCCTAACAACAAACCTATTTTCACACGACGCTGAGCTTGTTCAGTGAACATGTCAGCAGGCAATTCAGGCATGTTTTTAGGATCCATTTGGCCCTCAAAACGTTGCATAGCTTGTTGACGCAACACATCGACTTCTTGAGCGACAAGTGCGCTTGGTAAATCAACGTCATTAGTTGTTAGTAAACCTTCAATTAGCTGATCTTTAATTTTAGTTTTGACCGCTTGTGTTAACTCACGAGTCATATTTTTACGTACTTCATTACGCAGGGCTTCAACACCACCTTCTTCAATGTTGAAAAGTTTAGCAAACTCTTCATCAACTTTAGGTAATGCCGGGCCTTCTGACTTATTCACAACAATATCAAATTCTGCTGTTTTACCTTTTAGATTTTCTGCATGATAATCTTCAGGGAAAGTCACTGTAATGGTTTTTTCTTCACCGGATTTCATGCCAACAATATCTTTTTCAAACTCAGGGATCATACGACCTGCGCCTAATTCAAGTTCAAAGTCTTCAGCTTTGCCACCTTCAAAATCTTCACCGTCAACACGGCCAGAAAAATTGATCGTTAGCTTATCGCCTTTTTTAGTTTTGCGTTTATTTTCTTTCCATGTTTTATGCTGATTTTGTAAAGTCTCAAACATTTCATCTAAATCTGCATCTGTAACTTCGACAGTAGGCTGTTCAATAGCTATTTTTTCTAAATCTTTTAATTCAATCACAGGGTAAATTTCAAACGTTGCTTCAAACTCGAATGCTTTGCCATCTTCATTGCTTTTAGCAATGAAATTAGGACGACCTGCAGGGTTTAATTTCTCAGCTACGATTGCATCTACGAAGTTACGTTGCATTAATTCACCAGCAACTTCTTGACGAACAGATTGTCCATAACGCTTCTGAATTACTGACGGCGGTACTTTACCAGGACGAAATCCGTTGATACGTTGTGTCTTAGCAATATGGCGAAGACGATTTTTAACTTCAATATCTACTGTTTCGGCAGGAACAGAAATAGTCAAACGACGTTCCAAACCTTGTGTAGTCTCAACTGAAACTTGCATTTACTTACCTCAAAACTTAGCGAATTTACGCATTCAAGAACGATCTTATCTAAAATATAAACATAATACAGTATGTTTATATTGTTAATTACCCCTAATATACAGTGCTATCAGAGTCCGGAAAATCCGAATAAATAAATATGGTTCATATTAAAATAGTGACGCGAAATTATAGCGGCGCAAGAGACAAGAGTCGAGTAGATAAGTAAAATATTTTACTTATTGAGTAAAATACCTACAATCAGGAAACTATTTTATAGTTTTAACCGTGTATGAGAAGTTAAATTATAACTTTATAGAGAGGTAGTGTGTTAATTAGATCTAGCGATTGAAATAAGTTATCAAGCAAATAGTAAATATCAATTAATGAAGTGGTCGGTGATGCAGGATTCGAACCTGCGACCCCTTGGACCCAAACCAAGTGCGCTACCAAGCTGCGCTAATCACCGATGTACATTATATTAAATCTAGTAGAATTGGGGTGGCTAAAGGGACTTGAACCCTCGACAACCGGAATCACAATCCGGGGCTCTACCAACTGAGCTATAGCCACCAAAACCTGTTACTGATATTACACTTTTAATAAGTATGGCGCGCCCTGCAGGATTCGAACCTGCGACCCACGCCTTAGAAGGGCGTTGCTCTATCCAGCTGAGCTAAGGGCGCATAATTACCTACAGAAGCATTAGACCACATTATGTAAAAGTGGTCGGTGATGCAGGATTCGAACCTGCGACCCCTTGGACCCAAACCAAGTGCGCTACCAAGCTGCGCTAATCACCGATATATCTATTAAAAGCACTAAGCATCAGTTGCTTTCAACGGGTGCGGATATTACCGAGTTGCATTAGCTCAGTCAAATGTTTTTTATAAAATAATGATTGTTCGTTCATTTTTAAATCATATCGGTCAATATTAATCTAAAACGGCTCGAAGTAAGGACTTTCAAT
The DNA here is from genome assembly GCA_034111045.1 of Colwellia sp. Taxonomy (GTDB): domain Bacteria; phylum Pseudomonadota; class Gammaproteobacteria; order Enterobacterales; family Alteromonadaceae; genus JALJPB01. The sequence goes on along the minus strand of JAWUYA010000078.1, from coordinate 2,277 downwards.
TAATTTCAGTTGCCGACCTAACGCGAACGGTCATAAAACATCTAATTCGCTCCACAATAATGATCGGCAACAAAGAATAAACTTGGTTGAAAGAGACCTTTACCTGTATATAATTATAAATTATTAGCTGCAAATCACTCGCAATCGCAGATTTAATTAGAGTTTAGTTACTGAAGTCAAACCTAGTTATAAATACATGACTGCTTAGTCCCAAGGAATATTTGATAATACTGCAACAAGTATTTTGTATCCCTGTTCCTTAACAAAAGCTATCGTAAAAAAACAAATATCGCTAAAGTACACAAGCGGCCAGGGTTATTCAATTCTAATAGCATTGCTTGAATTCTAAGAAATATCGGATTTAGCTTTCAAGAAAGTACTAGGTGGTATAACACCAGAAATGATTTGCTAGAAAAGCAAACAAAAATTAACTAAAATGCATCAACATCAATTTAAGACCTTTTAATGATGGCGGAGAGCATGGGATTCGAACCCACGTTAGGGATAAACCTAAACTCGCTTTCCAAGCGAGCGCCTTAAGCCACTCAGCCAACTCTCCAAACTTTTTTGACTAGCATTATAACGTTTAACATCGGTGTTACTTCAGTGGCTCAGATATATCACCACAGTAAAAACCTACCTAGCTATAAGCTGCGCTATGGTAGAAAAAAACCCTTGCTGGTGCAAGGCTAATTTAAAAATTTATTCAAATTAACAAATTTTTAGTGTGTTATTTAAGCGATATAGTAAATTTGTGTAATAAATAGCTTAAAACTAGGCATTACCCTTAACTTTTAGCTTATGTTCAGCTGCAAAATCAAGCATCCTATTTAAGGGAATTAATGCTTTTTCAGCTAACGATGCATCTACTTTAATTTCACGTCCTACAGGGCTTTGTAATGCAGCTACGATTGATTTAAGACTATTCATTGCCATCCATGGGCAATTAGCACAACTACGACAAGTAGCGCCATTTCCGCCTGTTGGTGCCGCAATAAAAGTTTTGTTTGGGCTAGCTTGTTCCATTTTATAAAAGATGCCCCGATCGGTCGCAACAATAAAATGTTGGTTTGGCATATCTTGACTAGCTTTAATCAATTGACTAGTTGAACCTACTGCGTCAGCTAAGGCTATTACATCAGCTGGTGACTCAGGGTGAACAAGTATGCCTGCATCAGGGAATTTTACTTTAAGATCTCGCAATGCTTGGGCTTTGAACTCATCGTGAACAATACAAGCTCCCTGCCACATTAACATTTTTGCACCCGTTTCTTTTTCGATGTATGCACCTAAGTGACGATCTGGTGCCCAAATAATGGGTTTACCTTCACTTTCTAACATTTCCACAATTTCAAGTGCAATGCTAGAAGTGACTACCCAGTCAGCTCGTGCTTTAACTGCCGCTGAGGTATTAGCATAAACTACAACTGTATGGTCTGGGTGTTGGTCACAAAAAGCTGAAAAGTCTGCAATTGGACAACCTAGGTCTAACGAGCAAGTAGCTTCTAATTCAGGCATTAACACTGTTTTATCTGGTGTTAATATTTTAGCAGTTTCGCCCATAAACTTAACCCCCGCAACAATGAGGGTATCAGCTTCGTGTTCACTACCAAAACGTGCCATTTCTAAAGAGTCAGCAACACAACCACCGGTTTCTTCAGCAAGCGCTTGAATATCAGGATCGGTGTAGTAGTGAGCAACCAAGACAGCGTTTTTCTCTTTAAGCAATTGCTTTATTTTTGCTTTGTAATACGTTCGTTCATTACTATCTAAAGGTGTTGCCTTTTCAGGGTACTTAAAATCAAAATCGACAGCTATATTGGCTTTGCTCATTACTTGTCTCTAGTTTTTGGCTCTATTTTTAACGGGGCAATTATAAGATAAAGCAAAATGAATGTGTACTATAGAATATTTAGATTGAAAGGTTAAACATCTTTATTAATTTTGGCTTTTAAAAATATAAAAATTAAATTTAAGGCGGAAGTGTCTAGAGTACTCTGAAAAATATTGGTTAACTAGAAATGGTCGGCCGTGAAGGATTTGAACCTTCGACAAATTGGTTAAAAGCCAACTGCTCTACCAGCTGAGCTAACGGCCGTTCCTAGTGTTCTTATGCTAGGCATAAGGGAAAATCAATCTTGAAGTGGTCGGCCGTGAAGGATTTGAACCTTCGACAAATTGGTTAAAAGCCAACTGCTCTACCAGCTGAGCTAACGGCCGTTTCAAGTTTTCATTTATAAATAGTACTGCTTACTTTTATTAGCTTCAATAAAAATG
>JAWUYA010000077.1:0-35972 GCA_034111045.1 Colwellia sp. | reverse complement strand
GTTACCGCGTTAACTGGCGATAGTCTAGAAAAACTTGGTGTTTCAAATTTTGATCAATATGTAGAGTTTTTACCCAACGTTATTTTCCAAGGCACTGGCCCTGGCCAAAATGAAATATATATTCGCGGCGCCGCAACCTCTCAAACTGTTATCTCGGTATCCTCAGTACAGGCATTACAACCGTCTGTCGCTTTTTATTTAGATGAGCAACCGGTATCAATGCAAGGCCGTAATTTAGATATTTCCGCCACAGACATTCAACGTGTAGAAGTTCTACCTGGACCACAAGGCACACTTTTTGGTGCTAGCTCTCAATCAGGCACAGTGCGTTTAATCACCAATAAACCAACCCATGATGGCTTTGCCGCCGGTTTTGATACCAGCACTAGCTCAACAAAAGGTGGCGACTTGAGTAACTCGGTTGAAGCCTATTTCAATATGTCGTTAAGCGACTCACTGGCTGTTCGTGTGGCGACTTATAATGATTACCAAGGCGGTTGGATAGATAACATACTCAACGTACCTGGAGAAGGTGGCTACATTGGTAGTGCGGTTGTCCTTGATAGAATTTCTGCTAGTTGGGGTAAATTGGCAGACCCTGAAAACACGCCTATTGCCGCACCAAAGAATGATGCATTAGTTGAAGATAACATGAATACCGCGAACTATGCCGGCGCACGTTATGGTTTGTCGTATTTAATCAACGATGAATGGAGCCTTTTGGTCCAACATACGCAACAGTCGCTCGATACCGAAGGCGTATTTGCTTATGATGCAAACCTTGAGGGTGAAACCTCAACAAATCGCTTTATACCTGAAAACAATAATGATGACTTTGGGTTAACGACTTGGACATTAGAAGGCAGACTTGAGCACCTTGATGTTGTGTATACCGGCGGTTACTTAGACAGAGATATCAATTCAACTATTGATTACACTGGTTATACCAATGGCGGTTTATTTGCGACCTACTATAACTGTAACTATGCCGCAGACGCTCCAGCACAAAAATGTGTTGACCCCACTAAATTCTATAAAGAACAAACCAGTACCTCACGTACCACCCATGAGTTTCGCGTTAATACCTCGGCTGAAAACCGCTGGCGCATCACCGCAGGTGTTTTTTATGACTCGCAAGAATTAGCAACGATTGGCCAATTTAAAATCGCTAGCACTGAATTATTTACTGATTTGCAAAGAACACTTGTCGGTACGGATGGCATTAACAGTGACGGCGGGCCCTTCCCATCTGAAGTGAGCTTTGTCAATGATGTTAATCACATCATAGATCAAGTCGCTGTATTTGGTCAGTTAGATTTTGACATCACTGAAACAGTTACCGCCAGTTTTGGTGCGCGTTGGTATCAAATTGACGACATTTATAAAGGCTCAACGTCAACTGTTGACGTCAGTGGTAGACTACAGGCCTTTGGTGATGGCAGTGATGCCGCCTTAACCGAGTTTTTTGGCGCAGAAGAAGCCGCGGCAATTCAAGCCTCTATTGCTAGTGGTCAGTTAGACACCAGCTTAGTAAAGGATGATGGCTCGCTAACGGTAGATGATACAATCATAAAAGCTTCACTTGATTGGAAAGTGTCAGACGAAGTCATGCTATTTGCTTCTTACTCAGAAGGTTTTAGACCACCGGTTACTAACAGAGTAGGTGGAGGCAAGTCGACAAGCCAAGAAGGCGCTTTTGATGGTTTCCGTATTCCTGTGTACTCAACCACCGATAGTTTAGATAACATTGAACTTGGCTTTAAATCAACCTTGTTTGATCAAACCTTACGCTTCAATGCGACCGCCTATTATTCAAAAATATCAGACTTGCAAACCTCTCGATTTGACCCCACCAATATCAGTTTCTTAGTCTTTACTGATAACGTCGGTGATGCCGAAATTAGAGGGATAGATGGCGACTTTAGCTGGGCTGCTACTGATAATCTAGTCATAACGGGTGCGTTTAGTTTTATTGATACGGAGCTCACGTCTGTTAATGATGTACTTGACGGTATTGCCCCTGTAGTCGGTAGCCGACTACCTTATTCAGCTGAATTTTCAGGTAACTTACAAGCGCAGTATTTCTACCCAATCAATAGTGAGTTAACCGGTTATGTTAATGGTTCAATCAGTTATACCGGAGAGCGACTTGCCGGTATGACGATGGATGCTTACGTGGTTGAGGATGCCACTAATTTAATCTATGGCACCGGCTCAGGTTTAAAGATTCAAAAAGAAGCTGACGTTTATTCTGGGGTTAATTACCCAGACAGTAGCGGTAAAACTTTTGCCGCTGGTCGTTATGTGCAAGAAAGTTACGTGTTGGCTAATTTAAGCTTTGGCGTTACTAACGACGTATGGAAAGCGGAGTTATTTATTGACAACTTAACGGATGAAAGTGCTACTCTGTATATTGATACACAGCAGTTTACCCCAAAAGTTGTGTCTAATAGACCACGTACTGTTGGCTTTAGATTTTCGTATGACTTTTATTAAGTCATACCAATAAATTAAAGCCAATAAAGCCGCTGGGTTCTTTACTCAGCGGCTTTTTATTGAACACGTACTAAGCCTATCAGTTAACATAGTTATCATTCCCTACTTGCATATGGAGTTAAGTCGTTGGAAAAAACACCTTCCCCCTCAATTGAAGCCGAATTAAAATCGATTCAGCAATTGATTCAAACAGCCAAGTTTACTGATGCCATTAACCAAAGTACGCAACTACTGACAGACACATCGGATAAGCAAAACCAAGTTGAACTTTGGTATTTAATCGCCGTTGCCCAACGCTATGGCAAAGACTTTACTAACGCATTAAGCAGTATTGACCAGTTACTTAAACATGATGCAACACACAGTAGAGCGCATCAAGAACAAGGTTTTATCAATCTGGCCTTACGTCAGCCAACACAAGCTAAGGTTTCATTTGAAACAGCGGTTAAACTCAACCCAAGCCTAGTCGCCAGTTGGCAAGAGCTTATTCAACTTTACCACGCAAGAAATGACGTTGGAGAGGTGCAAAGAGCCGCCAATCAATTGGATAAACTTAACGCATTACCGCCGGCCCTACTTGCCGTGACAGAGTTAATGCATGAAGGGCGGTTATTAAAAGCTGAGCAGGTTTGTCGGCATTTTTTACAAAATAATAAACGCCATATCGATGGCATGTGTTTGCTCGCTGAAATAGGTATTGAACTGAAAATTTATGATGATGCGGAATTTTTACTTGCCAGCGCACTTGAGTTAGACCCAAGCCATATTCATGCTCGCTCTCAATATCTTAATTTACTTAATCGTTTAGGTAAATACAAAGCGGCAGAAAAACAAGTTGAAACACTGCTCGTTGAACAACCTACCAATCTAAGTTTTAAAGTTGCTAAAGCCAATGCCTTAAACGGTTTAGGGGAAATAGAGCAAGCCATCACCCTACTTAAGCAAGCTATCGCACAAGCGACAGCACAAATTACTAACGCAGAAAATGACAAGAAAATTGCGGGCTTTCATTTGCAGCTAGGGCATGCCCTAAAAGCCAAAGGCGATATAAGCCAAGCGGTTACTGCTTACCAAAAAGCGTATCAATTAAGGCCCAGTTACGGTGACGCCTTTTGGAGTTTAGCGAACACTAAAACCTATCGTTTTAGCGATAAAGAAATCACTCAAATGCAGGCGCAGCAAAGTAATAAAGACTCAGCGTTAATGGATAGAATCCAGCTGAATTTTGCTATGGGTAAAGCGTTTGAAGACAGACAAGCATACAATCAAGCCTTTACAGCTTATCAACAGGGCAATGACTTACAGCATAGCCATAGTAGTTTTGACATCAGTAAAGTCGAACAACAAATCGAAGAGCAAATAAACTACTGCACGGCTCAATTATTTGAAAACCGCGGACAGTTAGGGTTTAACTCACCCGACCCTATCTTTATTGTAGGCTTGCCGCGTGCCGGCTCGACCTTACTTGAACAAATACTGGCCTCGCACAGCCAAGTCGACGGTACCATGGAGCTGCATAATATTTTAGGTTTAGCTTCACGGTTACGGGGGCGCCGCCAAAATAATGAAGAAAACCACTACCCGAAAAATTTAACTGATATTAAGCCAGAATATTTTAAGCGTTTTGGTCAACAGTTTATTGATGAAACGCGTGACTATCGAGCCCAAGCACCACACTTTATTGATAAAATGCCCAATAATTTTCTTCACATTGGCTTGATCCGGTTAATACTGCCCAATGCTAAAATCATTGACGCTAGGCGAGCGCCAATGGCTTGTTGCTTTAGCGGTTTTAAACAATTATTTGCCGAAGGACAAGACTTTAGCTACAAACTTGAAGATATTGGCCGCTATTACCAAGCTTATCTAAAATTAATGGCACATTGGGATGAGGTATTACCCGGTTTTGTCTTAAGGGTTAACCATGAAGATGTGGTTGATGACTTGGAAACACAGGTGCGACGAATGCTTGATTTTTGCGGCTTAGGATTTGAACAATCTTGTCTGGATTTTCATAAAACCCAACGTAATATTAAGACACCGAGCTCGGAGCAAGTTCGGCAACCTATTTATAAAAGTGCGACGGAGCAATGGCGGCACTTTGAGCCGTATTTGGCGTCATTGAAAAAGGTGTTAGCTATAGATTAAGCCTTAAAAAAGTCACTTATTCTCTAACCTTAATAGGTTATTGGTTTGATCAATATGAAAATCAAATAAACGTAAAAAATTCATCCCTAGTAAGCCATCATTTTCTTGATTTAGATAAGGAATTACTGCAAATGTTAGATTTTTTACCCGATAACCTGCCAGTTCAAATTCATCGACTTCATAAATGCGGCTAGTGACTTCGCCGCCTGCGGTCGTCAACACAATATCGTCAATATAGTTAACATCAGTGGCGAGCACTAACTCGTTGAAAACCGTTTGAGACAATAATGAAATACTGGCTCCAGTATCTATTAACAAATTAACAGAGAATTTATTGTTAATGTTCCCTTCAACAATAAAATGATCGCCTTTACGCGTCAACGGGATCATCACTGGGTGTTGTAAGGCGAGTTCAATATTGTTAACTAAATCATTGGCCTTTACTTGGTAATTGGGCTCATTAAGTAAAGGGGTTAAGCTCTCGAGCGCCAACGCGTAATGACCCTGCTGAAACTGTGCTTGAGCCAATGCCCATTGGGCTTCAGTGTTGTTTGGCGCAATCGTTAATATCTCTGCTGAAAATTTAGCCAGTTCAAACCATAATGCGAGTGAGTATAAGCGTTTGATTTCTTGACGAACTAATTGTTTAGCATAATCAATGCTTTGCTGCTGCAAATTAATGTCAAAGGTATGATATTGCAGGCTAAAGGCTTTTTTTACTGCCAATAGTACTTGTTGTTTAGCGAGTCTTAATTCGACCCACATAACTAAAAAATCTAAATCATCGGGTGAATAAGCTAAAAAAGCATCGAGGCTGTCTTTTACTAATATATATTGGTTATTTTTCAGTAATTGCTTGCCGTCATTTAACCAATAGGCTTTTACCATAGAAAGGCTTTTGTGATCTTCTGACGATATTTCATACAGTAAATTGGATGCTAAAAAGTAATACCTTGAATCGATTGCGTGTTTAATTCTATTCTCTACATTTTTTAGGGGATGATTGGCAGGGCTCAGCTCACTTGTTGATAACGTAATTGGCAAAGCATTAGGCGTCGATTTATTGGGGTTTACTTGTTTTATTGGTAACGGATTAGGGGCATTCGCCACTAAGCTATTTAAGTTTGCATTAATAGCGCTTGGCTCTTTTACTTGCTGTAATAAGTAAATATTTAAGCTCAGTGAAGCCATGAGTATTGAGAGAAAAAGTAATCGCCAGATAATAATAATCATGATTAGTTAAAGAACATAGTTTCGATAAAAATTAAGTAAAAAGCCACTACACATAGTTTTAAATCAACTGATTGAGTTAGTTAGACAGAGTTCAGCTAGCTTGCCAAGATATTTCGCAAGACAAACTGCGGCTATTTTCTTTTACCTAACATAACCAAGGGTTATTTCATCATCAGCTAATTTATCAATGACGTTTACGGTCAAGGTCTTTAGGTCGATATGCTCTCATCGCTTCGGTAATTCTCTTAACCGCATTGACTTGCCAAATATCTTCTAACATCACGGGTAATTTTTGCAGCCAATTAGGATGCTGATCAATGGTGCCTGGGATATTGACTTGTTCGGGAAGTGCTAGTGCATCTTCCAGTGGAATAAGATGTATATAGCTGGGTGCAGTAGCCAAATATTTTTGTACCGCAATACTCAGCTCTGTATTCATTAGAGCTGGCTCTTGCTGCGGCACTTTATCCATGTCTATCACCTGTAAATCGTTTAAAGCCGCTATAAGGTTTTGCCGTTCAACGGATCGAGCTTTTCTGTCATAGTCTCCGGCTTCTTTATTAGGATAGATGTTGAGTTGTTGACGCCACTGTAAATCCCGTCCTTGCCACCAACCGGCTAATGTTGCAGTATCATGAGTGGCAACGGTTACAACCGATTGAATAGGGAAGTTTTCAGGGCGTTTAAATAAGCCTGACTCCCATCGCTCAAAAAACATCACTTTGAAGGATAATAGACCTGCTTGTTGAATAGTTTCACTAAAGCCATCGGGTACATTACCTAAGTCTTCGCCAATAACAACACAATGATTACGAATAGATTCTAAGGCGATAATCCGTAAAATATCATCGAAAGGAAAGCTAATATAAACACCTTCATTAGCTTCCATGCCCGGCGCTACCCAATACTGACGCATTAAGCCTAAAATATGATCAATACGTAAGGCACCTGCGTATTGCATGCTACTACGAAGAGCTTTGACTAATGGCTGATAGCCTTTTTTTTGTAATTCAATGGGGTTTATCGGTGTTAATCCCCAATTTTGTCCCAATGGGTTCATTCCATCGGGTGGAGCGCCAATAGAAGCACCAGCAACATAAACCTCTTTATCAGACCACACATCTACACCTGAACCATCGCAGCCCACGGCTAAATCAAGGTATAAGCCAATTGGCATATCATTATCTAGGGCACATTGAGCGACCGCGCTTAATTGTTGATCTGCTATCCATTGCAAAAAACAAAAATATTCAATACGTATAGCGTGAGAATGTTGAAATTTAGTCACAACGTCGCTATTGGGATCTTGAAAGTCAGTTGGCCAATCAGTCCAACCATAGGCATTTTTATCGGCTGAATTAAAGTGCTCATTTAAAGCTTCAAAAGTTGCAAAACGTTGTAAATCAATACTATTACTTTGTTTAAAGTCATCAAACGCTGCTGACATTATTGGGTATAAATCTTTTTTGTTATCACAGAAATCGTTGAATAATATTTCGGTTATTTCATATTTAAGTTTTGCAACACTAGGGTAATCAACTAATTTACTTGCCTTGGCATCAGCAATACTTTGTTGAAAATTTTTATCTTCCACCTTTTTCTGTGCCAAAGCACAAAGCTCAAAATTGGGTATTTTGGTGACATCTATATAAAGAGAATTTAAAAAACAACGGCTTGACGGAGAATAAGGGCTTCTATGAGCGGGATTTTGTTGATAAAGCGGGTGTAGTGGGTTTAATCCGATAGTTGATGCTTGTTGCTCAACTGACTTTTCAAGCAGTTCAAATAAATCGGTAAAATCACCCATCCCCCAATTTTTTTTACTTCGAAGCGAATATAATTGTGCAGTGAACCCCCACATTTTATTAACGGAAGCCTCTTGTGGGCTATAGCACATTTTAGGGGCAAAAATTAATGGGCAGCTCGCTTGCACCTTTCCTATAGTGATATTAAGTTGATGGTAACCTTGCTCAAGCGTGGGTAATAGCAGTTGATATTGACAATATTGTGTTGTGCCAAGTTGTTGCTCATCAATGAGGGGTAAGTCGTTGGTGTTAACATAACCTGAAATGTGATCTCCTATTTCAGTAATGATAGTCCAATTGAGTAATTCACTTTCAGTGCTAGGCAGACTTATCTTAATAGTATGTTGATGTTCTTCAAGTTTAGCAATATGAACCACGGGTAATGGGTTTGTCCATTGACCTTGATTTAAATAAGTAATGGCTTTAGTTAACGACTCATCATCCAAGCCAAAGCCCATAACCTTTAACAGTGCTCGCCTAGCAATATCATTAGTGATCACTTGATCGCCAAACGCGCCAGTATAGCTTGAGTGAAAACCTACTATGTTAGCTAACTGTTCAATGAGACTCATTTAAACCCTTGTTGATTGTGAAATAAAATTACATTATATTGTAACTCTACCAATACTAAGGCTATAATTGAAGTAAATAAAGTGTAACTAAATGCTTATGTTGTTTTTATTTTGCAAAAGTGTAATTTAATTACAATGAAGTTAATGGTTATTTTTCAACTAAAGGTTATTATTAGTGTCATGAAAAGTTATTAGTTTTATATTAGGCTTGATTTATGCTTTTCATCTATTGGTCATCAAAAATGACTACTTAATACCGACATGCACATCAATGATGCAAACTTGTGAAATTTCGCACTGAAATAAAGCAAAATTAGTGATGTAAAGTTGATTAAACATGATTTATGGAGAATAACAATGCTAACTAAAAAATATTTTAAAACTAAAGACGAAGCGGAAGTCACCTTTGAATTTAATCGAAGTGGTGTGATATCGGCAGCCTTGCTTGGTGATTTTAACAACTGGCAAGCGGTTGAAATGAAGTTTAATAAAAAAACACAGAGTTTTAAAACCAAGGTAAAGCTGCCAAAAGGTGAAACTTTTCATTTTCGTTACTTGTTAAATGACAGTGAATGGGAAAATGATTATAAAGCCGATCGTTATCTACCTAATGCCTTTGGTAGTGAGAATAGTGTGGTAAATACCACGCCTTAAAAAAACTAAGCTAAAAGCTATTATTTAATTGCCGTTTAGTTTTTAGTGTTACATTTTGCTCGTCATCGTTTTTTTTCAGCAATGTACACTCAACGTTAGTATATTTTGTTACCGAGGAAAAATGGAACAATATAAAATAGAACCGGGAAACGCTTATCCAATAGGCGCCACTGTTGATCATTCTGGTGTTAATTTTGCCATTTTTTCAGCACATGCTGAAAAAATTGAACTGTGTGTTTTTGATGAACATGGGCATAAAGAATTAATGCGCTTTGTGTTACCTTCATATGAACATAATATTTGGCATGGTTTTCTTAAAGGCGCTAAAGCCGGTGTAGTTTATGGTTATCGTGTTTATGGGCCTTATAGTCCAGAATTAGGTCATCGTTTTAACCATCACAAGTTATTGTTAGACCCTTATGCCAAAGCATTAACTGGCAGGTTTTCATGGTCAGATCGTCATTTCGCCTATGATCTCAATGACCCTAAAAAAGATTTATCATTTGATAATAGAGATAACGCTGATGTTATGCTCAAAGCGGTTGTTACCGATTCAACGTTGCCTCTTGTGCCAAGGAAGCCTATTGCTTGGCAAAACACGGTTATTTATGAAGGCCATGTAAAAGGCTTAACTCAACTAAATCTAAAAGTTCCTGAACATTTACGGGGTTCGTTTTTAGGGGTAAGTCATCCTGCGATGATTGCTCATTACCGTGCTATAGGCATAACCACTATAGAACTATTACCTGTTCAGCAATTTATTTCTGAGCAGTTCTTAGCGGATAAAAAGCTGTCTAATTACTGGGGCTATAACTCACTTGCTTTTTTTGTTCCCCATAAAGATTACTTAAACCAAGATCAAATAAAAGATTTTCAACGCATGGTTGATGAACTTCATCAAGCCGGTTTTGAAGTGCTCATCGATGTGGTTTATAACCATACATGTGAAGGTAATTGGTTAGGCCCTACCTTGAGTTTTAGAGGCATAGACAACAGCTCTTACTATCGTTTAAACCCAACACAGCCTCGATATTATATTAATGATACCGGTTGTGGTAACACCTTAAACATTAGCCATCCTCGTGTGTTACAGATGGTGATGGACAGTTTACGCTATTGGGTTCAAGTGATGGGTGTTGACGGATTTAGGTTCGATTTAGCCACTATTCTAGGTCGTGAAGTACATGGTTTTGACAAAAGTAATGGCTTTTTGGATGCTATATTACAAGACCCTATCCTCAATAGTGTCAAAGTGATTGCTGAACCTTGGGATATTGGCCCTGGAGGTTATCAATTAGGTGGGTTTCCTTCGCCGTGGTCTGAATGGAACGACCGTTATAGAGACACCGTTAGGCGTTATTGGCGAGGTGACAAAGGGTTATTGCCCGAATTTGCCCGCAGAATTCATGGCTCAAGTGATATTTTTGAACAAAGTGGCCGTCAGCCTTTTGCCAGTATTAATTTCCTTTGTAGCCATGATGGCAACACCCTGCATGATTTAGTCAGTTATCAAGACCGTCATAATGAAGCCAATGGTGAGAACAACAGAGATGGACACTCTGATAATTTTGCCAATAATCATGGCGTAGAAGGTGAAACCAACGATAAAGATATTTTAACGCTACGCTTACGACAAATAAAAAATATGCTAGCAACCTTGATGCTTTCTCAAGGCGTACCTATGTTGCTCGCTGGTGATGAAGTTGGACGTAGCCAAAAAGGCAACAATAATGCGTATTGCCAAGACAATGCCATCAATTGGTTAAGTTGGGATGATAATGCCTTATATGCCGAACAACTAACGCCTTTTTTAGCAAGTTTAAGTCAATTAAGAAAACGTTTCCCTATGTTAGCCTATGATCGCTTCATTCATCATGATGATAAGAAGTCTACCGTTAACATTACCTGGCTGCATCCGTCAGGATATGCCATGCAAAAAGATAATTGGCATTCTCACCATGCCGCAACTTTAGGTTATTTGATACAAGGCAAAGCGCCATCTGCCCCTGTACTCTTATGTCTTTTTCATGCGGGTACAGAGCCGATAGAATTTCAACTACCCAACATTGATACCATAGCGCATTGGCAGGTAATGATTGATACTACCTCCGATGCTGAGCAAAAAGAAATACGCCTGATACCCGCAGAGCGATTAATTACCATGGCACCATTTTCAACGATTGTTTTATTAAACGATTGTTCATAAAAATCAAATAAAAAAAATAAAAAAGGATTTATCGATTAATGAATAAACCAAACACCCTTTGTGAAATTATTGTCTCTGATGACAATGTTTTAATGAATGAACATACTTTTTCAGAAGATTTAGCCCGACATTTCCATTTTTCATTAGGTCGTGACAAAGTACAAGACTCGCACTTATATCTTTATAGCGCGCTTGCCATCACCATTCGCGATCGTTTAGTTGACCAATGGAGAAAAACGCGCGCCTCTAGAGGTCATCAACGCCGCGTTGGTTATATTTCGTTAGAATTTTTAATGGGTCGCACCCTTAATAATGCTATTTTGAATTTAGATTTAGATGACACCGTTCGAGATGCACTTAAAGGCTATTGTTGTGATTTAGAAGAGGTTGAACAATCAGAGCATGACGCCGGTTTAGGTAACGGCGGTTTAGGACGTCTAGCGGCATGCTTTTTAGATAGTTGTGCCAGTTTGTCCTTGCCTGTTATTGGTTATGGCATTCGTTACGAATACGGTATGTTTAATCAACAAATTAAAAATGGTAACCAAGTTGAACATCCAGATAATTGGTTACGTAATGGTAATCCTTGGGAAATAGCCGCACCAGAGAAAGCCATAAGAGTTAAGTTTTTTGGTCAGGTAAACGTTATTACTAAGCGCAGTGGACAGCAATACCGACAATGGAATAATACCCAAGATGTACTTGCGGTACCTTACGACATGCCTATTCCTGGCTATCAAAACGGTATCGTTAATACGTTAAGGTTATGGAAGTCTGAAGCGACAGATGAATTTGATCTTGATGAATTTAACGCGGGTAGTTATACCGAGTCAGTGGCTAGAAAAAACCTTGCTGAACAAATCACTATGGTGCTGTATCCCAATGACAGTAGTGAAAATGGTAAAGAACTTCGCCTACGACAACAATACTTTTTATCTTCGGCCTCTTTGCAAGATACCATCAACAGTTATGTTGAGATTGTTGGTAATAATTTCGAGCAATTCATTGAGCTCAATAGTTTTCAATTAAATGATACTCACCCTAGTATCGCTGTTGCCGAGTTGATGCGTATTTTGATGGATGACTATAGTATTCCATGGGATGATGCGTGGAATATCACCTCAAAAACCATGGCTTATACCAATCATACCTTATTACCAGAAGCACTAGAAAAATGGCCCGTTAAATTATTTGAAAACTTGTTACCCCGTATTTTAGAAATCATTTATGAAATTAACGCACGCTTTCTTTTATTGGTGGCTGTTGCATGGCCGGGAGACGCCAAAAAGCAGCGCGCCTTGTCGTTAATTGAAGAAGGACATGAGCCACAAGTGAGAATGGCACATTTAGCTATTGTCGGCAGTTATTCGGTTAATGGTGTGGCGGCGTTACATACTAAATTATTAAAAGCCGGACTATTTAACGATTTTTATCAACTATGGCCTGAAAAATTCAATAATAAAACAAACGGTGTTACTCCTCGTCGTTGGTTATCCCATTGCAATAAAAGTCTTTCAGTGCTTATCTCTAGCAAAATAGGGAAAACCTGGGTTGGCGACTTCTCTGAGGTTGCTTTATTACGAAAATTTGCAGATGACAACGCTTTTCAAGAGCAGTGGCGTGAGAGTAAAAAAGCCAACAAAACGGTTTTAGCTAACTATGTAGAACAAACAACAGGGGTAAAATTTGACGTTGATATGCTCTTTGATGTACAAGTCAAACGTATTCATGAGTACAAGCGTCAATTGCTTAATATTTTACATGTTATAGGTTTATACGATCTTATTCGTAAAGGCGATACCGCTAACATTACTCCCCGATGTGTACTTATTGGCGGTAAAGCTGCACCAGGGTATGTGATGGCCAAAGAAATTATTAAATTAATTAATAATGTTGCTGACACGATTAATTTAGATGCCAAAGCATCTAAATTCTTGAAGGTCGCTTTTATTCCTAATTACAATGTTTCTGCAATGGAAATTATTTGTCCGGCCACTGATTTGTCAGAACAAATATCCACCGCAGGTAAAGAGGCCTCGGGTACAGGTAATATGAAGTTTATGATGAATGGTGCGCTAACTATTGGTACTTTGGATGGTGCAAATATTGAAATCAGAGATGCGGTTGAAGCAGATAATTTTTTCCTTTTTGGTGCTCAGGCCGATGAGATTTCTTCTATTCTAAAAAATTATCAACCTAACACCATTATTGATAATTCTGAAACATTATCAGCAGTAATGCATTTGTTAGAGAGTGGTCACTTTAATTTATTTGAGCCTGGTATTTTTGATTCAATCATCAATACCATTCGTGACCCTAATGATATGTGGTTAACCGCTTATGATTTTGACAGTTATTTTGAGGCGCAACGAAGCGTTGATAAAGCTTATAAAAATGAAACACTGTGGACCAAAATGAGTATTTTAAACACTGCAGCTAGTGGGGTGTTTTCGAGCGATAATACAATCAGACAATATCGAGATGAAATTTGGAAGCTATAGTTTAATTATTTAATTTTAAATGTAGAATGTGAAAAGTAAAAAAGCTGTTTTATGCACCTTAATTAATGTTTATAAAAGGAAGCGTTATGCCAAGTTATGAAGAAAGAAGGATCAGTAATTTAACCAAAGATACTTATGCACTAGTGTTGGCCGGAGGCCGAGGGTCTCGATTGTTTGAATTAACGGATAGAAGAGCAAAACCAGCTACTTTTTTTGGTGGTAAGTTTAGGATCATTGATTTCCCATTATCAAACTGCATTAATTCCGGTATTAGACGAATAGGTATTGCCACTCAATATAAATCGCACTCGCTTATTCGCCATATTAGTCGAGGTTGGGGACATTTCAAAAAAGAATTAGGTGAGTCAATTGAAATTTTACCCGCATCACAGCAAAAAGGTGATGGTTGGTATCTGGGCACTGCCGATGCGGTATTTCAAAATATTGATATCATCAGACACGAACTCCCTAAATATGTGATGATTTTATCAGGAGATCATGTTTACCGTATGGATTATGGGCCATTACTAGCAAAACATGTGGCAAATGGTGCTGATATGACAGTTTGTTGTATTGAAGTAGCCACAGAGGAAGCTGCAGGTGCTTTTGGCGTAATGACCGTTGATGAACAAAGCCGTGTTTGCCGGTTTGATGAAAAACCAGAAAAACCGTCAGAAGTGCCAGGTAAACCCGGTATTACACTCGCTTCAATGGGCAATTATGTGTTTAATACCGAATTTTTGTTTGAACAATTAGAAAAAGATGCCGCCGAACAAGGTTCAAGTGGCGACTTTGGTAATGATATTATTCCTAGAATAATCGAATCTCATCGGGTTTTTGCCTTCCCATTTAAAGACCCTGATAGTGTTAAACAACCCTACTGGCGTGATGTTGGTACGCTAGACTCATTCTGGGAAGCTAATATGGAATTAGTTGAGCCAGAGCCGCAGCTTAATATGTACGATGAAAACTGGCCTATTTGGACCTTTCAAGAGCAAACAGCACCGGCTAAATTTGTTTTTGATCAAGAAGGTCGCCGTGGAATAGCAATTGACTCTACGGTATCAGGCGGCGTCGTTATTTCTGGCTCCACGGTCAAACGTTCGTTAGTCTTTTCAAAAGTAAAAGTTAATTCTTACTGTGAGATTTATGAAGCCGTTATTTTACCTGGTGTCATTGTCAATCGAGGTTGTAAAATTAAAAAAGCGATTATCGACCGGAGCTGCTTTATTCCTGAGGGCATGGAAATTGGTATAGATCATGACAATGATAGGGCTAATGGCTTCAGGGTTACTGACAAAGGTGTGGTATTAGTCACACGAGATATGCTCGCTGTCCTTGCTGAAAAAGATAAATAAAAACTAATAATCGATAATGTCTTGAGCTAGCGGGTAATGTTAATCGCATTGACGTTACCTTGCTCTGCAATGATTGACTTTATTAGACCCTTTAGTCGGGAGACTTTAAATTGCAGGGTGTTTGAACGCTATATTAGGAAAATAAAATGGATAACCAAGCAACAAGCTTGTTAGATTACGATGAAGTTTCAGCAATTATTAATGCGAAACATCAAGATGTATTCTCGGTGTTGGGCATTCATAAACACCCAACTGAGAAAGGATTAATTGTTCGCGTATTTTTGCCCGAAGCACTTAGTGTCGAGGTTATCGACAGTAAAACTAATCAATCGGTGGCGGTACTCAATTTAGTTGATCAAGCTGGACTTTTTGAAGGTAAATTAGGTCGTCGACGTAATAGTTTTCACTACTGTTTACGTGTTTGCTATAAAAATGAAACTCGCCTTGTAGAAGACCCTTACCGTTATCATTCGCTGATTAATCATGATGATATGTACCTTTTTTGTGAAGGTACACACGAAAAAGTATACCAATGGATGGGATCTCACGAGTTTGAAGTGGATCAGGTCAAAGGCACTCATTTTGTTTTATGGGCACCTGATGCTAGCAGAGTATCGGTGGTCGGCGATTTCAACTTTTGGGATGGCAGACACCATGTTATGCGAAAACATCCGGCAGCGGGTGTGTGGGAAATTTTTATTCCCAATCTTATCACTGATGCCAGTTATAAATATGAAATAGCCGATAAAAATGGAGACCTTCAGCCATTAAAAGCCGACCCTTACGGTGTTGAAATGCAAAATTCACCCGGAACCGCATCAAAAGTTGTCAAGAACAGTTTATATCAATGGCAAGATGGTCAGTGGATGCGTGAACGAGTCAATTCGTCAAATCATTATCAAGGCCCTGTGTCTATCTACGAAGTGCATTTAGGCTCTTGGAAAAGAAACGCAGAGGATCAGACTAAAGCAGAACATTCACCTAATTATTTAACCTATCGTGAGTTAGCCGAACAATTAATCCCATACACAGTAGAAATGGGCTTTACCCATCTTCAACTTATGCCTGTCAGTGAATACCCATTTGATGGCTCTTGGGGGTATCAACCCATCGGCTTATTTGCGCCTACTTCACGCTTTGGCAGCGCAGACGATTTTAAATATTTCGTTGATTGCTGTCATAAAGCTGGCATTGGCTTACTACTTGATTGGGTTCCAGGGCATTTTCCCACCGATGAACATGGCATTGGTAAATTCGATGGTTCATGTTTATATGAACACCAAGACTTACGTAAAGGTTTCCACCCAGATTGGAAAACGCTTATTTATAATTATGGTCGTTCTGAGGTGCAAAGTTATTTGATCAGCAATGCTATTTACTGGCTAGATCAATTTCATATTGATGGCTTACGGGTTGATGCTGTTGCCTCAATGCTGTATTTAGATTACAGCAGAGAACCAGGACAGTGGTTACCTAATGTTCATGGTGGAAGAGAAAATTTAGAAGCCATTGAATTATTGCAACAAGTCAATAGCCGAGCTTATTTAAAGCATCCTGGTGTGATGATGATTGCCGAAGAGTCAACTGCTTGGCCGGGTGTTTCTAAACCGGTCGGTAGTGGTGGCTTAGGCTTTGGTTTTAAATGGAATATGGGTTGGATGAATGACACCTTAAAGTATATGGAACGTGATCCGATTCACCGTCAACATCATCATAACGAAATGACCTTTAGTTTAGTTTACAGTTTTAGCGAAAACTTCGTTTTGCCATTAAGTCATGATGAAGTGGTGCATGGGAAAGGGTCATTATTGAGTAAAATGCCCGGTGATGATTGGCAAAAATTTGCCAACTTACGTGCTTATTACGGTTTTATGTGGACACATCCAGGTAAAAAATTACTCTTTATGGGGGGCGAATTTGCTCAACGTAATGAGTGGAATCATGACCAAAGTTTAGATTGGCATTTACTTGAAAATCAACTCCACTTAGGTGTTCAACATTTAATAAAAGATCTTAACCACGCTTATCGACACATTCCTGCATTGCACGAATTGGACTGCGATAGCAATGGATTTGAATGGCTAGACTCACAAAATAGTCAACAATCAATATTGGTTTACTTAAGAAAAGGGAAAAAAGGGACGGCACCGGCCTTAATTGTCGTTAACCTTACACCCAGCAATTACGAACACTATTGTGTTGGTGTGCCTATGTCTGGCTATTACCGAGAATGTTTAAACACTGACAGCAGTAAATATGGTGGTAGTAATGTTGGTAATGGCGGTGGTGTTAGCTCAAAAAATACAGCCTTTGCGGGTCAACCGAACCATTTGTCGTTAGCTATTGCACCGCTTGCAACCCTTGTTTTTGAATGGCAGGCGAGCAAATAGTTAGGTCTATCATTATCAAGTGTGATTATCCACACCGTATGCATTCTTTAATTCTTAAGGATAAAAATGACAATTAAACACGTTAGCACCCAAGCATTTGACGATCAAAAACCGGGTACTTCAGGTTTACGAAAAAAAGTCACCGAATTTCAACAAACAGGGTACTTGGAAAATTTCGTTCAAGCCATTTTTAACACCATTTCACCTTGTACGGGTAAAATGCTGGTATTAGGTGGGGACGGCCGCTTTTATAATCGCGAAGCGATACAAGTGATTATCCAAATGGCAATCGCCAATGGGTTTTCTCAAGTTTTGGTAGGTAAAAACGGTATTTTATCAACGCCAGCAGCGTCTTGTGTGATCAGAAAAAATAAAGCCTGCGGCGGTATTATCTTGTCTGCAAGTCATAATCCCGGAGGGCCAGACGAAGACTTTGGCATTAAATTCAATGGCGAAAATGGCGGGCCCGCCTCCGAAAAACTGACCGAAGCAATTTTTCAACAAACCTTGTCAATGACACATTATCAAACTATTGACACGACAGATATTGCACTCGATCAATTAGGTACAACGCAGGTCGAACAGACCCAAATTGATATTATTGATCCCGTTAGTGATTATGCCAACTTGATGGAATCAATGTTTGACTTCGATTCAATGAAGCGTTTGTTCAAACGAGGTGATTTTCGTATGTGCTTTGATGCTATGCATGCGGTAAATGGTCCTTACGCGAAAGAGATCTTAGAAAAACGATTAGGTGCTCCAACGGGCACTGTGATTAATGGCATACCATTAACTGACTTTGGTGGCGGACATCCTGATCCCAATTTAGTTCATGCCCATGAGCTTGTTGCATTACTCCATGGCGATGACCCACTTGATTTTGGCGCGGCTTCAGACGGAGATGGCGATCGAAATATGGTGCTGGGTAAAGCCTTTTACATTAATCCTTGTGACAGTTTAGCGATATTAACCGCTAATGCTGACTGTATTCCTGCTTATGCGAAGGGTATTTCAGGTGTGGCACGTTCAATGCCTACCAGTAGAGCCGTTGATCGAGTCGCCAAAGCGATGAACATACCCTGTTATGAAACGCCCACCGGTTGGAAATTTTTTGGTAATTTATTAGACGCCGGAAAAATCACCCTATGTGGTGAAGAAAGTTTTGGTACCGGCTCTGATCATGTCAGAGAAAAAGATGGTTTATGGGCAGTATTGTTTTGGCTTAATTTAATTGCAACAAAAAAACAGCCAGTCAGTGAAATTGTAAGAAATCACTGGACGAAGTTCGGCCGTGATTACTTTACTCGTCATGATTATGAAGCGGTAGATAGTGCAAACGCAGAAAAGATGATCAGCGCCCTGAAAGAAAAAATACCGTCATTACCAGGTAAGATCTTTGCGGGTATTACAGTGGTATCTGCGGATGACTTTCAATATAGAGACCCCATTGATAACAGTAAAACTACCGCGCAAGGCGTTCGTGTTTATTTAAACAATGGTGGCCGTATTGTCTTTAGACTTTCAGGCACAGGCACTCAAGGGGCAACCTTACGAGTTTATCTAGATTGTTACCAAAACAAGCCTGATTTATTAGGGCAAGAACCACAACAAGCTTTAAGTGAATTAATTGAAGTAGCGCAAGCCTTGGCAGGTATTAAGCAGTTTACCGGCAGAGAAAAACCTGACGTGATAACATAAGACTAATCATTTAACATAACCGCATAATAACTAAATATTATATTTAGATAACCACCAATAAAAATAAAAATAAAAAAAATGAAAGGTACACAATGAAAATATTAATGGCTGCTGCTGAAAATGATGCTTTACCTCAAGGGAAGGTTGGCGGTATTGGCGATGTTGTAAGAGATATTCCGCTTGCATTAGCCAATATTGGTCAACAGGTAGATGTGGTGATGCCAGGTTACGGTCGTTTCTCTAAATTATCGGGTGCTCAACATATCACTTCATTACCTGTGATGTTTGGTGGCCAAAAGCAAATCATTGAACTTTTCAAAATACCGGTTAACAATGCCACTAACTTGGTAACTCAATGGGTGATAGAACATCCAATATTTGCTATTGGTGGCGAAGGTGAAATTTACTGTGATGACCCTGATAATAGGCCATTTTCCTCTGACGCCACTAAGTTTGCATTATTTAGTGCCGCCGTCGCTAAAGCCGTTGTTAGTGATGTTTTTGGTCAAATAGATGTGTTACACCTGCACGATTGGCATACGGCTATGGTTTCAGTACTTCGAGCATTCGATCCCGAATATCAGTCATTACAAGCGATAAAAACCGTCTACACCATTCATAATTTGGCATTACAAGGTATTAGACCTTTTGATGGCGATGAATCGTCATTAAAGGCTTGGTTTCCTCATTTGATTTTTGATCATAATCAAATTAACGATCCCCGCTATCCTCATTGTGTTAACCCTATGCGTGCAGGCATTAATTTGTCTGATAAAGTCCATGCTGTTTCACCTACCTACGCCAAAGAAATATTGTCCCCGAGTAATCATGAACAGGGGGTCTATGGTGGTGAGGGGTTAGAAAATGATTTACGCCTTACGGCTGATTTAGGGCGTTTACATGGCATCTTAAATGGCTGCGAATATCCGGATAAAGACAAGGTAAGCCTTAATTTTAATGGGTTAATGACACTTTCTGAAAATGAAGTCATTAAATGGATAGCGGATAAACCTTTGATTGATAACGCGCATTTGATCGCTATAACGCGGTTAAAACAACTGTCAAACAAAAAACAGCAAAAACAGCCTCTTATACTGACTTCCGTTGGACGTATTACCGATCAAAAAATCAGATTGTTTCAACAGACGATGCAAAGTGGCGAAACCGCCCTAGAACAGTTATTAACTTTATTGGCTGACGATGGCGTGTTTATCTTGTTAGGCAGTGGAGATAAAAAGCTAGAGGATTTTTTAACTCATATAGCCGCAACGTCCACTAATTTTATTTTTCTCAAAGGTTATTCACAAGCCTTATCAGAAATTATGTACAGCTCTGGTGATTTATTTTTAATGCCAAGTTCTTTTGAGCCTTGTGGTATCAGTCAAATGTTGTCAATGAGAGCAGGGCAGCCATGCTTAGCCCATAGTGTTGGTGGTTTAACTGATACAATTATCAATGATAAAAACGGGTTTACTTTTACCGGGGACAGTCCTTTTGAACAAGCTAGCAATATGCTCAGTTGTTTGCAGTCAGCGCTAACCAAGAAACAAAAACATCCTAAAGCATGGGACAAAATTGCTAACAATGCCCTTGCCACAAGATTCTTATGGTGTGATGTAGCACAAGACTATATTAAATATTTATACACCAGTGAGTCTTAGCTTTAATCTACGTTTAACCACTAACCACTAACCACTCACTAACCAGGACATTAAACGCCCTATTAACCTTGGCTAATATGCGGTGCTTTAATCAACTTGCGATTTTAAAACTCACTCGCAAATGATCAACATAGACTTAAACATTCCACTCTTGAAATTACCTCAATAAATACTATGCTCTACTCTACTTATTATATTGTCGATAAAAGGAATTTATTATGTCAAAACTTATTTTGTCTCTAGATGGAGGAGGTATTCGTGGGGCAGCGACCACGCAATTTCTCTCTAAGATCGAAGAACAACTGCAACGTAAAGGTCGATCAATTAGAGACTGTGTTGATTTCTATGCGGGTACAAGTACAGGTAGCATTATAGCTTTGGCGTTGGCGACAACCGATATGGGGATGGATGAAATCAATGATTTATACAGTTATGAAACAGCACAAAAGATTTTTACTGAAAATAAAGGTTGGTTTGAAATTGACGGTGTGAATGCGCCAAAATATCAAGGAAAGGACAAAACACAGGTACTACAAAACAAATTTAAGCAAGCAAGAATTGATAATGTACCTGAGGGCAAACATGTGTTGGCGATAACTTATGCGATAGAAAAGCGTCGACCTATGATCATTAAATCTAGCAAAAGTAAATATAAGTCACTGTTTTCTTATCAGGTGGCTGATGCTTCAAGCGCAGCACCAACCTATTTTCCGACCAAAGAAGTTGAAATGCCGCCAGAACAAGATGAGTGCTGGCTTATTGATGGCGGTGTGATCGCTAATAACCCAACCATGTGTGCCATTGCTGAAGCACGGCGCTGCTGGACAGAAGAGTCGATTAGTGATCTGCGCGTACTGTCAATAGGCACTGGTTTTATGACAAGAAAAATTAACGGATTAGCCTCCAGAGGATGGGGCGCATTACAATGGATGTCTCAAGGTAAAATTCTCGATATTCTTAGTGACGAACGAATCGTTGCCTATCAGGGGATCACTATGATGGATCAGGGGACTTATATTCGTGTTAACGCCAAACTATTAAAACAACCCGGATTACCTGTACCTCCTGATGACGCCATGGATGATGTCAGTAAAACGAATATAAAACGCTTGAAAATGTTAGGAGACTTCTGGTTTAAACAATACGGTGACGCTGTCGTTAACTTGTTATTGGACGACTATCATGGCCCTTCCTTGGACCGTATCAATCCTGAAACAGGAAAACCGATAGCGCATGGATAGCGATAAAGTATGTCGTTAATATTAAAGGGTAATGGTGGCAATTGAGCCGGCTAATTTATATCAAGAATTTGCCATTTTTACCCTAATAGCTAAACAAAGCCATTATTTCGCAAACTAAATTTTATAGCAAAATTGACTTGCCTATTTTAGTAGAGCGTTTGTAGTTCAGAAAACTAATGATATCCTAGAATTGAGAACACCTCTTGATTTCGTTGTAAAGAAGTGCAATAAACCGATTGTTTTTACAGTTTAAACAGGAAGCCGAGCGGTAATTAAGCAGCCGAGAATAGCGTGACAACAAGTCTAATAAAGTGAAATTATTGCGGAGGAGTTTGGGAGATAGCTTCTTAGTAATACAATTAAGGTGTTAGGGCGTAACGGTGAAAAGTCCAACCTTAATGTGTTAGACGAACTTTATGAATTCATCCTCCTTAAGTTATTCGTGTTAGCGGAAAAGCGGAATCATATTAGACCCTCACACCCTTTGATTTCTATGATGGTTTTGGCCTCTGTCGCTCTCAATTGTTATATTTTTAAGTCATATAATATTAACGCATCGTATGTATAATAAGTACAATAGCCGTTATTAGAGCAATAAACATTAGCATTGCTCATTACAGTCAAGGATTACTCATACAGTGGAAATTTGGATTTATTTCACTTTACTCGCTGCTACTATGCAGGCAGTAAGAACCGCAGGTCAAAAGCAGTTATCTCAGCATTTAAATTCAATGGCAACAACAGGCGTACGTTATTTTTATGCCCTGCCATTTGCTTGGGTGTATCTTTTGTGGCTGCTCGATTTTAGAGCCGTTGATATTCCTCCATTATCGAACGAATTTTTATACTATGCCGTTATTGCTTGTGTTGCGCAAATTATGGGCACCGTTTTTTTAGTGGCCGCTTTTAGGTATCGAAATTTTGCGGTAGCCACCAGCTTAGCCAAAACTGAAGCTATTCAGGTGGCTATTTTTGGTGCTATATTATTTTCGGCGCCATTGTCTGGTATGGGTTGGTTAAGTGTAGTCATTGGAGTAGTGGGTGTTTTAATTGTTTCTAAAGTTAAATTCAGTTTCCGCGCCTTTTTTAAAGACTCGGAAACCATCACGGGGGTAAGTTTTGGCTTAGCTGCCGGTTTAGGTTTGGCAATAACCACCTTATTAATTCGCCAATCAAGCCTTGCCCTCAATACTGATTTAATGGTGAGCGCTGCCATTACCTTAGTGTTTATGATTACGGTGCAGTCGGTTATTTCATTGGTGTGGATTTGGTTTCAAGATAAGTCACAATTACCTAAAATGTTAACCCATTGGCGTTTATGTTTATTTGTTGGCATCACTAGTGTTTTAGGCTCTATAGGGTGGTTTACTGGTGCAAGTTACCAAAATGCAGCTTATGTTAAAGCGCTTGGACAAATTGAATTTTTTATTACCCTAGTGCTCACTTATCGACTATTTAAAGAAAAAATAAGTCCAATTGAATGTTTTGGTATGTTTTTAATTTTTGCTAGTGTCGTTATTTTATTACTTTGGGCGTAAGTCTTTTAGTTAAAGCCAAGTATGATAGGGCTATATTGATAGTGGTTACTAAAAGAGTTTGCTACACTGCGCGTCATTAATTATTTAAGCGTCTTTTAAAGCCTCAATTTCAAAAATACCCAAGGAATACACCATGAAAATCACCGATAAAACTGTTGTTCAGTTTCATTACATCTTAAAAGATGAAGCAGGAGAGCAGCTAGAGTCCTCTTTTGGTAGCGACCCTTTAGCTTATTTACATGGTAAAAAAAACATGTTGGTTGGTGTTGAAAAGGCGTTAACAGATAAAGAAAATGGTGATAAGTTTAGCGTCACTTTACAACCTAAAGATGCCTATGGAGAATACCAAGAAGGGGCGGTACAACGCCTTCCTGCTAAGCATTTACAAAATGGTGCTGGCACCACTAAATGGAAAGCCGGCATGGTCGCGGTTGTTCAAACTGAGCAAGGTCAACGTCAAGTGACTGTCATTAAATCAGGGAAGTTTATGGTAACCGTTGATATGAATTCGCCACTTGCAGGCAAAGTATTAACGTTTGATATTGAAGTGGTCGATGTCAGAGCCGCTACTGATGACGAAGTTGAGCATGGCCATGCGCATGGCGTTGGCGGCCATCAACACTAAAATTTCAGTCACTGTTTAACACCTTAAGGCTAACGCTTTGGTTAGCCTTAAAATCATCGTTTATTGAACTCCTTTGATCTTTTTATTTATAAGACACAGTTAAACCCTGCTCGACAAAAACATGATGAGATTGTTGCAACCCTAGTTAACTAGTTGTATTGTATTAATAATTTAATTTATTTATCGGGCTGTCAATGAAAATAACACCACTCACTTTAACAATCATTCTTTTAGTTTTTACCTCACTAAATTCGCTATCTGTTTATGCGCAGACTCAAGTTATTCATGCCGGTCAACTATTACAAATCCCAGGCAAGAAACCCTTAAACAATCAAACTGTCGTGGTGGTTGATGGGAAAATAACCTTGATAAAAAGTGGTTTTATTAGTGCAAAAGTCATTGATGAGAATGCTGCACTAATTGATTTGTCGACACGTTTTGTCATGCCTGGGTTAATGGATATGCACGTTCATTTACAACACGAATTAGGCCCTAAAAACGATAGCCAAGCGTTAAAAATGTCAGATGCCGATGTGTTAATGGCAAGTGCTTATTATGCTGAGAAAACCTTAATGGCAGGTTTTACCACGGTAAGAGACTTAGGTGCCAGCTCAGAACAAATGTATGCCTTAAGAGATGCTATTAATAAAGGTTGGGTAACAGGACCTAGAATCATTGCTTCGGGAAGTGTGTCAGTAACGGGTGGTCATGGTGATGTTGATGGCATAAGCCCAGTGTTACTCGAATTGCATACGGCAAAGACTATTTGTGATGGTCCATATGATTGTCGACGAGCGACCCGCAGAGCCATTAAATTTGGTGCTGATGTGATAAAAATCACATCAACGGGCGGGGTGTTATCCGACACTAACACGGGTACTGGCCAACAAATGGCTGATGATGAATTAAAAGAAGTGGTTGATGCCGCTCATATCTTAGGGCGGAAAGTGGCCAGTCATGCCCATGCTGCCGATGGTATTAACGCGGCGTTGAGGGCGGGGGTTGATAGTATTGAACATGGCAGTTATGCCAATAAAGAAAGCATCAAACTGTTCAAAGAAACGGGTGCTTATCTTGTACCCACATTAATGGCTGGAGACACGGTAGTTAATTTAGCTAAAACAACTGATTTTATGTCTGATGCTATTAAAGCTAAAGCGATTAGAGTCGGTGCAGATATGATGGCCAACTTTAAAAATTCATACCAAGGAGGTGTTAAAATCGCCTATGGTACCGACAGTGGTGTTTCTCATCATGGAAATAATGGCAAAGAAGCGGTATTAATGGCAAAAGCAGGTATGAAAAATAGTGATATATTAAAATCTGCCACCATCAATGCAGCAGATTTAATTAATAGGAGTGCTACGTTAGGCACACTAGAGGTCGGTAAGTTAGCCGATATTATTGCAACAGACATTAGTCCGTTAAAAGATATTAACGCGTTATTGTCGATAGGTTTTGTGATGAAGTCAGGCAAGGTTGTCAAAAACCAGTAGCGAGAAAAAGAGCGTTATGGTGTTGACACTAGACGAAAAAAACGCCGATAAATCATCTCGGCGTTTTTGATACTGGGTATAAATAAGTATTAATCGGTTAACCTAGGCTTGCTATTAAAGATCCATCTGCAATAAGGTAATAACAATAATAACAAGAGAATTAAATAATCAAACACACCACCAGATGAAGGTTTGCTGGGCGCAACGACCAATATTGTAATACTCTCAGTGGTAAAGGCACCTCTAAAGTCAGTAGCGGTAAAGTTAAAAGATAAGCTAGTTGCGGTTGAAGGAGCAACAAAGGTTGCGGTCAGTTCATCGGCAGTAGAGAGATTGACGTTAATACCTTCTGTTGGCTGCCATTGATAGGTCATTTCATCGTTATCATTATCATTAACACTTGCCGTCAGACTAACACTTTGATTTGCATTGACTTCAAAATCTTCAGATAAGGTTACGCTTGGTGCTTGGTTGTTCTCATCATCAGCAATGGTTACGGTTATTTGACTATTGGCACCTAACTGGCTGTTATTGACACTCGATAAGGTCACTAAAAACGTTTCATCTGTTTCAGACTCATCATCATCAATTAAGTTGATGGTAATCGACTTATTGGTATTATCATGTGCTTGCCAAGTTAATTGGCCAGCACTGTCTTCAACATCGTTATCAACCGTTGCTGTTTGCGAAACAACCTGATAGTTAAATGAAACCGCTTCACTTGGCGCTGAAGAAATACCCACATCAAGTGTTATTGACGTTTGATTTTCAGCTACGTTAGTTTGCATTAAGACAAAACTCGCTGAGCCCATATCAACCTTTCCAACTAGGTTAATGGCTAGATAGCTGAAGGTAGATAAGGTGGCAGAGTTTTTAGGATCGTATAGACGGACATAAAAACTTTCAGCTAACTCCGCCGCGTTTTCTTGAGCGCTAACCTCAATAGCAATTATTTTATCGGCTATATCGTCATTTGCCCATTCAAGCACACCTTCGCTGGCAACATAATCTAGGCTTTCTTTAGCACTACCACCGATGAGCTGATAACTGATACGAGTACTCGATGGGTTACTCTCAGTTGCCGTTCTTTGCACCGCAATATTAAGTGTTTGCCCTTGTTCGCTTTCAATGTTGTTACTGGCAAATCCTAACCGCCCTTGTGGTGAGGTTTTGGTGTTGTCTTTAATAACATAAAGACCACTGTTAATATCACTGACTAAAATATTGCCTGAAGGCAAGTAAGGATAAACACCCCAGGCGCCATTAAAACCAGCATTATCACTTGGTGGGTAGGTATCAAAGAAACCGACTTGTTCGGGATTAGCGGGATCACTAATGTCTAACACCGTCAAGCCTCTTTCATAGTTAGACATATAATAACGATTCCCACGAACAAAACCATTATGGTCAATGGCCCTTGTTGGGCCTGTCCATTGACCTACTTGCACGGGGTTTGATAAATCATCAATGGAAAATATTCTGACGGTTGAATTTAACCCCGCAGATTTTTCATCAAATTCATCGTGTAAGAATATAAATTTTTTATCTTCGGTTCCCCATCCAGAATGAACATATTGGCTTGACGCTGGAACATCTGAATAGGTTGCTGTGCCTAAATGGTTACTCGCATCGGGGTTGGTTATATCCCATAGTTTCATCTCTTTTTCATTAAAGTCAATAAAGATAGTACAGCTGTTTAAGTTATCCGGGCAGCGATCATCGTTAACTATTAATGAGGTACCATCGTGAGTATAGCCACTGCCAAAAAATTGATTGGTTAGCGGGGTAAGGGTGCTAGGGTCTGTTAATGAAAAGCTATGAAAAGCACCACCGTAGCTAGTTGCGCCAATCAATTGTAGTGTAGGCGTATGATTAGGAAGCGCTAAATTAAGGCTATGGTCAACGTTAGAAATATAGACATTATGGGCTTTCGCTACGGCGGTATTTTTTTCAGTCAAAGTCACCGAATGCGGAAGATTATTTAAATCAATAATAGTGACATCATCAATCGTGTCATCAATAGTGGCATAAGCGTAGGCTCTATAGCTATTTTCGTCGGTATCAAAATATTGATAAACCTTTACATCTCGCCAACTTGAGTGCTTTCCTGAAATTATACCAACTTCACTGGGTAAACTTGGGTTAGTGACATTGATAACGGCAATGCCATTGCTTAAACCAATCAATGCGTATTCTGAGCCATCATTTAAATCAACATGGCCCCAAATATCATTGGCCGCACTGGGTTTTGATGAAAAATCATCCAGTGGAATGTGCGCAAGTAAATCCATATTCAGACAATTAAAGTCATCGGCCTTGTTGTTAACACAATTCACATTTGTTTGTCTTTGGGATAATTTAGCATAACTTGATAATTTTGCTTTTAACTGCAGATGTGCGCTGCTTTTATTATTGTTATCTGTTGATTGTTCAAAGGTAGATATGCCATCAGCCATGATATTAAACCCTTGTTGTCTAAGCGTTTCAGCTAGCTCAGCGGGAATGTTTTTGAGTTGAGTGATATTAGCGTTTGGGCTTTGAGATTGGTAATGGTCAAATCGATTATAACCGCCCAAAACGGGTACTAAGGCACTTTGTAAATAAAATAGTTCATTAACCGAGTCGATACTATAAGCGCCAGCTGCAACCAGTATTTTGTCACCCTTATTGGCTTGTTGCACCGCATATTCAATAGAGGCACAAGGCCTTAGTACATTATCACATAGGCCATTATTGGTACCATTTTGAGCAACAAATCTTGCTTTGTCATGCTCTGAATGAGCCATCACTTGACCGGCTACTATCAAACTACTCATTAATACCAATATTTGTACTATCTTACGCATCGAGATATGCTCTTTTATGGTTAAAATGAGATTACATTAACATAATAAATTAACATAACAAAAAAAGGCTTCTGTTGAAATAAGTTAGCAGCTGCTATATTGATAACCCTGTACTTGCTATCAGTTTTGAAGTGTATTGAAATTTATTGACCTTATAATAACAATTAAACCGAGTATTTTTTCTGCCCTTCTAAAGGGTATTGTACTCGTTGTAACCCTGCTCAGTGGCTGTAGTGATATAAACACTAACACTAACAGCCTAACGTTCACGCCTAAATATAATAATAAGTTACTAAAATGCTTCTCATCGTTTATTCATCAAGATAAAAAGTGGCAATATTCGCAATTACAATTTTTTATTAGTGAAGTGGCGGTTAAAGACAATAATGGCCAATGGCAGGTTTGGCCATTATCAGACAATCAATACCAAAGTAATAATATTGCCTTGCTAGGGGAGTATTGTCAGGCTAGTCCAGTAAAACAGCAAGCTGACCACCAATTAACACAAGGAAATTGGCAGTTATCATTTAAACAAGCTATTGACCTTTCAACGTTTACTCAGCTGCGGTTTACCTTAGGTGTGCCCTTTTCATTTAATCATCAAAATCCATTATTACAAACCAGTCCGCTTAATGTGCCGCAGATGTTTTGGGTTTGGCAAAGCGGGCATAAATTTTTTCGCTTAGACATCGAAGAACAAATTGAAGCAGCAAATGGAATTGACCCAAAAGACCATTGGCAGTTTCATTTAGGTTCAACAGGGTGTAAAGCGCCAAGCCCATTAAGGCCGCCAAATAAGACTTGTACCAACGCTAATCAGACAAAAATAATAATGGATATGGACAGTAAAAGCACAAAGCCGCAGCGCATAGCTGTAGATTTAGCCGCGTTATTTTTAGGCCTGAGTATTACCAAAAAAAACAGTTGCCAATCTGAGCCTGACAATGACAATTGTTTAGTGCTGTTTGAACATCTGGGCTTGATAGCATCGAAAGCTCAAAGTACCTTTAAATGGCATGATAAGACCTCGCCTGACAGTCTGAGTAAATAATTAATGAGAAAAATTGCAGGGTTATCTCCAGCATTAAGGCTAACGTTAGTATTTGTTATTTTAATTTTTGTCAATGCTTGTAGTCAAAAAGAGTCGGTAAAGTCTGATTATCAATGGCAAATTATTCCCGGATTTCCTAAACCGCAAGTCCCCGAAAATAACGCCATGACTGAAGCTAAAGTGGCGCTAGGGCGAGCTATATTCTACGATAACAATTTATCAGCCAACCAAACACAATCTTGTGCCAGTTGTCATAATCAAGCTTTTGCTTTTGGTGAAAATATCGAACGATCCATTGGTAGTACAGGCCAGTCTCATCGCCGTAATGCCTCTGTACTGGTTAATATCGCTTATAATAAAACCCTCACCTGGGCACATGATGGACTCACCACTTTAGAGCGGCAAATTTTATTACCTATGTTTGCTGAGTCACCAATAGAGTTAGGGATAACAGGGCATGAAAAGGAGATATTAGGCCGATTTAAAAGCAATAACTATTTAGCGCTTTTTGAGCAAGCTTTTCCTCATCAAGAGCTCAGTTATGAGCTGATTGTTAAAGCCCTGGCAAGTTTTGTACGCAGCTTAATTTCATTACAATCTCCTTTTGATCAATATGCCTACGCTAACGATGACCATGCGCTATCAGCTTCAGCGCTTCGTGGCATGACATTGTTTTTTTCAGAGCGTTTAGAGTGTCACCATTGTCATGGGGGCTTTAATTTCACTCAGTCGACTAGTCATGAAAAACAATTGCTTGATCGCAGGCCTTTTCATAATACCGGTTTGTATAATGTGGTTGTAGATAATTTGGCTGGAGATAATGTTAAGTCAGGCAATAGTAACGCAAGCACTGTCAACACCGGATATCCTAGTGATGATATCGGTTTAGCCGAAATTTCATTACAGGCAAAAGATAATGGCCGATTTAGAGCGCCAACATTAAGGAATATATCGGTGTCATCACCTTATATGCATGATGGTAGTATTGCTAGTTTGGCCGAGGTATTAGATTTCTATGCGGCTGGAGGTCGTCATATTGATTCAGGAAAAAACCAAGGTGATGGCAGGTTAAACCCTCTTAAAAGTGCTTTTATCAAAGGGTTTGAGATGAATGAGCAAGATAAAGTAGACGTGATCGCATTTTTAGACGCATTAACGGATCCTTCATTTTTAACTAACCCTGCGTTTGCTAAACCTGAAATGGATAAAATTGAAGTAGATAAACCTTAATTAACTCAACCTTAATTAACTCAACCTTAAAGGTTACCTCTTTGTTGTTGGTAATTAAACTTCAACAACCTCATAGTCAAGACTATCCCCAGATAAAACCAAGGCACAGTCAATGATCATCCATTGGCTAATGGCATCCTTATGCTTTCTCAAGATTTACTGCAATAGAGGTAACATTAATGTCGGTTAACGAGATCATTTGCCATTGAATGTTAAATTGGTACAGACGCATGCCATACACTTTTTCATCTGGTTTTTTTTGTTTATAAGCAGGGCGAGGATCTTGCTTTAAAACTTGCAAAATAAGTTGCTTAAGATCTGGAAACTCAGGGTGATATTTAGTTAAAACTTGCTCAGCCTCATGACTTAAATGTACTGTTAGGCTTGTTAATGGAGCTGTTTGAGCAAAACCTGCAGCGGCATCATCAATGCTGTCACAATAAGGAATATAGGGTTTTATATCAACAATAGGTGTGCCATTAAGTAAGTCTACACCCGATATGTTAATAATGACTTGTACACCTCCATCCGCTAATTTTTCTTGGCCAATACTGTCAAGTTTAACTACTGACATGCCAATAGGGTTTGGCCTAAAAGTAGAACGTGTCGCTAATACGCCTAGCTTTTTATTGCCACCTAGCCTTGGCGGCCTTACTAGGGGTTTCCAGCCTTGTGCTTGGCTACCGTGAAATATAAAAATAAGCCAGAGGTGGCTGAACTGTTCAAGTCCTCGGACTAATTCAATATTATTGGCATTACCTTGCAAGTAGATTTTACCCTTTGCGGCGCTAACAATACCGGGTTGACGAGGAATGGCGAATTTTTCTTGGTAGGGAGAAATAACATGACCAATAGCTTGTAACTTAATTTCATACGCACTTTGTTCGACTGTAGTTTTTTTCAATAGACCGCTCATTATTGTTTGTTGTCAGAGTGAGTGCTTTGAGCATTAGTATCGACTTGATAAGCCTTTGCATAACAAACCAATGTTGATAGGCATTGCTGTTTTTGAGGTTGTTGATGGGTAACAGCCGAATCGATTATTACACATCCGGTAAACACAACAGCATTTGCTTGTTGCTCAAAGGCTTGTTTACGGGCATCGGTTCTGGCATTTATTTTATCAGGTGGCCCATGGTGAGCTTTTAATTGACAGTCTTGCCCTTCAACCAAACCGATAAATTTATAGCGCTTAAGCATTTCATTTTCACTTTGATAAATAGCCACTTTACTGGCTGAAAAGTAGTCTTTAAAATTATTACTGTCTACATTGGTTGATACTGTGAAGTTACTATTGCAACTACACAGTAAAAGGGTAAGCACAGACAATAACGGTCGTTGGGCTTTAATGCTGATGTTAATGGTTATTTTTTTCATTATTTTATTTCTCAACACTCAGTAAATTTTTTGTTAATGTTTTTCCAGCAATCGAATAATTGCTCAAGCATGGTACTTTGTTGTTTCACCTTTATCCAATTGGGCATCAATAATTCAAAGACATTTCTATTCATGGGGAATGCCATGGAAAGTGCCGCGCTAAAAAATTTGCCAACAATCACCGTCTAGTTAGGGTAGAGCAGTGTCTAATCACCTGCGGTTACGGCACCCAATAGCATGCCATCAATGTTATCAATGTTATCAAAAGAGTTGATCCATCAGCTATAAAGTAAACCAACCGAAGAAAACCACTTTGTTAACTCGGGTGAGTACATCAGTAAAGAGTTGTTGAGTGGTATGGGCATTTTCGGTCTGCTCAATAACGTTACGGCTATAGCAAATTCAAGTCCTTAAGGGCAAAGCACTCATTTAAATCGGCTCTGACCTCTTTTATCCTTTCTTGTCGTAGCATTTTATAAGCGGTCATACAAATTTTTACAAGCAGCCATACAATGTTAATTATCGCGATACTACAGGCTAAAAATAACATGAGTAAATTAATTTGTAGTATTAACGTATTACCTTAGCTCCTGTTTAATATGGTTTAATTACCCTGGATAGTTAAATAATGGTTGCATAAATGTAAATCATGTTTATCTTTATATCGTTAACTTAAATTTATTAAGGAATAATAATGGCCAAAGTACTGATGATCACTGGAGATTTTGTTGAAGATTATGAAAACATGGTGCCTTTTCAAGCACTATTAGCAATGGGACATGAAGTTGACGCTGTGTGCCCGAATAAAAAAGCTGGCGACACTATCGCCACCTCAATACATGATTTTGAAGGTGACCAAACCTACACCGAAAAACGTGGTCATAACTTTGAACTTAATGCCTCATTTGCCGATATTAATCTTGCCGATTACGATGCTTTATATTTACCCGGCGGACGTGCTCCTGAATACTTGCGCTTGAATGCTACCGTCATTGAAATGATTCAATACTTTGCCAAGAATGATAAACCTATCGCCTCTATTTGCCATGGTCCACAATTACTAACGGCTGCTGGGGTTATAAAAGGTAAAAAAGTATCGGCTTATCCGGCTTGCCAACCAGAAGTAGAAATGGCGGGTGCCGAATATATTCATTTACCTATGGATGGGGCTATTACTGATGGTCAGCTAGTGACTGCCCCAGCATGGCCTGCACATCCTGCGATGTTGATGCAATTTGTGGCGTTGTTATAGACCCAAGTAATATATAGAGACTAGTATGTGTCAGCTTTTTATTAATGCCAACAGTAGCTTATGGAGCTGTAAAACCAAATCACTCCGCATTCAAGGGGTGGTCACATCAATACGTTTAGAGGTATTCTTTTGGGATATATTAGAAGAGCTGTCATATCGAGATAAAGTGACAGTCAATCAGACAATCACTAAGCTGTATCTTGAATCTCTCGAGGCCGAACATGACGTTGACAATTTCACCTCTTTTTTAAGGGTGTGTTGTTCGCGTTATTTGTCGCTAATAGCCGATGGCGTGCTTTCGCGTGAAGTTCAATTGTCGTTAGGTGATGTTGATGCTATCAATATAATAGAACAAGAAATGGCGCGCAATAAACAACGCAAAGCACTTTTCAATTAGCTTAGCGGTTAATCTCCAACATTTCCGATAAATGAGTTCAACGCTGGTATGTTAAATTCTCTCAACACACTCTGTAATGCCTTCGATAACATGATGAATGCACAATGTAATAGCTAAATTACTGCTATTTACTTGGGGTTTTTAGCGGTGCTATTGAACTTATGATAGGTTAAGTGGCTTTTTTATTAGATTTTGTGTCGCTAGGAGGTAATGAGCATCAGCCATCAAAAAGTCAACGAGTTAGCTCAATTAACATAGCGTTGCTGATATAAGGGAAACAGTCAAAATGACTAGGGTCGACTCAACAGTAACTACCAACAACCAAGAAAGTATTGACGACTCTTCGGGGCTACGTGAACAAGGCAATAACGAGATGAGCGAAAATAACGGTAGTCACAGTGAAAATAGTAATGAAAACGTCAGCTGTAAGCACGATATAACACTCTCTACCGGCATTGTTCAGTGTAAAAAAGTGCCTGATGTCAATAAACAAACGGATATTTTAAGTGAATTTGTAGTGGTTTTAGGCGTAGCCTATGTCAGTGCAGACCCAAGTAAAAACCAGCATTTTCGAAAAGGTTGGCGCTCTGGTGGGGGGGGTGCACTTGCGGTTATTTTTCCGCAAACACTCAACCAACTGTGGGAAAGTATTAAAATTGCAGTCAGCAATAACCTTATTGTTGTGATGCAAGCCGCTAATACCGGGTTAACAGAAGGGTCAACGCCTAATAAAGATGATTATGACAGACCGGTTGTTGTGATTAATACCCTAAGCCTAAATGACTTACATCTTGTTAATCAAGGCCAACAAGTCATTAGCATGCCGGGTGCTACATTGCACAAATTAGCAGAGTCACTTAACGTTATTAACCGCTCTCCCCATTCCATTATTGGCTCGTCTACTCTGGGTGCCACTGTTGTTGGCGGAATTGCTAATAATTCGGGTGGCGCGCTTGTTAAACGCGGCCCTGCGTACACTGAACTCTCTATATATGCACAAATTAACCAACACGGTGAACTTGTACTAGTGAATCACTTAGGTATATATTTGGGCGATAATGCCGATGAGGTTATTTATAATTTACAGCAAGGCAACTTCGCGGTAGACAAGCTTGAACAAAATCAACGAAAAGCTAGCGAT
The DNA here is from genome assembly GCA_034111045.1 of Colwellia sp. GTDB lineage: Bacteria > Pseudomonadota > Gammaproteobacteria > Enterobacterales > Alteromonadaceae > JALJPB01. The sequence continues at coordinate 1,053 of JAWUYA010000077.1, read as the reverse complement.
CAAGAGTACAAAGCTAGAATTAAAGACGTAGATGCCAATACCCCAAGCCGCTTTAATGCTGACCCCCGCCGTTTATATGAGTCGAGTGGTTGCGCAGGTAAATTAGCGGTATTCGCGGTTAGAGTTGACACCTATCCGGTTGCAACTGAGGAGCAAAGCTTTTACGTGGGTACAAATACCCCTGAGGACTTATATACCATTAGGCGATTGTTGTTAATGGGCTTAGACCAATTACCTGAGGTTGGTGAGTATTTGCATCGAGATGTTTTTGACGTTGCAGCTAAATACGGAAAAGACACTTTTTTAAGCGTATTGTATTTAGGGACCAAACGCTTACCTAAAATGTTTGCGTTGAAAGGACGAGTAGACGCCAGCTTAAATAAAATTGGCTGGTTGCCACGTTATTTAAGCGACCGCGCCATGCAATTTTTTAGTCGCTTATTTCCGGAACATTTGCCTAAACGTATGCGAGCTTATAGAGACCAATATGAACATCATCTGATTTTGAAATTAAGTGATAGCTCGATTGAAAAAGGCCGGAAAATATTAACAGATTATTTTAAGCGGTCAGATGCTGGCAGCTTTTTTGAATGCACCCCAGATGAAGCAAAAAGAGCTTATTTACATAGATTTGCCGCCGCTGGTGCGGCCATTCGTTATCAAACGATTCATGAAAAAGACGTTGGCGAAATTTTAGCCTTGGATATTGCGTTAAAACGCAATGAACTCAACTGGGTTGAAACATTTGGTCCTGAAATTGAACAACACCTAGAGAAAAAACTCTACTACGGGCACTTTTTTTGTTACGTATTCCATCAAGACTACCTCTTAAAGCAAGGAGCTTGTGCGATAGAAGTTAAAAAGCTGATGTTAGCGCAGCTTGATCAAAGAGGGGCCAAGTATCCTGCAGAGCATAATGTGGGGCATTTATACAAAGCAGACGATAACTTATCAAGTTTTTATCGTGCTCTTGACCCAACAAATACTTTTAATCCTGGCATAGGTAAGCTGTCAAAAACGCAGCGAAATTGTCATTGTTGTTTATAGTGACTG
>JAWUYA010000076.1:0-15801 GCA_034111045.1 Colwellia sp. | reverse complement strand
TCTGGGTGCACTAAAATAGCGGCATCAGGGTGCAAGGCCTTCATATCGACTAATGCTTGTGTTTTAAACTCGTCATGAACGATACAGGCGCCCTGCCACATAAGCATGTCAGCACCTGTTTGCTTTTGTATGTAAGCACCTAAATGTTTATCAGGTCCCCAAAGAATCTTTTCACCTTGCGAGTCTAGATGGTCAATAATTTCTAAGGCGCATGAAGACGTAACAATCCAATCCGCTCTCGCTTTTACAGCTGTAGAGGTATTTGCGTAAACAACAACTGTTCGGTCAGGGTTATCATCACAAAAAGCATTAAATTCTTCAATGGGACAACCTAAATCTAAAGAACAGGTCGCTTCAAGCGTAGGCATAACAACTGTTTTTTCAGGCGTAAGTCCTTTAGCGGGTTCACCCATAAAGCGAACACCAGCGATAATAAGCGTAGTTGCCGGGTGAGTGTTACCAAAGCGAGCCATTTCTAAAGAGTCGGCAACACAGCCCCCAGTTTCTTCAGCTAAAGCTTGAATTTCTGGGTCAGTATAATAATGAGCAATGAGGACAGTATTTTTTTCTTTCAATAAAATTTTAATACGATCTTTATATTGTTTACGTTCATTATCTGAAAGTAGTGCTGGTTTTGCTGGAAATTGAAAATCAAATTCTACTGCTAAATTGCTTTGCGACATTATTTATCTCTGTTAATCTCTTTAAAAACGCGGCAATTATACGATATAGAAGAAAAGATGTGTATAAGACTTTTTATTATTACAGATAAAAAAAAGATAAGTGGATTATAAAAGGATAAAGATAATAATTTGTATTGGGTATTTGATAGAGAAGTGGTCTGAGTGACATTTAATTCTTTAGATTGATATATTTAAATATGTGTTGAAAGTGAGCTGAATATTAATTAATAATTGGTCGGCCGTGAAGGATTTGAACCTTCGACAAATTGGTTAAAAGCCAACTGCTCTACCAGCTGAGCTAACGGCCGACATTGCGTTCAACATGGAGCCTTGAGCGCGCCGCATATAATACTCATAATATTTTTAAGTGCAACCATAAATTTCAGTTTTTCGTTATTTATTCACTGTTCGTACAAAAAGAACGCAAAGCGCTAGTTTTACAAACAAAAAACAATAGAAAAGTCATTTGAAATCATTGTATCAAACTACTCAAACGAGGTTTTGCTAATTGAGCAGACGTCGAATTAGGAGATTCTTTAATCAACTGCCGATATAAGGTTATTGCTATGGAATTTTTATTCTGTTTTTGGGCAACCATACCTAACTTTAACAAAGCATCTGTCCATTTCTCAGAATCTTTAAACTTATTGACCACAATAGTAAATTCGGAGTTTGCTCCTACTAATTCACCTTTATTAAACAATAACTGCCCTAACCAATAATGAGCATTGGCAGCATAACTCGATTTAGGATATTTATGATTAAACTGTTTAAATGCCGCAATGGCTTTTTCATAAAATTTGTCTTTGAGTACTAAATTGACCGCATGATCATAGGCTTCATTTTCAGTTAAGTTACTACTATAGTTAACCTGGTTATCACTATTAGTTTGCACTTTTGTTATAGTATTTGTTTCTAATAAACGGCTAAAACGTCGTTCAATCTCTTGATATAACTCTCGCTGGCGTTCTAACATCTGATTTAATTGGTGCTCATGAAGCTCTGCAACACCACGTAATTCATTCACTTCGGACTGCAGTTCATCAACTTGTTGTTGTAAGTTAACTTGTGCTCTATTACGTGCTTTTAGCTTAAGAGAAAGACTTTTTAGCTGTTGCCCATCGTCATTGTCTTTAGCAGAGTTTAAATTATAAACGGGCACAGACTCAGTTGCTAATACAGAAAAAGTACTAGCAACTAAACTAACCCCTAATAAACCTATATGCAGTTTCATCGGTATTCCCGGTTAGTAAACTAAAACGGCACGACGGTTTTTAGAAAAGGCTGCTTCACTGCGATCTTTTACCATAGGCTTTTCTTCACCATAACTTACAGTCGTAATTTGTGTAGCTGACACACCCATATTTTGTAAGTAAGTGACAACAGCTTTTGCACGACGCTCGCCTAAAGCAATGTTGTACTCAGGAGTACCACGTTCATCTGAATGGCCTTCTACTAATACATTAACAGCAGTATTGGCAGTTAAAAATGTTGAATGTGCATCTAATAACGCTGAGAACTCACTACTTACGTTAGAAACATCAAAATCAAAATAAACAATGTGCTCAGCACGAAGTTTTTCTAATTCTTGACGTTTCTGCTCTTCAATATCGGCTTCTCTTTTCATTACAGCAACTTTTACACGTTCTGCTTCATCTTTTACTTCTTGTTCTGCAACCATGGCCGCATTCGTATCAACTTTGCTCATTTCATCGCTATCAGCTGAATTAGAACTACAAGCTGAAAGAATCACGATAGGTAGAGCCACAGCTAAAGATTTAACTATTTTATTTAAGCGCATTATATTATCCTTATAAAAGTAAATTAATTATTATTTTTTTAACCACTTAATAAACCTCGAAGTGATTAGTTTATTGTTCATTATAAAAATGGTGACCAGGCAGGTGATTTAACCTGACCATTAACAGCAGGTAACCTTGCTTTAAATCGACCATCAACAGAGACCAAGCTCAACACATTACGATTATTATATAAAGTACTGTAAATAATCATACCGCCGTTTGGCGAAATACTTGGTGACTCATCTAATTTAGTATCTTTAGTGAGTACCTGAAATAAACTAGAGTCTAACTCTTGTTTAGCTAAACGGTATTGCCCTTGGGCTCTGTTAACCATAACCAATTGTCGACCATCTGGTGTTACCGACCCTCCTAGATTCATTTCGCCATCAAAAGTGAGCCGTCTAACTTTACCATCGCGTAAATTTACCCGATAAAGCTGCGGTTTGCCACCCCGTTCTGAACTAAATACCAAAGAACTGCTATCTGGCGTCCAACTTGGTTCAGTATCTATCGCTCTGTGACGGGTGATTCGTGTTAATTTTTTTGTTGCTAAAGCCATTACATAAAGTTCAGGATTACCATCTTTAGATAAAACCAATGCGAGTTGCTTACCATTAGGCGACCAGCGCGGTGCACTATTTATACCCTCATGACTACTGAGTAATCGGCGTTGACCGGTGTAAATATTGATACTATAAATTTGCTGTTGATTATTTTCAAAACTTGCAAAAGCTAATATTTCACCATTTGGATGCCAAGATGGTGACATTAATGGCTCTTTTGAACTAAGTAATATGTGCTCATTAAAACCATCATAATCCGAAATTACTAGTTCATAGGGATATTCTCCTTGATCTCGAACAATAACATACGCAATTTTGGTTAAAAAAGCACCACGATTACCGGTTAACTTTTCATAGACAACATTACTAATACGATGCCCATAACGACGGAATTGATCGTCACCAATGTTTACCGTACCTTCATCTAAGATATGATCGCTAGTTTTTACTAATTCACCATTACTTAACATTTGTGCTTGTCCACCGGTAATTTGCCCTCTGATAACGTCAATCAATTGATAATGTACTTGATAATTACCATTAAAAGACTCTTTTATCTCACCAATAACAATCGCTTCAACACCGGTATTAGCCCATGCAGCATAATCGACATCGTTATCGTTAAAAGGGGTTTGAGGGAACTTTGTTGATGAAATTGGATTAAATTTACCACTACGTAATAAATCAGCACTGATCACACTTGAAATATTGGCGGGCTTAGCAGAGATACCTGCCCATTTAAATGGCAGAACTGCAATTGGCCTTGCACTATCAACACCACCAGTGATTACAATTTCTAATGCCGCCATGGCATTCGTTGAGACAAGGGAGATAAGGATTAGAAAAAGGGGTAATTGACGTTTAAATTTCATTAAGATACTTCTACATTTATTATTTAAATATGTATTAACATATGATTTAGCTACGGTTGCTGTGTTTAAAACTCAGGAATCATAATCACAGTCAATGGTTGCATTACTTTAAACACTTCAGGATCTTTTGATACAGGTAATGTCCCCGCTTTATATATTGCTGTTTGTGCCGCTTCACAAACAACCCGATCACCTTCGCCAATAATTACATCAGTAACAAAGCCTGATGTTGCAAGACTTATGGTTAATTTACAAGACTTACCTTCCATGGAGCTACGATCTGTTATTAAATTACGCTGAATAGTTTGAACTATTAGTGCTGTGAAACGGTTGATTTCTGACATTTGTTGTTGACGACGGGCTTGTTGTCTTCCTGCCATTTCCTCTGCCATTTGCCTTTGTAACATTTGGTCTTGCTCAACTCGCTCTTTTGCTGCTTGCGCGAGTCGCTTTTGTTCAGCGACCACTTGCTTGCGTTTGTCTTCGACTTTTTTATCTGCAATTTTTTTAGCCTCAAGCTCATCTTTTATCCGCTTGGCTTTTACTGCCGCAGCTACATCATCAGCTTTTTTCTGCTCAGCTAACATTGTCTTTCTCGCTGTTTCTGCTGCAACCGCTTTAGCTTTTGAATTTTTTGCAGCTTGGTCTGCTTGACGTTTTTCTTTTAACTTGTTTTTTCGCTGTCGCTCTAACACTTTAATTTTTGCTTCTTCTTTTAAGCGTTTTCTCTTAGCATTCAACAGGCGTTTTTCTGCATCCCTTAGTCTTTTTTTCTCTGCAGCATCAGCCTCTTTTTTCAATTTTTTAAGCTTTTTTACTTGGTTATCTACTTTTGCTTGGTCAACAATCGTGGCCTGTATTGGGGTCACTTGCGAAACCATAGGCATAGGTTTTGGCGTTGAAGTCAAATCCCCTGTCGCCAATAATAAGATCAAACCAAAATGTAAAAAAACACTTAAAATAAGGGGCTTATATTTTGTATTCACCTGTTACTTCTCCGGCATATCGGTCATTAAACCAACTGATGGTACGCCTGCCCTTTGCTGGAGCAATACCATTAATTGAATTACTGCATCATAAGATACGGCGCCATCAGCATTAACAACTACAGGCGTATTGGGCTCAACTTCTAAATGAGCCTTGACTAAAATAGCTATTTCCTCAGCTGACATAGCATCATTTTTACTTGTGCCAACAGCTAAATAATAAAGACCTTGCGCATCAACAGAAGCAACCAATGGCGGTTTAGAGTCTTTAGCTAACACTTCGGCATCGGCTTTTGGCAAATCAACTTTAACCCCTTGTGTGACTAAAGGAGCCGTTACCATAAAAATAATCAACAGAACCAGCATCACATCGATATAAGGTACAACGTTTATTTCTGCAACTTTCTTTCGTTTAACCCGGGTATACATTTTAACTCCTCAACTACTTTACTGCTCAACGACTGACTTAACTGCTGACTTACCTAAAGTGAACAGTTACTTTTGTTCCGCAGCTGATTGGCGCTGTAAAATACTTGAGAACTCATCAATAAAATTAATGTAGCTATTTTCAAGTTTTTCTACATGGTGACTGAAACGATTAAACGCCATTACGGCTGGAATAGCGGCAAAAAGCCCCATAGCAGTTGCAATTAGCGCTTCCGCAATTCCTGGAGCAACGGAGGCTAACGTTGCCTGCTGCACTGCACTAAGACCAATAAATGAATTCATAATTCCCCATACCGTGCCAAACAAGCCAATATAAGGGCTAATAGAGCCAACTGTAGCCATAAAGGTTAGGTGAGTTTCTAACGCATCTACTTCCCTAGAGAGTGATACCCGCATAGCGCGATGAGTTCCATCAACGACGGCTTGTGGCGTATTCATATTTGATTTTCTTAATTTTGCGAATTCTTTAAAACCAGCAACAAATAAACTTTCAATTCCCGTTACCTTATTGCGAGCAATGACCTCGTTATAAAACTTACTTAAATCAGCACCGCTCCAAAATTTATCTTCAAAAGACTTTAATTGTTGCTCAGCGGCTTTGATAGCTTTATGACGTTGAAAAATCATCGACCAACAAGCAATAGAAAAGCTTAATAAAATTAACATAACAAACTTCACCAACAAACTGGCATGTAGCACTAATTCAAATACCGAAAACTCAGCTGACACTTTTAAATACTCCTAATATTTTTTTGGGGATACCGCAAGGCTTAGTCTCACGAGGTTTAATACAGGCAACACGTACCACCAATGTTGTTAATAACTGTTGCTTTTGATTGGTGATTTGCTGAGTAAACACCAGGCTTGCCGATTTTAAGCGAGTAATAACTGTGTTAACGTTTAGTAAATCATCGAGCTTTGCTGAGGCAATGTTATCCATTTCAACCCTCGAGACTACAAAACCTATATTTTGTTCTAAAAGTGTCGACTGATTTATACCTAATTCTCTTAGCCACTGAGTTCGACCACGTTCAGAAAATTTTAAATAATTAGCGTAATAAACAATACCACCGGCATCGGTGTCTTCATAAAAAACGCGCACTTTATAGTTATGGCAAGGGTCAGACATAGCGCAATATAAACATTTTGTTAATTTATTATTTAATGTGTCTATATTAATAGATAAAGTATGAGTCTCACAATAGCTGATGCCAATTGATTACCATAAATTTGTAAATAAATAATTTATCTGAACAAACAATGATTAATTTTATGTAGGGTTAAGTGTACAAAAATAGTAGGCGAAGAGTTCAACCGTTATTATGACTACAAAATGAGGGAGGAGTTTTCATGGTAGATTAAGCTATTTACGCAAGACTATTTAGCTCATTTATTGTACAAAAATGATTTAAAAATTAATAAGTAAGCATTAATTTAATTTGCTTGTCGCTTTAAGCGTTACTGTTTACTATAGCGTTATTCTCTCAACTGGCGTAGTGATTGAATATATTTTCCCAGTAATTAAGTCATTAGGCAGGAAGCTTAAAAGATGATTTTTTATTGAATGTCACCTTTTGTTCTAAGATATTTATTGGAATATTTAACTTCCTCTTATCAACTTAATAAGTTGGCCCGCACTTAAATAGCTGGCTTTTTTTCTGACATAAATATCACTTGTCCATTGATATAATGCCTACTTTTCTTTTGTTAAACCAAAGTGTTTGTAGGCTCTATCGGTAGCAATACGTCCCCTAGGGGTTCGTTGTAAGAAACCTTGTTGAATAAGAAACGGTTCAATCACATCCTCAATGGTTTCTCGTTCTTCACCAATAGCTGCAGCGACATTGTCTAAACCTACGGGACCGCCCATAAATTTATCAATAATAGCGCTGAGTAGTTTTCGATCCATAATATCAAATCCCTCATTATCAACTTCCAACATATTTAATGCCTGTGCGGCAGTATCTTGATTAACAATACCGTCTGTTTTAACATCAGCGAAGTCTCTAACACGTCTGAGCAAGCGATTGGCAATTCTCGGAGTGCCTCGAGAGCGTTTTGCTACCTCTAATGCACCTTGATGATCTATGGTTAAATTAAGAAAAAGAGCTGAACGAGTAATAATTTGGGTAAGATCCGCAACGTTGTAGAACTCTAGACGTTGAACAATACCAAACCTGTCTCTTAATGGTGAAGTCAAGGCTCCAGCACGTGTTGTTGCGCCAATTAAAGTAAATGGTGGTAAATCGAGTTTTATCGAACGTGCTGCAGGGCCTTCACCTATCATGATATCTAATTGATAGTCTTCCATTGCTGGATATAGAATCTCCTCAACAATAGGACTCAGTCGATGTATTTCATCAATAAACAACACATCATTTTCTTCTAAATTTGTTAATAAAGCCGCTAAGTCTCCTGCTTTTTCGAGTACCGGACCTGATGTAGTCCGAACACTGACGCCCATTTCATTAGCCACAATATTAGCTAAAGTGGTTTTTCCTAGGCCGGGGGGGCCAAAAATCAGTAAATGGTCAAGCGGCTCGCCACGTTTTTTAGCGGCTGGAATAAATATTTCCATTTGTGCTTTAACATGGCTTTGCCCAGTGTAATCAGCCAATAATTTCGGACGAATAGCTCTATCAACAGGGGCATCTTCGATGGTTTCTACCGACTGTATTAACCGATCTGCTTCTATCATTTCTTTTCCTTAATAACCCTAAAGTTGCACCGTTAAAGCATAGACTTTAAGGCAAAACGAATAATATCTTCACTTTTCATTTCACTAGTGTAAACAGACATAACGGATTTATCAGCTTGGCCTTGAGTATAACCTAGGGAAATTAATGCATTGATTGCATCACCTTTTTCATCGTTAATAGCATTAAGTTCATGATGAGCTAAAACAGCCATATCACCCATAGCCAAAATAGAGTTATCACTTTGCCAATCTTTTAAGCGGTCACGCATTTCAATTAATAATCGTTCTGCTGTTTTTTTACCAACCCCTGGGATTTTAACAATAGTCGCTAAGTCATTATGTACCACACAGCTGACAAACTGGTCTGCCGACATCCCTGATAAAATGGCTAAACCAAGTTTGGGCCCTACACCATTAACCTTTAATAAAATTCTAAAAAGTTTACGCTCTACTTTGTTAGCAAAGCCATATAAAAGTTGAGCATCTTCGCGAACAACAAAATGGGTATAGACAATTGCTTCTTGATTAACTTCTGGTAGCGCATAAATACTGGTCATTGGCATAGTGACTTCATAACCAATACCCGAACATTCTATCAATATTTCTGGTGCTGTTTTTTCTAACAGTATCCCACGTAAACGACCAATCACATGCACACACTCATTGTTATTTTCATATGCCGAACAATAACACTAGATATTTATACAGTAAAGAAAAAGCTATACCTGTTCATTGGTAGTCTGAATGCAGGTTATTCTATTTTTTATCTGAGTCTTCCTCTGACAACTTTAGTTGCTTGCCCTGACATTTTTGCCAAATATTCATGGCTATGTCCGTGGCAAAGCGCTACGGCTAAAGCATCGGCAGCATCTTCTTGCGGACTTGCGGCTAACTTTAAAATTGACTTTACCATATGTTGTACTTGGACTTTATCGGCCGCGCCAGTACCGACAACCGATTGTTTTATTTGCCTTGCTGAATACTCGGCAATTAAAAGTCCAGTATTAGTGGCCGCCACAATAGCTGCACCTCTAGCTTGTCCAAGCTTAAGTGCAGAGTCTGGATTTTTCGCCATAAACACCTGTTCAATAGCAAACATATCAGGTTGAAATTGAATAATGAGCTCAGATACGCCAGCAAAAATGGTTTGTAAGCGTGAACCTAATTCTTTACTTGCCGCATCCTGGCTAGAACCCATGGCCTTAATGCAACCACTGCCAAGGTAAGTAAACGTTCTGCCTTCTTGTTTGATAACGCCGTAACCGGTTAAACGAGAGCCTGGGTCTATACCTAGAATGATGGTCATATTTTACTTTTCATATTTAAATGCTAGATTAAAGAATAAAAGGAAAGTGTGCTACCTTTTTTGCGTATAAAATAAAAGCGTAAAAATAAAAGCGTAAAAACAAACATGCAGCTAAAAACTTCCGCTTTAACTGCATGTTAGAATCAAGCTCTCAGAAGTTATTACTCTGCTGATTCTTCTTTTTTTACTTCTTTAGGAAGACAAACAACCCCTAATTCAACTAATTGTGACGGATTTGCCTTACCTGGTGCATTGGTTAGCGGACAAGCTGCAGTTGTTGTTTTTGGAAATGCCATCACATCACGAATTGAACTTGCCCCTGTCATTAACATGACTAGACGGTCAAGACCAAAAGCTAAACCAGCGTGTGGTGGCGCACCATATTGGAGTGCTTCAAGTAAGAAGCCGAATTTCTCTTGCGCTTCTTCATCACTTATACCTAAGATTCTAAATACCGCGGCTTGCATGTCTTGATTGTGAATACGAACAGAGCCACCACCTAATTCACAACCGTTCAACACCATATCGTAAGCATTTGATAAGGCACCAATCGGACTTGCTTCTAATTGCTCAGCGGTTAAATTTATTGGTGCAGTAAAGGGATGATGCAAGGCATGCATATGACCATCAACTTCTTCAAACATTGGGAAGTCAACTACCCATAAAGGTTTCCATTCACCTTCTAGTAGTGCTAAATCTTCACCTATTTTAAGACGTAATGCGCCCAGTGACTCAGTAACCACATTATAAGTATCTGCTCCGAAGAAAATTATATCGCCAGTTTTAGCATTTACACGGGCTAAAATCGCTGTGACTTGAGCTATTGATAAAAATTTTAAGACAGGAGATTGTAAGCCTTCACTGCCGGTAGCTAGCGCTGCATCGATATCGTTCACTTTTAACCATGGCATTCCTTTGGCGCCATAAATACTGACAAATTTAGTTAAATCATCAATACCTTTACGTGAGAACTTAGCGGCACCACCTGGTACACAAATAACAGCGACACGACCTTGCTGATCGTTCGCAGGACCTGAAAACACTTTAAACTCAACCTCTTTTAAAATGTCCGCAACATCAATAATCTCTAATGGGTTACGAAGATCAGGCTTATCAGAGCCAAAACGGGTCATGGCTTCAAGATAGGTCATACGTGGGAATGTGCCTAAATCAACATTCATTAACTCTTTAAATAAGTTAACGATCATTGTTTCAGCCACTTCCATCACTTGATCACTACTCATAAAAGAGGTTTCAATATCTATTTGAGTAAATTCTGGTTGTCTGTCAGCACGTAAATCTTCATCACGGAAACATTTAACAATTTGGTAGTAACGCTCCATCCCTGACATCATTAACAATTGTTTGAATAATTGTGGTGATTGAGGTAGTGCAAAAAAACTCCCTTTATGAGTACGACTCGGTACTAAATAATCACGAGCACCCTCTGGTGTTGCCGCAGTCAGTATAGGTGTTTCAATATCTAAAAAACCTTGATTTTCTAATGACGCACGCACTTTAGAAGTAACTTTTGCACGAAAACGCATACGTTCGGTCATCTCTGGACGACGTAAATCAAGATAGCGATATTTTAAACGCTGCTCTTCAGAGTTATTTTGGTTAGGGTCAAGCGGCAAAGGCGCCGACTTATTCAAAATGGTTAGTGATAAACCTAGCACTTCAATAGCGCCGGTGGTCATTTTTTTATTAACCTGCCCTTCAGGGCGAGCACGAACAATCCCTTTGAGTTGTACACAAAACTCATTACGCAAAGTGTTTGCTGTGGATAAAACCTCAGGTAAGTCAGGATCATAAACAACTTGCACTAAGCCTTCGCGATCACGAAGATCTAAAAAAATGACCGCGCCTAAATCACGACGTTTATTTACCCAACCACAAAGAGTTACTTCTTGACCAATATGAGATTCATTAACCTCACCACAATAAAGACTACGCATGTATTTTTCCTGAAAGTATCACTAAATGTCCCTATCTAAAAAAATGCAAAAAGCGCATCTTTTTACTGATAGGATAAAAATGGGAGTTATTATAAAGCAATCACATCTAATGTCACCTGAGAACATCAGTTTCCCTTAGTTAATATTTCAGTTAAAATACCTTTGATAAAATTTAGCACGACTCTTAACTACACTTAACAAGAACTTTGCCAATGTCACCACCTAAAACCGATGTCATATTTTCAACCAAAAAAAATCAAGTCAAAGATTTTACTTTTGATGCCCAAGTCGTTGAAGTATTTCCTGATATGATTAGTAGATCTGTGCCCGGTTATCATACCATCATCGATACCATCGGCCGACTAAGCAAACGTTTTGTTACCGAAAACACCAACGTTTATGACTTAGGTTGCTCACTAGGTGCTGCAACGTTAGCTATGCGCCAAGCAATAACTGCAAAAAATTGTCGATTAATAGGTATTGATAACTCACCTGCTATGGTTGAGCGTTGTAAAATGCACGTTAATGCCTTTAAAGGCCAAACACCGGTTGAAGTTATTGAAGGTAATATGCAAGACATCGCTATCGAAAATGCCTCCATGGTGGTGCTTAATTTCACCTTGCAGTTTATTGAACCTGAGCAGCGTCAACGTTTAATTAATAAGATAGCAGAAGGCTTACAATCTGGAGGCTTGTTATTAATTTCTGAAAAAATTTCTGACAGTAATACCGTTTGTCATGATTTACTTACCGACCTGCATCATGATTTTAAACGGGCCAATGGTTATAGCGAACTAGAAATAGCTCAAAAACGTACGGCATTGGAAAATGTCATGCGTATTGATACCTTAGAAGTGCATAAGCAAAGGTTATCCCAAGCAGGATTTACTCATATAAGCCCTTGGTTTCAATGTTTTAACTTTTTTTCACTTATCGCAATTAAAGCGTAGAACACAAAGTAACTATCAATGACCTCATTTAATAAATTTTACCAAAAAATAGCCACTAATCGTTTAAGTCACTGGCTAAACATACTTCCCGCACAGTTAACTGATTGGCATAACACTAATTTACACGGCGACTATAAACATTGGCAAAAAACACTCGACGCTCTACCCGCGCCAAAAGAAGGTACAGTTGTTGAGCTAGCATATTCCGTGTCTGTTGGCACCAGTAATGATGTTCAAAATAATGTTATTGAACAAGGTGAATATAAACGATTAGAAAACTTACTAAAAAAATTCAAACCTTGGCGTAAAGGCCCTTATCACATTCATGGTTTACATATTGATACTGAATGGCGCAGCGATTTCAAATGGGACCGATTATTGCCTCACATAAGTGATTTAACTGGCAAATACGTCTTAGATATAGGTTGTGGCAGCGGTTATCACTTATGGCGTATGCGTGGTGCTGGCGCTAAATTTGTTGTTGGTATTGACCCAACTCAGCTATTTTTAATGCAGTTTAACGCCATTCAGCATTTTATTAATGACGAAAATGTAAACTTATTACCTTTAGGCGCAGAACAACTACCTGAATTAAAAGCTTTTGACACAGTGTTTGCTATGGGTGTTTTATACCATAGACGTTCACCTATCGATTTTATTTATCAGTTAAAAGCGCAATTAGTAAAAGGTGGCGAATTAGTATTAGAAACCTTAATTGTTGATGGTGATGAAAATACCGTACTTGTTCCGGGAGAGCGTTATGCAAAAATGCGAAATGTTTGGTTTTTACCCAGTGGTAAAGCGATGTGTGCATGGCTTGAACGCTGCGGTTTTAAAAATGTTCGCATGGTCAATACTGATGTTACCGCCCTTGACGAGCAGCGTAAAACTGACTGGATAGATACCGAGTCATTAAAAGATTTTATCGACCCAAACGATCCTACAAAAACCATTGAAGGTTACCCTGCCCCACAACGAGCTATTTTTATTGCCACAACATAACCAGTTGAATTGTATAGCTTGCACAAAAACGATATTCAAGTAATGTATATTGTCCTAGATAAAATTGGTTTTATTTAATATCTTTATTGAAACAATAGTGATGCAGGAATTTTATGAACAAAATGTGGTTAGAACGTCAACAAGAAAGCGTAGTAAAGCGTCAAAATGACCACCGCAGTCCTTTTCAGCGAGACCGAGCACGGATATTACATTCAGCTTCATTTAGACGGCTTCAATCAAAAACGCAAGTAATGGGCAGTGGCCAAAGTGATTTTTATCGAACACGCTTAACTCACTCGCTTGAAGCCTCTCAAATCGGTTCAGGTATCATCGCCCAATTAAGATCTAAGCATAAAACATTATGCAATGAATTATTTCCTGACGATGACACCTTAATTGAATCAATTTGTTTAGCCCATGATATTGGTCATCCCCCCTTCGGCCATGGCGGTGAAATAGCGTTGCATTTTATGATGCGAAACTATGGTGGTTTTGAAGGAAATGGCCAAACTTTTCGTATTGTTGCTCATTTGGAACCCTTTAGCGAACACGCGGGAATGAATTTAACGCGTCGGTCTTTGCTAGGCTTACTTAAATACCCACAAACAATTGATCAACTAGTGAATTCAAATCCTGTTGATATTCCTGATAATTATAGACAGTTAAAAGCAAGCGACTGGCATCCACCTAAAGGTGTTTATCGTGACGATATCGCTATATTAAACTGGGTACTTGCCCCGTTATCAGATAGTGACAAAAAACAATTTCAACAAATAAAAATCAACTCCGATAAACACCATAAAACATTATTTAAGTCACTAGATTGTTCGATTATGGAGTTAGCTGACGATATTGCTTACGGCATACATGATTTAGAAGATGCTATTGTCACCGGTATTGTCAACCGTAATGATTTTGACATTCATGTTATTGACAAGCTTTCGAAAATAAATGACGCATGGTTACAAGATTACAGTAAAATACTAACCGGTATGCTTTTTTCTGATCAGCACTTCAAACAAAAAGAAGCCATTGGTGGATTAGTAAATTACTTAATAACTGCGATTGAAATTATTGATGGTAATTTGGTAGATGGGCATATTTTTGAAGAGCCCCTGCTAAAATATAATGCACGCTTACCCGATACCAAGGCACAAGTATTACAAATATTTAAAGACTTTGTTTATTTCTTTGTGATTAAACAAACGAGTATTCAGCGTATTGAATATCGTGGTCAACAAATTGTCATGGAAATATTTGAAGCCTTATCATCTGATCCGCTTCGTTTATTACCAAGTAATACCGCAAAGCGTTGGCAAAAGGCAAAAGGTAATAACCTCAATCATTACAGAGTGATAGCCGATTATGTTGCCGGTATGACCGATGAGTACGCCACCAGTTTATATCAAACGCTATTTTCGCCTAATGCTGGCACCAATTACCGAGAGCCTAATTTTTAATTTTTTTAGGTGATATAAAAACGAGTAAAAACAAGTCCACACAGATAGCTAGGTAATAGCTAAAATGAGTTAATTGTATATTTTTATCTATCCCCTTAAAACGTTGAATCCAAGGCATGCTTAAATTTCAAAATATTTATATTGTGTTACCCACTCCTCAGCTAATCACTAAGTTCTCGTCGATAAATAATTCTGTCATTACCCCGGAATAAACCAAAGGTGGCGGTAGCGCTAGGATTGACATCAAATAATGGGTCATCGACGCTATTCCAGTCAAATTTAAGCCATGGATAAATGTCATACTCAACAGTTATAGTCCCCTGACTACCTGCGCCCGGAGCAGTTAAAATCATTGCCTGGGTTTCACCTTCCTCAAGTTGTCCTGTGACTGTATTGACACTTGTTAAGTTTTTATCTAATGTGCCTGAAGTAAGTATGATATTGCTGGCATCATAGGCTGTACAGCTATCTTGTTCATTGACCACATAACGGCCACTAGCATTTAAATACTGCGTATAAAATTTCTGAGAAAAATTGGCGGTTTCGGGGCCAAAGGTATTGTCGATTAAAGCACGACCAAAGCGAAGATTAATATTGCTTGTATCGAGAATATGATTGGGGTCCGGAATGCCAATACCATCACTGTCCTTAAAGTTCGCTTGATCAATATAAAATTCAATATCAGTGACTTGTGCTATAACTTCTGAATTTGCATTACGTGGATAAAAGAAGTTATCCTCATCAGCTAGCTCATAATGCAATACCCCTGGACCTTCAATCGACAAAGTGCCTTTGTTTAGCAAAGCGGTTAAAGGGAGGAGTTGATTGTCGTTGCCTTTAATATTAGCGTCTGTTGTCGGCACTATAATAAAATTAGCAGCGGCAATCAATTTGTTATAACCCGGTTCGGTATAATTTTGGGTTGTGCCCCCTTGAACATTTTTTGCGGTTAGCTCAACAACCGGATTAACAAGATAAGATATCGCCCCTTTGGCAGCATCACTCACAGTAACTTGTCCAGTATAGGCAAAAGTTGTCGTGTTTTGATTACAAACGGCAAATAAACCGCCTTGC
>JAWUYA010000075.1:0-15578 GCA_034111045.1 Colwellia sp. | reverse complement strand
TTCTTGCACCGATTGTTGTAATTCTTCAGCTAAACGTGCAACCTCACTACTCGATGCTGCCGTTTGTTTTGAGCCTGCCGTTGTTTGTTCTGCAATGGCCACTATCGACTCTAAATTGTCACTAATCTCATCAGCAACCACACTCTGCTCCTCTGCGGCTGTGGCAATATGAGAGCTTCGGTTATAGGCCTCATGTACCGCATTCGTAATAGCGACTAAGGCTTTTTCAGCCAGTTCACTTTGGGAAACACACTCAGCAGCTTGTGTTTTCCCGGTATTCATTACCGTCACCGCTTCTTCTGAACCCACTTGCAATACTTCAATCATTTTTTGTATTTCTTGAGTCGACACTTGCGTTCGGCTGGCAAGCGTTCTTACTTCGTCAGCAACCACGGAAAATCCACGGCCTTGCTCACCCGCCCGAGCAGCTTCAATAGCAGCATTAAGAGCAAGTAAGTTAGTTTGATCAGCGATACCACGAATGACATCTAAAATACCACCAATTGAGGCACTGTCTTGTTGCAATTTATTAATAACATGTGAGGCTGAATCAACTTCACTGGCGAGTCGTTCAATGGTTTTTCTGTTGGTTTGAGAAATCACTTTAATGCGTTTGGCTTCATCATCAGCTTGTTTGATTTCACCCAAAGTATCATGGGCACTGGCTAACACACTTTTAGCCGTACTGCTCATTTCTGTGGTGGCCGAAGCGGCCTGTCCAACTTGGTTACGCTGCTCTTCTATCGCCGTTGTACTTTGTGCGGTAACCGCTGATGTTTGTTCGGCTGCCGTAGCAAGTTGCGTTGAACGACTGACAATACTTTGAATAAGGTGACGCAAACTATCAATTAACAAGTTGCAATTTTTTGACAGCTCGGCAAATTCATCTTTACCTGACTCATCAAGTTTTCTCGATAAATCACCCGAGGCCACAACATTGAGCATTTCATTGACGCGACCAAGCGGGCGAATAATACTCATCAGGGTAACGCGAGCTATAGCCGCCGCTAAAACAATAGATATAAGCATTATCAAGCCAGTTTGGGTATTACCGCTTGATACTGAGTCTGCCACCATTTGGTTGATTTTTTCAGTGGTTTGGTTAGCTAGAGTCACCTGCTGAGCTAAAATAGCATTGGCAGTCTTAGTATTTTTTTCAGCGTTATTAAGTGCCTCAGTCGCTTGTGATATGGCAATGAGCTGGGCCGCTTTATGTCTAAAAATACTGTTATCACCGTCAATTAAGTATTTTATCGCTTTTAAATAGTCACTTAAACCATAAGCAATGTCGGTTAACTTATTACTGATAAGTACATCTTCAAGTTCAATGAATATGCTTTCAATATTGCTAAAATCACTGGCGATACCATTGCCCACTATTTGCGCTGATTGTGCATCAAGCACACTACGGTATTCAAATGCCGAGCTAACGATTGCGTTTAATAACGTCTCAATAAGTTCAGCCTGAACCACCGCGCCTCGTAATTTGGTGTTAGCTTCAGTGTTATCTGCTAAATCTAAAAGTAGGCTGGTGGCCTCATCCGCTTTTTCTTCTAAGGTATAAATTTTTTCTATTAATATATTGCCTTGCTCGATGCTAGCTTGGCGGTTTTTATTAAGGTCATTAACATTTTGGTTGAACTCAAAATAGACGTTATCGACGGTTTTTAAATTACCAAGGAGTGTTTTTTCGTTGCGAACCGTGGTTTTTAATTTTTTCAGGGTTTGACTGAAATCTTGATGAAGAGCATTGAATTTTTGGTGATCGTCACTCAGTGGCGCTAAAGATTGTTGGTAATACTCTTTAACAGCTAAATTACCCATAGTGACTAAATTAACCGCCAAGTGATTACTTTCTTTGAGTGTGGGGATGGCTAACTTGCTCACTTTTTCTGTGGATTGACTAATAATGCTGAGATTTGAGAATGAAAACAGACTGGTTGTGACTAACAAAAGGGCCAGAATTGAGAAACCGCCAATAATCTTGACTTTTACATTGAAATTCATATTTATACCACCAAATAGGATATTTGAATAAGGGATAAATAACAACGAACTATTACTTTTTTTATACCAAGCACATTATCATCGATAAAAATTATAAAATATATCATTCAACTTTATTGTAGTAAAAGTATGAAATAGATCATTGATTAGTTAACCCCTAATGTCCCTATTTATTACATATTAATGTATGCTGTTTTCCCTAAACAATTTTTTATCATGCCACCGTATCATGGTTAAATGGTTACGCCAAACACATCCCGTGTCTAAAGCATAAATATTTTTTATTGGGCAAAGCCCCATTAACGCTGCCCAGTGGCCAAATATCCAAGATTGACTTTCTGTTAACTTTACGCTTACAAACCAAGGGCGTAAATTTTTTGGTGCCAGCGCTGGGGTGTCTTTGTGTTGGAATTCAAGGGTGGAGTCAGGGTAACAACAACGCATTCTAGTTAATGCATTAATAGTATAGCGAAATTTTTCAATATCGCTGTTAGCCTTGGTCCAGTCATTGGCGTCATCACCATACATTTCTTTTAGCCAAAAACTGCGATCTGCAGAAGCTATGCACTGATGGGCGATATGTGCTTGCTTAAGGCATTGTGCTAACGTCCATTGAGGCGAAAAACCGGCATGACTCATGTAAGTTTCTTCATTGGGTAGTTTTCTAATTAAGGGCTGCTGAGCTAACCAGTCCATCAATTCATCAACATCATCAGCGGCTAATAAGTCAGTAAGTAAATCCTTAGGGTTTACTTTTTTATGACCCGCATATGTGGCAAGTAAATGCAGATCATGATTACCTAAAACAACTTTGGCACTGCTACCAAGGGATTTAATAAAGCGTAACGTTGCTAGCGACTCTGGGCCACGAGCCACTAAGTCGCCCACCAGCCAAAGTTCATCCTTGGCGGCCTGAAAGTTGACTTGCGCTAACAACCCCTTGAGCTCAGCGAGACAGCCTTGAATATCACCAACTAAATAAATCGCCAAAAAGCGTCAGCTAATTTAATATATTGGGGATAGCAAGACGAAATACGGGGATCTCTACTTGCAGTAATTCACCACTTTTACTGCGCATTTGATAATGCCCCTCCATAGTACCAACAGGCGTTTTAAACATCGAGCCACTGGTATAGGTAAAGCTCGCCGCGGGGGCAATGTTAGGCGTTTGTCCGATAACACCCGGTCCCTCTACCGTACTGACATCACCGTTCGCATCCGTTATCTGCCAGCTACGCGTTAATAATTTAATCGACTCATCACTGTTATTTGAAATAGTGATGGTATAACTGAAGATAAAACGCTCTTCCTCAGGCATAGACTGCCCGGGTAAGAATTCTGTAGTGGTTTTGATATCAATATTACTATTACTAGTGGTTGAGGTAACGTTGGTCATAAATATCTCTTAATGTTCTTCTACTGGATTATCATCAACAAAGTTAGCGAGCATGATGAAATCCTCTACGGATAAATTTTCAGCACGCAAGCCAGGGTTAATGCCTAAGCTTTCAAGTTGTTCAGCGCTAATGAGCTTTTTAAAACTGTTACGTATGGTTTTTCTACGTTGATTAAATGCCGCCAGGCACACCAAATTCAGTGACTTAATATTGTTCACTGGATTTTTAATTGTTTTATGAGGCACTAACCTGACAATGGCCGAGTCAACTTTTGGCGCGGGTTTAAATGCCTCGGGACCAATTTCCATTACAGGAATAACCTGACACTGGTATTGCGTCATAATAGAAAGTCGACCATAGGTTTTATTATTTGGACCCGCAGCCATACGGGCAACCACTTCTTTTTGTAACATAAAGTGCATATCTTGCACCTTGTCATTAAAAGTCAGCAAATGAAATATTAACGGTGTTGATATATTGTAAGGCAGATTACCAAATATTCTTAACGGCTTATCGTCTTTAATGAGGGCTGAAAAATCAAATTTTAAGGCGTCAGTTTCATAAATACTAAGGTGCGGAGCTAAAAAAGGGTGGTGGCGTAATCGATGCGCTAAGTCGCGATCGAGCTCGACGACAGTCAATTTTCCTGCGCGTTCGATAACGGGCTCTGTTAACGCCCCTAAACCCGGTCCTATTTCTACCAAGTTTTCACCTGGCTCAGGATTTATCGCATCAACGATGTCGCTAATAACCGCATCATTGTGCAGAAAGTTTTGTCCAAAGCGTTTTTTTGCTTGGTGACCTAAATGGATTTTGTTACTCATGTTGTTGCTTATTCACTTTATCATGGCAATGGTTATTCACGGGTTATTATTGCGCTATCGGCTGATTATCGGCCAAGGCTATTGCGGTGCGCATCGCTTGTATGAAACTGCCTTTATCGGCGTTGTTGCTACCGGCAAGATCTAGCGCTGTGCCATGGTCTACAGAGGTACGAATAAAAGGTAAGCCTAAGGTAATATTAACCGAAGAGCCAAAGCCCTTATATTTTAATACCGGTAACCCCTGATCGTGGTACATAGTAAGGATCGCATCGGCTTTGGTTAAATATTTTTCTTGGAAAATAGTATCCGCCGGGAGTGGCCCGATAATGTTGATGCCTTCATCGCGAAGTGCGGCAAAAGCCGGAATCATCACCTCAATCTCTTCACTGCCTAATACCCCATCTTCACCGGCGTGAGGGTTAATGCCACAGGCATAAATAACCGGTTTTTGTATACCAAATTTACTGATCAAGTCTTGATGTAAAATACGTGACACTTTTTGCAAGCGTTCTACCGTAATGGCTTTAGCCACATAAGCCAGTGGGATATGTGTGGTAACAAGTGCCACCCGTAATCCTGGTGTGGCTAACATCATCACCACATCAGAGCAATTCGCTTGATGGGCAAAATACTCGGTATGACCACTAAAAGGAATGCCAGCTTTGTTTATTAATCCCTTGTGAACTGGGCCGGTAACTATGGCATCAAATTCACCCGACATGTTTTTTTCACAGGCTGTTTTTAACGTCTGCACCACATAAGCGCCATTATTGACATTCAACTCACCAGCAACACATGGCTCTGCTAGCGCCATAGGTAAAAGTGTGAGGGTGCCGGCTTGATGCGCTTCAGCCGGTTTATCTTGCTCATAGTCAATAATCGTTAAGGGCTGGCCCAGTAACTTAGCGCGTGCTAACAATAAACTTTTATCAGCAATGACCACTAATTGTGCGGGCCAATTTTGTTGTGCGATAGCGATCACCAAATCTGGACCAACACCAGCAGGCTCGCCAGGTGTGATAACAATGCGTTTGATTGTTGTTGATAGCGTCATTATTATTTTACCGTCTCAAACACATCAATATAGGCTTCATCACGGGTTTGTTTTATCCATCGCGCTTGCTCTACCCCGAATTGTCGATTGTACAGCATTTGATAGGCTCTATTTTTATTCATTTGTTGGGTCGCATCTATGGTGCGACGACCAGTTAACTCAATAATATGCCAGCCAAACGATGAGCGAAAAGGCTTATGGTATTGATCAATGGTCATTGTTGCCAGCGCATCTTTGAAAGCAGGGTCGTATATTTTAGCCTCAGCCCAGCCTAAATCGCCGCCTTGTATAGATGTTGGACCCTCAGAGTGTTCTTTTGCCAGTGCTGCAAAGGTGGCTTCACCGGCATTAATTTTATCTAACAAGTCTTGCAACATCGCCTCGGCTTTTGTTTCACTCAATATCACTGTCGGGGTGATGAGAATATGGCTAGCCCTTACTTCTTCTATTTCTACGATTTGGCGACCTCGTATATCAAGTATTTTAACAACACTAAAGCCTAAACCGGTACGAATTGGACCCAAAACATCGCCTTTCTTTTTCCCTACCATAAGTTCTGAAAATAGCGTCGGCATTTCATTGATATTTTGCCAGCCTAAGTCACCCCCTGTTAGCGCATTAGAGGCACCTGAGGAAGACATCGCAATTTTGGTAAAATCCGAGCCACGGTTTAATAACTCAATAACCTTATCGGCTTTGTCTTTTTGAGCAGCCATTTCTTTGGCATTAGCCTCGGCGGGAAATTCAATTAGAATATGACCTAAATGGTAGTCAACATCATTACTTGTTTGTTCTTTCATCGATTCAAGTAAATTATCAATTTCTTGCGGGGAGATATAAATACGACGACGAACGCTAGCGCGGCTGACTTCTCCTGAAATTAATTCGGTACGAATACTTTCACGATACTTTTCATAACTCGAGCCCTCGTCAACAACGCTTTGGCGAAGTTGTTCTAACGTCAAATTATTTTCTTTTGCCATATTAGCCATAGTCTGATCTAATTCGGCATCACTGACTTGTATGCCCATACGTTCACCAATTTGCATAATTAACGTATCGTTAATAAGTTTTTCAGTGACTTGAATACGCAAAGCCTGGTCTGAAGGTAAGCTTTGATCCGTTTGCTTTGCTCTGTCTTTAATTGTTTTCATTAAATCAACAATTTCAGATTCTAATATCACGCCGTTATTAATAATAGCGGCGACTCTATCAAGTAGCTTTTCTTCGGCATAACTGGTTGGCATGGTGCTTAACACCAATAAAGTGCTTAGGGTGATAACGTTTAATAAATTTTTCATGTGAGGTTTCTTGTAATGCTGGGTTAATTATTAAGGAAATAAGGACGTTTAAAACCGAATATACTTGAATTAAACATATCTTCAGTACCAATGTTGCTTTGTTGGCCATTTAGCCCTTTGATGACAAACTCTACCATAAAACCGCTGTCAAATTCATCGCGGTTTTCATTTAAAAAATCTTCATTAACAAAGTTCGAAATAATATGGCGATGATGAACCAGTCTGATCGCCCAACAACAACTTTCATATTGTAAACCAACATAAGTTTCTAAACGCCGGTTTTCAATTAAATCTTGTGTGGTACGACCAACAAACTTCCAATCTTTAGACAAAGGAAAGTTTGCCACCAATGACGCTTGTTCTAATCTATTACCTGAGACATCACGAGTGAACCTATGGTTCAATTGAATCTGAGTATTTTTAGTGAAGCGATAATCTAGATTGATTTGACTCTTATTCACCTGGTTTGATTTTGTGTTTAACTGCAGCCCACTACTAATTTGCCACTGATGGTTAAGCCTGAAAAATAAATCAGCAGCCAGTGCAGACTCTTTAACCACCTTGTCATTGTCATCTAGACTATCAAAGTTATCAAGGTAGGTAATTCGGCCTAAACTAAATCGTACTAACTCAGTATTTTTAGCATCTAATACTCGGCTAGTCAGGCCCCATGAATATTGATTGGTTGCGGCAATTCGGTCTAAGCCACTATTTCTTCGGTCTCTAAATAAACCATCATAATCATCTTGCAAGGTTGAACTGTCATAAATGCCAATATTGCTTTGATCTACCTCCCCGACATACAAGTATTGTACTTGCGGCTCTAAAGTTTGTGTATATTGAGCATTAAACAATGACATTGCACGGTCTAAATTTAAACCACCGTGCAAACGCACTTTCGGTAAAGTACGGCTAACATTTTCTGCTAACTGACTACCTAACTGCATGTTTTCTTGTTGGTAATAGGTGTGTAAAAGTTTTAATTCTGAATTTA
This sequence comes from Colwellia sp., assembly GCA_034111045.1. Lineage (GTDB taxonomy): Bacteria > Pseudomonadota > Gammaproteobacteria > Enterobacterales > Alteromonadaceae > JALJPB01. Next base: position 8,001 of record JAWUYA010000075.1, on the reverse strand, counting down.
AAAACCAAGCAGGCGATGAAAAAGGTAAAGAAAAACCGGCTTCGATATGATAACGGTTGGCATTAACTTGTGCATTGTCGGTACTTTCAAAGCGGCTGAACTCGGAATACAGTTCAAATTGAGTATTTAAGTAGTTCACGGGTTGGTAAAGTTGAAATTGTATTTGCGGTAGGGTTTTATAACTGGCTTGATGATCACCTAACACTTCAAAATCTTGAATTTTCATCGTGGTTTGCCAGCCCTCGCCAAAATAAGATAATTCACCGACTTGGTACAAATAGCTATCATTATAATTGTATTGTGTACTGCCAATATCGAGTAAATAGTTATCGTCACTGATGGTGGTAAAGTCGATATATGCTCTAAAATTAGTTGAAAATGTACCTATGTGTTGAAATCTCGCTAAATACCTAGGGTCATCATTCGCCTTAACCTCATCATCTTTAGTTAAATATTCAATATCGACAATGCCTGATTGCTCGCCAAATAAATACCTAAGCTCAGTGCGCCATTGGGTGCCACGTTTAGACATATAATGAGGGGTTAACGTGGCATCAAGGTTATCGGCAATATTCCAATAAAAAGGCGTGGTCACCTCTAAACCTGACTGACTAGAGGTTTTAAAACTGGGGTATAAAAACCCCGACTTTCTTTCGTCGGTCACCGGAAAAGAGAAATAAGGTAAATACAGCACAGGGACATCAAACACGCGTATCTGCGCACCATAAATTTGGCCAATATTGTCTGCAGTTGATATGGTTATCTCACTCGCTTTTATCTGCCAATCAGGCACGTCACCGACACAAGTGGTATAAGTAGAATCAATTAAGGACAAACTGCCATCGGCGCTAATCGATAACTCACTGGCACTGCCGTGGCCTGGACTATCAGCCAACTGATAAGCGGTCTCAGCTAAAGTCGTTTTTTGTGATGACTGACTGACATTAAGGTGCGCTGCAAAAATATCAATACCCTGATTTTGATAATGAATATTTCCTTGCGCAAGCAAAGCCAGAGTTTCTCTATTAAAGGCGAGTTGGTCAGCAAGTATGGTATGGTCTTTATTGACCAACATCACCTCGCCATTAAATAGGGCTAATTGATTTTCTTTAATCGACGAGCTGTTCGCTTCAATGCGAATACTCTGATCAGTGATCGCAGTGAAGTTGTGCGTTATTTTTTCATAGGCGGTCAATACACATTGCTCAGTGTCGGCAAACGCGTTGACTGGTTCAGTCGTTAACGGTTGAACTAAGACAAAGGGTTGAGTTAAGCTTGATTGCTTATTCGTTTTATCGGCACAATAGCTAGCGGCTGAAAAAATCAGACTAAGACTAACAACAAGTAATTGACCACGAAAAAGCATGTATTGTCCGAAAAAGTATTAACCAGCGGCTGTTTATCAAAGCAAAAAAACGCTTAAAAGCGATGAAAACGCTATTTTTTTTGCCAAACACCGCTATGATATAGCAATTTTGATTATCTCGCTAATGCCTTTATTCATTTTTAGGCCAGCACTTTCTTTAAAGGTAGGTTTTTGTGTTACAAGCGTCGCGATATACCTTATTAACCGACTGGTTATCGGCTGTTTTAGCCAGCGACCAAGCGTCGATTGTCAGTCAATTAACGCCGATGAGCGGTGATGCGGGCTTTCGCCAATATTACCGTTTTACTTACCAAGGCCAAAGTTTAATTGCCGTTGATGCGCCGCCACAACACTCCAACAATGTCGCTTTTATTGCCGTTGGCCAAGCGTTACTTAATGAAAATATTAAAGTGCCAACCATCATTGCCTGTGATTTGCCGCGAGGTTTTTTTTGTTTGAGTGACTTTGGCGATCAGTTACTTGCCGATGCCTTGGTTGAGCAAACGTCTGCTCAGGCGATAACAAAGAGTTATCATCAAGCCATAACATTGCTGCCCGCTATCGCTAGAGCCACTATGGTTAATAACCACGGCTCAATTGCTCAAACTATGGTCCAGCCCTACTCACTGCCGCTTTATGATCAAGGCTTTATTGAACGCGAACTTGCGCTTTTTACTCAGTGGTTACTGGCCAAGCATTTAAACATTGCGTTAACCCTAGATCAAAAAATCGAGCTTGAGGCCTGTTTCGCCTTCTTAACAACAAGCATCTTATCTCAGCCAACCGTCACCACCCATAGAGACTTTCATAGTCGAAATATTATGGTGTTAACCGATGGCTCGTTAGGTATTATTGATTTTCAAGACGCGGTTATTGGCCCCATCACTTACGATATTGTGTCTTTATTAAGGGATTGTTACAGGCGCTTACCTGAGCACATCACCGAGCCTTTATTCCAATCTTTTTGCCACTTGATGACAGAGCAATATGCACTGCAACATATCAGCGACCAACAATGGCGGCAATGGTTTGATTTAATGGGCGTGCAACGCCACTTGAAGGCCAGTGGCATTTTTTGTCGGTTATTTTATCGTGATCACAAAAGCGCTTACTTAAACGATATCCCGCTGACACTCTCCTATGTAAAAGACATCAGCGCTAACTACCCGGCGTTAAGTTTTTTACATCAATTGCTCACTGCACAGGTTATCCCCGCACTGCAGGCACGGCCAACCACCCCCAGTGAGCGCAAATGAAAGCCATGATTTTAGCCGCTGGGCGTGGTGAGCGAATGAAGCCGCTAACCGATAATTGCCCTAAGCCATTATTAACAGTTAATGGCACGCCCTTGATTGAGCATCACATAAAAAAACTGGCTCAAGTCGGCATTAAAGACATAGTAATCAATCATGCCTGGCTAGGTAAAATGCTTGAAGATTATTTAAAAGATGGTGGTCAGTGGCAAATAAAGATAACCTACAGTGCGGAACAGCCGGCATTAGAAACCGCTGGTGGCATTATCAATGCGTTACCTTTATTAGGTAACCAGCCATTTTTAGTGATCAATGGCGATGTCTTCAGCGAATTTGATTTTAGTGACATACCCATATTAGCCAAGGAGACCCTAGCGCATTTATGGCTGGTTAACAATCCTGACCATAATGCAACCGGTGACTTTGCGCTAACCCAAGGTGTGTTACAAAATAAAATCCTAGACAATAACCGCGCCGTAAAGCAAAAAACTTACACTTACAGTGGCATAGCGCTGTTTAAGCCTGAATTTTTTGCAGGCAAAACCGCGACCACTGTTGACCAAGGGCCTTCATTGCCTTTAGCGCCTATGTTAAGGCGTGCTGCCGAGCAAGGTTTGATCACCGCCAGTGTTCTCTCCTGTGCTTGGGCCGATGTCGGTACGCCACAGCGACTGGCACAATTGAATGTAGTTTGAATGCACTCTAGATTATCACTTAATCATTTTAGGAAAAATAAACCGTATGCATATTTGGGGTAAAATACTGGGGTTTTTATTTGGTTTTATGCTGAGTAAAAACCTCATGGGTGCCTTGTTAGGGGCTTGGCTGGGGCATCTCTTTGATAACGGCCGTCGTCTCAATTTTGAGGGCTTCTCCCCTAACAAGAGCGATGATGTGACCCGCCAAGCGGTGTTTTTTTACACCAGCTTTTCGGTGATGGGCCATATGGCTAAAGCTAATGGTCAGGTCAGTAAACACGAAATAGCGTTTGCCAGCGCTTACATGGATAAAATGGCGCTAACGGGAGGGATGAGGCAGCAAGCACAAGATGCCTTTCGTGAGGGTAAAACCTCTGGATTTCCTTTCGATGAACGACTGAGAAAATTTAAACGCTCATGCGGACATCGTCATGACTTGTTGCTGATGTTTTTAGAAATACAAATTCAAGTTGCCTTTTCTGATGGCTCGTTAGACGCCGCAGAGCGCTCAGTATTACATCATATTGCCCAACAACTGGGTTTCTCAGCGCCAGAATTAGACAAACTGTTAGCCATGATTATTGCCGGCGCTGCGTTTAATCAAGGCAGCGCTTATAAAAGCGGCCGTCAACCGGCGGGCTCTCAACAATTAACTAACGCCTATAAAGTGTTAGGGATCAATAAAGACACTGAACGTAAAGACCTGAAAAAGGCCTATAAAAAACTGATGTCTCAACACCACCCTGATAAGTTAATCGCCAAAGGCTTACCGCCTGAAATGATGGCAGTGGCCAAACAAAAAACCCAAGACATTCAAGCGGCTTATGACTTAATATCGAAAAACAGCTGATTTTTGTCGTGGGTTTAGCGGTGGGTTTTTTAGCCGAGTCACCAACCGATAGTCGTTAACCAGCCTTTTATTGCCCTCAGCAGCGCCTTTTGCGGATAATAACTGCTGGCGCGGTTCGTCAGTTGACGTTGCCGATAATAGGCTTTCATCGCCTTGGTGGCTGCCGACAAACGTTGCTTGGCACTGCTCAACGCCAGAGGATGGTCACGCATTAAATACAAATCTAACACCGGGAAGGGGGTTTGCGCTAAGGCCGAGGCAAATTTATCATTAGCGGCCTTATTGGCCATATAACCGCTTAATATGATCAAGGCACCGGGCCCGGTGTTTTTATTTTTTTGATATAAATCTGTCAGTATTGCACTATGGCTACCCGCTACAATAACAACAAATATACCCGGGTAATTTTTAGCGGTTAGCATCACCGTTTTCATTATTGCACTGAGCTTTAACTGATAAGCGCTTAATGTTTCGAGGTTTTCTTGTTCTCGTGCGGCTAGCGTCAAGGCTATTGACGGGTAGTTTTTTGGTTTAGCCGGTGGCTGTATTGACAGCGTTGTCCAGCCTTGGCCCGGCATAGTGTTTCTTAAATAGTTCAGTCCTTTAGGGGTAATGGCGGTTTGTTGCCAATCCGCCAGTAAAATAGCCACACCTTTACTATTGGCAGTGGTACTTTCTTTGACCAAGGTAATAAAATCATTGTCGCCCGCAACTAAGGGGGTGATTTGCTCGGCACTCAGGTAGTGCGTCATATCCAAGTTATGCATGGCCTCCAGCGCCAGTGGTGCAGGTATGGCAACGCTGTTTTTAGTTGCAGCGCCCTTGCCAGAGTTCGCTGGGGTATCGTCGTTTACCGGCCTGGTGTCTTGTTTTGCCTTGTCTTCCTTGGGGGCATCTGCTTGTGCTTGCGCCACACTCAAAGGGGCTGTCATTATCATCATAAAGCACGGCATAAAGAGCAGCATAAACACTAACCGCCGCACTAACCGCCGCACTAACCAACAACAACCAAGCAAAATATTCTCCAACGGGTTTGAGTTAATCACCCTATATCGGCCACAAAGCGCTAGGCTGAAGTTGAGGCTGCATAAAAAATAGATGAATTAACAATAGATGAATTAACAATAGATGAATTAACAGCACATTAATTAACAGCACATTAATTAAAAGGACATTGAGCGAAAAAGGTCAGTTTTTCGCCGCTTACCGGGTGAGTTATCGCTAGCATTTGCGCATGTAACTGCAGGCGTGGGCTAGCGGTCAGGGCGTTGTTATGGGCATATAATCGGTCACCTAAAATAGGATGGCCTAACGCCAGCATATGCACCCGAAGTTGATGTGACCGTCCAGTCACTGGGGTTAATTCTACTAACGTGCTGCCTTGCCCTTTCTCATCAAGGCTAATCACTCGGTAGTGGGTTAGGGCTTTTTTACCCTGCAACTGATCCACTTTTTGCTTGGGCCGATTAGGCCAGTCACAGCTCAGTGGCAGCTCAATACTGCCCTCACTTGCTTGAACCGCGCCATACACTCTAGCGATATAACGCTTTTCGGTTAATCTTTTTTCAAATTGCCGGCTGATAGCAACATGGGCCGGCTTATTAAGGGCCATCAGCATAATACCAGAGGTCGCCATATCAAGGCGATGCACTATAGTCGCTTTGGGTAACACCCGGCTAACTCGGTGTTGTAAACAGTCTTGATGCTCAGGTAATCTGCCCGGCACCGACAATAAGCCACTGCTTTTATTGAGCACCACCAGTGCATCATCTTGATAAAGAATGTCAAGATAAGGCGACATTGCGGGTTGATAAATAAAAGCGGGATTCGCGGCCATAAATTATGCTCTGCTGTTTTGCCTAACTTACTGGTTACTCACCACTATCATCCGCACAGCTTCAAATTTGAGTTGTGCTTTAGCAATATAGTGACTGAGCTCATTTTGTTGTCTTTTAATAAAGTCTAACTCTTCTTGGCGCACACTAGGGTTAATGGCGGCAAGGGCGGTTAACCGCTCAAACTCTTGATCTAAGGTGTGGTGCATGTTAGCTAAAGCCTTAGTTTGAATAGCCGCCACTTGTTTTTCTGCATGCGCTTGTGCTTGCTCAACCATAGCTGGTACTTGAGTTTTTAGGGCTTTAACCAATTGCCCAGCGACTTGTTTTTTGACTGGGGTTAATTGCTGATCCAGCACTTTTTCACTAACTTTTTCCGCTAAATTGAGCCCCGACTTATCCACTAATACCCGCAGCGGTGTGGTTGGCAAATAACGGCCTAACTGTAATTGCGGCGGAGCGGTCGCCTCGATAGTAAATAAACACTCTAAGAAAAAGGTGCCAACCGGCAAAGACGGATTTTTCAAAATACCGATACTGGCATTGCCAATATCGTCACTGAGTAATAACTCAATCACCCCGCGCACCATAGGATGATCCCAAGTGAGCAACTGATAGTGTTCATTTTGTAAGGCGGTTGCTCGATCAAAAGTAATGGTGGTGCCATCGTCGGGCAAGCAAGGAAAATGCGCATTGAGCATATGTTCGGTGGGGTTTAAGGCGATGGCGTTATCGGCTTTATCATCTTGTTGCACCCCAAAAACATCAAACACTTGGAACATAAACTGAGGTAAAGTAAATTGGCGGTCTTGCTGGGCAATTTGTTCAACCAGCTGATGGGCTCGGCCTTGGCCTGACGAATTAAGCTCAAGCAACTTATCACGGCCAGCGGCTAATTCCGCTTTAAGGGCTAAATGTTTGTCATGGCTTTCGTCAATCAATGCTTTTGCCGCCACTGACTGCCATTGTGCCGATAAGGCTAACTTGACTATGGCTTGACCAAAAAGGTCAAAAATAAAGCGACCGGTTACACAAGTTTGCTCAAACGCATTCAGCCCTTGTTGGTACCAGTTAAATAACAATTGCTGGGCAGAGTCTTCAAAATAAGGCACATGTAAGGCAATACGCTTGGTTTGCCCAATACGGTCTAAACGGCCAATACGTTGCTCAAGTAAATCAGGATTACTGGGTAAATCAAATAACATTAGGTGATGAGCAAATTGAAAGTTGCGGCCTTCACTGCCAATTTCTGAACACAACAATACTTGCGCACTGTGTTCATCTTGGGCAAAATAAGCGGCCGCTTTGTCACGCTCAAAAATTGACAAACCTTGATGAAAAACTGCGGCACGAATACCTTCTTTAACGCGTAATACTTTTTCTAAGGCAATAGCTGTTGGCGCATGTGCACAAATCACCAGTAGCTTTTCTTGGCGTAATGTTTTAACTAAATCAATTAAATAATCAACCCGGGGATCAAAGTCTGTCCAGGTTGCTGTCAATGTTGGTGCTTGGTTAGTTGCGCCTTGGTTAACTAAATCGTAGAGCATTTCAGGGCAGAAAATAAACTGACTTTGCCCCTGTTGCGCTATATTTTCAGCGTTATCACTGCGTAAATAGTCGTTAATGGTTTGTTGATATTGCGCCGGCATTGTTAATGGCGCTGGCAATAACTGCCGTTGCGGAAACCCGGTAATGGTATTGCGGCTGTTTCTAAATAAAATTCGGCCGGTGCCGTGGCGATCCAGTAATTGTTTGAGCAGTTGTCCACTAGCCTCTTTTGCCGCTTGCTCACCGGCGCTAACATCATTAATCCTCTTGAGTAAGGCACTGATATCAGAGGTTGTTAACAAGGCGGTTAATCTCTCCTGTTGGTTTTTAGTTAAAGTGTCACCGGCAACTAAAGCGTTAGCGGCGTCGGCCACTTCGACATAATGGGCTTCTTCTTCTATGAATTGTTGATAATCAAAAAAGCGGTCGGGGTCAAGCAGGCGCAAAC
>JAWUYA010000074.1:0-18053 GCA_034111045.1 Colwellia sp. | reverse complement strand
AATATGTAAATGAGGATGTAACGCTCTCCTTCGACTATGTGTATGAAGGACAGAAGTAAACCCTATTTGGCCTAAGCCCTGACGGGTAGCAAAGTCTTTTAATAGTGACGATGTGACTGAAAACATCAGTTGATAGAGTGCTTTAGGTTGCCTTCTGCTAATTGCTGTAAAGAGCGCAAATCAAGCCCTTGCTCAAGTAAATGGGTAGCAAAACAATAGCGAAGCGAATGCGGACTGATGAACTTTTTAATAGCACATTCTTTTAACACATTCTTTTAACACACATTTTAACGCTTTTTGGACGCTCCCTTTGTTCATGTGTGTTTTGGCGTTTACTCTAATGCTTGGAAAAATCAAACGCGCGTGGCGTTGGTTTTTTCTAATGTTGGTCGTAGTGTCCACCTATCGCGAAGATATAAATATATTCATTATTAAATTTATAAATCAGTCTATCTTTCTGGGAAATACGCTTTGACCATAAGCCAGATAAGTTATGCTTTAATGGTTCTGGCTTGCCAAGACCGCTAGCAGGATCAGAACGCATCATTTCTTTTAATATTTTGCATAGCGCCTTATGAAGCTTTTTATCTTTTTCTCTTAATTGCTCATAAATAATCCAAGTTTTACCTTCAAAGACTAGTGTTCTCATTTAATTGCTCTTTTGTTGGTTTATAGCCTTTATTACTTTCATGAGTACTCATTGACTCTGCTATTTGCTTCATCAAACTACTACTTTGCAAAATGTGCAATGTCTCTTGTTCTCTTTCCCAATCATCAGCACTCATAATAATAAAGTCGTCACCAGCACGTCTGGTCACTTTAATCGGCTCATGCTCACTAACAGTTTGTTCAACATATGTTTTTAAGTTGTCTCTAAACTGATTTACGCTTATGCTATTCATCATTAGCTCACTTATTATGTACGGTATTGTAGTACAGTATGCACTTAAAAATATAACGAGGCAACCAAACGGACAAAAAAGTTGACTGTTTAACTCCGTTCACATTATTGAAGTGATCAAATAATATTGGCCACAGTTTTTTAGCTTAATCGGTACCTCCACTCGGATTCATTTCGACTTATTCTCCTATTTATTGATGATACAAAGCAGTTATAGTATGTAAATCGCGGTGTTATCATTTCCTTAGGGGGTGAACCAAATTAACGAGCGCCTATCGTTTATATATTTGAATATAATTGATCCCTAAATCTTTAGTGGTGTGCCATGTTTTATTTAATAGCTTAAATGCCATACCCATTTCTCCAACCAACTGCATATTTGCAATAGAAGCCATATAAACCAATTCATCTGGAGTTACAAAGGCATTCCAGCGGTGTGTGCCAATAGGCAAATATCGCATAATATATTCTGCACCAACAATACCAATTAAATAGGATTTTAACGTTCTATTAAGTGTTGCCATAATAAGGCAGCCTCCCTCTTTACATAATTGACTACATTGGTTCACCAACGCCTTCTGATTAGGTACATGTTCTATTACTTCGGCATTTATCACCACATCATAACAACATTTATCGGTTGCACTGGTGTACTGAACACTCTCGTGTCGATACTCAATATCAAGCTCATATTTCAAAGCATGGCGTTTTGCCACTTCAACACTTACCTCACTGGCATCTATACCAACTACTGTTGCCCCTGCTTTTGCTAGAGGTTCACAAACTAATCCGCCGCCACAGCCAACATCTAAAATAAGTAAACCTTGCAGTGGCTTCACTGTGTTGGGATCGCGGTCATAAAATAAACATATTTGTTTTATAAAATACGATACTCGCACTCGATTAAAATCAAGGGCGGTCTTGTATTTTCCATTGGGGTTCCACCAGCTTTCAGCCAATTTATCAAATTTGGCTATTTCAGAAGGACTAAAATTACCAACAGGATTACGTTCAATGTTACTATTTGTGTCTGGGTTGAGCTTAATTTTGTCTAACATAGCCAATATATCCATCTCATTTATTATTAATTAGCAAAAGGCACCTTTATGGAAAATCAATTAAATGTATTAGGTACACCTCTACAATTATGTTGTGCTAATACTGGTTACACCCGAAAAGGCTTTTGTTACGTGCCAGAAATAGACTTCGGTAACCACAGTGTATGCGCCATCATGACTGACGAATTCCTCCAATTCTCTAAATCACAAGGAAATGACTTGATAAAGCCTAATCCTATGAACGATTTTGCAGGTTTAAAAGCTGGAGACAAATGGTGTTTATGCGCTATTCGCTGGTATCAGTCGATTTCAGCCGATGTTGCTCCTCCTATAGTGCTCGAAGCAACTAACGAAAAAGCGTTAAAGATAATCTCACTAGCCGTTTTAAAAGAATACCAATATAAAGGTTAGGGCTATATCGCTGTATAATAAAATCACCAGGTAAATATTACAGCGTTATGCGCCGTTATATGGCTTTATAAACATTTATATGGCTAAAAAAATCAGGCAGCTATTGAAAAAAAAGCATCAATACAAAGCAGTTACCTGTATTAGCGGTTTTTGTATTGCGTTGGACAGTAAGCTCTCGTTACATTCTCATTTCTAAGCTTTACATGCTTGGTTGTACGTCCGTTAACTCTTTGTCGCCATAACTTAAAACTTCTAGGCTTTAAACGGCTACGCATAAATTTAATTACTGCCGGTTCTTGCAGGCAAAATTGGTGTTCTATTGCTTCAAATGGTGTTCTGTCTTCCCAAGCCATTTCTATAATTCGTGATTCTTCTTCGAGTAATAGTTCCATAATCTTTACCTACACTTATAATCCGGCGTTGATTGGCTATACGGATAATGATCTAATAAAGACCAATAACTTGTTAAATTATTGCAGTGCTATCTAAAGTTCAATAACCAATAAGTTTTCGGTGTGCTTTGCTTTTATTGATTAGCCTTGTTCTTTACCGATTTTAGTTTGTTAGGTTTATCTTTTTTTTAGGGACTCGAACATGTTTAGTTACTATACGTTGGCCCTCTTTTTTTACATCAAATCGTTGTCTAAATCCCCATAATATATCTCTGGCAATTTTACCTGTTGCTTTAATATCAATGATAGGCAATGGATAATGCTCACCTATATTACATTGATAAAGTTGCTGTTCCATTGGCGATAACGCCCAAGGCGTATGAATAATTTCATTAGGAAGTTCTGATAATTCAGGGATCCACCTACGTATAAACAAACCCTCTATATCTTTCTCTTGTGATTGTTTTACCGGGTTATACACCCTAATGATATTGGTACCGGTAACGCCTGATTGCATTTGAAATTGGGGGTAGTGAATGCCCGGTTCGAAATCAAGAAAATATTTGGCTAAATGTGTTACCCCTAAACGCCAATCTACCAGCAGGTGGTGACATAAGAAGCTGACGAGCATTGCGCGCATACGAAAATTAATATAGCCTGTTTTTTCTAAACAGCGCATACAAGCATCAACTAATGGATAACCGGTTTGTGCCATTTTCCATTTTGTTAATCGCTCGTCTAGGCTAAGCCCCATATGAATATCTGGATAATTTAAATCACTATAGGCTTTATTAACTGGTCGAAATTGCATTTGATGTTCGCTTTCAAATTTTTGAATAAAATGACAATGCCAATGTAACCTAGAGATCAAAGCATCTAACGAGCGTTTCCAGCCAACTTGAGTTCTTTTCAATAATATTGTTTGATAAAATTGCCTTAAGCTTATATTACCCCAAGCTAAATAAGGCGATAGACGCGAGCAACTTTTACGACTTGCCAGTGGTTTAGATATATTAAAGTGGTAGCTTTTACCACGAACCTTTAAAAACGATTGCAACGTTCTTTGCGCCCAAACCTCACCACCTTTGAGCATAAAGTCATCAGGTGTTGACCATGATATTGGTAGTGCAGGCTCGGTTAATTTATCTATATCATTAGCGCTAACAAGGGTTGATGAAGATAACAGCGGCGTACTCAATGGCGCTTTCATTACATTTAGCCAGTGCTTGTCCCAGTCAATTCTGTTTTTTGTCCCCCGACTTACTGCACCAGTCTCACTTTCAATCCAAGGAATATCACACGCTTTACACCATTTATTAACTGCTTTATCTCGATCAAATGTAGACAGTAAACCTGTTTCTTCATGGCTAAATATACAACTTATGTTAAACAAGCTATTAATTTCATTAAAGCCATCTATTGCATCACCAAAATATACATAAACACGGCTATTAAATTGTGCTAATACAATATTTATATCTTGAATTGATTGCCAAACAAAACGCCAATGTCGTTGGTCATAATGTGCATCGTCTATTAACAAAGGTTCAAACACATAATAAAGTAATGTTAAACCTGATTTAATTGACTGCGATAAAGGTTCATGGTCGTTGAGTCTTAAATCACGCTTTAACCACACAACATTAACTTCAGTACTTTTTATAAGGTTACTAGCCATGATTACTTACCTAAACTATCGGCCAGTCGGCCGCATCTAAAGAGTCAAGTGGCTGGTCAAATAAGTTATTTTTGCCTGCTTGAGACCACTTTATTTGATAATGGCCATCAGGGTCATAAAGTGTTGTTTGTTTTTCTATATTGAAATGCCTTCCTCCTCTTGGATCAGCACCAACACCTGCTATATATTGCCAATTGCCCCAATTAACGGCTGCATCATAATCAATTAATTGCTCTTCAAACCAAGCTGCGCCGTATCGCCAATCAACACTGAGTTCATTGACTAAGCAACTGGCAACAATTTGACGTCCACGGTTACTTAAATAACCCGTTTCTTTTAATTCAATCATACAAGCATTCACTAAAGGATAAGGTGTATTGCCTAAACACCATTTATTAAATCGCTCAGGATAGAATGTAGTTAATGGGGCTTGCTGAGAAAGTCCTTTAAATTGGTAGGTTTTTGCGCCCATTTTAAAATGCAACCACTGAAAGTATTCACGCCATAGTATTTCTAAAGACAAACATTGAGTTGAACTGTTTTTACCTCGCTGTGCTTCAAACCCTATAATTGCCTTCATCACTTGCCGAGGTGAAATACAGCCATAACCTAACCAAGGAGATAACTTACTGCTGTTATTCCAACCATCTAAATTGTTTCTAACATCCTTATAGGTTAAAGCTAAATCCGAAGAAAAATAATGATTGAGGTGTTTTAGGCCATTTCGTTCTCCACCATAAAACTTATGGCCTTTATTGGTGTTTTTATTAGACGTAACTGGTAACCATGACGGTTTGAAAATACCAGGCAAAGGCATGTTTTTAAACATTGCAGGCAAATATTTAATTGTTTGAGACACCTCAGGAAGGAAGGTTTCAGTCATTGCTTTTCGAAACTTTGAATAACTTTCAGGTAGTTGGTGCAGTTCAAAAGGTAATAAGTCTTGAGTAAATAAAGTAAACTGCTCAACTTTATTAACGCTAATTTTTGGAAAACATTCAGTTAGGCGAGCAGCAAGTTTATTTTCAGAGGTTCCAGGTAAGTGGGTAGTGATAACATCTGTAATTTGATATTTTTCACAAAGGCTAGCCAAGGTAGAAAAAGTATCACCATATACAATATAAAGCTGTTGATCAAATTTTAATAAACTGTTGTTAAAATCACTTAAACAACTTTGTAAAAAATGCCAGCGGTTATCGCCCAAAGGTTTTGATTGATAATTATTTTCTTTAAACCACTTTTTGTCAACTACGTAAACGCAAAGCAGGTTGTCACTCTCACTGGCTAACTTTAGCGCTAAATTGTCATTTAATCGGAGATCTTTAGTTGCCCAGTATAAGGAACGCTTCATAGCTTTAATTCATAGCTTTAATTGATCGTATAAAAATCTTTATACGAATATATTGATATCAAAGATCAAGATAATTGTGCTGACTTTTGATATCGAGGCAACAGCTAATCTGAAGTAGCCTTAATGTTAATAGACTTATACCTATATTTATACGGGTACTTAAGTATTATTATTTGCCAAATTTGGTACAATTAAAACGATTAACTAAATGATCTATAATCAGATATTAACCTATTAACAGGGCACCATTAAAATGGATGTAGCTAAGTTGTCTCTTTTAGCATCAAAAGCTAAGTATCGCTCGGTATTTTCTCTTTTTTGTGATCCCCAAAGGGTGCAAAATTATTCACTGTCAGCCGCTGAGCTTTTTCTTGATTATTCAAAACAAAATATTAGTGATGATGAGCTTTCTGCGGTTATTGCGTTAGCGTCAAAGTCTGGGTTAGCCGATAAAATAAAAGCCCAATTTCGTGGTGATAAAATTAATAATACTGAAAACCGTGCGGTATTACATACTTTGTTAAGAGCATCTGATGATGTTAAAACAACTCAATTGCCTGAATATGCCGATGAGGTAATTAAGACCGAAAAACAGATGGCGGCCATTGTCGATAATATTTGTTCTGGTCAGCTGAGCAGTTGTACCGGTGACAGGTTTACTGATGTATTAGCTATTGGCATTGGTGGTTCTTTTTATGGGGTAAAAGTAGGATTAACCGCACTGGCATCCTTTAATTGTACCGGTTTAAAAGTTCACTTTTTAGCCAATATTGATGGCGGAGCGGTTAAAGAAAAACTTGAAAAACTCGTTCCTCAAACAACCTTAGTGGTGGTTATTTCCAAAACATTTACAACCCAAGAAACCTTATTAAATGCCACCGCAGTTAAGCAGTGGATGTTAGCCTCACTTCCCTTTGAGTGCATTGCGCAGCAGTGGTTTGCCATTAGTACTAATATAGAGCAAGTTAAATCGTTTGGTTTGTCTGAAAATCATATTCTACCCATGTGGGATTGGGTTGGTGGCCGTTTTTCGCTGTGGTCAGCGGTGGGGTTACCTTTGGCGTTGGCGATAGGCAATGATAACTTTGCCAAACTCAAACAAGGGGCTTTTGATATGGATCAGCATTTTCAAACAGCCGATTTTAGTGAAAATATGCCCGTTATTATGGCGTTAATTGGTATGTGGAACCGTAATGGTTTGAATTATCCCAGTTTAGCTATTTTACCTTACGAGCATTCATTAAGGGCTTTACCCGGTTATTTACAACAAACTGATATGGAAAGTAACGGTAAGTCGGTATCTATAGCGGGTAAAAAACTCACTTGGTCTACTGCTCCTGTGGTATTTGGGCAAGAGGGGACTAATGGCCAACATGCCTTTATGCAGTTAATGCATCAAAGTGATGACGTTATCCCTACTGATTTTATTGTTTCACTCAAAGGCTCAAGTCAATACCAAGCTCATCATAAAGTATTGGTCGCTAATTGTTTTGCCCAATCTGAGGCGTTAATGCGAGGAAAAACCTTACAGCAAGTTGAAACTGAAATGGCAATATCGGGCATAACTGATAATGAAATTAAGCGATTAGCGCCACATAAAACCATGAAGGGCAACACACCTAGTAATACCCTGGTAACTAAGTCACTTAATCCTCATTCTTTAGGCGCAATATTAGCGTTATATGAGCATAAGGTTTTTGTACAAGGGGTTTTATGGCAAGTTAATTCATTTGATCAATGGGGCGTTGAGCTTGGTAAGCAGCTCGGTGATCAAATTTTATTGGCTATGGGGGGTGAAGGAGATCAAACGTTATCAGCGTCTACTCAAATGCTGATTAATCGTTTTATTGAAGCTTAAGTTAAGGTTTAAGCTCAGGTTTAAGCTCAGGTTTTAGTTCAGGCTTAAGTTAAGAGCATGCCGCAGTAACAATATTAGGTTGTGCTATTGCGGCTATGTTAGCCCGTAGGCTAACTTAAAAATCATTCCACTTCGTCTGCAGCTTGCATTCTCTCTATTCTTTCTTGTTCTTCAGCAAAGGCGGCTTTTATTTCTTCTATTACCGTGTCTACATTGGTTGCATCGGTATTTTCTTCGAACAAGCCTGAAAGTTCAGTTTCTGTGGTTAATTCACCCCCTTCAAATAATGCCCACATTTCTTGAGCATATTTACTTTTGAGTAAGTGTGGCGCAAATTGTCCATAGTAGTTGGTAATGTTATCAACATCGCGTCTTAACATGGCTTTTGCATTGTTATTGGCGGCAGCATCTACCGCTTGAGGTAAATCTATAATAACGGGGCCGTAGTCATCTACCAATACGTTAAACTCAGATAAATCGCCATGTATAATGCCTGCACATAGCATACGCATCACATAAATCATCATCAGTTGGTGATCTTCAGTGGCTTGGTCTGCCGACATAATTACATCGTTTAATCTTGGCGCAACATCACCTTCATCATTGGTGACTAACTCCATCAGTAACACACCTTCAAAACAGCCAAAGGGGGTAGGCACTCTAACATTGGCACTGGCAAGCAGATATAAAGCATCTACTTCAGCATTTTGCCAAGCTTCTTCTTGTTGTTTTTTACCATAACTTGAGCCTTTTTCCATGGCTCTTGCGCGGCGGCTATTTTTGCTTTTTCTGCCTTCTTGGTATTGTGCCGCTTTTTTAAAACTACGGTTATTGACATCTTTATAAACTTTAGCGCAGCGTATGTCATCACCGCAACGTACAACGTATACAGTGGCTTCTTTTCCGCTCATTAACTGGCTAATCACTTCATCAATTAAGCCATCGTCAAGTAAGGGTTGTAAGCGTTTTGGTATTTTCATGATATTAATTTCAAAGTAAGAATAAAGCCTTCATCAAAAAAAAATTCAGTAAGGCTATGCAGATGTGTTTGAGTGATAAAATTACAATTCAATCGATTTAATCCAACCAAAGCGATCTTCTTTAGTACCGTATTGAATACCGGTTAACTCATCATATAAATGTTTAGATACCTTGCCGGTTTCATTATTGTTGATCACATAAACCTGGTCTTTATAACAAAACGTGCCAACAGGCGAGATAACCGCAGCGGTACCGCAGCCAAATACTTCGGTAATTTTACCTTTGTTTATATCCGTTAATATTTGCTCTATATCTAAACGCTGTTCACTTATCTCATAACCAATAGCGGGGGCTAATTGTAAAATTGAATCGCGAGTAATTCCCGGTAAAATACTGCCGCTAAGTTCAGGCGTAACAATACGGTTACCTTCATAAACAAAACAGATATTCATGGCACCTACTTCTTCTATATAGCGGCCATTAATAGCATCAAGCCATAAAACTTGTGAGTACCCTTTTTTGGCAACTTGTTCAGAGGCATAAAGGCTTGCAGCATAGTTACCGCCGGTTTTAGCTTCACCAACACCACCTTTAACTGCGCGGCGATATTCGTCAGCAACGTAGACAGAAATGGGTTGTAAGCCGCCAGAAAAATAAGCACCAGCGGGGCCTGCAATAATAAAGTGGCTGTAGCTAGCACTTGCACCTAAGCCTAATTTAGGCGTTGTGGCTATCATGGTCGGACGAATATACAAAGATGAGCCGTCTTGGTCTGGCACCCACTTATTATCTAAAGCGACGAGCTTGTTGATGGCTTCAAGATGTATTTCAACATCAACTTCTGGCATTACAATGCGTTTAGCGGAACGGTTAAAACGTTTACAGTTTTGTTCCGCTCGGAACAAGTTAATTTTCCCATCATGGGTTTTATATGCTTTTAAGCCTTCAAAAATTTCTTGGCTGTAATGAAAGACGGCAGCAGAAGGGTCTAATAATAGCGCATGATAAGGACTAATAAGTGCGTTGTGCCAGCCTTTATCTTGATCATATTCTTGAGTAAACATATGATCAGAAAACGTTGCGCCAAAGCTGTACTCTGCTGGGCAAGCGTTGCGTTTGTCAGCATCAAGAGGCTGCATTTCGATAGACATTGTACTTCCTTAATTTTCTTATTTCTTTAGTTGCTCAATTTTCAATTGCGCATGATAGCATTAATTCATCGGCTAAAATATCCCGAGCTATAATTTGTCGGTTAATTTCATGTGTTCCCCAGTCAATTAATGTCATTTTGGTCTCTATACCTACATCAAGCTACACCAAAGCAGGGTTAACTATCAAAAACCAACCACAAGTGCCGTTATTGAAAACCACACCATTAAATATGGTGCGAATGCTTGCGAGGCTAAAGATTATACTTTTCGTTTGATAATATCTCGAATAACAAATCGATTAGCACTTAAATTGAATAACATTTTGCGGTCAACAGGGTACGGCGTTCCGCAAATATCAGCGGCAAGAATGTCGGCAAGTAAAGGCGCTGAACATAGACCTCGTGCACCTAAGCCTGTCATTACATATAAGTTATCAACACAGGGCGCTGCTTGTTGGTATGGCCAATTTTTATCTTTGGCTAAATGCGGGTATATCACTTGGTGTGCTTTGATATCGGGCATAGCACCCACCATAGGTAAATGATCAGGTGTCATACAGCGCAATCTTGCTTTGCTTTTACTAATATCAGTACTTTGCCATTGAGTAACCCCGGGTAAACATTGATTGAGCATACTAAGATTAAAACTATCATCTGCTTCTCGCGCATTTGTATCAAAGTCATCTTTATCAAATGTTGCACCAATACAGTGTACCCCATTGTTTTTAGGTGTTAAGTAACCTTTATGGCAAAGCACAGTTGATAAATTTTTAATTTTTTCGTTAGTTTTCATACTAGTGATCTGACCTCGAACAGAGATTAAAGGCAACTTGTTTACTATGTTTATATTGAGAGTTTCAGCCCCCCCACAAACAATGAGTATTTTTTCATTGATCAGGCCTTTATTTGTGTGTAAGTGCCAATTTCCGTCAACCAAATTGTCAATAGACTCTACTGTTGTTGATGTTTTAATATCTAGCAAGTTAGTTTGACGGGCGGCCTCAAATAATTGTTCAACTAATTCACCGGGTGCTAGCCAACCCGCATTAGGCATAAATAAACCGCCAAACTCTAATTCAACTCCTGCCACTTTACTGGCTTGTTCTGCATCAATACTATGAATAAGATTTTTAGGCCAAGCATTGATGCGTTCAAAAGCTTGCTGGCGATCATACAAAGAACCTTTATAGCTAACATCTAATAAGCCACACCATTGATGACTAAATGAAAAACCACTTGATAATAACTCTTGATATAGCGATTTTGCATGCCAAAAAGCTTGTTGATAAAACTCACTAATATCATCTTTTCTTTGATGAAGCAGGGGATATAAAGCCGCTATGTCATTACTTGATGCCCCTTGAGCTACTTTGCTTTCTTGGCAATATAAAGTGACTTTAACACCTTGCTTGGTTAAAGCATAAGCGGCGCAAGCTGATGCAATACCACCACCAATAATCGCCACTTTTTCTGGTTGGGTTATTTGCGTTCTTAATTGATACCCCTTACCAGAGGTTTTACTTTGTTGAAATTTAGCGGTTAATATTTTGTTGTTATGCCCCATGGTACTTTGTTTATCTAGTCTAAAACCGACATCAATTAATGGTTTGCTAAGGTGTTCTGAAAGCGTATAGGCGCTAAAGCTTGCTTGATCTTTTGATAATCGGGCAATATGGTTAAATAATTCAGGGCCAAAGGCATTAATATTTTTTGTTGGAGAGAAAATATCCAGATGCCAAACATCAACCAAGCCATGTTTCGTGGTTTTTATCTTTGAAAGTGCTTGAGTTACTTCATTAAATATAATTTTTAAGGTGACGTGGTTATCTAAAAATTTCAGTTCACATTGCTGCGGAAATAACCCAGGCTCTGCTGTGGGATATTGCTGAATTAATTGTTCAGCAAACTCATTAAACTCAGGTCGCCCAGCTAAAAAATTTTTCAGCTGTTTTTGGCTTAATGGATTTTCCTCAATACAGATAAAAATTAATTGAGGCCGTTGAATATTTTTATTTAATTTTTCACTCAGTACCGTATCGTTTAATTTAAGTGTTTGATAAGTTTTTAACGTTAATAAAAAGTTTAATCCAGTACCGAAACTGGTTTCAATAATAGTAAAGTTTTTTATACATCGAGCAAGGCGTTTACTAATGTCATTAGTAGTGATAAATATATCACTACTTGGGTCATCATTGGTGTTTACAGCAATATTAGCCTCATTTAAGGGGGAGTAATATTGTACTCCCTTTTTTGGTAAGTTAGAAAAAGTTGAGTTGGTCACTATGATTTAACACCCTGATGTTACTGTTATTTGATAACAAGTTGAACCGCTATATTATAACAAGGTTTTATTAGCAATGAGAAGACCGTTAGGGTATGGGTTAATGAATACATGATTGATAAGACTTTACTGTGATTTTAGTTATTAATTTTCTGCGTTAGTGCGTTAGTGCGTTAGTGCGTTAGTGTCATGTACAGAGTTTATTTGAAATTTATCATTCAGTGTCTTTTACTTTATCAATAAAATCGAGATGTTTTTAGCCTTTTACTTTCTAATTAATTTTACTAGTGATAAAATTAGTGTACAAGTGTACGCTGGATGGACCAGTTACGTGGGTGGAAGTCTGTATAATACGCCCAATTCTTAAAATTTTAAGTTGGTTAATTAAATGAAACGTGTAGTTATCACAGGTTTAGGCATAGTGTCGAGCATCGGCAACAATGCAGAAGAAGTTATCTCGTCATTGAAAGCAGGGCGCTCAGGTATCACTAGAGCTGAAAGTTTTGATGAGGTGGGTTTACGTAGCCAAGTGTGGGGGAAACCTGATATTGACGCTAAAGCAATGATTGACCGTAAAGCTTATCGTTTTATGGGTGATGCTGCTGCTTATGCTTATATAGCTATGCAACAATCTATTGATGATGCTAAATTAACCGAAGACCAAGTATCAAATATCCGTACGGGTATTGTTGCTGGCTCTGGTGGCGCATCTTCTGCTAATATTGTCTCTTCATCAGACACCTTACGCAGTCGTGGTATTAAACGTGTTGGCCCTTATGCGGTACCTAAAACTATGTCGAGTACTATTTCAGCGTGCTTAGCGACCCCTTTTAAAATTAAAGGCGTGAATTATTCGATTAGTTCTGCTTGTGCAACTAGCGCTCATTGTATTGGTCATGCAGCAGAACTTATTCAACTTGGCAAGCAAGATATTGTCTTTGCTGGTGGTGGTGAAGAGGTTGATTGGTCATTAGCTATGATGTTTGATGGCATGGGCGCATTATCTTCTAAATATAACGATACTCCTGAAAAAGCTTCTCGTACCTACGATGCTAATCGCGATGGTTTTGTTATTGCTGGCGGCGGCGGTATGGTTGTTGTTGAAGAGCTAGAACATGCGCTTGCCCGTGGAGCGCACATTTATGCTGAAATTGTTGGCTACGGTGCTACATCTGATGGCTATGACATGGTTGCACCTAATGGTGAAGGAGCAGTTCGTTGTATGCAACAAGCCATGCAAGGTGTTGAAGGCGATATTGACTACTTAAATACTCATGGTACATCAACCCCTGTTGGTGATGTTAAAGAGCTTGGTGCCATTCAAGAAGTGTTTGGTAAAAATTCACCAGCAATTAGTGCAACTAAAGCAATGACTGGCCATGCACTAGGTGCTGCTGGTGTTCATGAAGCTATTTTCTCGATGTTAATGATGGAAAATAACTTTGTTGCTCCTTCCATTAACATTGATATCTTAGATGAGCAAGCTGAAGGGTTAGATATTGTTACCCAAATGCGTGAAACAGAACTAAACATGGTTATGTCAAATAGTTTCGGTTTTGGTGGTACGAATGCAACATTGGTCATGAAAAAATTTAAAAGCTAATAATAGTGAACCTTACTTTATTATATAAAACCCCAAAAAATTATACTTTTTTGGGGTTTTTTTATTGTTGGTATAATATTGCCTATGCATCTTCATTGTTAAACGTTGATAACTTAACTCACAACTTATAGCACAACACTGAGCCAGATAATTAGAACCTAAATATAATGAAAATACTTTACGATGAAAATATGCCTTTTGCTAAAGAATTTTTTAGTGATTTTGGTCAGCTTATTCCTTTTTCAGGACGCGAGCTAACAGCAGAGCAGATAAGTGATGCTGATGTTTTATTAGTGCGTTCTATAACTACCGTTAATAAAAATCTACTCAGGCTTAATGATAAATTGGTCTTTGTGGGTACGGCTACTATTGGTGTTGATCATATTGATCAACCTTATTTACGTGACCGTGATATTGCTTTTACTTCAGCACCTGGTTGCAATGCTATTTCTGTTGCTGAGTATGTGCTTAGCGCTTTAGTGGTTTTAGCTGAACGTCAAGTCTTTAATCTTTTAGATAAAACGGTGGGCATTGTTGGCGCAGGTAATACGGGCAGCAGATTAAGTGAAAAATTAACGGCGCTAGGTATTAAGCATCTTTTGTGCGATCCGTTTTTAGCACAAACAAATGATCAACGTGACTTTGTTTCATTAGAACAGGCGTTAGCCTGTGATGTTATCTCTTTGCATGTACCTTTAACTTATGAAGGGAAATTTCCCACCTACCATTTATTAGGTAACTTAATGTTGTCCTCATTAAATGATCAGCAAATATTAATTAACGCATGTCGTGGTGAAGTTATCGATAATCACGCACTGTTAACGTTAAAACAACAAGGCATGAAAACAACCTTAGTCTTAGATGTTTGGGAGAACGAACCCAGTATTTTGAATGAGTTGATAGAATATACTGATATTGCTACTGCACACATTGCTGGTTATAGCTTAGAAGGAAAAGCTCGTGGTAGCGAAATGCTCTATCTGGCATTATGCCGAGAATTAAAGATCTTACCAGAAAAACAACTGAATCAGTTTTTACCCATACCGTTAATTAACAGTGTTGAAATAAAAGCTGACTTTAGTGATATTTTACTAAACCAGTTAGTTAAAATGGTTTACGATGTCAGGCGTGACGATGCACTTTTTCGTCAACAATTACCTTGTCAAGGTTTCGACCATATTCGTAAGACATATCCAGCTCGAAGGGAGTTTTCTGCAATAACAGTGATCTTGTCAAATTCAGCCAATGCAGATGTGTTACATCTGCTTGGCTTTAATAATAAAACCTAATTTAAGAGAGAGGAGCATGGCACAGAAATTTGATGTTTGCGTACTTGGCGCAACAGGGTTGGTAGGTAAAACTATCATAGAAATTCTTGAAGAACGAGATTTTCCTATTAATAAACTTTACCCATTAGCAAGTGCTCGCTCGGCAGGTGAGTTTATTGATTTTAATGGAGACAGTATTGAAGTACTTGATGCTGACAATTTTGATTGGAGCCAAGCACAAATTGGTTTCTTTTCTGCTGGCGGTTCAATATCTGCAAAGTATGCGCCCATTGCTGGTGAAGCTGGGTGCATTGTCATCGATAATACCTCGGAATTTCGTTATGAAGACGATATTCCATTAATCGTTCCTGAAGTTAATCCACACGCTTTAGCGGATTATCGTAATCGTAATATCATTGCTAACCCCAATTGTTCAACCATTCAAATGATGGTTGCCCTCAAGCCAATTTATGATGCGGTCGGTATTGACCGTGTCAACGTCTGTACTTACCAATCAGTGTCAGGTGGTGGTAAAGCAGCAATGGATGAATTAGCTAAGCAAACAGCGGATCTGTTAAGTGGTAAACCGGTTGAAAGCAAAAACTTTTCTCGGCAAATTGCTTTTAATGTTATTCCACAAATTGATGTGTTTCTTGATAATGGTTATACCAAAGAAGAAATGAAAATGGTTTGGGAAACTAAAAAGATTTTGGGTGATGAAAATGTTTTAGTTAATCCTACCGCGGTTCGTGTACCGGTGTTTTTTGGTCATGGTGAGTCACTTCATATTGAAACAAGAACTCAAATTTCTGCTGAAGAAGTTAAAGTATTATTAGGTCAAGCTGAAGGTATTGTGGTTTGCGAAAATGATGAAGATTTTCCTACCCCAATTACTGATGCGAGTGGTAAAGATGACACTTTTGTTGGCCGTATACGCGAAGATATTAGTCATGCAAATGGTATCAATATGTGGATTGTTGCCGACAATGTTAGAAAAGGCGCGGCAACCAATAGTGTTCAAATAGCTGAGTTACTCGTTAAAGATTATTTATCGTAATAAATAGTTTTATTGACCATTCCTTAAAGAAAATCAGAATAGAGTCGTTAATATAATGACAACGTTCTGATTTTTCATTTTTGCGTCAATTTTCACTATTAATTGGTTATTATGTAGGTGCTTTTTTAGAGTTGGAATAAACTTTGCTTTGTTTTATATGGTTTTATATTCGCCAAATAATTGGCATGAACTAAAATATCAAGCTGTTTTGTTGTTTGCCGGACAATGTCTAGTGAAAATATAATGCTTTTGATATCAATAAAAAATTAGGAAAGCCTAGATGCTACGATTGTTAAACCTGTGTTTTTGGCAGGTAATTATAATAGGAACGTTTTCAATTAACTTGTCAGCGGTTGCTGAAGAAACTGTTGGTATCAGTATTCGCGGTCCCAAAGCCGAAGATAAAAACGCCTTACCTCAATACGGTCCGATCACTGCGAATGATACTCTCTGGAATATCGCCATTAACGTTAGGCCTGAGCCTAGCCTTACCGTATATCAAGTAATGCATTCCTTGTATCTCACTAATCCACAAGCTTTTGCTCAAGAAAACATTAATAACTTAGTTGAAGGGCAAGTACTTAGTATCCCACCTGTGGAAATTATGCGAGCAATCAATGATAAGTCAGCAAAAGTA
Source organism: Colwellia sp. (assembly GCA_034111045.1). Lineage (GTDB taxonomy): Bacteria > Pseudomonadota > Gammaproteobacteria > Enterobacterales > Alteromonadaceae > JALJPB01. Next base: position 1,427 of record JAWUYA010000074.1, on the reverse strand, counting down.
AAAGCTAAAATTGATGAAAATAAGTGGAGTGGCAAAGTTACACAACAGGTTAATGAAAAAGTTAAAGCACCAATGGAAATGGGCGTTAATAAAAAAGATCTTGATAAGGCAAAGATTGAAATTAATGAGAAATTACAATCTGTTGGCGACAATCAAAAACGTCAATTAGATACGATTCAAAATGATATATCCCACTCTATTGATGGTATAGCACTATTAAGAACAGAAAATGAAAACTTACGTACTCAGCTGGTCGAAGTTGACGGGGAAGTTGAAATTTTAAAAGGAAAAGCTGCAGAGTCAGAGGGAAAAGCTCAAAAAGCCAATGAAGTCATCATTAAGATGTTACAGGATCAAAAAGCGTCAGACGAAGCTAAGGATCAAGAGGCGATTCTTAAAAAAGAACAAGATGAAATACAGCAAAATAGCTTTACCTCTAGCCCAATTTACACTGCATTATTAATGACAGTCCCTGCCATTTTAATTGCGGGTTTGGTTTTCTTCTTTTATAACCGACGTTATAAAACTCAACCAATCCAATCAAATAATCGAGATGTCGATTCGCTGTCAGCCAATAAAAGTCGATCCGAAGAGCCTATAATAGATAAAGAGTTAGATCAGGCATCGGATCAAAAGATTGCTCTTGATGAACTTTCAATTGACTTAGTTGAAGTGGATGATGAAGCCTTACTCGCCGATGATATGATAAATTTAGACGATTTAGACGATTTAGACGATTTAGACGATTTAGACGACTTAGAGGATTCAGAGGATTCAGACGATTTAGACGACTTAGAGGATTTAGAGGATTTAGAGGATTCAGACGATTCAAAAGATTCAGAAGATTCAAAGGATTTAGATGATTTAGAAGATTCAGACGATGATGAGCTTTCTAATGATAAACTCGATCAAGGGCAGTTAGATGCATTATTGTCAGGTACAGATGAACAAGAGTCTAACGTTTTAGAGGATGCTAGTGAAACTTTAGATGGGGATCAGTTAGATAAAAGTGATCTGGATGATTCATTAGGCGATTTAGAGGGTTTAGACGATAATCCTATTGACGAAGAAATCGTTAATATTAATGACTTATCAGATGATACAGATGATATAGAGGTAACAGACCCAGATGATATTGATGCGTTATTAGCGAGCTCAACGCCTCCTGAAGACTTATCCGAAGACTTATCTGAAGAAACTGATGATATAGAGGTAACAGACCCAGATGAAATTGATGCGTTATTAGCGAGCGCAACGCCTCCTGAAGACTTATCTGAAGACACTGATGATATAGAGGTAACAGACCCAGATGATATTGATGCGTTATTGGCGAGCGCAACGCCTCCTGAAGACTTATCTGAAGACTTATCTGAAGACTTATCTGAAGACACTGATGATATAGAGGTAACAGACCCAGAAGATATTGA
>JAWUYA010000073.1:0-35269 GCA_034111045.1 Colwellia sp. | reverse complement strand
CTCCAAATACTTATATAAAACCATCAACAAATAACTCAATTTCTTTATATGTATATGGTGTCTTACTGTCATTAGCAGGGTTCATCCAGTCAGGTTCATCGGTCATGATAATCTCCAAGATAAAATCTAATCAAAATAGTTTCATCATTATAGTTCACTTAAACCAAGCGATATTTTTATACATGACATTGTACTTTATCAACCAAAACCAAGTTGGAATAAAGACAAATGATCATCTCACCACTCGACAATATGCCCGAATAATTAATCGTTGAGTTATTAGTATAGGTCTTGACCCAACAGCTTATGGAATTCATTCAATGAGAACAACAAAGGCATCGCTAATCTATAAACGAACTAAAAACTGATGGCAAGGACGCTGTCTACCACAAAGTGATCATTAAAGTATTGTTAATAAAATCCAATAAAATTCCCCAAAAGAAATAAAACAACTTTAGTAAAGAATTTTATTGTTATCTCCCACAACACTCTATTGATCAAACAAGGTTACTATTCAACCGTTACCGACTTAGCTAAATTACGTGGCTGATCAACATCTGTGCCTTTAATAATAGCCACATAATATGACAGTAATTGTAATGGTAAGGTGTAAACAATTGGCGCTATAAGGTCATCACATACGGGGATCTGTATTACTTTCATGGTTCGATCGCTGGCAAAGTTAGCTTTGCTATCAGCAAATACATACATCAAGCCGCCTCGTGCACGTACTTCTTCGACGTTAGATTTTAACTTTTCAATTAAATCATTTTGTGGCGCCACTACTATTACTGGCATTTCAGCATCAATAAGAGCTAAGGGCCCATGTTTTAATTCACCAGCGGCATAAGCTTCAGCATGAATATAGGAAATTTCTTTTAGCTTTAACGCCCCTTCCATGGCAATAGGGTATTGATCACCACGGCCTAAAAACAAGGCATGGTGTTTATCGGCAAAGTCTTCAGCTAGTGCTTCAATTGAGGGGGCTAATGCTAATACCTCATCAAGTTTGCTGGGTAAGGTCATTAATGCTTGAGCAATTTCAGCTTGTTTGTCTTTACTCATGCCATGATGTTGGCCAATGGCTAGCGTCATCATCAACAATCCCACTAATTGAGTGGTGAAGGCTTTGGTAGAGGCTACGCCAATTTCTACCCCGGCTTTGGTCATAAAGGCCAGATCTGACTCACGAACCAGTGAAGAGCCCGCTACATTACAAATAACTAAACTTGATTGATAGCCAATGTCTTTGGCTAAGCGCAACGCGGCTAAGGTATCAGCTGTTTCACCTGATTGTGAAATGGTAACAATCAATGAGTTTTTAGGTACAAACGATTTACGGTATCTAAATTCACTGGCTATTTCTATATTACAAGATACTCCGGCAAGCTCTTCTAACCAATAACGGGCTACCATACCCGAATGATAACTGGTGCCACAGGCAATAATTTGTACATGTTCAACGCCTTTAAAAATATCATCAGCGCCTTCTCCGAAGGTATTAATGTCTAAAACACCGTCCACTAAGCGTCCTGCTAAACTATTTCTAATAGCCGTTGGTTGCTCGTAGGTTTCTTTTAACATGTAGTGACGATATTCGCCTTTATCGCCAGCATCATTAGTGGCTTCGGTTTCTTTGATCTCACGCTTTACCGCCTTACCGTCTTGGTCATAAATATTGACATCAAAACGCGTAACCTCGGCAACGTCGCCTTCTTCTAAAAAGGCAAAGCGGCGAGTAACCGGTAACAATGCCATCATGTCTGATGCGATAAAGTTTTCACCTATACCATAACCAATAACTAACGGGCTACCAGAGCGAGCAACAATGAGGCTGTGCTTATCTTTAGCGTCCATTATTACCGTGCCATAAGCGCCTTCTAGCTGCTTCACTGTTTTTTGAACGGCTGCGAGTAATGTGTCACTGGTTTTTAATTCAAAATGCACTAAATGGGTAATAACTTCGGTATCGGTTTGTGAAATAAACTCATAACCCAAGCTTTGTAAATGACTACGCAGTGCATCATGATTTTCTATAATGCCATTATGAACAACTGCTATAGAATGATTAGATAGGTGTGGGTGAGCGTTCACTTCGCTTGGTGCACCATGGGTGGCCCAACGTGTATGAGCAATACCTGTTCCGCCAGCCACTGGCGTTGCTAATAACGCATCGGCAAGTTCTTGTACTTTACCCACACGTTTGACACTGATCAAACTCTCTTTTTCATCAATAATCGCTACGCCAGCTGAGTCATATCCTCGGTATTCTAACCGCTTTAGGCCTTCAACAAGTATATCTGCTACGTCACGTTGCGCTACTGCACCTACTATTCCACACATAGTATTTTCCTTTAAAATTTAATTGTTGTATTAACACTTAATCGCTGTTTAGTGAGCAATAATGAGATTAATATCTTGTTTAGTTAATTGATTGATTATTTCTTCTGATAAGCCGTTATCGGTTATCAGGGTATGAATGTATTGCCATGGTAGTTCTAGATTAGGTATTTTTCGACCAATCTTATCTGATTCAACCATCACAATAACTTCTCTTGAAACCTCAGCCATTACTCGACTCAGGCCAATAAGTTCGTTAAATGTTGTTGTTCCACGTGCTATATCTATAGCATCAGCACCAATAAATAATTGGTCAAAGTCGTAACTACGCAGTACTTGTTCTGCTACTTGCCCTTGAAAAGCTTTAGAGTTAGGGTCCCATGTCCCTCCTGTCATTAACAACACTGGCTCATTTTCTAAGGCGGTTAACCCCACAGCAATTGATAAAGAATTAGTCATCACGATTAAACCTTTTTTATCTTCCAACTCTTTCACTAACGCCGAAGTTGTACTGCCGCTATCAATAATAATTCGATGATGGTCATTAATAAGCAATGCCGCCTGTTTGGCAATCGCTAACTTTCGTTTCGAAAGACTTTTTTTTGAATTTTTAGGTTCAATGCTCTCTTTCGGTAGCGAAATAGCCCCACCATAGCGTCGTAAAAGCAAACTAGTGGTTTCTAAAATAGCGAGATCTTTACGTATAGTCACTTCAGAAATATTAAACTGCTTAGCGAGTTGATTAACACTGACTTTACCACTTTGATTAAGTTCAGTGATAATAGTATGACGTCTTTGTTGGGTGTTTCTTTTCGACATGGTTAACTTTTAATGGTTTAGTTTAAGTGAAATTAAGTTTCGTTTTGAAACTTGTCGTATTAAATCAAAAGATGCCTTCTCAGGCAATGTTTATTTTTTATTCACTTATTTTAGCCAATAAAAAAGACGCTCAAAGGCGCCTTAGTCAGTTCTGTTATTAGCTTACTTCTTTATTGGTCTTGGCCAATTAGCAATATTTCTTTGTTTACCACGCGCTACTGCTAACGAATTTTCTTCCACGTTTTTGACAATAACCGAGCCTGCAGCAACCGTTGTCATGGCACCAATATCCACTGGCGCTATTATCGAGCTGTTAGAGCCGATAAATGCTCCTTCACCAATAACCGTTTTAAATTTATTTACCCCATCATAATTACAAGTAATTGTGCCTGCACCAATATTAACTTTTGCCCCAATTTCGCTATCACCTAAATACGACAGGTGACCTGCTTTAGCACCTTCGCCTAAGGTCGTTTTTTTCATTTCGACGAAGTTACCAACATGTGAATCTTTTTTCATGACTGACCCCGGACGAATACGGGCAAAGGGTCCTAAAGTACAGTGTGCCCCAATATCTGCCCCTTCAATAATTGAGTTAGCCTTAACTACTGAATATTCACCTAGGGTACAATTTTTTAACAGGCTGTTGGCGCCAATAATAACCCCGTCAGCTATTACTACTTTACCTTCAAAAATACAATTTATGTCAATAACTACTTCTTGTCCTACGGTTACTTGACCACGAATATCAATTCTCGCAGGATCTCGTAATGTTGCCCCGGCCAACATTAATTGTTCCGCTTGTCTGGCTTGATACGCACGCTCTAAGGCTGCTAATTGAACACGGTTATTAGCACCTTCTACTTCAATCTCTGTTTCAGGGTGAGCAGTAGTTATGGTTTTACCTTCAGCGTGGGCAGCAGCAATAATATCCGTTAGGTAATATTCACCTTGTGCGTTGTCACTTGATAAATTGGCTAGCCAACGTTTTAAATCGCCACCCTTGGCTAGTAAAATCCCCGTATTAGCTTCGCTAATTAATAGTTGCTCTGCGCTGGCATCTTTTTGCTCGATGATACCGACCACATTGCCCTGATGTCTAACAATTCGTCCGTAACCGTTAGGGTTAGCTAAATTAACGGTGAGTAGTGACATTCCGTTTTCAGGTTTTACCGCAAGTAAACGCTCTAATGTTGACACTTTAGTTAAGGGTACATCACCGTATAAAACTAATACGTTTTCATTGTCTTTAAGGAAGGGTGACGCCATATCTACTGCATGGCCAGTTCCTAATTGTTCAACCTGTTCAACAAACGTTAAGCCCTCGCCTGACTTATCTTTAGTTAAAGCCGCTTTTAACACCTCGCCACCAAAGCCATAAACCAGATAAATATTACTGGCATTTAACTGCCTAGCACTATCAATAACATGACTTACCATGGGTTTTTCAGCAATAGGATGAAGTACTTTGGGCAGGGCCGAGCGCATACGTGTGCCTTTACCTGCGGCTAAAATGACAACTGAGAGAGACATAGTTATTCCAAGGGTGTTGGTATTGGTGCTAGTGTAACGTTAATGACATAAAAAAAGCGACGTTTACCATAAGTAAAGTCGCTATTTATTCACTAAAACTTAGTGTTATCTTGTAATTAGAAATTCACTTAGTACAGTTTATACTTGCTTTTTAGTCACTTGTATTACGCGTAGTTGCGCAGTTACACGGGCTAATTCAGCGGCAACTTCAGCATAGTTAACATCATCGCCATGAGCGTTCATGTGTTCTTCTGCACGTTGTTTAGCTTCTAAAACTGCTTGTTCATCTAAATCGCCTGCACGTACAGCCACATCGGACAATACCGTAACGTTATTAGGTTGAACTTCTAACATGCCGCCAGAAAGATAAATAATTTCTTCCTCACCGCCATACTTTACAATGCGTGCCATACCAGGTTTTAGTGAGGTCAATAAAGGTGCATGACCAGGCATAATACCTAATTCACCTTCTGAACCTGTGATCTGTAATGATTCAATACGTCCAGAGAATAACTCCTCTTCCGCACTTACTACATTTAGATTTACCGTCATTGCTGACATTTTGACCTCCTAACGTTGGTGATTAGCTCAGAATATTTAGTAACTAACAGTCTAAGCTAAACCACCCAAAGCAAATTACATGTTTTTAGCTTTCTCAATTGCTTCTTCAATAGAACCAACCATGTAGAATGCCTGCTCAGGTAAATCATCGTAGTCACCAGCTAAAATGCCAGTAAAACCTGCGATGGTATCTTTTAAAGAAACATATTTACCTGGAGAACCTGTAAATACTTCAGCAACAAAGAACGGCTGTGACAAGAAACGCTGAATTTTACGAGCACGTGTAACGGTTTGCTTATCTTCTTCAGAAAGCTCGTCCATGCCTAAGATTGCAATAATATCTTTAAGTTCTTTGTAGCGTTGTAATACGTTCTGTACTCCACGTGCCACGGCATAATGCTCAGCACCAACAACTAATGGATCAAGTTGACGTGACGTTGAGTCTAACGGGTCAATCGCTGGGTATATACCCAATTCTGCAATTGAACGTGAAAGTACAACGGTTGCATCTAAGTGAGCAAAGGTAGTAGCTGGGCTTGGATCAGTCAAATCATCTGCTGGTACATATACCGCTTGAATTGAGGTGATTGAGCCTTTCTTAGTAGAAGTAATACGTTCTTGTAATACACCCATTTCCTCAGCAAGCGTTGGTTGGTAACCAACAGCTGATGGCATACGACAAAGAAGGGCAGATACTACAGTACCAGCAAGCGTGTACCCATAAATATTATCAACGAAGAATAATACGTCACGCCCCTCATCACGGAATTTTTCCGCCATGGTTAAACCCGTAAAGGCAACACGTAAACGGTTTCCTGGAGGCTCATTCATTTGACCGTAAACTAAAGAGACTTTATCAAGTACGTTAGAGTCGTTCATTTCGTGATAAAAATCGTTTCCTTCACGAGTACGCTCACCAACACCAGCAAATACCGAGTAGCCGCTATGCTCAATAGCAATGTTACGGATAAGTTCCATCATGTTAACTGTTTTACCAACACCAGCACCACCGAACAAACCAACTTTACCACCCTTAGCAAATGGACAGACTAAGTCGATGACTTTAATACCTGTTTCAAGTAGTTCATTTGACATGGCTTGATCAGCATAAGCAGGTGCAGCTCGGTGAATAGACCATCTCTCTTCTTCACCAATAGGGCCAGCTTCATCAATCGGCTCACCCAAAACATTCATGATACGACCCAAGGTTGCAGTACCTACTGGAACTTGGATGTTATCACCGGTATTTTCTACATTTAGGCCACGTTGTAAACCATCAGAAGAACCCATAGCAATTGTACGTACAACGCCGCCACCAAGTTGTTGTTGTACTTCAAGTACTAAACCTGAAAGATTACCTTCGGTTACTTTTAATGCGTCATATACTTTAGGTACAGCATCTTGTGGAAATTCGATATCCACAACTGCGCCAATTATTTGGACGACTTTACCTGCACTCATGTTTATTCCTCAAATTTTAATTTAACGAAAACTAATTTTTACCGTTATACGGCAGATGCACCAGCGACAATTTCACCCAACTCTTGAGTAATACTTGCTTGACGCGCCTTGTTGTATACCAATTGTAAGTCATCAATTAAGTCGCCCGCATTGTCGGTCGCAGATTTCATTGCAACCATACGAGCAGCTTGTTCACAGGCTAGGTTTTCAACCACCCCTTGATAAACTTGAGATTCAATATAACGAACTAACAATTGCTCAAGCATAGCTTGTGCATCGGGTTCGTAGATGTAATCCCAGCGATGTTTAATTGCTTCATCGTCTGACTTAGGTAACGGTAAAAGTTGATCTATTGTTGGTTTTTGCGTCATGGTGTTAACAAATTTATTATAAACAATAAATAATTTATCAATTTCACCATTATCATAGGCATTTAACATAATTTTCACACTGCCTATTAAAGCAGTAACTGAAGGTCTGTCGCCTAAACCAGAAATCTGTGCGGTTACATTAGCACCCATGTTATTGAAAAACGTGGTTGCTTTAGAGCCAACCACGGCAAAATCAACTTCACATTCTTCAGACTGCCATTTGGCAGCTCCTGCTAATACTTTTTTAAACAAGTTAATGTTTAAACCACCACACAAACCACGGTCAGTTGATACTACAATATAACCTACACGCTTAACTTCACGCTCTTCCAAATAAGGATGGCGATATTCTAAGCTACCAAGCGCAATATGACCGATCACGTTTCGTATATTCTCAGCGTATGGACGAGAAGCAGCCATGCCTTCCTGCGCTTTGCGCATTTTGCTTGCTGCTACCATTTCCATAGCACTAGTGATCTTTTGAGTGTTTTTAACACTCGCGATCTTAGATTTTATCTCTTTACCACCGGCCATGACTTATCTCCGAAACTTTATTTATGAAAAAAGTTCTTACCAAGTTTGCGTAGACTTGAATTTCTCAAGTGCTGCAGCTAAACCTGCTTCGATTTCTTTATCGTAACCACCAGTTTCGTTGATTTTAGCCATCAACTCAGCGCTATCATTATTGATAAAGGTTAATAGTGCTGCTGCAAAATCATTGATTTTGTTAAGTTCAACATCATTTAAGAAACCTTTTTCAGCTGCAAATAACGATACCGCGGTATCAGCAACAGATAATGGGCTGTATTGGTTTTGCTTCATCAATTCAGTAACACGTTGACCATGTTCTAATTGAGCACGTGTAGCATCATCTAAATCAGAAGCGAATTGAGCAAAAGCGGCTAATTCACGATACTGAGCAAGTGCTAAACGAATACCACCACCTAGCTTCTTGATGATTTTAGTTTGTGCAGCACCACCAACTCGAGAAACCGATAAGCCTGCGTTAACAGCAGGACGAATACCTGAGTTGAATAAATCAGCTTCTAGGAATATTTGACCATCAGTAATCGAAATTACGTTAGTAGGTACGAAGGCAGATACATCGCCTGCTTGAGTTTCAATAATAGGTAATGCGGTTAAAGAACCTGTTTTACCTTTTACTGCACCCTTAGTGAAACGCTCTACATATTCTTCATTTACACGAGCAGCACGCTCTAATAAACGACTGTGAAGGTAGAAAACATCACCTGGGTAAGCTTCACGACCTGGCGGACGACGAAGTAGTAATGAAATTTGACGATAAGCAACAGCTTGCTTAGACAAATCATCATAAACTATTAAAGCATCTTCACCGCGGTCACGAAAATACTCACCCATTGAACAACCAGAGTAGGGTGCTAAGTATTGTAGTGCCGCTGCTTCAGAAGCCGATGCAACAACAACAATAGTATTTGATAATGCGCCGTGCTCTTCTAATTTGCGTACTAGGTTAGCAACCGTTGAGGCTTTTTGGCCAATGGCTACATATACACATTTAATACCGGTATCTTTTTGATTGATGATGGCATCTAACGCAATTGCAGACTTACCGATTTGACGGTCACCAATGATCAATTCACGTTGACCACGTCCAATTGGGATCATTGAGTCAATTGACTTGATACCTGTTTGAACGGGTTGATCAACAGATTTACGTTCGATTACACCCGGTGCAACGACTTCAACAGGAGAGAAACCATCATTTTCGATTGTTCCCTTACCGTCAATTGGCTCACCTAGCGTGTTGACAACTCGGCCTAATAAGCCACGTCCAACAGGTACTTCCAAAATACGGCCTGTACCTTTAACTTTTTGTCCTTCTGCTAAATCAGCATATGGACCCATTACTACCGCACCGACCGAATCACGGTCAAGGTTTAAGGCGATAGCATAACGGCTACCAGGAAGCTCTATCATCTCGCCTTGCATTACATCAGCAAGGCCGTGAATGCGAATAATACCATCTGTTACAGAAACGATAGTACCTTCATTGCGAGCTTCGCTGACAACGTTAAACTGCTCAATACGTTTTTTGATCAGTTCAGCGATTTCAGTGGAATTCAGTTGCATGCTCTGTTCCCTTATCTCTTAAATGCTATAATTGCATTGCTGTTGCTAAACGATTCAGTTTATTTTTTACTGAACCATCTATTACCATATCACCTGCTTGGATAACCAAACCAGACATAATACTTGCATCAACACTACAATTGAGCTGTACTTTTCGAGCCAAACGCTTTTCAAGCGCAGCACTTAAAGTAATTAGTTTATCTGCTGTTAATTCAACAGCAGATGTTACATCCACAATAATTGTTTTCTCATGCTTAGCTTTTAGTTCACTAAATTGAGTAACAACTTGAGGTAGCACCAAAAGGCGTCCGTTTTCAGCCAAAATTTTAATAAAGTTTTGACCTTCGCTGTTTAGCTGTTCACCACAAACCTTTAAAAAGATTTCTTGTGATTGTTCAACAGATGCACCACCACTAAGGTAACCTTTTATGGTGACATCTTTTGAAACTTCTGCAGCGAAAACTAGCATTTCTAACCAGTGATCAATTGCATTAGCTTCAACAGCAAAATCGAACGCTGCTTTAGCGTAAGGACGAGCGACGGTTGTCAATTCAGACATAGCTCATTCCCCTCTTAAAGTTCAGCTACAAGTTTATCTAAAATGTCGCTATGTGCAGCGGCATCGATTGAACGTTCGAGAATTTTCTCGGCACCAGCTACAGCAAGAACAGCGATTTGTTGACGAAGTTCTTCTGTGGCTTGTTTACGTTCAGTTTCAATTTCAGCTTGACCAGCTGCTAAGATTTTAGTTTTTTCAGCTTCAGCTTTACCTGCGGCCTCTTCAACTATTTGCGTTTCACGTTTTTTTGCAGCTTCAACAATACTAGCTGCTTGCGCTTTCGCTTCTTTAAGCTGTGCCGTGGCTTTTTCTTGAGCAAGCTCAAGATCTTTAGCAGCACGGTCTGAAGCAGCAAGTCCGTCAGCTATAATAGCTTGACGAGCTTCGATGGCAGCCGTAATTGGTGGCCATACAAACTTCATGCAGAAAATTACAAATACGACAAATGCGATTAATTCACCAATAAGCGTGGCATTAATATTCATTTGTGTACCTCCTATTAGTTATTCGTTTTAAAAAAAGACTTAAATCTAAACAAGAATTAAGCAAGTACGAATAACATGTAAAGGCCGATAGCAACACCGATAATCGCAATAGCATCAATAAGACCTGCTACGATGAACATTTTCACTTGAAGTTGTGGTGCTAATTCAGGTTGACGAGCAGCAGACTCTAAAAATTTGCCACCTAGTAAACCAAAACCAATCGCAGTACCTAAAGCACCTAGACCGATTAATAACGCAACAGCGATATATAACATATTTATCTCCGATATTTTGAATGTTAAAAGTTAAAGTTAAAAAATTGTACAAAAAACTGTTCTTTCGGGCTTCCTGCCCTAAACCCTTCGGGCCGGCTTATGCCGTTCTAACTTATTCCCGAAAAGTTAGTGATCTTCGTGAGCTAAACTAAGGTAAACAATAGTTAGCATCATAAAAATAAACGCTTGTAATGGGATTATTAGCAAATGAAATGCTGCCCATAAAAAATGCACCGGTAATTGAAATAAACCAATGGTGGCAATTAATAAGAATATTAACTCTCCCGCATACAAATTACCAAATAACCGTAATGCTAATGATAATGGACGCGCCAGCAAGGTCACCATTTCAAGCACAAAATTAATAGGATACATCAAAGGATGATTAAAAGGTTGAGTGGTTAATTCTTTAATGAATCCCCCCATTCCTTTAATTTTAATTGAGTAGTAAATCGTTAATATAAACACACCAATGGCTAAAGCAAAGGTCATGTTAGGATCTGTTGTCGGTACTGGCTTCATATAAACAGCAGACATTTCAACACCACCCACCACACTTATTAACCAGGGTATTAAGTCAACGGGTATCCAGTCCATTGCATTCATTAATAATACCCAAACAAATACTGTTAAGGCTAATGGTGCAATTAATGGATTTTTTCCATGGAAGGTGCTTTTAACACTGTCACCAACAAACTCTACGATCAATTCAACTGCACATTGCAGTTTACCAGGAACGCCAGTAGTTGCTTTTTTAGCAACCGATCTGAAGATATAAAGAAAGACGAATCCTAAAAACACCGACCAACCCAATGTATCTAAATGCAAAGTCCAGAATCCATCACATGGATTAGCAGAACCGGTGTCAAGAGAACATAATCCCTGACTGTCAGCAGTTAAATTGGTTAAATGATGTTTAATATATTCTTGGCTGGTTAATTCAGCTGCTGAAGACATATTAATGTTCCCAATGATTAAAGTTTAAAAATAAGTGTCTAAACAAAAACTTAAATATATAGAAGCTATTGTTTAAATAAAAAAGGTGTTAATAATGGCATTCCCATTATTAAACAAAACATTCCAAAAAATGGTAGTGGCAAAATAAATAACGTTTTAAATACCAAGGCAAACAACAAAACCGTAACTATCATTTTTATTTTTACGCCGCTAAAAAAGGACTCAACCACTAATTTAGACGACTTAGCCCCAGCATATTTAAAGGCTTTATAGGCAAATATACTATTGGGAATTATTGCAATAACACCACCTGTTAAACTTGATGTAGCCGCAGTTAATCCCCAAAATAAATAAATAATTAAAGTGCAACACAATACGATGATGATAGTGATGCCTATTTGTTGATAGGCAAATTTCCGTCCGGGTTTAACTAAAGGGTTACTTTGATTTAAGTTCACCAATTGCTCCGACGAAAAATATCGTACTTTACATGCTTTAAATAAAAAGACTCTTTTGAAACTAAAGTAAAAGCTTTAATTTCCAAAAAAGTCAGCGCAAGTATACTTAATAATTGTTTAATTGCAACATAATAGGGCATTGCTAGCCCTATTATCGTGCGATTGTTTTTTGAAGGAATTTATATAAAAAAATTATAGGGTTAATAATCGTTGATTAGTTAAATTGATTAATGATGCCATCAAGTTCATCTAGGCTACTGTATGAGATTATCAATTTACCTTTGCCTTTTTTATTGTGGCTAATAGCCACTTGAGCGCCAAATTTTTCTGATAATTTTTGCTCTAATGATTGTGTATCTGGGTCCTCTTTTTTTTCTTGTTTTTCCGTTAGCGGTTCTAACGCTTTTTTAACCAGTTTTTCTGTTTCTCTTACCGTCAACTCTTTCGCAGCAACAATTCGAGCTGTGGTTGTTTGTAAGTCATTTTCAAGTGCTAATAAAGCTCGAGCATGACCCATATCAATATCACCGTGCTCTAATAAAATTTTAACATCATCATTTAAGTTATTTAAACGCAATAAATTACTTACCGCAGTACGGGATTTACCAACAGCTTTGGCTACTTCTTGATGAGTTAATTCAAATTCATTTAACAACCTACTTAAGGCAACAGCCTCTTCCATTGCATTGAGATCTTCTCGTTGAATATTCTCTATTAAAGCGATAGCAACGGCGGTTTCATCAGCTACATCTTTAATTAAGCAGGGTATAATATCTATATTCGCTAGTTGTGCAGCTCGCCATCGGCGCTCACCTGCTATTATTTCATAACTATTTTCACCAATACTTCTCACCACAATGGGTTGAATAATACCTTGTGAACGAATTGAGCTCGCAAGATCTTCTAGCGCTTCAGGTGACATATCTTTACGAGGTTGGTACTTACCTGGCTGTAACTGTTCGACAGGCAGTTTTTGTAATTCACTTTTTGACTGTTCTGTTGTTGACCCTATGTCATCTGCAGTCATTTTAGGTACAGTTGTTAATAATGCATCTAACCCTCGACCTAAACCTCTACGCTTAGCTGGACTCATAATATTCCTTGCGTCTTTTTATTATGTGAAAAGTGAATATTATTAAACACTTTTTTCTTGTTTTCTTAATAATTCACCCGCTAGTGCTAAGTATGCTTTAGCACCACTTGATGACTTATCGTAATACATCACAGGGGAGCCAAAACTTGGTGCCTCAGCTAAACGCACATTACGTGGGATAACGGTTCGATAAACTTTGTCACCAAAGTGACGTTTTAACTGCTCAGATACATCATTAGCCAAACGATTTCGAGGATCGTACATAGTCCGTAAAATACCTTCAATATGTAAGTTACCGTTTACTACAGAAACAAGCTTAGATATGGTATCCATCAAAGCTGTTAAACCTTCAAGCGCATAGTATTCACATTGCATAGGTACTAATACCGAATCTGCGGCAGTCATCGCATTAACTGTCATCATATTTAATGATGGTGGACAGTCGATAATTATAAAATCATAATTTTTAATAACCGGCGCTAATGCATTTTTTAAACGATGTTCTCGAGAATAAACTCCCATTAACTTAATTTCAGCCGCGGTAACGTCAGCATTACCAGGGATTAGATCATAATGGCCTGTGGTTTTTTTTATTACGACTTCATCAAAAGGCTTTTCATCGACAAGCAGTTCATAACAAGTATTCTCAATTTCATACTTGTCAACACCACTGCCCATAGTGGCGTTACCTTGTGGATCTAAATCAATTAACAATATTTTTCGTTTAGTGGCTGCAAGTGAGGCAGCTAAGTTAACTGCCGTGGTGGTTTTGCCGACACCTCCCTTTTGATTAGCAACTGCTATTATTTTTCCCACAAAAGCCTCTAAATTATTAATATTCGTTATTTGTTATTTGTTATTTGTTTTTTAGCTCAATTTTTTCAATTCAATTAAGTGTCGTTCACCTTCAAGCTCTGGTACAACAATTTTATAACTTTCTATAATTTTAATATTTTCGGGTAACTGCTCAATTTCATCGCTCGGGTATTGACCTTTAAAGGCAAAAAATCGACCTTTTTCGGCAATGATCAAATGATCGCACCAGGTTACCATATCAGTTAATGATGAAAATGCGCGACTTAGTACGCCATCAAAAGTTTTATCTGGTTGATATTTTTCAACTCTAGACAAAACAGGTGTCACATTTTTAAGCTTTAATTGAAAAACAACTTGTCTTAAAAAAGTAATACGTTTACCTAAACTGTCTAATAATACAAAGTTTTTATCAGGATATAAGATGGAAAGTGGAATACCTGGTAATCCTGGTCCGGTACCAACATCAATAAAATGATTGCCAATTAAGTGCTTACCTACCATTAAACTGTCTAAAATATGTTTAACCAACATTTCTTCCGGGTCACGAACTGAAGTTAGGTTGTAGGCCTTATTCCATTTATTTAGTAATTCTACATATTGAATCAATAATTGAATTTGTGGCTCAGATATTTCAAGTTCTGCTTTATTGATTAACGATTGTAGCTTTTCAGTTAATGTCATTTTTTCATCTAACTTTAATGTTGTTCCTATAATATATTTAACAGGGAGCAACTAATTTAACACTGGTTCTTCAACTATATAATGTGAAGATAACCTACTTTAAAAACATTAGGCGGATTTTCGTCCATTTTTACTCAACAAACCATGCTTTTTGAGATAAACCAATAATAATGATACCGCAGCAGGGGTAATACCAGAGATACGTGAAGCCTTACCTATTGTTTCAGGTCGAGCATCTGATAACTTAGCAACCACTTCATTTGATAACCCTGATATTTGCGTAAAATTAAAATCAATGGGAATTAATGTATATTCGTGACGTTTCTTTTTAGCTATTTCATCAAGTTGACGATCAATATAACCGGCATACTTGGTTTGTATTTCAATTTGCTCAGATGCCTGTTTGTCACTAATGGCAGGACCAAATCCTTCAATAGCCATTAAATCATTATATTTAATTTCAGGACGACGTAATAAGTCTTCTAAAGAATTTTCACGACTTACTGGACTTTTTAGTAAGGCATTTAGTTTATCTATTTGTTGATGATCTTTTTGTATCCATGTAGATCTTAGACGTTGACGTTCTAATTCAACATTTTCCATTTTTTCATTAAATCTCTTCCAACGAATATCATCGACTAAGCCAACGTTTCTACCTAGCTCTGTTAAACGTGTATCTGCGTTGTCTTCGCGGAGTAACAAGCGATATTCTGCACGTGAGGTAAACATTCTGTAAGGTTCTTTAGTACCCAGTGTCGATAAGTCATCAATAAGTACGCCCATATAGGCTTTATCTCTACCTAATAAAAAGTCACTTAGCCCTTTTACTCGACAAGCTGCATTAGTTGCCGCTATTAACCCTTGAGCACCTGCTTCTTCATACCCGGTGGTTCCATTGATTTGTCCTGCAAAGTATAAATTAGATACAAATTTACTTTCCAGAGTTTGTTTTAAATCTCGGGGATCAAAATAATCATATTCAATAGCATAACCTGGGCGAGTTATTGCTGCATTTTCAAAACCTTTAATAGATCTCACTAAATTCATTTGTACATCAAAAGGTAAACTTGTTGAAATACCATTAGGGTACACTTCGTTAGTTGTTAATCCTTCAGGCTCAACAAATATTTGATGCGATATTTTATCAGCAAAGCGAGTTATTTAATCTTCGATAGAAGGGCAGTAGCGAGGACCAACACCCTCAATTACGCCAGTATACATAGGAGATCTGTCTAAACCGTCTCTTATATGTTGATGTGTTTCCTCATTGGTATGAGTGATATAACATGATATTTGTTTAGGGTGGTCATCAGTAGAACCCATATATGAAAATACAGGACGTGGTTTGTCACCGGGTTGTTCTTCCATCACTGAGAAATCAAGTGTTCTAGCATCTAACCGTGGTGGCGTTCCTGTTTTTAAACGATCCATTCTAAAAGGCATATCCCGCAATTTACTTGCTAAATTAATACTCGAAGGGTCTCCTGCTCTTCCCCCTTGATAATTATTTAATCCAATATGAATTTGGCCAGCAAGAAATGTCCCTACGGTTAACACTACCGTTTTACTTTTAAATTTCAACCCCATTTGAGTTGATACCCCAACGACCACATTGTTTTCTAGAATTAGGTCATCACAGGGTTGTTGAAATATAGTTAAGTTTTTTTGGCTCTCTAGAAATTGTCTTACATAAGATCTGTATAGTACGCGATCAGCCTGTGCTCTTGTTGCTCTTACCGCAGGCCCTTTACTGGCGTTTAATGTTCTAAACTGTATAGCACTATGATCTGTTGCTGTGGCCATTAAACCACCTAGGGCATCGATCTCTTTAACTAAATGGCCTTTGCCAATGCCTCCAATTGCAGGATTACATGACATTTGACCGAGTGTATCAATATTATGAGTAAGCAATAAGGTTTTACACCCCATTCGAGCTGATGCTAGACATGCTTCAGTGCCTGCATGTCCTCCTCCAACTACAATTACGTCATATGACTCTTGATACCACATAAACTTTATATCCTAAGGTCGCTTCCAAAAATAAGGAGGGTATTTTAGCTTTTTTTTATCTTCAGCGATACGATCAAATGATTATAAAGATCGTGGCTAGATCCTTCTTTTAAAAAAAAGATCTTTATATAGATCTTATTATTATTACTATTAGTAAGTGATTTTTCTGTTGATAAGTGCTTTTTTATTATATGTAACAACAATTTGGATGATCCAATAAAGTGTGATCAAACATTGATCAACCAGTATAAAAGCTCTGATCAAATTAGTGAGTTACCCACAGGGATTAATTTCAATTTTATTATACACTGAATAATAATAGGAAATTAACGGTTTATACTGCTAGTTATCCACATTTTTATATTATTAAAAATTAAGTTGTGGGTAAGTTGAGGGTAAGCTTGTTATAAAAGATCTTGTAGATCACTTATCCACTGTTGTGCTAGCTCTTCTGGATCTATATTTTTACTCATATCTAATGTTTTAAGCGCAGATATAAATGCACATCCTTTTGAATTTATTAATTTTTCTATATTTTTTGCTGCTAAACAGAAGGTATCGTAATTACTATCTCCGATCCCCAATATTAATATTTTAACTGAGGATATCTCTTCAACGTCAGCTATTAGATCGCTGACAAATTTTTGAATATTATCAGGATAATCTCCTGCACCATGAGTTGAAGTGCAAATTAACCATGTTTGATTATCGGTTGATATTTGTGCTAAATCAGGTTGTAAATGTATATTGGTTTGATGGCCTAAAGCTTGTAATGTTTGCTCACAAGCTTCTCCAATATATTCTGTTCCGCCTAACATACTGCCAACGATAATTTGAAATGAAGACATTTTATTCCTAGTTATTATTTATTAGGGTGTTATTTACCTATACAAAATGATGAAAAAATATTACCTAACAGATCATCACTGGTAAATTCTCCTGTTATTTGGTCAAGTTCTTGCTGACAAATACGTAGTTCTTCAGCTAATATTTCTCCTGCAACATAAGATTCGAGTTGATCCAGTCCAACTATTAAGTGCTTATGGGTGTTTTCTAAAGCAACTAAATGACGTCGTCTAGCCATAAACCCACCCTCTGTACTACCCTGATAACCCATAATTGTCTTTAAGTGTTCTTTTAAGCTATCAACACCATCGCCTGTTTTTGCTGATAAGGTTACTATGCTCTGAATATTTTCAGTTTTTCGCTGATTAACTTCCTTGTAGCCAGTGCTGTTGTTATTTATGTCAGCCTTATTTCTGATAATGGTTAAGCCAACATTTTCAGGTAATTTATCGAAGAATTCTGGCCACTCTTTTTTTATGGTTAGCTCGTCACTTTCAATTGAATTGTCATAGCTCGCCTCAACCATCAATAATACTCTGTCTGCCTTATTAATTTCTTGCCAAGCCCGTTCAATACCTATTTGCTCTACTTTGTCTGAACTTTCTCTTAGACCGGCTGTATCGATAATATGAAGTGGCATGCCATCAATATGAATTTGTTCGCTCAGCACATCACGTGTTGTCCCTGCAATGTCGGTGACTATTGCTGTTTCTTTACCACTTAATGCGTTTAACAGGCTTGATTTACCTGCATTGGGGCGGCCAGCAATAACCACTCGCATCCCTTCTCTAATTATAGAGCCCTGTTGTGCTTGCTGACGAACAGCTTCTACTTTGCTAATTATTGCTTTAAGGTCTACCACTATTTTTTTATCAGCAAGAAAGTCTATTTCTTCTTCTGGAAAGTCTATTGCGGCTTCAACATACATTCTTAAGTGAATGATACTTTCGACCATTTCGTTAACGAGTTTCGAAAACTCGCCTTGAAGTGAGTGTAAGGCAAATCGCGCTGCTTGTTCCGAACTTGCATTGATCAGATCTGCAATTGCTTCTGCTTGGGTTAAATCGAGCTTATCATTTAAAAAGGCCTGTTCACTAAACTCGCCAGGTTTTGCCATCCTTACTTTATCGACACAGAGCACTTCTTTGAGTAGCATATCAAGTATAACCGGACCGCCATGGCCTTGTAGTTCAAGGACATCTTCACCTGTAAATGAGTTAGGCGCTCTAAAAAACAAGGCTATACCTTGATCTAATGTTTGTTTGTTTTTATCTTTAAAAGGTAGATATTCGGCTTTCCTCACCTCTGGAACTTTTTCTAGTATTGCTTTAGCTACTTTAGCGGCCTCAGGGCCAGATACTCTAATAATACCTACCCCACCTCTGCCTGGCGCAGTTGCTTGTGCGGCTATGGTTTCTTGATAGTAAGTTGGCAGTATTTGTTCGTTCATATTCATTTCCTAATAGTAGACCTTGCTATTATAAACTATCGGACATAAAAAAAGCGACCTGTTGGCCGCCCTGTAATTTTATGTTTTTAATTTATTTAGCTTGTTGTTTAGCTTTTTCTATACCGCTAAATATTATTTTCATTTGGGCTATAGAAATCAAGTTACTGACCAACCAGTATAGCACTAGCCCTGAGGGGAACCACGCCATAAATATAGAGAATACCACTGGCATATACTGCATTATCTTTTGTTGCATAGGGTCTTGAATGGTCATAGGCTGCATTCTTTGCATAACAAACATGCTGATACCCATAAGTACAGGTAGCACAAAATACGGGTCCATTGCCGATAAATCTTGGATCCATAATATAAAGGGGGCGTGTCTTAACTCAACACTTTCTAGAAATACCCAGTAAAGCGCTAAGAAAATAGGCATTTGTATTATTAAGGGTAAACAACCACCTGCAGGGTTAACTTTTTCTTTTTTATAGAGCTCCATCATGCCCTGAGACATTTTTTGACGATCATCACCAAATCGTTCTTTTAACACCGCCATCTTCGGCTGTAGTTCACGCATTTTAGCCATAGAGGTGTATTGCGCTTTGGTTAACGGATACATGCCGCCTTTGACTACTAAAGTGATTACTATAATAGCTAACCCCCAATTACTGACAAGCGCTTGAATTTTTATTAACAGCCAAAACAAAGGTTGACTGATCATAAATAAAAAACCGTAATCTATGGTCAAATCTAGGTTGTCTGCGATAATTTCTAATTGATCTTGATCCTTAGGACCAACATAAAATACAGCGGAAGCTGTTGCTTCACTATTAGTTTCAATAATCATAGCGGGAGCTTTAAAGCCGATTACCGCATCACGGTTTGACGTATAACTAGTATAAAGTTGATTATTGTCTGCTGCATTAGGTACCCATGCAGAAACAAAGTAATGTTCTAACATAGCAACCCAACCACCAGGGGTTGATATGTTCAGTGCTTGTTCTTGTATATCATCAAAGTCATACTTCTCGTAACGTTCCTCTGAGGTCGAATAAGCTGCTCCACGATATGTTGGAATTAACCCTGAAGAGGTGTCTACATTGGTTGACTGCTTTAATTGCGCATAGAGCTGCATAGATACATTATTAGCGCTATTATTTTTAATTAAATAGTCAACATTAACGCTGTAGCTTGAATGACTAAAAGTAAATCGCTTGGTCACAGCTAACCCATCTTCTGCAAGGTAATCAAGGTCTACAACTAACGGCTCGTTTTCTTTTGAATTAAAATTATTACCATTAGTGCTATAAACCGGTCGGCCTTTTATTATCCTGTCTAGACCATTTGCTCCTGTTAACCCACTTTGAGCAATATATTTATTTTGGCCATTTTGCATAATGGTAAACGGAATATCACTTCCTTGTTCTGTTTCAAACGCTAATAATTTAGCTTCAATAATATCGCCACCTCGGGTATTTATCTTTAAAGACAAAACGTCAGTTTTTATACTGATAATATTAGCTGAAGAAGTGATTTTTTTAGCTATTGGATTTGCTGAATCTGAAGACTCGGGAATAAAATCACCTGAAGAATCAGAGGCTGTTTCTATAGTTTGACTGTAGACCGGTTGTTTAACTACGGGTGCATTATCTAGTTGCCATTGGCTATATAGCAAGTAAGTAACCACCATTAGCGCAATAAACAGAAAACTGCGTTGTGATTCCATAAGACTTATTTCTCTTTTTTTGATTTAGGCACGGGATCTTCTCCCCCTGCATTAAGTGGATGGCATTTTAGTATACGTTTGCCCGCTAGCCAACATCCTTTTATCACGCCATAGCTATTTATTGCTTGAATGGCATAAGTAGAACAAGTTGGTTGAAATCGGCAATTATCACCTAACAGTGGGCTAAGCCAACGTTTATAGATGTTAATTAAAGCTATCACTACTTTTTGAAGCGTTGAATGACTTTTAGCCATATTTTTTCTAGTTGTTTATTAATTTCACTATTTTCAAGTTTATCGCTACCCGATTTTACCATTACTACAATATCTATATGGGGTAGGTTATGTTGATTTAAACGATAACTTTCACGAATTTGTCTTTTAATTCTATTGCGCTGAACGGCTAACTTAACCCGTTTTTTTGCTATAGCTAGTCCTAAGCGGTTTATTTCTGACAAGTTTGGTGTGATTAAAATTGTAATATGACTTGAACCAAAACGAATTGGCTTGGAGAATACTGTTTGAAAATGACTCGGAGTTAGTAAACGTGAATTCCGCTCAAATTTGTAAGAAACCATAATAGTGACTTAGCTCTTCTATTACATATAACATTATGCAAAAAAAAAGTCTTTATAATTAAAGACTTTCTTATATACAACGTCAGTACGCTATATTACGCACTTAAACTTGCACGGCCTTTGGCACGACGACGTGAAATAACAGCACGGCCATTCTTAGTTGCCATACGAGCACGGAATCCGTGGTTACGTTTACGCTTTAATACGCTAGGTTGAAATGTTCTTTTCATTATGCTAATCCGTCGGTTGTTGTTGCCCTGGCAAAACAGCCGTAGAGAGCACACTTGGTCTAAAAAAGAGGGCGAATTTTATAGTTACTTATCCCTTTTGTCAATGTATATATTTAACTTAGTCTTTTTATGATCCAGCAAAGATCCTTTGGCATTAATTATATCCACAGTTTTATAACATTTACATTTAGTCTTGTTTATAAATCAGTCTAATTTATTTATATAGCAAAATAATATTGTTAACATATTTTAACTCTAAATCAGCTTAAATAGTATTTTAGTTGTTATTTTAAATGAATTTATTTAGATTATCCAAAAAAAAGTAATATTAGTGAGCTCTCAATATTGCACTTGTGGATAACTATAGAGATAATGGTGTTATTATTAAATAAAAATTTCGCATTGTCCTAACTTACTTTATTATTTTAGGGTGACGCCTATTTCAGGGAGTTTTGGTGGATCTTTTACTTTGGCAACGTTGTTTATCTGTTTTACAAGAAGAGTTGCCAGCCCAACAATTTAGTATGTGGATTAGACCGCTTCAATGTGTTGTAGAAAATAATATAATGACTCTTTATGCACCTAATAGGTTTGTACTTGATTGGGTTAGAGATAAGTACGTTAATAGGATTAACGAGTTAGTTTCATTGCATGATGAAGTTAACCCTCCTTTACTTAGATTTGATGTAGGCAGTAAACCGCTTGATAACAGTGCAACCCAACCGGTATCTTCTTCACCACCACCTTATTCCAATAACACCCAAACAGATGTGTTGGAAACTAATCTACCTAAAAAAGCCAATGTTAGAGAAAAATATACCTTTGATAATTTTGTTGAAGGTAAGTCTAATCAATTAGCTAGAGCGGCTGCTTCACAAGTTTCAGAAAATCCAGGTACAGCTTACAATCCTTTATTTATTTATGGTGGTACAGGTTTAGGTAAAACACATCTATTGCATGCCGTTGGCAATGGTATTTTATTTAATAAACCCAATGCAAAAATCGCCTATATGCACTCAGAACGTTTCGTTCAAGATATGGTCCGAGCTTTGCAAAATAATGCGATGGAAAAGTTTAAGCATTATTATCGCAGTGTAGACGCCCTATTAATTGATGATATTCAATTCTTTGCTGGTAAGGAGCGTACACAGGAAGAGTTTTTCCATACGTTTAATGCCCTACTAGAAGGTAATCAACAAATTATACTCACCAGTGACCGTTATCCAAAAGAAATAGATGGAGTTGATGACCGACTAAAATCTCGTTTTGGTTGGGGGTTAACAATAGCTATTGAACCCCCTGAATTAGAAACACGCGTTGCGATTCTTAAGCGTAAAGCCCAAGAAAATCATATTAACTTGGCGGATGAAGTTGCATTCTTTATAGCAAAACGTCTAAGATCTAATGTCAGAGAATTAGAAGGTGCGTTAAATAGAGTTATTGCCAATGCTAATTTCACCGGTCGGTCTATCAATATAGATTTTGTTCGTGAAGCTTTAAGAGATTTATTGGCATTACAAGATAAACTGGTGACTATCGATAACATACAAAAAACAGTTGCTGAGTATTACAAAATAAAAGTGTCAGATTTGCTCTCTAAAAGGAGAAATAGATCGGTTGCCAGACCCAGACAAATTGCAATGGCATTATCTAAAGAGTTGACTAATCATAGTTTACCTGAAATTGGTGACGCTTTTGGTGGGCGAGACCATACAACCGTACTACATGCATGTCGAAAAATTAAATCTTTACGTGAAGAAACTCATGATATCAAGCAAGACTATTCAAATTTAATAAGAACACTTTCTTCTTAATGGCTAACGGTAATGACAATAAATTTAATCAGAATAATAGATAGGGTATTTCAATGAATTTTTCATTAAACAGGGAATTATTACTTAGACCATTATTACTAGTTTCAGGCGCAGTTGAGCGTAAAAGTACATTACCTATTTTAAGTAATATTCTTTTAGACATAACAGGCAATTTACTTACATTAACAGCTACCGACCTTGAGCTTGAAATGGTTGCCCATGCTGATGTTGACAACCATTCAATAGATGGCAAAATTACCGTGCCAGCAAGAAAACTGCTCGATATATGTAAAAGCTTGCCTGAAGATTCAATGATAAATTTCCAGTTAGATGAAGAGGTCATCAAATTAAGTACAGGTCGTAGTAAATACTCCTTATTGACCTTACCCGCGGTAGATTTCCCTAATATCGAAGAGTGGCGTGGGGACGTTGGTTTCAAATTATTAAAATCAGAACTCCTCAGGTTGATCGAAAGTACACATTTTTCTATGGCAAATCAAGATGTTAGATACTATCTTAATGGTATGTCTATTGAAACTGAGAACAATGAAATACGATCTGTTGCTACCGATGGGCACCGATTAGCTATTTGCAAAATTTCAAATGACTCTCTCTCTTTACCTTCACGACAAGTGATTGTTCCTCGCAAAGGCATTTTGGAAATAATTCGTTTACTAGACCCTGTTGATGAAGAAATTCAAGTGTTTCTAGGTTCTAATCATATTCGTATTATTGATAGTAAATTTTCATTTACTAGTAAACTTGTTGATGGCCGTTTTCCAGATTATCGTCGGGTACTCCCTCGTAATGGAGATAAAGTCATGCAGACCAATAAGGAAAAACTCCGCCAAGTGCTTTCTCGTGCATCAATTTTATCTAACGAAAAGTTTAAAGGTATAAGGCTCAATTTTGCTCATTCACTTTTAAAAATCACCGCCAACAATCCTGAACAAGAAAAAGCGGAAGAAGAACTAGAAATTGATTTTCCTTATGATGAGTTAGAAATTGGTTTTAATGTCAGTTATGTTCTCGACGTACTTAGTGCGATTAAAGACTCAACAGTAAAGTTTACTCTGTCCGATGAAAATAGTAGTGTTGTTATAGAGGGGGCTGATTCAGGTGAGGCCTTATATGTTGTTATGCCCATGAGGCTTTAGTTCTCTGTGTTGTTGTTGCTACGTATATTAAAACAAATATCATATGATGTTTTTTGTCAATGAGTGTCTTAAAACTTATCACTCAAAACTTTAGAAACCTCACTGGTAACCCGGTAATGTTTCACCCAGACAATAATTTTATTATTGGTGCCAATGGTAGTGGCAAGAGTAGTTTATTAGAGGCTATATTTTTTTTAGGACATGGTAAGTCGTTTCGAACTACCAATATCAATACAATTGTTCATCATCAAGAAAGTAAGTTTGTCGTCAGTATTAAAGATTTTTCGTATCAGCAATTAGGGCTCAGTAAAGACGTAAGCACCGGTCAATCAGACATAAAGATTAACAGTGAGCGTTATTCGCGTTTATCGGATTTGGCTAGAAATATTGCCGTACAGATTGTAACACCAGAAAGTTTTAAATTATTTTTTGGCGGCCCTAAAGAACGTCGCCGATTCATAGATTTAGGATTGTTTCACGTGAAACAGGATTTTTCTAAACAATGGCGAGATTTTTCTAAAATTCTAAAACAGAGAAATGCTTGTCTAAAATTGGACAATAGTCATGCCATGTTAGATTATTGGACGGACACATTCTGTCAATACAGTGAACTTGTTGCTCAATGTAGACAGGAATACGTTAATGAGCTCAGATCAGAATTAGTTAAATGGACAGATCTGTTACTGCCAAGTTTATCTGATCAAATAGTGGTACAATATTTACAAGGTTGGAATCAGAGTAAGTCTTTAAGTAGTGTGTTAAATGAAAACAGGCAACGTGAATTAAAATATGGATTTAGTTTATATGGAGCTCAAAAATTTGATGTCAGGTTTTTACTTAACCGAAACTCCATAGATTTACTGCTCTCGAGAGGGCAACAAAAATTGTTTTTACTGGCGTTAACTTTCGCACAAGCAAAACTTATAGAAAGAGTTAATCGAGTAAAACCAATTTTATTAATAGATGATATTGGTGCAGAATTAGATATTAATTCACGTACCTTATTATCATCTGCGGTTGATAAATTAAATTGTCAGGTAATAATTACCGCAATTGATAGGTTTGCTTTGGAACCCCTGGTTTCATCAGAAAAAAACCACAAGATGTTTCACGTGAAACACGGCGAAATATTAGAAATTTCTGATGTTGACAAGTGTTAATATTGGCAACAAATAACAATGAGTAAATAGGCTGAAGCTATGACTGTAGAAAATGAATATGGTTCGGATAGTATAAAAGTACTAAAAGGATTGGATGCCGTTCGTAAAAGACCTGGTATGTATATAGGAGATACGGATGATGGCAGTGGTTTGCACCACATGGTATTTGAAGTACTTGATAATTCTATTGATGAAGCTTTGGCTGGTCATTGTAACGAGATCATTGTTAAAATACATATTGATGGCTCTGTCTCTGTTAAAGATGATGGCCGTGGTATTCCAACAGATATACATCCGGAAGAGGGTATTTCTGCTGCAGAAGTTATATTAACTGTTTTGCATGCTGGTGGTAAGTTTGGGGGTGAAGACTCTGGCTATAAAGTCTCTGGCGGTCTTCATGGTGTTGGAATATCAGTGGTAAATGCTTTAAGTGAAAAGTTGCAATTAACTGTTCGTCGACAAGGTAAGCTATTTGAACAGTTTTATAAGCATGGCGACGCTGTTGCTCCTTTAGCTGTAATAGGTAACAGTGATCAAACAGGTACTGAAGTTCGTTTCTGGCCGAGCAAAAACACCTTTACAGATGTTTTGTTCCACTATGATCTTTTAGTAAAACGTATTCGCGAATTATCATTTTTGAACTCAGGTGTATCAATTCGTTTAATTGATGAACGTGGTGAAGGAAGGGATGAGCTCTATTGTTATGAAGGGGGCATCCAAGCTTTTGTTGATTATTTAAATACCAATAAAACACCAGTAAATACTGAAATATTTTATTTTGAGTTAACCAAGGATGATGGAATTGTTGTGGAAGTTGCTATGCAATGGAATGACGGCTTCCAAGAAAATATTCATTGTTTTACCAATAACATTCCACAAAAAGATGGTGGAACACATTTAAGCGGTTTCAGAACAGCCTTAACTCGAACCTTAAATACTTACATGGGTAAAGAAGGGTTGAATAAAAAAGGTAAAGGTGGATCTGAAACAAGTGCCTCGGGTGATGATGCTCGAGAAGGTTTAACCGCGGTAATTTCTGTTAAAGTACCAGATCCTAAGTTTTCTTCTCAAACAAAAGACAAGTTAGTTTCTTCTGAAGTAAAAACAGCAGTAGAGCAAGCTATGGGAGAGAAATTAGGTGAATACTTATTAGAAAACCCAACGATAGCACGTACCATTATTATGAAAATAGTGGATGCATCAAGAGCACGTGAAGCTGCGCGTAAAGCGCGTGAAATGACTCGCCGTAAAGGTGTATTAGATATTGCTGGATTACCCGGTAAGTTAGCTGATTGCCAAGAAAAAGATCCCGCACTGTCTGAATTATATATTGTGGAAGGGGATTCTGCTGGGGGCTCAGCCAAACAGGGCAGAAACCGGAAAAACCAAGCAATATTACCACTAAAGGGTAAAATTCTTAATGTAGAAAAAGCACGCTTTGATAAAATGATATCTTCACAAGAGGTGGGAACTCTCATTACCGCTTTAGGTTGTGGTATTGGCCGTGATGAATATAACCCAGAAAAACTTCGTTATCATAATATTATCATCATGACTGACGCCGATGTCGATGGTTCTCATATTCGAACATTATTGCTTACATTCTTCTATCGCCAAATGCCAGAAATAATGGAACGTGGTCATATATTTATTGCTCAACCGCCTTTATATAAAGTCAAAAAAGGCAAGCAAGAACGCTATATTAAAGATGATGACGGATTAACTGAATACTTAACGACGTTAGCATTAGATAGTGCGGAGATTCATGTTAATGAACAAGCACCAGCAATCTCAGGTGTGGTTCTAGAGCAATTGGTTAAACAATTTAGACAAACACATGAGATTATCAAAAAAGTATCTCGCCAGATACCCACTGATATTTTAGAGAAAATGATCTATGGCCTTACGATTACACTAGATGAGTTTTCAGATAAGAGTAAGGTTGAATTATGGACAGAAAGTTTGATCAATCAACTATCAAATCAAGAAGGTAATGGTTCGATTTATAGTGTTGAAATAAAGCACGATAATGAACGTGATATTTATTACCCTAGTTTTAACGTACGAAAGCATGGCATAGATAGAGTTTACGATTGCGGTTATGAATTTGTGCAATCGAAAGAATTTATGGATATAAATAAATTAAATATGGCGATTAATGATCTTATGGAAGAGGGGGCATTTGTTAAACGTGGGGAAAAAGTTAAACCTATTGCGAACTTTGAAGAAGCATTAAACTGGTTAATGTCAGAATCAAAACGGGGTCAATATATACAAAGATATAAAGGATTAGGAGAAATGAACCCAGAGCAACTTTGGGAAACAACCATGGATCCTGAAACTCGACGTATGCTACAAGTGACCATTGAAGATGCGATTGCCGCTGATCTATTATTTACGACATTAATGGGTGATCATGTAGAGCCTCGTAGAAAATTTATCGAAGAAAATGCATTAAGAGTTTCTAACTTAGACGTATAGTTAGCCATAAGTAAATAGTATTCAATGCCCGGGCATCATATCGGGCATTTTTATTAAGAAAATAAAATACTACAAATTGAATTATGTAATTACACGGGTGTGTCCTGTTTAATTCCCCCCTAATATTAGAGAAAGCTATAAACATGAGTACGTTTAATATTGATACATTTCAAGGGCTTATCTTGCAATTGCAAGAGTATTGGTCACGTCAGGGTTGTGTGATTGTGCAGCCATTAGATTTAGAGGTAGGTGCGGGAACATTCCATCCAATGACATTTTTACGTTCTATTGGTCCAGAGCCAATGAGTAGCGCTTATGTCCAACCTTGCCGTAGGCCAACAGATGGACGTTATGGTGAAAATCCAAACCGTCTTCAACAGTATTATCAATTTCAAGTAATGCTTAAGCCGTCCCCTATTAATATTCAACAGCTCTATATAGACTCATTGAAAGAATTAGGTATAGACCCTCTGGTACATGACATCCGTTTTGTTGAAGATAATTGGGAATCACCAACATTAGGTGCATGGGGTTTAGGATGGGAGATATGGTTAAATGGCATGGAGGTTAGTCAATTCACTTACTTCCAGCAAGTTGGTGGATTAGAGTGTGCGCCTGTAACCGGTGAAATCACCTATGGTCTAGAGCGGCTTGCAATGTATATTCAAAATGTTGACAGTATCTATGACTTAGTGTGGACTGATGGGGCAATGGGTAGGGTACTTTATGGCGATGTGTTTCATCAAAATGAGGTCGAACAATCGACCTATAATTTTGAATATGCCGATGTAGATGCTTTATTTAAAACATTTGATCAATGTGAAAAAGATAGTCAAAAGTTGATTGAAAAAAGTTTGCCACTACCTGCCTATGAGCAAGTAATGAAAGCCTCTCATGCCTTTAATTTACTTGATGCCAGGCACGCAATTTCAGTAACTGAAAGACAACGTTATATTTTACGTGTTAGAGCGTTATCAAAAGCCTGTGCTGAAACATACTATGCGGCTAGAGAAGCATTAGGCTTTCCTCTTTGTAAAAATAATAAATCAGTCAATGGTGGAGAAAAATAATGAATACAGACACTCTACTCATTGAACTTGGCACTGAAGAGTTACCACCTAAGGCATTAAAGAAATTGGCGGTTACTTTTTTTGAACAAATAAAAACACAGCTAGACAATGCAGAATTAGACTATAAAGAAATAAAATGGTTTGCTACACCTCGACGGATAGCTTTAGTGATTAAAGCGCTAGATGAAAAACAAGCTGAAAAAGTTATTGATAAACGAGGACCGGCCATTAATGTTGCTTTTGATTCGGATGGTAATGCGAGTAAAGCGGCTATGGGTTGGGCTCGGTCAAATGGCATCGAAATTGAAGAAGCTGAACGGCTAAAGACAGATAAGGGTGAATGGTTATTACATCGAGCCATCAAATCAGGTCATTGTGTTTCAACGCTTATTCCTGAGATGGTCTATGCCGCACTGACAAAATTACCTATTCCAAAACCTATGCGATGGGGAAGTGCTAATACTCAGTTTATTCGTCCTGTTCATACCTTAACGATGCTTTACGGCGAGGTAGTCATTAGCGGTGAAACATTAGGTATTCGCTCTAGTAATAAAGTGACCGGTCACAGGTTTCATCATCATGGGTTAGTCACAATTAAACACGCAGATGATTATCAAACGGTCTTAAAAGCGGCTTATGTAATGGTTGACTATGACCAACGTCAGCAATATATTCTAGAGCAAATAAATAAAGCGGCTGAAAATATTAATGGAAAAGCATTAATTGATGATGAATTGCTACACGAAGTGACGGGGTTAGTTGAATGGCCGGTAATTTTAGTTGGAAGTTTTGATCAATCATTTTTACAGATACCGGCAGAGCCTCTTATTTATTCAATGAAAGACCATCAAAAATACTTCCCAGTATCAGATAACGACGGGAAATTAATTAATAAATTTATTTTTGTTGCGAATATAGAAAGTAAAGACCCCCAACAGGTTATCTTTGGTAATGAAAAAGTCATTCGTCCAAGATTAGCAGATGCAGAATTCTTTTTTAATACCGATAAAAAACAAACACTAGAAAGCCGATTAAAAAAACTAGAAGCGGTTGTTTTTCAAAAACAATTAGGCTCAGTTAAAGAAAAATCAGAACGTATTGCTATATTGAGTAAAGCTATTGCAAGCAAGCTTGATGAAAATACTGAAGATGCTTACCGTGCAGGTTTATTGAGTAAAACAGACTTATTAACAGATATGGTGCTGGAATTTCCGCAGGTACAAGGCACTATGGGTAAATATTACGCCCGCCATGATGGTGAGAATGAAGCGATAGCTCAAGCAATAGAAGATCAGTATCGTCCTCGTTATGCCGGCGATAACTTACCTGTTGGAAAAATTGGTTGTGCTGTAGCTATCGCAGACAAGATTGATACATTAGTGGGTATCTTTGGTATTGATCAGGCACCTAAAGGCGATAAAGACCCGTTTGCTTTAAGACGCGCTGCCATAGGTTTGATCCGTATAATTATTGAGAAAGATTTAAACTTAGATATCGCTGAATTGATAAATGAGAGTATTAAATTATTCTCAGGTAAACTCTCTAATGATGCGACCGCAGAGAATGTGATTGATTTTGTGATGGGTCGATTTAGAGCTTTTTACCAAGAGAAGCAAATCAGTGTGGATGTTATTCAGGCAGTATTAGCGAAAAAACCAACTGCTCCTTTAGATTTTGATAAGCGCATTAAAGCCGTGAGTTATTTTAGAGAGTTAACTGAATCTGAAGCTCTGGCCGCAGCCAATAAACGTGTTGGTAATATCCTTGCTAAGTTTAATGGTGATTTATATCAGGAGTTTAATGATGAACTTGCACAAGAAGATGCTGAAAAATCATTGGCTGCAGTATATAGTGCTATTAAAAACACCATATCACCATTATTAGCTGAACAAAACTATCAGGCAGCGTTAACTGAATTAGCTGCGTTAAAAGCCCCTATCGATATGTTTTTTGATAATGTGATGGTAATGAGTGATGATCAAGCAGTGAAAATTAATCGTTTAACGTTATTGAGTCAAATACGGAATAGCTTTTTAGCCATTGCTGACATTTCAGTATTACAATAATGACCTATTAACGCGTTAAATAAAAAAGGATCATGGCTATGGTCCTTTTTTTTATGGCAGAATTAAGCCTTTCTTATTAAGTATAAATAAGGTTTATCATTGATATTCTTTGAGAGTAGTTCATGGTCCATAAAACGACAAAAGTTAGGGATATCGCGTGTTGTTGAAGGATCATCGGCAATCACTAATAATGTATCACCTGATGAAATATTACGTATTTTTAAGCGAAGCATCATTACTGGTTCTGGACAACGAAGACCGGAAGCATCTAGTTGATAATTAGCTTGTTCAAAAAGTGGACTATTCATAAGTTTGTCTAAATACAATGTCACTAAATCAATATAATTGATAATGATAACTAAAAAACACAAAAAACTCAGTAAAGAAATACTCAAGGCTAAATAAAAGCGTTAGAATAAAGTTATAGAAAAAAGTTACATCCCTTCAGGTTCGTTAATGAAACTGCTGTAACGTTTAGTTATCTCTATTCTAGGAAAAAATATGCGATTTTCAACGACAACTCTAGTCGTTTTATTACTCACCTTTAATTTGTTCACAATTAAACCCAGTGCAGGTGAAAACCTGCAAGCAAGAAATACTTATTTAAAGGCTGAAAAACAACTTTGGCAATCACAAAGTCTGCGTTTTAAAGCGTTATATAATCAATTACACTTTTATCCGTTGCAACCCTATTTGGATCTGCAGATTTTAATCGATGATATGTCACTATCTAATATTGCTAAAATTGATCTGTTTCTGAAAAAATATCGTGGTTCTCCATTAGATTGGCCATTAAGAAAAAAATGGCTAAATTACCTAGTCAAAAGAAATAAACGCAAACTTTTTCTGGAGTATTACAAGCCTTCATCAAATGCAGGATTAACTTGCCATTATTATCGTTACCAACTCTACATCGGTGTATCTGAGAAGATAGTTTTACCACAAATGACTAAATTATGGACCATAGGAAAGTCACAAGATAAAGCATGCGACCCATTATTTAAAAAGTGGAAAAAGTCAGGCTACCAGACAGATGCTATTGTTTGGCAGAGAATTAAATTAGCGGGAGATGGTGGTAATCATACATTAATTCCGTATCTAACCAAGCAGCTGCCAGAAAAAGAGAGGTATTTAGGAGGGTTGTGGCAAAAAGTTAGAAGTAATCCTGCCTTTATATCTCAATTAAATCGATTTCCTAACAACAACGTCAAAGAAACAGAAATCATGGTCTATGGGTTAACTCGCCTGATTTGGCGAAATCAAAACCTAGCGCTGAAAACTTATGCAAAAGCATTAACAAAATTTAAGTTTACAGAGCCCCAAAAAAGGGCCGTTACCAATAAATTTGCGGTAGCCTTGGCAAGTAAAAATCATAAAAAAGCCAAATATTGGTTAGATCAAGTAGAGGCTAACGCATTAACCAATGAAATGGCACAATTTCGTTTGTCACAGATCATTAAACAACAAGACTGGGACAAACTCATCGTAGAATTAGTAAACTTACCGGTACGCTATAAAAACGCCTTCAAATGGAAATATTGGTACGCTAGAGCTTTGATTGAAACCGATAATCTAAAACATGGGGAAAGTATATTAAAGTTATTGGCAAACGAAAGACACTATTATGGATTTCTTGCTGCAAGTACGTTAAATCTTCCAGTGAATCTTCAAGACAGACCAATAGAGATAACTGAACTAGAAAAAATAACGGTATTGAAAAATCCGGCAGCCAAAAGAGCTTTTGAACTTTTTTATATAAACAAACCCTATCAAGCTCGTCGTGAATGGAATTTTTGGCTTAAAACATTAAACAAAAGACAAAGATTAGTTGCATCAAAACTCGCTCACGATGCGCAGTGGTTTGATCGAGCTATTTTCACGTTATCAAGAGAGGGCTATTTAGATGATGTTGAGTTGCGATTTCCACAAGCTTATGATAAAAAAATTAATCAACACTCTAAACAACATGAAATTAATCCTGCTTGGGTGTTCGCAATAACAAGACGTGAAAGTTCGTTTATGTCAGATGCAAATTCAGGTGTAGGAGCTAAGGGTTTAATGCAACTTATGCCAAGAACAGCTAAACAATTAGGGCATAAAAAAATGTCAAAGACCAATTTGCTCGACTCCGGACACAATATAAAGCTAGGCACTAAATATTTAAAAAAATTACTGGATATGAGTGAAGGTAATCAGGTGCTTGCTACTGCTTCATATAATGCTGGACCGTATCGAGTTAAATCATGGCTTAAAAACAGTGACTCATTACCTGCTGATATTTGGATTGAAACAATTCCGTATAAAGAAACACGAGAATACGTTAAAAGTGTCTTAGCTTATCAGCAGATTTATCAAATAAAAGGAAGTGAACTTGATGCCGATTCCGTATTTGATAAAGTGATAACAATGAAGATACCAGATAAATAAAATTGACAGTTTTAACTGTAGTCCATTATTATATTGAAAGTTAGGTAACTTAATAAATAACAGGCTTATGATATAATTAATATATCAAAAAGCTAGAAAGAGAATTAGCTATGACGACACTAGGTCAACTATATCCTGCACATATCGCTGAGTTACAACAAAGAACACACACTGTTTTAGCGCGTGAGAATATTCAAAGTTTGATTATCCATTCAGGGCAAGAGATAAAAGTATTTCTTGATGATTACGGATATCCTTTTAAGGTCAATCCTCATTTTAAACATTGGTTACCCTTAGTCGATGTGCCTAATTGTTGGTTAATTATTAACGGTAGCGACAAACCTGTATTGATCTATTACCAACCCGTAGATTTTTGGCATAAAGTGATCGATCTTGAGGACAGCTTTTGGAATGAATTCTTTGATATTAAAATATTAAGCAAAGCAACAGATGTTGAAAAATATCTACCTTATGACAAAAAAGGTTTAGCTTATGTCGGTAGCCATATTGAAGTAGCGAAAGCGTTGGGCTTTGAGTTAATAAATCCAGAGGGCACGTTAAATTTTCTTCATTATCATCGGGCCTACAAAACATTATATGAACAAGAATGTATGCGCCAATCTAATGCGATAGCCGTGAAAGGACATAAAGCCGCTAAAATAGCATTTTTGCAAGGGTCGTCAGAGTTTGATATTCAACAAACTTACCTAAAAGCTGTACATCATACGGCTAATGAAACGCCTTATGGTAATATAGTTGCTTTGAATGAAAATTCATCAATATTACATTACACCGCTTTAGATCGTGGCGTGCCGCAAGCACACCGTTCATTTTTAATTGATGCAGGGGCAAACTTTCATGGTTATGCTTCTGATATTACCCGCACCTACTCGTTTAAACGAAATCCCTTTGCTGAATTAATAGCGAGAATGAACCAACTAATGCTGAATGCGGTAGATAGGCTAAAGCCAGGCTTGAGTTATGTTGATTTACATATTTCAACTTACCGAGATATTGGTCATGTTTTAGCTGAGTTTGATTTGATTAATGTTGATGCTGATACTGCTGTAGATAGCGGTATAATCTCAACGTTTTTCCCGCACGGACTTGGTCATCATTTGGGTTTACAAACACATGATGTTGGTGGGTTTATGGCCGATCAGAGAGGGTCTCATGTTAATACCCCAGAAGCTCACCCATTTTTAAGAACATCTAGAATAATTGAAGCTAATCAGGTGTTTACTATAGAGCCTGGTTTATATTTTATTGACTCACTCCTATCAACACTTAAGCAGTCAAAGAATACCGGCATGGTTAATTGGGCAAATATAGAAAAATTCATGCCATTTGGTGGTATTAGAATTGAAGATAATATTATTGTCCATCAGTCACATAATGAAAATATGACGAGAGATTTAGATTTAGGCTAAATGAAGTTATATGTTAAAAGAATTTCAGATTGCGATTAATGACGTTGAACAGGAAGTAAATATTAATCGCAGTCGCTTTATTTGTTATTTAGCTCCATGTCATTCCAATCAAGAAGTTTAATGGTCATAAAAAAATATCCAAGTATCCACCTCTATGCGAGTTGGTTTTTATTATCGCGCCTTTTTCAAACCAATGGGTATGTGGGAAAAATGGGAACCACTGATACGTAAAAAATCAGGTTTGGGCAAACTTAATTTGGATTTTAAGCCTGAATACTACGATAAGATGTATTTGTTTCATGAT
>JAWUYA010000072.1:0-72371 GCA_034111045.1 Colwellia sp. | reverse complement strand
GACATGTAGGGCTGGATAATGCGTGAAAACCAAATTGCAATTTGTTACATTCAGGCGAAGCTGTGTCGGTTATTAAATATCGCTGGGCAGAGGAACGAAAGTAAGATGTTTAATTATCGGACACGTGAAGGCAAAGTCTGCCCGAGTGAATATATAACTGAGGAGCCGGATGCGGTAATTCTGCACGTCCGGATCTGTGTGGGGTCGGCTCAGTAATGGGGCGCTCTACCACGATTAAGCCTTTAAAGTTTGGAGTAATTTAATGGATAGATGTTTTGATTGACTATTTATTACCTTTTGTAGAAGAACTATCTCGCCTATGTTTAACTTGGGGCCCTTTAATCGTTATTGCTTTAATGACGATAGAAAGCTCTTTCATTCCCTTTCCAAGCGAAATTGTAATTATCCCTGCTGCTTTTATGGCTGCGAGGGGGGAATTCTATCCAGGAACTGACATAGAATATGCGATTGTTTTATTAATTTTAAGTGGGGTAGCAGGTTCATTAATTGGTGCTTCCATTAATTACTTTATTTCTCTCAAACTTGGACGCCCTTTCCTGTATCGCTGGGGAAAATATTTTTTCATTGATTCAGATAAATTAGAAAGGGCGGAATATATTTTTTGTAAATATGGCGACTTGGCAACTTTTGTTTGTCGTCTTATTCCTGTTGTACGGCAACTGATTTCAATTCCGGCTGGAATATCAAAAATGAATTTTTACAGGTTTTCTATATTTACTGCGCTTGGCTCATGTATTTGGGTTGTTATGCTTACGTTTGTAGGTTATCAACTTGGAGTATCATCAGGAAATATCGGATATGGTGAGCTTCTTAGTGAAAGTAAAACTCTAATTAATGAAAACTTTAATTTAATACTTCTTGGCTGTGCAATATTAATTGCTAGTTATATTTTAATTCATAGGTATGCGATCGGAAATGTAGCTACCAAAAATAGTGAATAGGCTTATAAGCCATTCAAAAGGACAAAAAACAGTTTGCTGTTTTTGTTCCTCAAACATTATAGCAAACTATTTTTTGCCTCTTAATGGGGCGTTAAATGCCTAAGCTGATTCAATTAAACTTTTTATCAATTTGATGCATCTAAACCAATTAGACAATTATTTATTAAGGACAATAATGAAGTATTTCATTTCTATTTTTTTTACAACTATGTTATTAATTTCGGTTAGTACAAATGCAGCTCCAGCTAAAAAGGTATTAATTATTGCATCAAACATGATTGATATGGGTGATTCTGAAAAGCATGATGCACGAAATAACTTATGGGAAGTAGCGCCGCCTTATCATATTTTTGTAAGTCATGGTTTCGAAGTCGATTTTGTTTCACCTGATGGAGGAAAAGTTGAATTCATGATGGATCCTCTAGGTATCAGTAGTTATACCATTAAATATGAAGGTTTCATGGAAAAAGCAAACAACACTTTCACCTCAAAGCAAATTGAGCCGAGTAATTATTGGGGAGTTTATATTGGTGGTGGTTACGGCCCTTTATTTGATGTTGCTAATAATAAAGAATTACAGTCAATTATTGCAAAAATATATGAATCGGGTGGGATTATTGGTGGCGGCGGACATGGAGCTGGTGCTTTTGCTAATGTTGTTTTATCTACGGGGGAGTTTCTCGTCAAGGGTAAAAAAGTTGCTGGTTTTCCAAACTCAACAGAAAAATCTAAATCATGGGCAAAACAAGGCTCTCTATTACCATTTCTTGTTGAAAGTCAGTTAAATAAAAATGGTGCCATTGCACAAAACAAACAAACTTTAAAAGACAAACACGAAGTAGTCATCGATCAGCGAATTGTTTCAACAATGTTTTTACCTTCGGCAGCTGTTGTTGCAAAGGAAATGATAATATTAAATAGGTAGTAACGGCACTATAAGCTGTTAAACAAGGACAAAATACAGTTGGCTTTTTGTCACTTCGTTCCTCATTTTAGCCAACTAAATTTTGCCTGTTAACAGGGCGTTAGCTGCTTAGTGGAAACAATTAGGTATCAGCATGAAAATTAAATTTAGCGATGTTTTAGATCTATTTGAGCTAGTCAATTTTGGTTCGTAGTTTGATCATGAAGGTTATATTTGCAAAGTGTCGGGTAAAACATATTTTCATTCTGAGTTTGGAGATAATGAAGAGGAATTGCCAGACGATATTAATGACGAGAAATACTTGGCCATCCCTCATAAAAATGAATTAAATCTAGGCATAAATCTAGCCTTTGATTTTGTTCAGGAATACTTGCCAACAGAGTTCGAAAAAGTACGTTCAATTTTTCATAGCAAAGGTGCTTATGCAAGATTCAAATCATTGCTAGAGGACACAGGTAAAATTGAAGAATGGTATAAATTTGAAGCAAAGTATACTGAACAAGCTTTACAGGAGTGGTGTACAGAGCAAAATCTTGAAATCAGCAGTTAACAACACGTTTAACGACGCGAACGAAAATGTACGATTTGGGTGTTGTTACCTCATGCATTCGCCCAATAGTAGGCAATGATAATCCGTAGTCAAAATCACTTTTTAGAACGGTAAAATATCACCCACGCTGGCCTTTTAGGGTTTTAAATCTTTAGCTGAAGCTAGACAATGGGTAAAAGAGTTTGTTGATTGGTACAACAATGTGCATCGCTATAGCAGGATCAAGTTTGTTACGCTAAATCAAAGGCATGAAGGTCTTGATATTGAAATATTAGCGAAACGAAGAGTGTTGTATCAACAAAAAAGAAATGAGCATCCAGAACGATGGTCACAAAGTGAAAGAAATTGGCAGCCAATAGGCGCTGTGGAGTTAAATCCAGAGCAATATAAAAAAGCAGCTTAACAATTTAGGCGACAACTGCCTTGAAAAACACCGGAATGAGGTATTTAAAAACACTTCTATTGTTAACCGAGGCATTGGTGGGGATACAGCCAGTGGTATACTAAATAGAATTGATTCCATAATTTCAACTAAAGCAAAAAAAGCCTTTTTAATGGTTGGTTTTAATGATCTAAATAAAGGTACTGCAGTTAACGACGTTTATTCGAGCTATGAACTTATAATAGAGAAATTAAAACGAGCTAATATCACACCCTATATACAGTCAACACTTTATGCAGGTGAAAAACTGTCGGGCTTAAACCCATCAATTTCATCACTTAACAAAAAACTGCAGAAGTTAGCAAAAAAAGAAGGTTTAATTTATATAGATTTGAATAAGGGGTTGTCATCTAACGGCTTGCTAAACAAGAAATTTACTAAAGATGATGTTCACCTTAATGTTCAAGGCTATTTGGTTTGGAAAAATTTGCTAAGTCCGTATATTTAACTAAAAAGCCTATAAGGGGTTTAAACGCAATAAAAACAGTTGGCCATCGCTTTGCGATTATAGCCCGATATCTTTATTGATAATATTAACCTACTGATAAATTAAGAAAATCAAGTTTTTTAAATGGACACTAGAGCCTTGAGTTTTGTATGTTAACTTGCTTTAACTGGTTTTTAATAGCTCGACCACTTCATCGCGATCAGACAACACCATCAGTAAGGCTAAATCATCTGCTTCTAATTGTTTTATAATCGTTTGAGTCCCGGTAACTGGGCTGTCAGTAAAAAGTATGTTTTCTTCAGACATGCCGTACGCTTTTGCAGTTTCTGCCATAAGCTTAGGTATTTCACCTAGTGCGCGACCTCGTAAATAATCGGTAAGTTCAGCGGTTACCAGAACATCAGGTTGCATTTTTAGTGCTGACTTTGTCATATCGATAATTTCATTATCGCTTCGATCCCCCGCATGACTTAACATTAAATACTTACGTTTAGCGGGCATATTTGCTGTGGTGTTTGCCATGGCATCCATACTGTGAACATTATGGGCAAAGTCCATCACTATTTTAGCGCCATTTATTTCGAATTGATTACCCCGACCAGGATTATCGTCAATATTGCTTGAAAAAGAGGTAAGCGCATTAACAATAAAGATGTTGTCAACTCCTAGGGTTTTAGCAAGGCCTATGGCCCCTAAAGCGTTTTGGATATTATGTTTAGCAGCGCCGTTCAAGGTCATAGGCACGTCATTAACATTAACTAATATGCATTCATTTTCTAGGTTATCGCTATATATTAAGTTATCGCCACGGGCAAAACAAACAGCACCACCTTCGGCTTTATGCGCTTGTATAACAGGATTGTTTTCATTTAATGAAAACCAACACTTTTTAACCTTGAGGGAAGGCGCTAACTCAACTAAATAATGATCATCAGCATTGAGCACTAAGGTGCCAGTGGATAATGACTTCGCTACAACCGCTTTTACTGTTGCTAATGCTTCAACGGTATTAATACCGTATTGACCTAGATGATCAGAGGCTATATTGGTGATCAGCGCAGCATCAACATGATCAATAGGTAAACCCCTACGTAAAATGCCACCGCGAGCGACTTCTAATACGCCAAACTCACTATCAGGGTGACGAAGTAACATTCTTGCTCCCCCTGGGCCAGAATAGTCACCGTAATCAATGATGTTTTCACCTACACGAATAAAATCGGTAGAGGTTACTCCACAGCATTTACCTGAGGCTTTTATAATTTGCGACATAATACGCACACTGGTTGATTTACCATTGGTGCCTGTAACAAAGGCTAAGGGTATTTTATGATATTGTTGCCAATTAATTGTTTCAGGCTCAGGTAAATCAAATACAGACCATGTTTGGCAAGTAACACCATAGCCGAGCGAGAAATCGTCATCGTCTACTAGATAAGGCGTGTTATTGTGCTGTGCTAATGCCAGTAAATGTATTAATTTCGGGTTAAGCTCTGCAGCGATTGTTTGCTTGATTTTTTCTACCGTTTCACGGTAAGAAATCGTTACTGCATTTTGGTCATTTTTTAGGTTGTTGTCGCCGTAAGTCAAGTGTTCATAGGTTAAGTTCCATGCTGTTTCGTTTATTTCACAGGCCGCATATAGCGCATCCATAGGCGCACTGATAGCAAGGCTGACACCGTCTTCAAAAATGCGAAAAGTAATGCTTTGAGCTGCCCAATTGACTTCTTTTAATAATTGCTTAACGTAAATAGACCATTGATTGACAACTTGCTCTTTGTCAATACCAGATACAAAAGCATCTAAAATAGACCCTGGTTTTTCCCAAAGTAAACTTTTGCCCGTTAAGCGACGACAATCGTCCATATTTAATTTTATCGTTTCGTTAGTCATTTAATCACTTTCTTCATCATGTTCTGAGACTAGACGAACACCACGGTCGTCTTTAACAATTTTCATACCTGACGCTAATACAA
The DNA here is from genome assembly GCA_034111045.1 of Colwellia sp. Taxonomy (GTDB): domain Bacteria; phylum Pseudomonadota; class Gammaproteobacteria; order Enterobacterales; family Alteromonadaceae; genus JALJPB01. Next base: position 67,068 of record JAWUYA010000072.1, on the reverse strand, counting down.
AAGGATCGGGTTGATGAGTTTCAAGTAATGATATTTCTGATTTTATCGGTTTTGCTGTGGGGTTATCGGGATCACAATTGTTACCATTAAAGTGAATGATTTGTTTCCAACAGCGAGTAATAGCGTCACCAAAGACAATAAGCAAGTCATCTTGTTCAGCAATGCTTAGGCCTTTTTCTATTGCTGCTACTTCACTGGGGATCACTAAAATATTGTCTTCTTTAATACCTTGTTCACGAAGAGTTTGCGCTATTTTTTGTGGAACTTCATCAAAACCACGGCCACGACGGTTATCGTCAGCTTTACAAATATAGATATCGAAATGTCCGGCGGCGGCTTTGGCGATGTTTACAATATCTATATCTCTTCTATCACCAGGTCCAGCCAATATTGCTATACGTTTACCATGCACTTCTAGTTTAGTGGCAAGCTCACTCATGTACCGAACACCATCGGCATTATGGGCATAATCTAGAATAACTCTAAAGGGATGTTCGTCAAATACGTTCATCCTGCCCGGAGCTTGGAAGAAAGTGGTATTAAAGGTTCTCAAACCCTGTTGGATATGATCAAGGGATTTACCTAAGCTGTAAGCCATGGCGGCAGCAAACATTGCATTTTGTACGTTATGTGTCGCTTTACCTTCAAGTGTTGCCGGAATTAAATGCGTCCAAAGCAATGGAATATGAGCACCATTATCAAAGATAGTGATCATTTCACCGTTAATACTTTTCTCTAATACAACGGCTCTTCCTCCAGCACGGATATGTTCACGCACTAAACCATGTCCGGCATTCATGGTGACATAACAAAGGTGTTTAGCTTTGGTGTGGTCGGCCATTTTTAAACATTGGTCATCATCAGCGTTAAGTACCACTGTGTCTTTTGCCACTTCAACAACAATACGTTTAATTTCGGCAAGTTGGTCAAGTGTGTCGATGCCACGAAGTCCTAAATGATCTTCTTGAACGTTAATACATGCAGCGACATCACTTTCAAAATAACCTAATCCAGAACGAGCAATACCGCCACGTGCTGTTTCTAATACCGCAATATCTACTGAGGGATCACGTAATACAATTTGTGATGCCACCGGACCTGTCATATCACCTTTGACCGATAAGTGACCATCAACATAGACACCGTCTGTTGAGGTCATGCCAACTACATGACCTGCGGTTTTTAATATATGTGACAATATGCGTGATGTGGTGGTTTTACCATTAGTTCCGGTAATACCTGCAATAGGAATATGATTTTGAGAAGAGGGCGGGAATAGCATATCAATAACTTTTCCTGCCACATCACGTGGTTTACCTTCACTTGGTGCAACGTGCATTCTAAAACCCGGAGCCGCGTTTACTTCAACAATACCGCCGCCAATGTCTTTGTAAGAGCGGGTGATGTCAGCCGTTAAAAAGTCAACACCGCCTATGTCCAATCCAACCGCTTGAATAGCTCGTTCTGCCATCACTTTATTATCGGGATGCACTATGTCGGTCATATCAATGGCAGTACCCCCTGTTGATAAATTTGCTGTTGAGCGTAAATAAAATAACGCGTCTTTTTCCAAAATCGTTTCAGGGGTATAGTTTGACTCTTCCAGTAATCGTTTTGCTTGAGGGTCTAATTCTAGTTGTGTTAATACTTTTTCATGACCCACACCGCGACGGGGGTCTTCGTTAATTTGGTCAATTAATTGTATAATGGTTTTATCACCGTCACCAATAACATGGCCGGGGACACGTTTTGCTACCGCAACTAATTCGCCGTTAACCACTAACATGCGATGATCTAAACCCGTTAAAAATGATTCAACTAAAACCGCTCGGCTAGTGCCATGCTCACGGGCAAAAGTAAATGCGGTAGTAATTTGTTCTTCGGTCGTTAGATCAATAGAAACTCCACGTCCGTGATTGGCATTTAACGGTTTTAATACTACAGGGAAGCCAATACGCTTTGCCGCTCGTATAGCCTCTCGTGCAGAATAAACCATGCGCTGTTGTGGTACAGGTAAACCTAGATCATTTAATAAGTTATGGGTGTCTTCTTTATCACACGATATTTCAACCGCTATGTGTTTTGTTTCACTGGTAATTGTTGCTTGAATACGTTGTTGATATTTGCCATGTCCAAATTGTACTAGGCTGTATTTATTTAAACGTAACCAAGGAATATTTCTTTCTTCGGCCGCACTGACTAATGATTGTGTACTTGGACCAAATTCTTTACGTTGAGCAAACCGAATAAAGGTTGAAAGCTCTTCATCAAAATCAAAGTCATCTTCTAATTTTGTTTCTAATTGCTGTTGAATATTTTCAGATATTAATGAAATAAGTAAATAACGCGCAAGTTCAGCTGCCGCCAAGCCAACATCACGTTGTTTATATTGAAAGACCATGTTGTATTGACATTTTTCGCCATTACCACGGGTTTTACCGAAGGTGACTTCTGTGCCGGCCATACATTGCAATTCAAGGGTAATATGTTCCCATATATGAGCGATCCATGTGCCTTCGTCTTCTTTTAATCGACGAATAAAGCCGCCTTCAGTGCCATACGAACAACCATGCTCTTGAAGGCCGGGTAACTTAGCGATTAAACCATTAATAAAGTCATTACCTAATTTAACCGAGGGGTATTGTTCTAGAATGCCAATATCTACTACATGACGAATAACAGGGAAGTGAGCGTAAACGTTCGGCCCAACATAAACATTGCTTGATAGTATTTTCATTATACATCCTAACTATTTGTAATTTATTATTAATTCTAATTGCATTTATCCAATAAATGCTTGTTCCTTAGAAAATACGTTGTTTAAGTTCATCAACTTATTGAATATAAAGTTTTGCAAGGAGCACTTAAGATGAAATTAGTTGTAAACCAGTACAATAAAAAGCCAAAATTGAAGACGTATTCAATAAATAAGGCTAAAAGTGTATAGACTGGGTTTCATTGACTATTTATCAACACATTACACATATATTCTTTATTCTAAGTTGATGTTATTCATATAAGAAAAATACGACTTATATGCTGATAAAACTTAAAAGTATTAAAAAAGATACCACGACTTTTTTAAAATGCAAAACAATAATGTTCAACTTCTTTTATAAGGGAAAATTAAACATTAAGGTGGGGCTAAAAAAAAACCAAGATGACGTTGCCATATTGGTTTTTAGTATAATGAAAACAATGGGTTATTTTATTAACTTTAGTTATTTTGGTGAAGCAACTCGGGTATTTAAACAATACTTAGCGCCTTGAGCTAACATGTGTAATTTTATACCTATTAATGTAATAGAGTCACCACGGCGCGCTTCAGCCATTGAACTGTGTTGAAGTTCAGAAGGGTCAACAACAGTAATGCTACCATTGCCAACAACTTCTAATACACTGTCGGGGCCAATAAATGCAGCGGTGTTTTCACAAATACCTAAGCCTGAGGCAAAAGGATTATAAGAAACAGCTGACAGCAATCGACCTAAGCGGTTACGTTGGCTAAAGGGTTGATCTAATATAACCTTACTTAATAGCCCCAAACCCGGTGCAAAAGTAACGCCTTGTTCGTTTGGTAGTGCGCCTGTAGCGCCACCAGCAATCATATGTTCAGGCATGATCGCCGCACCAGCCGAGGTACCGGCAACATGCACCCCTACAGCATTTAATCGTCGAATACTTTGTGCCACAGCGGTGCCACCGATAATGGTAGATAAGCGAAGTTGGTTACCACCGGTCATAAAAATACCCGTCGCATTTTCTAAAATCTCAATATAATCTGTACGTTGCGCATCTTCTCTTGTATTTATATTAAGAGATAAAGCGACTTTTGCGCCTAAATCTGAAAATGTTTTTTCATAATTAGGACCTGTTTCTTCAAGTTGTGAGGCGGTAGGAATAATAACGATATTAGCATTATCACCGCCACATAATTCAACGAAACGTTGTAAAATTATTGGATCGTCAATACGCTCTTCTGCTCCACCAATAGGAATAACAAAACCACGTTGTTGACCATTAACCGTTTTAGCTGGACACATATTTACCTCTATTCAAAAGTTCCACAAATCACTGTTTGGTTATCGCGTTTATGCCAAACACCTTTGGCCATAACATCAGTGATTTCAAATTGTTTGTTTAGTACCACCAAATCTGCGTCGAAATTAGCGGCTATTTGACCTTTTGTTTTAAAACGCAAAAGGTTGGCTACGTTCTGGGTGAACATCGGCAGTACTTTTTCCAGTGCTATGCCTAAATTCAACGTTTCTTGTAACGTTTCTAGTAATGTACTGGCTCGGCCAAAATCCATATGTAGGAGCTCGCCTTGGCCATCAAAGCAAGGTAAGCATCCTCCTCCGTCTGAGCTAACTGTAATTTTTTCTAAAGCTAGTTTATTTTCTACGGCAATGGCGATAGCGTCGTATGCTTCAAGGCCTGGGTCAGCGGTTCCTTTTGGAAAGGCTGTTATGTCGATATAGCAGCCTAGTGTTAATAATTGACAACTGTCTTCAAATAAAGGTTTATTTCTATTGACGTGTGTTGGGTTAAATACCCGGGCTGGAATTTCAGTTTCACTAATCGCTCGCTCTATCAATTGTAATTTACGGTCACCATCACCCAAATGAAAATGAATAATGCCAGCTTTTCCGGTAAGTAAACCAGCAACATGGGCTTCACTCGCCAGCTTTATTACTTCTTCAAATGTTGGTTGGCTTGAGCGGTGATCGCTAATGGCAAATTCACCAATGCCGATCACGGGCTCTAAAAAAGTAATATCTTTTTTTGCCGTACCGGTCAATGTTGTTAATGGATAATGATATCCGCCTGTCCAACAATACGCTGACAAACCTTCTTCTCGCAAGCCATAAACACGGCTGACTAAACTTTCAATACTACGGGTAGTATCGTCAGTGCCTAAAAGTCCAACGACAGTAGTAACGCCTGCGTGGGTAAAATCTGTTAACGGTACGGGAGGTACTTGAGTAGAAAAACCTGCTTCGCCACCACCGCCAGTAATATGGGCATGACTATCAATAAAACCTGGAATTAATGTAGCGCCATTAAAATCAATAATTTCAACGGGCCAATCTCCCGGTATTTGATGACGTTCAGAACAGGTGAGTATTTTAGCTATTTTTCCGCCAACAATAAGTACATCTTTTTGCCCCATAGGCTGAGGAGCATAAAGGTTGACATTTTTTAAAAGTGACATCATAAAATTTATAGTGAGCTTTACAGAGGGTAGTTTGGGTAGATAAGAAATAGAATCTTATAAAGATTTTATTTTTTTCATACATGTATTAACAAGGAGTATAACATAGTCATTATTTTGCATTCAACGACTAATAGTTATTGTTTTAATGTTAATCGCTTTATAAATATAACTCAAGTATTACGGTTTGTTTACAATCTTAGATATCCTTGAAAATAATGAGAGTAGGGAACACCATAGGCTATTTAGGATATTAGTTTCTTAATTAGTTTAATGATGATTAGCTCAAAAGGTTTAGTCAATCAATTTAATTTAACAAAAATAGTGAAAATGGACACATTAAAAGCTGTTATAAAAAACCTAAAGAGTGGTAAACGTAGTAATAAGATATGCCCCAAAACTATAAGCTAACGTTTGAACATCGATAATAATTAGTCGTGGGGGATTTAAAGTAGCGTTAATCGGTTATCGATAGATTATTGGGCAAGTATTTCAACAATAACATTAGCGCTGTATGCTCCTGCTGGAACTCCTTTACTGGCTGCTGCTGAAATAGATACTGACAAGGAGCGACTACCTCCAGTGACATTAGTGCCTGTTTCGACACTGATTGGATTGGTTGATAGGGTAATATTAGCAGCACTATTGTAACTTACGGTATAAGCCATATTATTGCTGCCGTTTACCAATAATCCGTTGCTATCATCTTTTAATGTAAGGTTATAATTTTCATCGGCGTTAATAGTAATAGTACCAACAGCTTGGTTAATTAAGGCATCGTTAGGCGTAATATTGAAACCACCTGCTGACGATATACTGACATTGACTGATGCCAAAGCCAAAGGAGATATAACTAAACATAACAAAAAAACAGGTAGTATAAACAATAGTGGACGCAAATTAGAATGGGTAATTATCATTTGTATTTTACCTTTCGGTGAGTGTTATTGGGCTTAGCGACAGCCTGCCTTGAATGCCTTCAGGTATCGAGAATGTTGCTGTTAAATCTATCGTGCCAGGCACCAAAATATCATAATTACCTGCGGCTAATCCTTCTATTAGGGTTAAACCTGCTTCGTCGGTAAAAGATAATATAGGGGATACGCCAGACATTGGCAGTATGTTGACAACTTTATGGATTATAGGCTGACCTAAGGGGCCGAGTAAGGTTGTTGTTACATAAACGCCTCCTTCTGCACCTACTTCAAGCACTACCGCACTGCGGTATGCTGGTTTTACATTGAATTGTTCTTGGCGTATTTGCATTTCCATTGGAACATCTTGAAGGTCAAGATTGAGTTGGTTAGCGTAGTAAGCACTAAGGCCTGGCATTATGCTCGTATTTTCTGCTCCATTTAAGAAAGCCGTTGGCGTTATCCCTCCGCCACGAGTGATGCCAATTTTGGTATTTAACAGGTTAGACTTGCCAGAAAATATAGCAAAAGGTTGGCCACGTAATGGTCGGCTTGTCGCCCAGTGACCATCGGCAAAGGCAACGGCAGAGCCCAATGTAAATCTCTGTGTGTTTTTGGAAATAGCTGTTGACGACCTTTCGTGGTTGAAGCTTACTCTACTGGTTACTTTTGGAGAAACATAATTGATGTCAGCTCGTTGTTGGTTTTCACTAATGTTATCTTGTAATCCGGCCCTAAAATCCATGCCTAATTCACCCTCACGGCGGTAACTATAATCAGCACTACTGCCTTTTTTATTGCTGCTATAGCTACCATTAGCTTGATGTCTGCTACCCATAGGATTCCAATAAAACTGCAAACCCATGAAAGACTCTTGCTCTGACAGGGCATTAAAATGGGAAATATTTACCGACAAACGCCAGTCTTTCGCAAAGGTTCGGCTAAAGGTTAACCGTTTAGACGATTTATTATTACCTTGCCATTGTCTGCTATGACTAATGGAGATGTTGCTCGACCATTGACCTATTTTAGGTAAGGTTATGCCAAAACGTACATTATTATGTGGATTCTTCGCTTCTGGAGTTTGGCCAAGTGTGGCAAAATCTGCATCTTGCCAACTCCATTCGGTATCAAAGGTCCATTGTCGCGTTCGATAGCGATAGCCTAAGCGAATGGCTTGACCTACTAAACCATTACTGTTGCTCAGGGCAAATTCGCCGGTTAAAGCACCATAGACTTGATTACTTATACCGGTTATTCCTAGCCCCAGTATATCTTTACTCAATTCTAACCAACTACCTACGGTAATATCTTCATACCAACCATAACGATAAAATGCTGATAGCATAGGGTTGTCATTATTATATTCTATGCCTTGATTTCCAGTACTTCTGGGTACTCCAAATGATATAGAATATTTGCTCAGACCTGGAAGCAATAATCTTTGGTCTTGTGTTTCGAAAAAACGTAACGTTTGTTGACGACCTAGCGCGTCAGTGATCTTTAGTTCTACTTGGTTGACGCCATCAATGAGTGGAAGATCATAAATATTATGCCGCCCTGCAGTTAAATTGCGTCTACTAATGAGTTGATTGTCGATAAAAACCTCTACTCTGGCGTCTTGCTCAAGATAAAAATCTTCTTCGGAAATGGGGTAATTAACTAATTGAGGCTGTAATTCGAATAATGTGCCATATGATAACCCTGAAACTTGGCGACTGCCCATAAAACCGACTCTTGGAGGATTTAAATCGCCAACACTTAGTCTAGTCAATTTATCTGGCCAATCGTGTGTTAATAAAGTCTGACGGCGTTGCCAATGATTTCTTTGATCTGTTAGATAACTATGACGGTTTTGCAACACCCAGCTCTTGATATTGATATGGCCATCGAATTCTACTTTAACCGGCTGTTTTTTATCATTAATCCAGCCGCCGGAGATAAAATAATCTAACGCACCACTAACCTTAGCATTGGGAGTGGTATTAGTGCTTTCTTGTTGTTGTTGATGCGTGTGTAGATTATATCGTTGGGGCTTGCGGATAATAGGATCTAAGCTAACACGTAATATAATATTCTCGGCATCAAATGTTAGTTGCAAGCCAATATCAGATAACTCTTTGAAATTTATTGTTTTTGAATGCATTGAACGTGTTTTTATTTGTCTCGATAGACGGGCAGTCATAAAGGGAGTAAGGAATTTATTTAACGTCTCAAGGATAATAGTACTGTGTGTCGGATTGTCAGCAATGATGGCATGAATTTCCCCTAGTAATTGTCCATTGATATATATGGGAACGATGACTTCCTGGCTGGCTGGCCTTGTATCAACTGGACGATTGAATTTATGCCATAAAGCATGATTTTTTGTTGGTTTGTTCTCGCTAGTATCAACAGGCATCGTTTGTATGGCATTAGCATATTCTGGCAATATTATCGATAACAGCAATAATCGACTTAATAATGAAATAAAGGGGCGGTGTCTAGGTAATACCATTAATGAGTGCCTATAACTAAGGAATATTAGCATTAAGAACGGTAGGTATACCTCCGCAAGACTCGCAGTTAACTGTTAATGTTAATACCATTGGTGCTTGCATATCAATAGATTTACGTAAAGCCTCAGGCCAAAAATATGTAAAATGTCGTTGTGCCTTCGACAGCAGATTTTCGTTATATATGCTTTTTAATGCTTGAGGGTCATCAATGAGATATTCCAGATCACCTTGTAATATCATTATTGATAATTTTCGCAGGTGAGTATGAGCATTACCGCTATTTATCAGGGTGAAATTAAGCTGTTTTTGGTTTACTGTTGTTTTTGTAATAGCCAGTTTTGACTGGGGTTTATTTGGTGCAATATAAAAAGCCGTTGCATAAGATGTGATAAGCTTGACACCTGTATGAACTTGGTTTTTACCTTGTAAATCAACGGGTACTTCTTGCACCATCACGCGGTAACTTAGCTCAAGCGCTGGAGCAATATGATCTCGTGGGCCAATTCTAATGGCACGTCTAGCTCCCCCAGGTAAAATAAACTGCATTGGGAAAAAAACTAAATCATTGGTGGGGCGACGAATATCTTTGCCTTGTTGATCGAGTTGCCAAGCGAGTGCCTTAACTCTTATAGCTACCGGCTGGCTTGGATTAGTGTTACTTACTGTTAGTAGATGAGTTCGCCCATCTTTAAGGTTTAATGTTGCAGAAAGCGGACTAACGCTTATGCCTGCATGTACCTTAGAGGACGTTAATAATATGGTAAATATCAAGCCAAATAAAATATCAATAACAGATGTTTTTGATTGTGATAACAACTGATGGTATGTCCGCATTGACTTCCTCTATGACTCGCATCACTGTATTAATTAAATAGAGATCGATTTTCTTAGAGCAGCGAGTCTATGATATGTATTATTAACTTATCAGCTATTTGGTTATAATAGCTATTGTAATTGTATCGGTAAATGCTTCTGCCGATCTCCCCTTACTCTCAAGCCCCGTTATGCTAAGAGTTAATGACCTTCCTTCAGCTCCGACCGTTTGTGTGGTTACGTTTTCAACATTAGTTGCACTTGTGGATAATGTGATAGCACTGCCACCTTGGTATTTGACTGTATAAGCAATAGTTTCATCGGGAGCACTATTTCTCAGCCCTGCTGAGTTTGCAGCTGTCAAGGTAACATCATAACCATTAGCAATATTCGAGTTGATGGTGATGGTACCCAAATTTTGATCGGTAATAGCTGTCTCAGGGGTAATATTAAAGCTTGGAGTGCCACCAGCAATTCCAATTGACATTATAGGTTGCACGGTAGCTGTGATCACAACAGTATCAGTGGTAGCAGCTATACCACTAAAACTGGTAAAAATTACCGATACAAGGGCGATAACATTAATGTTAAATTTCATCATTACAATATATATCCTTCAAACAGTTTGTTACGACACTTAACTCTTTATTCGATAGTAAAACTAGTGTGACTAGCGTGACTAAATTTTTGATGCCACTTTTCGAATGGTACTCAAAGTTAAGTTCTTTATTTACTTGATCTGTAATCCATTACTTGCTCAGCTATTAAAGCTAAATTTCCTGCTATAAACTATAATCCCCTTACCAATAAAATTTAATCAAGTAGAACAAACCCGCAGTAATACAAATGCCGTTTAACAACTCAACAACTCAATAAATATTTTATATACATTATACTAAATTAATTTTAATAGCAAATCCCATGCCAAAGGATTGGATTTAAATAAATAATTGTCAATAAATTTATTCGCAACTGATGTCGATATTCTTTTATCGAGAGTGATGGTCGGGTGCCTATAACACGATGATAATGTAGGGTTTTATAGTTAAAATAATGATGTGGTTATTTAAAGGTGAAGTAAATCAAGATGTTGATTGAATTGTCGCAAGTTGAAAAAATCATTCCACTGCTTTTATATTTAATATCATTTAATGAAAAGTATGTGAACATCAGTTAACAATAATTAAAAAAGCCGCTAACCGCGGCTTTTTTAATTATTGTTAATAGTTGACCTACTACTAAAAACTATAAGTCGCTTTCAAATAAACGAAACGGCCTTGACCATTATGTGTATCGGTGACATAACCCATAAAATCATGATAGCTGTACGGTGGTTTTTCGTTAAACAAGTTAGTGGCACCGAGTGTTAACGTGGTATCTTCTAGACCGATATAGTTAACTGTGGTGTCAACGGTAGTCATAGCCTTTATATCAGGTAAGATAGTACCATCACCTTGAATTCGTACTGAGTCATCTTGTTTAAATTCAGACACATAATTAATAGCTAAATTGGCGTTCCAATCTTCTTTTATCCATGACGTTGAAAAAGTCCAACGAAATTCAGGTTGTTTAAAATCACCTTCTTGGGTATCAACACGAGTTGAACCATCTGAATTTGGTCGAATATCTTCATATTCCAATACATAATTTAGGACATAAGTAAATTTAAAATCACCTAACTCAGTATTTTGAAGGTTATAACCGATATCAAAATCTAAACCTGATGTTTGAATATTACCAACATTTTCATATTTATCGAAAATGCGGACAACCTCACCGGGATCGTTAGCAATATTACTCGGTAGCCTCTCAACGACAAGTGGGTCATTACCCTGAGTATCAAATTTATATTGAGTATCTTTAGTGATAACATTTTCAATGTCATAGTTATAATAATCTAGTGAAAAATCAATATTCTCAGTTAATTGGTAAATAACGCCAACATTGTAACTGGTTGACTCTTCAGGGCCTAAGTCCTCATTTCCCGTTAATATTGCCGTATACTCTTGAGGGTCACACGCTTTATTTATGTTTCCAACAGCATCACAGCGTACGTTATCGACTAAAGTAGGAGATTCATCAGTACTACCTAAACCTATTTGATGTAAAGAGGGCGCTCTAAAAGCGGTGCCAATTGATCCCCGCAAAGACAAACTTTCACTGGGGTTCCAAATAAAGGCAACTTTAGGGTCGGTTGTTGTACCAAAATCACTATAGTCTTCATGACGTACGGCAAGTTGTACCTCTAAAGTATCAAGCAAAGGCAGGCCTAGCTCACCAAATATGGCTGTGTTATCTCGTTGGCCACTTGCTCTGGTAGCTTCAGTACCAAAGACTTCACCTCGTAAAAATTGATCATCAGGATTATCACTGATACTTTCTTCACGATACTCAGCACCTACTGCAACCATTAAATCACCATGACTGAGCTCCATAACCGGACCTGATATTTTAAAATCAAGGGATTTATTAGTAGATTTACCAATACGTGTGGTTTGTGTTTCAATGTAGTCAAGTGCTTCTTGACTATTTGAAGATGGCTCAAAAGGGTTCCATGAACCGTTATCTATGGCTTCTTGAACCCGCCTTGAATTAGGGAAACCATCGACGCCTCGCTCTACAGCACTGCTTTTAATATAACTATAAGCTCCTTCCCAGTGCCATTCATTATCAATCACTCCTTTTAATCCTAAAATGGTGCGGTAATAATTTGAATCAACATTTTTTTCACGGTTACCAATATCAACCATTCTTCGGCGCATGGTTAAATCTTGTTGATAATATTCATGATTAGGTAAATTTGCCATTGGGTGGTTTGGATTATCACCCGCCATAAATAATTCATTAAAGCTTGGGCTACCAGCACCACGGATAGTGGTTTTTGCATTTTGACCATTTAACTCTACAAAGGCTTCCAAACTATTATTAATTTCATAATTTCCCATATAATTAAAACTAATTCGTTCGGTTGCTGGGATCATTGTCATCACAGGCGCATAATCATAGCGACATAAAGTTCCTACAATATCTTCTGCTGCACAGACATCATTACCAAAGGTATCAGGTAATCTGTTTGTTGAGTCAGCAGCTAAAGCGATAGTCCCCGGAATACCCGCAGAACTTCTAAAGTCATCGGCATATGGAAGGCCTGTACGGCCAACTTGATTTGATGTACTTGAATAGTCACGGTCACCATAAAGTACTTCTTCTCGAGAAAAATAATCTAACACAAAAGTATGACTCGTTTTATCTGTTTGGTTACCCCAAACCATGCTGATATTTTTTTCTTCACCACCACCGTCTGCGGTATCGCCATATTTAGCACTGATTTCAGCACCATCAAAGTCATCTTTTAAAATAACATTGATAACACCGGCTATCGCATCAGAACCATAAGTAGCGGATGCTCCGTCTTTTAAAATATCAACGCGTTTAATGGCTGCTAATGGAATATTATTGATATCAACAAAGGCGGTATCAATATTTTTGGCAAATGGCGATACTGAGACACGACGACCATTAATAAGAATGAGTGTTGAGTCTGCACCTAAGCCACGTAATGAGACGCTTGAACCACCATTGGCAGTATCATCACTACTGTTTGCTTGTGTCGAAAATGTACCTTGGCCAGAAATAGGTAGTTTTGTGAACAACCCGATTAAATCAGTTACACCAGCGTTTTCAATGTCTTTTGCACTCAAGGATGTTAAAGGGGAAGGACCCGCCATATCATTTCGAGTAATATGTGAGCCGGTAACTTCTATTCGTTCAACTTCTTCAACTCCTTCGGCAGCAAAAAGGCTAACACTTGGCGCGGTTAACAAAGCGGCGGTAATACTCAGGGCGAGGAGGTGTTTTTTTCTAACCAAAATTGACATACTTTTATTCCTTTATATATTATATGAATTTTTATTAAAATTACGATCACTTTTAAAGTAGAACATCGTTATAAAAATGTAAAATTAACATCGATGTTTTAACAAATAAAGTTAGCAATTGAAACAAATTTTATGTGTGTAAATGTTTAAGGAAAACGCTAGATTTGATATGCATAATAAAGTGGCTTTAATAATCTGATTTTAAAGGGTATTTTTACTTGGTTGAATTGAAAAAATCCTAAACATTTTAATGTATGGCAAAATACACATTGAAATTGTTGAATTTAAAAAGAGTTATTGCACGACCTTAATCATTCTTACTCTTTTGTGAATGGTCAAACAAACCTTTTAATAATTCCAACGGTAATGGAAAAAGAATCGTAGAGTTCTTTTCACTGGCAATTTCGGTGAGTGTTTGTAAATAACGAAGCATTAACGCATTAGGCTCAGCACTTAACTGATTGGCAGCTTCCCCTAGTTTTTTAGCCGCTTCTGTTTCACCCATAGCATGTATCACTTTTGCTCGTCGGGTTCTTTCAGCTTCTGCTTGTTTCGCTATTGCCCTGATCATCGTTTCATTAAGGTCAATATGTTTTATTTCAACGTTAGATACTTTAATGCCCCAGCCATCGGTTCGCGCATCTAAAATTTCTTGGATATCAATATTGAGCGCTTCTCTACTCGCTAACATTTCATCTAATTCATGCTGGCCCAATACCGAACGAAGTGTCGTTTGGGCTAATTGAGAGGTGGCTTGCAGGTAATTTTCAACATTAATAATAGCTTTTTGTGCGTCAATCACCCGAAAATATATCACTGCATTTACTCGCACAGAAACATTATCACGGCTAATAACGTCTTGGCTTGGAACATCCATTACCACAGTACGTAAATCAACGCGCACCATCTGCTGAATGAAAGGAATAATAATGATTAAGCCCGGGCCTTTAATTTTATCAAAGCGACCCAGCAGAAAAACCACGGCACGCTCGTATTCTCGTAAAATTCTAAAGGCACTTAACAATAAGACAACGACTATCACGATAACAAAACTTGGAAAAAAATGTTGATTATTAAGTAGAAATTCCATGGCTAAGCTCCTCTTTTTGGATTGGTGAAGTGGTTAAAACTAAACCGTTTATAGTATCTATTTTAACTTTTTGGCCTTTTTTAACGGGGTCAATGAATAAAGCGGCCCAACGCTCACCATTAAAAATAACAAAGCCTTTGTCGGTGAAATTAGCTTCAGCAATAGCAGTAGCGCCGATCAGTTCTTCTTGCCCTGATACTATTCTTGCTTTTCTTTTTCGCCAGATAATCCCCAACGAAACAACAAAAAAAAGTACCGATACAAATGCAAAGGCGGTAATTAGAGGCAATGAAATAAGAAAATGAGGGTTTTGTGTATCAATTAACAATATTGAACCGAAAACAAAAGCAATGGTTCCACCAATGCCAAATATGCCAAAACTTGGCATGATAGACTCAGCAACCAGTAAACCAATGCCAAACAAGATCAAGGCCATCCCTGAAAAACTCAAGGGTAAAAGTTGAAAGGCATAAAGAGCAACAAGTAACGAAATAATACCGGTGATCCCAGCGACGCCTATACCAGGGCTATAAAATTCCAAGACTAGACCATAAATACCAATTAACATTAATATATAAGCGATATTGGGATCCGTTATTGTGGTAATAAAGCGATTACGCCAATCTGGGGCAATAGTCTTTAATTGGGTGTTTTCTAAATTCACAACCTCTAAGCCAATGGTTAATTCATCGGCTTGAATGAGTGTCGCTAAAAGATTTTGTGGATTAGGAGTAATGTAATTGATGACATTATTTTTAAGGGCTTCTTTTGCAGTCAGTGTTGCAGCTTCTGAAACCGCTAATTGAGCCCATCCCTCATTTCTCTTGCGTAACTGTGCTAGTGAGCGAATATAAGCGATTGCATCATTGAGTACTTTTTTTTCCATTGCCGAAGCTGATTTGTTTTTTTCGTTAGCATCATTCGGGGTAGAAGCAGGAGTAGCTATATTAACGGGTGTTGCTGCACCCATAGTTGTGGCTGGCGCCATTGCTGCATAATGGCAAGCATATAATAGGTAAGTTCCTGCGCTAGCTGCTCGTGCGCCTTGTGGATAAACCAAACAAGCGATCGGAATACGTGAATTTAAAATGCGTTGGTTTATTTCTCTAAGACTTGAACTTAACCCTCCGGGGGTATCTAAAGTGATTATGATTAGTGGGGTGTTTGCTGCATCATTTGCCTTGTTAATTTCGGCAATAATATATTCGCTTACGGCTGGGCCAATAGCACTATTAATGGTGAGTACAGGCACTGTAAATTTGAGGTTTTTCTCTACAGAGCCCATTTGTGCTATGCCATACGGTGCAGTGAGCAAAGATAAGATAATGATAAATAAACGCCAATAAAACATAATAATTACCAGCTCGAGTCATTTACTTTAGTGTAGTTTATAACCTTACTTTCAGACGACAGCGTTTAACGGATCACTTGTTCATTAACCCTTGGAATATTTCTTAACAAGCAGCCTGCATCACTTTGTTTTGATACTGTATACCTCTTTGTTATTATAAGGATTTTAACTTTAACTTGTTGATATTAAATTACTATAGTTTATACGCCAATGCTTTTTACTTTATCTTCTCTGAGTTTTCAAGTGTCATTTCATCTGTTGAACTCTTTTTTTTTTACTCTTTTTTTTTTACTCTTTTTCTTTAAGTTTATTTACAAAATTTAATACTATATCAATTATAAACCTTTTTAAAATCAGAGTGTAAAATACAAAATAATAGCAGACAAAATTAATAGAGCAGTCATTAAGTCATTATTGTATTTATATCTGATATAAATCAGTAAAGTCCAAAGTAATGAATTCAATAAACACTATACTTTTTCTGTGTTTATTTAATAGAATATTTGTTTATGTTTGAAAATATAATTCTTAAAAAGTTACC
Source organism: Colwellia sp. (assembly GCA_034111045.1). Lineage (GTDB taxonomy): Bacteria > Pseudomonadota > Gammaproteobacteria > Enterobacterales > Alteromonadaceae > JALJPB01. The sequence continues at coordinate 50,768 of JAWUYA010000072.1, read as the reverse complement.
CCCCCAAGACAGTGTAAACCTAAGCGATTATCAACAGGCTTGTGATGAATTTAATTGGAATATAAATCCTAATCAAAACCTTAATATTGCTTATCAAGCCATTGATAAGCATTTAAATACGGCCATTGAACATAAAATTGCACTACGTTGGCTAGGTCAGCATGAACAACAAATTGATTTTAGTTACCATGATTTAGCCGAGCAAACGAGTTGCTTTGCCAGTGTGTTAGCTAAACTTGGCTTTGGCAAAGGTGTACGTGTCTTTAGTTTGGTTAACAGAGTACCCCTACTTTATATCTCTGCGTTAGGGACACTAAAGTTTGGCGGGGTCTTTACACCGTTATTTTCCGCTTTTGGCCCCGAACCTATTCGTTCTCGCATGGAAATTGGTGAGGCTAATGTTTTAATCACCACCATTAATTTATACAGAAAAAAAATAAGTCATTGGGATCATGAGTTGACCAACCTTAAAGTGGTTTTATTTGTTGATAGCCCTGAACATTTTAATGAGACTGATGTTAAACCACGACATTTAGGCCAAAATTGTTTTGTATTAGCCGAACTACTCGCCAATGCAGACTCAAGGTACCCATGTATTCAAAGCCATGGTGAAGATTTGTCTTTATTGCATTTTACTAGTGGAACCACAGGTAAACCTAAAGGTGTTATGCATGTGCATCAAGCGGTGTTAGCACATCAATCTTCAGCAAAGTATGCTTTAAATTTAAAGCAAGACGACATTTATTGGTGTACAGCCGACCCTGGTTGGGTAACTGGTACTTCGTACGGGATTATCGCTCCACTTTGTCTTGGGGTGACTATGATTGTTGATGAAGCTGAATTTGATGCCGAGCGTTGGTACCAAATTATACAGCAACAAAAAATAACCGTGTGGTATACCGCTCCAACAGCTATTCGTATGTTAATGAGAGTAGGGACTGAAATTCGGGACCATTATGATTTATCAACATTAAGGTTTATCGCCAGTGTTGGAGAACCTTTAAATGCAGAGGCGGTAAGATGGAGTGACAAAGTGCTTGGCTTACCGTTTCACGATAACTGGTGGCAAACAGAAACCGGCGCAATAATGATAGCTAATCTGGCTAGCCAACCAATAAAACCAGGTTCTATGGGGTTACCACTACCTGGCATCACCGCCGCTATAGTCAAACATAATAAACAAGGTCACGTTGAAATAATAAACAAAAACATGGAAATTGGCGAGCTGGCATTAAAACAGGGCTGGCCCTCTATGTTTCGAGGGTATTTGCATCGTGAAGATAAATATCAACAATGTTTTCAAGACGGTTGGTACTTAACAGGGGATTTAGCTAAACGAGACTCACAAGGTTATTACTGGTTTGTTGGCCGTGCAGATGATTTGATTAAATCGTCTGGCCATTTAATTGGACCGTTTGAAGTTGAAAGTGTTCTTATGGAGCATGAATCAGTGGTTGAGGTTGCGGTTATTGGCGTACCCGACGATATTGCTGGAGAGATAGTGAAAGCTTATGTCACATTAAAATCAGAAGTAGCGCATAACGATTCTACACTAGCCGCTTTACAAAAAGAATTAAAAGGTTTTGCCCGTCAAAGATTAGGTGCAACGGTTGCCCCTAAAGAAATAATATTTAGACAGAACCTACCTAAAACCCGTAGTGGAAAAATAATGCGTCGATTATTAAAAGCACGAGAACTGCATTTACCGGAAGGCGACATTTCCACCTTAGAAAGTGATGAAAAATGAACGATAAACTACACCTTGATAAAGCCCATTTGCTCGAGAAGTTAAAACAAATGTTAAGCATTCGACTTTTTGAAGAAAAATGTGCTGAACTGTATACACAAGAAAAAATACGCGGCTTTTTACATCTTTATATTGGCGAAGAGGCTATCGCTGTGGGTGTAATGGCGGCGCTATCAGCAGAAGATCAAATAGTGGCAACTTACCGTGAACATGGTCATGCACTTGCCCGAGGTTTATCAATGAAATCAGTACTTGCTGAAATGTACGGACGCACTAATGGCTGCAGTAAAGGGCGTGGGGGTTCTATGCATTTATTTGATAAACATAATAACTTTTATGGTGGTAATGCCATTGTCGGTGGTGGTTTACCCTTAGCTGCAGGTTTAGCAATGGCAAATAAAATGCAAGCAACAAAAGCTATCACTGTTTGTTTTTTTGGTGAGGGTGCCGTTGCCGAAGGCGAGTTTCATGAAGCAATGAATCTCGCCGTACTTTGGCAATTACCTGTGCTATTTGTCTGTGAAAATAATGGTTATGCGATGGGAACAGCCTTAGCCTTCTCTGAATCAGAGATTAATATAGCAAAGAAAGCAAAGAGCTATGGTATGAGTGCCGAGCAAGTAGATGGGATGAATGTCGTCAATGTTGAGGCTGCAGCAATTAAGGCGGTTGATACCATTAAAACTCTTGGCCAACCCTACTTTTTAGAGTGTCAAAGTTATCGTTTTCGTGGTCATTCTAGTTTTGATGGACAGCTTTATCGCGACAAAGAAGAAGTACAGAAGTGGCAAAAACATGGTCCAGTGATCAAATTAAAGCATTGGTTAAGGAAAAATTATCAACTTAATGGTAATGAATTTAGTGATATTGAGTTGGAAATAAAAAATGAAATACTCGATGCAATTGCGTTTGCCGAGCTAGGACAGTTACAAGCTGTCGAAGATCTGTGTAAAGACGTTTATAGCCAAAAAAACATGAAGTAAATATTAAAACTGGGCAGGGAGGTATGGATGAATACACAAAAAACTAACAGCGACTCTATGACTTACCGAGACGCTCTGCGAGCCGGTATTATACAAAGTCTGAACGAAGATGAGCGTGTTTTTTTGATGGGTGAAGATGTTGGTCATTATGGCGGTTGTTACGGCGTTACTAAGGGGCTATTAGCCCAATATGGCGATCAACGGATAATTGATACACCCTTGTGTGAATCTGGTTTTGTTGGTGTAGGTATTGGCGCGGCATTAGGCGGTATGAAGCCTATAGTTGAAGTGATGACCGTCAATTTTAGCTTGTTGGCGATGGATCAAATTGTTAATAGCGCGGCTACCTTACGGCATATGTCTGGTGGCCAATTCAATGTACCTCTTGTAATTCGTATGGCGTGTGGCGCGGGTTTACAATTGGCCGCGCAACATTCACATAGTTGGGAAAATTTATACGCCCATATTCCTGGTTTAAAAGTGTTAAGCCCTGCCACACAAAACGATGCTCGTTATATGCTGCTACAAGCATTACAAGACCCCGACCCAGTGCTTATTTTCGAACATGTGATGTTATTAAATACCCAAGGTGATGTTTTAGATGGGCCTGAAGCCGATATGGAAAAAGCGATAATACGTAAGCAAGGGACCGATATCACCTTAATAACTTACGGTGGCAGCTTGCCTAAAGTATTAAAGGCAGCATCAGCGCTTGAAGTGCTAAATATTAAGGTTGAAGTTGTTGATTTGCGTTGCTTACGTCCTTTAGACAAGGCAACAATTATAGCAAGTGTTGAGAAAACACATCGCGCAATTATTATTGATGAAGGCTGGAAAACAGGTAGTTTAGCGGGTGAACTCAGTGCCATTATTATGGAGCAGGCGTTTTGGACTTTAGATGCGCCTGTGCAAAGAATTTGTACTCAAGAAGTGCCTATTCCTTATCCAAAACATCTTGAACACGCCGCTTTACCTCAGGTAGACCAAATAGTTAATTGTGTGCAACGTTTACTTAACACAGAACTGTAAAAGACTCGCTAAACTCAGGGTAAAGTTCAGTTAATCGCTTTGTTAAAAGGGAAGTCGATGGAAACTAATAATGACTAAATCTATAGATATTACCATGCCTTCATTAGGGTCTGATATGACCGAGGGTATGTTAGTTGAGTGGTTAATTAAAGTCGGTGATAAAGTCAAACATGGTGATGTCATCGCGGTGCTTGAAACACAAAAAGGTGCCATTGATATGGAAGTGTATCAAGACGGTACCATTACTCAACTACTAGTACAGCCATTGAAAAATGTTCCTGTGGGGACAGTTCTTGCTCGATTAAAAGAAAGTGAAGCAGCGCCAAGCTCCTTAAACCCAAGGTACCAAAACCCATTGAGCAAAACCAAGCAGCATAGTGATAAGTTGAACTTTGATCAACCCGGCATGGCATCAGTTGAACAACATTTATATCAACCTCAACAAAAATCTTTAACTGCCGTTCAAACACATACCAGTCGCCATACGGTAAATGCATCACCTATTGCCCGTAAAATGGCGAACGAGCAGCAATTAAATTTGTCTATTGTTAGGGGTACTGGCTTTAATGATGCGGTGATATTAAAAGATATTGAAGCGTTCATTAATGAGCCTAATAACCAAGGTTCTCTTACCACTAATGATGATAAGTTAGCAAACATGCGCAGCGCAATTGCTAAGGCAATGAGCCAATCTAAAAGAGATATACCACATTTTTATTTGAGTTCAGATATTACTATTAACAAAGCGCAGCAATGGTTACAACAAACTAATCAAGATAAAGACCCTCAACAGCAAATTTTACTCATTGCCCTTTTACTTAAAGCGATAGCTATAACATTGACAAAATATCCAGGGTTAAACGGGTTTTATCATAAAGATCGTTTTGAACCCGTCAATGAAATCAATATAGCTAATGTGATCAGCTTAAGAACTGGTGGGGTTGTCGTTCCGTTAATTCAAAATGTTGACCAGTTATCTTTACACCAAATAATGCAAGCCTTGCGAGATATGACGTTGAGAAGTAGATCGCTTGAAACGGGGAAACGTTTACGGAGCTCAGAACTCAGTGGCGCCTCAATTACTATTACCAATATGGGTGAGCGGGGTGCTGACCGGGTTTTTGGTATTATTTATCCGCCACAAGTGGCTATTATTGGTTTAGGTAAAGTAAAAAAAGTAGCACAAGTTTATGGCGAAAAAATTAATGTCGGTGAGCAATTAACTGTGTGTTTAAGTGCCGACCACCGTGTGGTTGATGGCATGTTAGCTGCTAAATTCCTCAATAGTTTAGCTAAAAAGTTACAATATCCGGAGCAGTTATGAATACTGAAAATCTTGAGCGTTTACTTATTGAGGCCATACAAGAGGTGGCTCCTGAAATTAAAAAAAATGATATTGATAGCGATGAAGATATAAGAGAAGAGTGCGATTTAGACTCAATGGACTTTATTAATTATTTAGCCGCATTACAAAAATCAACGGGTATAAAAATTAATGAAAGAGATTACTCCCAATTCATTACTATCAATAAAGCCATCACTTTTCTTCAGCCTAAAGATAAATATACGAAGCTTTAATCGCCATATATTGATCTTAACTCTTTTTTAACTAATAAAGTAAAGTCGTTAAACTCAACACTATAAGGAACGACAATGAATATTCAATCAAAAAAAACAGGACAAACTATTTTTTGGTTCGAACAATTAAGTCTCGCCAACCTTGAGCAAGTAGGCGGTAAAAATGCGAGCTTAGGTGAAATGATAGCGAACATGAGCGAAGCAGATATTCGGGTACCTATAGGCTTTGCAACCAGTGCTCAAATGTTCATTGACTTTTTACAGCAAAATAAACTAAATAGTCAAATAAAAGATCATATTACCCATTATGAGTCAGGCCAACAAACCCTAGCAAATGCTGGTCGTGCTATTAGATCTTTAATTGTTAACGGTGATTTTACCAAGCAACAAAGCGATGATATTACTCATGCTTATCAAACCTTATCGAAGAGCATACAGCTAAGTCTTAGTGATAAGCTAACTAAAACAAACAAAAGCAGCCCAACGCCATTTTTTGCCAGTGTCGCAGTCAGAAGCTCTGCCACAGCAGAAGATTTACCCCAAGCAAGTTTTGCAGGGCAACAAGAAAGCTATTTAAATATTACCGGTATTGAGCCTTTGCTCAACGCATGTAAACAGTGTTTTGCTTCACTTTATACTGATAGAGCTATTATTTATCGAGAAAAGCAAGGTTTTGAACATGAGAAAGTTGCCTTGTCGGTTGGTGTTCAGCAAATGATTAATTCTGAGGCAGCAGGCGTTATGTTTACCCTAGATACTGAAACTGGTTTTCCTGATGTGGTAGAGATCAATGGCGCCTGGGGTTTAGGTGAAACGATTGTAAAAGGTAGCGTTACCCCTGACCGGTTTATGGTCTTTAAACCATTATTAAATTCGAATAAAAAACCTGAAGAAAAAGCAGACAATAAAGGCCTTACTAGCCCCAATATAAAAAAGTACATGCCTATTATTGAAAAAAAATGTGGGAGTAAATTAGTGAAAATGCTTTTTACTACTAATAATAAACAAGTTGAAATAGAAAATGATGTAACTACGGTAACACTGGCAACGAGTTATGAAGAGCGAATAAGTTTCGTTTTATCTGATCAAGAGATACTGCAATTGGCCAACTGGGGGGTTAAAATAGAGCAGCACTATGGTAATGCCATGGATATTGAATGGGCAAAGGACACTGAGTCAGGGCAGCTATACATTGTTCAAGCACGACCTGAAACTGTAGAGTCACAAAAAAATCATTCGGTATTGGTTGATTATAAACTCAAAGGAAAATCAAGAATATTAGTAGAGGGTGCCAGTGTTGGCAGTGCTATTGCAACAGGAAAGGTGTTTAAAGTAATAAACCCCCAAGATGTGGACCAATTTCCAGAGGGCGCTATGTTAGTGACTCAAAGAACGGATCCTGACTGGTTACCATTAATGCGAAAAGCTGCTGGTATTATTACCGATACTGGTGGCCCGACTAGTCATGCGGCTATCGTCAGTAGGGAGCTGAAAATTGCTGCCATTGTTGGTTGTGCAACTGCTAGCCAAGTGCTGAATAATGATCAAGAAGTCACTTTAAGTTGTGCTCAAGGCTCGCACGGGTTTGTTTATGAGGGAACATTAGCTTTTGAAACCAATGAAGTCAACTTAGCTGACATACCTAAAACCCAAACTGACATCATGATCAATGCGGCTATGCCGGACGGTATATTTAAATGGTGGTCTTTGCCTGTAGCTGGAATAGGTTTAACACGTATAGAATTTATAATTTCCAGTGAAATTGGTATTCATCCCATGGCATTACTTCATAGGGAAAAAGTAACTGATAGCAAGGTCAACCAAAAAATTAGTGACTTATGTCAAGGGTATGAAAGTGGGGCTGACTATTTCGTCGATAAACTTGCACTTGGCGTGGGTAAAATAGCTGCGTCACAATATCCTAAACCCGTAATTGTTCGAATGTCAGATTTTAAATCTAATGAATATCGTGGTTTACTTGCTGGTGAGTTTTTTGAATTATCTGAGGAAAATCCTATGCTAGGTTTACGTGGCGCTTCACGTTATTACCATAAGCTTTATCGTGAAGCTTTTATATTAGAATGTCAGGCTATTGTAAAAGTACGCGAGAAAATGGGTTTTGATAATGTCATCGTGATGATTCCTTTTTGTCGGACGCCCGATGAAGCTGACAAAGTATTGGCTGTAATGAATGAAGCGCATTTAACGCGTGGCGTTAACGGCTTACAAGTATATGTGATGTGTGAAATTCCATCAAATATTATTCTGGCCGATGAGTTTGCTCAGCGCTTTGATGGTTTTTCTATTGGTAGTAATGATCTCACTCAACTTGTGTTGGGTATCGACCGAGATTCAACTGAATTAAAACCATTATTTGATGCTAGAAACGATGCTGTCAAAAGTATGATCGCTCAGGTTATTAAAGTGGCTCATAACAGTGGTTGCAAAGTAGGTATCTGTGGCCAGGCTCCTTCAGATCATCCTGAATTTGCAGAGTTTTTAGTTGACTGTGGCATTGACTCTATTTCATTAAACCCAGATTCAGTTGCTAGGGCTAGTGTACACATTGCCTTAGCTGAAAGCCAAAGCAAATTAATAAGCCTCTAATTTGACGAAAAGTTTGTCGAGAAGTCTGAGATATTGATAAGCTCCTGATATTCTTGCCAGCTAAAAGTAGGTCCACTTTTACATACATATTGATTGTTAATATAACAATGGCCACACAGGCCTACTGCACAATGCATACGACGTTCAAGGGCTAAGAAAATGGTATTGCTTGCTAACCCATATTCCGTTAAAGAGGTTGCAACACTTTTCATCATTATCTCTGGACCACATAACATTGCTATTGTAGGTGGACTTGTGAAAAAACCAAGGGCTTTGGGCAGTACAGTTAACGGGCTACCCTGAACCGTGGTTGCGCTTTTATTTTCCTCATATTCATCAAGGGTATTGAATATCTTTATATGTTCATGCCAGCGGGCACGTTCAGGTGTTAAAAGCTGGGCACCTTTATTACGAGCGCCATAAATCAATACCAGTTGTTGCTTTTCTTCTTGTATGCTCTCCTGATTTGTTTGAACACTAATAGCTCGTTGAGCTATCAAGCGATTAACAAAATTGTCAATCAGAGTAACCAAAGGGGCTAGGCCGCAACCTCCTGCAACAACAAGGGTATTATTGTTGCTTGAGGTTGTATTTAATGGCCAACCTCGGCCAAAAGGCCCTCTAGCACCAAGAATATCGCCTGGTTGCATGGTAAATAATTGTGAGGTCACTTGCCCCATTTTCCGGATAAAAGCACGAAATTCACCTTGCTTGTTTGGTGCTTCAGTAAAGGTAAATGGCGCTTCTCCTAAACTGGGTACATTGAGCATAAAAAATTGTCCCGGTTGTACTTTTCCCCAGTTATATTGCCAATGATGCTGTTGGCTAGGTTGTAATTGATATTTTTCGATATTGCCTTTATTTGAAGGTAATATCCGAAAACGATAATGCCGAGCTTGTTCACCATCATCCACATAATCGACTAACTCTATGCTATCAGGAATATGGTTAAGCATCTAAATTCTCCTGTTCAATACGCTTCATTACAGAATGTACACCGATAACACCTGGACAGGTTTCTTCACAGCGGCCACAACCAACACAACCATACCGTGAAAAATCTGTAAAATAAGCATCGCCAAACTTATGCTGCCAAAAACGGTGTACCCTTGAGCCAGCGTCAACTGAGGGGTTATTAAAGCTGGCCTCTCGTTGAAAGCCCTCATAAAGACAAGAATCCCAAAAGCGTTGTTGACTAAAGTGATTATTATCTTGCTTTAATGTACGAGTACCATAACAAGAACAAGTAGGGCAGAGTGTGGTACAACCCGAGCATCCCAGACACTGTATGGCTACTTTTTGCCAAAACGTATTAGGTATATTACCTGCGTTTATTTTTTTTATACCTTGGGTTATATAACTATCGTCAGGGAAAAGTTGTTCACAATGCGTTAAGTTAACCTCTCTTTTTGTTAAGGCGTTGCTCCGTGCTTCTTTTAGCCTTAACCCTTTTATTGCTTGCACACCCTTATCACTTTGTTCAATCACTAACCATTGTTGATCCCCTAATGGATGTAAAATGAGATCAGCATAATTGTCTCTGACGCCAGGCCCGGCATTTACTGTTGGACAAAAACCATTTTTGCAAGGTGTTATACAATCAAGTCCAACTAGTAAGCATTGTTGGCGCCTTGCTTGATAATAGGGGTCGTCCTTGAAAAATTGGTCTTGATAGTGAATTGCGGTTAAATCACAACTTTGCATGCCAAATAAAACAAATGCTTTAGGTGTAGGTAGCGTTTCTTGAAAAAACTCACCATTAAAAATGAGTAAATTTTCTTGTTCAGCAAAGAAGAAGCCCTTGGCTGATGTTTGTGGCTTTTCATCAATTAAAGGCTTAATTTCATTAGGGAGCAGCTGCTGCCAGTTGGGTTGCCCATCACTATTTTTAATAACCTGATTGAATTGAAAATAATGACTTAAATGAAGCTGCAATATCTGCAGATCATCAATAAGGTAAGTTTTCATGCGATGACTCCTGCTGTAATTGCGCTATTGTTTTTGGAACTTCTCCTTCGCCTAGTGCTTTAACTAGTACCGCGCAAGCTTTTAATTCTGGCATCTTAGTGACAGGATCTTGTGCGGTATTTGTTAGCTGATTTGATGGCGCTTCTTTAAAATGATAAGGCATGCTCACCAAACCGACGGGAACATCTTGGGTTAACATCGCTCTTGTTTCTAAATAGCCTCGCCGTGACTTAACACTGACACCATCTTGATGATGTATCTCAAGATGGTTAGCATCAACCGGGTTAATAAATAAAATTCCTACAGGCGTTTCTCTTTCTAGTAAGGGAGAATTTCGGGTCATTGAGCCACAACCATAATGAAAGTGCAGTCGATTGGTGGTTAGCTGTAGCGGATAATCTTTATCAGGCATTTCATCTACATCAGTATGAGATACCGAAATTAATTGGGCTTTGCCGATTGGAAAACTTGTCGTATGTAAAATAGCTGTCCCATTTGGGCTCTCATTGGTGCAAGGCCATTGTAAACCATAATTTTCGTCAAGTTTTTGATAAGTCATCGCTTGATAACTTGGGGTCAGTGACGCTATTTCACTAAATACCGCTTCAGTTGTTGACCAATTTAACTGGTCCGATCCCATCTGCTTAGCTAATGCTTTGAGCCATTGCCAATCACCTTTTGCTTGACCAACGGGAGCTAAAACTTGATTTAAACGCTGAACTCGACGTTCGCAATTGGTGAACGTTCCTTCTTTTTCGGCAAAGGAAGCTGCAGGTAGAACAAAGTCCGCTAGTTTGGCCGTTTCAGTTAACGTAAGCTCAGCTACGACCAATAGATCTAAATTTTTTAATGATGATTTAACTTGATTTTGATCGGGATCGGTTACCACGGGATCTTCGCCAAAAAGTAATAATCCGCGAAACTCACCTGATAAGGCAGCCTTAGTCATGCCTAGGGAAGTTAACCCTGGAGATGTTGGTATTTGCGTATGCCAGGCCTGACTGAATTTTTCTTGCACATTTTTATCATCAACACTCTGATAACCAGGATTAACATTAGGTAAACAGCCCATATCACATGCGCCTTGTACATTGTTTTGCCCCCTAAGTGGGTTAACTCCAGTACCTTCTTTGCCAATATGACCACAAAGTAATGCTAAATTAGCTAACGAAATGACATTATTGGTGCCACTCATGTATTGAGTTATGCCCATGCCATAAAAGATCATTGCCCGTTTTGATTGACTATATAACTTAGCAACCAAACGAATTAATTGAGCGCTTACCCCTGTGATATTTTCTACTGATTCAGGTGTGATCTTTTTAACGTGTTGTGCTAAGTAGTCGAACCCTTCACAACGTGATTTTACAAAACTCTCATCATAAGTATTTTCTTCAATAATAACATGGAGCAGGGCATTAATAAGGGCAATATTGCTGCCCAGCTTTAGCTGCATGTGATGATCAGAAAGTTTAGCTAAACGGGTTACTCTGGGGTCAACAACAATGAGTTTTGTACCTTGTAAATGAGCTTGTATTATATGACCACCAAGAATACTATGATTTTCAGTAGGGTCTGCACCAAAAACCAGTATTAAATCGGTACTAAAAATATCCTTTGCGCTATTGGTCATTGCACCTGAGCCTAAGGATTGTTTTAACCCAGCAACGGTTGGGCTATGACAAATACGTGCACAATGATCAATGTTATTGGTTTTCAATACCGCACGAGCAAACTTTTGTGCGGCATAATTGTCCTCATTAGTTGCTCGAGCACTGCTAATAACACCTACGGCTTTACTTCCCCATTGTTCAATAATTCCCTGTAATTCATCGCTAATTGAGGTTAGCGCTTCATCCCAGCTAATGGGATAAAACTTTTTGTTTATACGTTTTAATGGTTGCGTTAACCGGTTTGATGAAGTTATTGCGTAAGCTGTGCTCCAACCTTTATCACATAATTTACCTTGACTAATCGGGTGATTAATTTGCGGTTCAACACCCATTAACTGATCATTATTATCAAGTTTTAAGTTAATGCCGCAACCTACACCACAAAATGGACATATTGTATTAATAAGTTTGGTCATCGGAGCACCACCTGTTATTTTCTTGGGAAACGTTTCTTATGCAAACTAAGGTAAATAAATTGTAGAGACTAATTCAAGGCATAATTATAATCGGGAATAAAAAAGCTAACTTATCAAAATAACAGTTAAGTGATGCATATCAGCTGATGCTAAATTCATCGTTTACTGGTTTATCCTTACACTATACTTTTCTTGGTCTTTATTATGGAAATTTATCATGTCAGAAATTTTTGGCTCAGATGCTTTTTCGCCGAAAGAAGTGGCGGAGCGTATTAATAATATCGGTGTTGCTAAGATTAAGTTGCCATTGTTATCTCTCTTCATGCTAGGCATTCTTGCGGGTGCTTTTATTGGTTTAGGCGCCCTTTATTTTGTCTTAATAAAGTCTGACCCGACATTGGGTTTTGCAAGCAGCCAAGTACTTGGAGGGATAGCATTCTCACTTGGATTAATTTTAGTCATTGTTGCTGGCGCAGAATTGTTTACGGGTAATAACTTACTGGTATTGGCATGGGCTGAAGGTAAAATAACCACCTTTGAGGTATTAAAAAATTGGCTAGTTGTTTGTTTAGCCAACTTTATTGGCGCGGCAGGTTTAGCTGGTTTAGTTTTTTTGTCAGGCCATAATGAAATGAATAATGGTGCTATTGCTGAACAGTACATAAAAATAGCAATTATCAAAAGTAGCTTGCCATTTTGGAGTGCTTTTTTTAAAGGTGTTTTATGTAATGTGTTGGTATGTATGGCTGTATGGATGGCCTGTGCTGGACGCAGTGTTATTGATAAGGCTGTTGCTATCGTTTTTCCTATATCGGCTTTTGTTGCCGCGGGCTTCGAACACTGTATTGCGAATATGTATATTATTCCTCTAGCAATGCTAGAGCAAACGTTTACTAGCACAAACTTAGCGATGAGCACGGTGACTTGGTCAGGTTTTTTTAGTAATTTAGTGCCCGTAATTATTGGGAATCTTGTTGGTGGTAGCTTATTTGTTGCTTTAGTTTATCACGTTATATACCGACGAAATCCATAGTGTAAATTACTCAATATTGAATTAACTGCATGTTAAGGTGAATTATGTCTTATTTTTTTATTGGACCTCCAAGTACTGACTTAGTTAAATATCACTTATCTTTTAATATGAATGACTTTAAAAATGAGCATGTGGTTTTTTCTGGTGTTTTGGGAAAACATCCCTCCGATTCAAATAAAATCGTATTAATTTCAGATCCCCATATCAACACTACTAGCTATTATGAATTTGAGAGTGTTGATATAGGTCTCATTGAAAAACTCCCTAATATTATCAATAGCGATGGTGACGATGCCGCTATGGCTTTGTTATGGATAAAAAAAGGTAGCCACGCGACTAAAAGTACAGTTTTTAGGGTTTAATTCTTATGCAACTATAAACCTTTAAATTGATTTCAATGTGAAACTCATCACATCAAAATAGGAGTAGTCTATGTTTAATTCATTAAAACACTGGTTAGCAGCTTTAGATAAAAATACACAGCTATTTGAGCATGCCGACTCTGAGGTTATTCATGTAGCTCTGGCATCTCTGCTTTTTCATTTAATAAGAGCTGATAATCTTGAGAATGACAGTGAAGTAAATAAGTTTAAACAGATTATGGCCGACGAGTTTAAATTATCCGAACAACGAATAATGTCACTGTATGACTATGTTAAAAATCTTAAAAGTGATCTGGGATCAGACTTATTAACAGTCAATGAATACCTAAAATATAATCCTAATTTACGTATGACATTCATGTCTAAATTAAATCAGTTGATCGTGGTTGACGGGGTTGATAACGAAGAAATTAATATATTCTATGAAGCAATGCAGGTGGTTTTTCCTGAAATAGCTAAAAATATAATCGATAAAAAGTGAATGTTTATCCTAAAAATTTAACTCAGCAGCAAGCCAAGGAAGCTTTAGCTAAGTTTGGCTTGAATGTATTGCCTGAAGTGAAAACGCAGAGCATGTTGTTGATATTTCTGCGTCAGTTTAAAGGTCCTTTTATTTATGTATTGTTCGCTGCGGCAATTTTTTCCTTTCTACTCGGTCAACAGGTCAATGCATTTTTTATACTTGCCGTATTATTGATCAACGCAATTATAGGAACGGTACAAGAATTTTCAGCAGAAAAAGCGGCTAATACCTTAAAGAAAATGGTGCCTTCTTTTGCCAATGTTATTCGTGATAATAAACCCGTTAAAATTGAGAGCCAAGCTGTTGTACCAGGAGACTTGGTACAACTAGTACCCGGTGACCGGATACCCGCTGATATCATTTTACATACGAGCCATAGCCTCAAGATAAATGAATCTATGCTGACGGGTGAATCTATGGCCGTTGATAAAGTTTTGATTAAATTGTCAGATAAAAAAAAAGATAATATTAACAATAGCTTTAACAAACAACAAATGTGTTTTGCTGGCACTGTGGTGATTAATGGCCGTGGCAGTGGTTATGTAAACGCTACGGGAACAGCTACTGAAATAGGCCAAATTTCTCAAGATATTGAAAGTGACAAAACCAAACCTCCACTATTACTCAGAATTGAAGACTTCACTTTACGTATTACCTACGGGATATTTATTCTTATTAGTTTAATCTTTATCATTACTTTACTACGTGGTGATGAGCTTGGTAGTGTATTTTTATTGGGTGTTGCTTTAGCGGTGTCAGCCATTCCCGAAGGCCTTCCTGCCGCTATTACTGTAGCGTTAGCCATTGGTATGCGCAGAATGGCAAAAGTTCAGGTGATCATTCGAAACTTATTGGCGGTAGAAGCATTAGGCTCTTGTACCTACATAGCTTCTGATAAAACTGGCACCTTAACTGTTAATGAGATGACCATACAACATATTATATTAGCTAATGGTAATAGCTTCAAAGTGAGTGGCGAGGGGCTAGATTTACACGGTGAAGTCGTTTCTTTAATAGGTCACCCTAAGTCGTATTTCAACGCTAATATTCGTTATAACGAAAAAAATAGTGGAAGCCAACAATCAGGAGCAGCGCTAGCGCTATTAATTGATGCCGGTGTATTGGCTAATGAGTCCTATTTAGAAGAAACAGCACAAGGATGGCAAGGACAAGGGGATATGGTTGATGTCGCTTTTTTAGTGTTGGCGTCAAAATTTGATATAGATTATCAAGAGACACGAGCTCGTAATAAAGAATTAGCGCAGATCCCCTATGAATCAGAAAATGCGTATTGCGCCAGCATTAATCAATTTAAGGGAAAAAATACAATTTTTGTTAAAGGCAGTGTTGAAATCCTGGTTGACATGTGTTTTTTTGCTGACAATGAACATAACAAAGTATATATCGAAAAGCAGGTTGAGAAGCTCGCTAGTGATGGTTTTCGTGTTTTGGGGTTAGCTTATAAATACCTTGATACAATTCCTCATAAGCTAGAAGATGAACTCAAAGATTTAACTTTTCTTGGAATAGTTGGGATGATTGACCCTCTAAGGAGTGATGTTATCTCTGCCGTAGCCGCATGTAAGATGGCTAAAATTAAAGTCGCGATGATTACTGGTGATCATCCTAATACCGCATTAGCTTTGGCTGAACGTTCAGGTATCGCAACAAAAGAGATGCATGCTGTAACCGGTAAACAATTAACGCTTGCTTTTACTAAAGGAAAATCAGAATTTAGGACATGTGTTCACAGTACAAATGTGTTCGCTCGGATCTCTCCACATCAAAAAAGACAAATAATTGAACAAATTATGCTTGATGGTGATTTTGTTGCGGTGACCGGAGATGGTGTTAATGATGCGCCTGCACTAAACCACGCACATGTAGGCATTGCTATGGGATTGCGAGGAACGGATGTAGCAAGAGAAAGTGCCGATATTATTTTAACTGATGATAGATTTTCATCTATTGTAGACGGCATTACTCAAGGCCGTATTGTTTATAATAATATTCGTAAAGTGATTTTTTTATTAATTTCTACTGGCGCCGCAGAAATATTACTTGTGTTGTTTTCTTTACTCTTTGGTACTCCTCTACCTTTGTTTCCATTGCAATTATTGTGGCTGAATTTGGTTACCAATGGTATTCAAGATGTTGCGTTAGCTTTTGAACCTGCAGAAGGAAATGAGTTAAAACAACCTGCACGATCACCGAATGAACCGATTTTTAATCGTTTGATGATAGAGCGTATTGTTGTTAATGCTTTTATTATGGGCTGTTTAGCATTTGCTTTATTTAAATGGCAAATAGATGAAGGTGTTGCTGAGGATGAGGCGCGTAACATGACTTTATTATTGATGGTGCTATTTGAAAATGTACATGTCCTTAATAGTCGCTCTGAAACATTGTCAATATTTAAACAATATTTTTTTGGTAATAAATTTCTACTTTTTGGTATGTTGGCCGCACAAGGAATTCATATCGGTGCCATGTATACCCCCGGTATTCGAGAGTTATTACAGTTATCGCCCGTTTCAATAGTTCAGTGGTCTAGCTTGCTAAGCATAGCTATTGTGCTTATCGTTGTAGATGAATTACATAAGTATTTCCATCAATAAACTGATATAGCTCACCTCCTTTGTTGGAGTAAGTAGAGATAAACCTATTTAATAGTTAAAGTTAAATAACAAATTGTATTATTTTTCACCGCTCGATTGTTGTTTATTGGGTAGATAATATTGGAGTTGTTATGAAATACTTATTACTTGGATTTTTTACGTTCATTTGCATAAGCCTCATCAGTTGTGATGTAGGTCCAGAATCACCTAGAGGTTTTAGTTTTCCTAAAGGTGATATTGTTAAAGGCGAAGCTGTTTTAATTAAATATGAATGCTTGGCTTGTCATAATATAAATGGTTTTGATCAATTTGAAGGTATCAATAATCCTGATTTAGATGTTCGTTTAGGGGGTATGACATCCAAAGTTAAAACCTACGCCGAACTTGTTACAAGTATTATTAACCCTTCACATAAATTTGTTCAGGGTTATCCAATTGCAGCAGTGACTGCGGGAGGCAAATCTAAAATGACAAACTTTAACGACGTTATGACAGTAACCGAACTAGTCAACTTAGTCACATTTTTAGAATTTCAATATGAGCTAGTTCCTTATAGAAGTACTAGCTATCAATACTATCGTTATTAAAATTAATCAATGTGAAAGTTAAATCTTGTTGTAAATGATTTTAAAGCAGGGTGGGTTGATATAATATTTTTATAAAACGATTAGTTAATATTGATGCGTTTATTGATAAAAAAGCCAGGAGTAACCTGGCTTTAACTTGACATTAATTGGCGTCTTATGCAGATTTTAAAACTGCTTCAGTATTTTGATAAGCAACAATATAAGTGACTAAATCTAACACCTTATTTGAATAGCCAATTTCATTGTCGTACCAAGAAACAACTTTAACGAAGGTATCAGTAAGGGCAATACCTGCATTAGCGTCAAATACTGAAGTACAAGTTTCACCGACAAAGTCATTAGAAACAACTTGGTCTTGGGTATAACCTAAAATACCCTTTAACTCTCCCTCAGAAGCCGCTTTCATTGCTTGGCAAATCTCATTGTAAGTCGCTGGGTTTTCTAAGTTAACTGTTAAGTCAACCACGGAGACGTCAGGTGTAGGAACACGAAATGCCATTCCTGTAAGTTTACCATTTAACTCCGGAATAACTTTACCGACAGCTTTTGCTGCTCCAGTAGATGACGGGATAATATTTTGTCCAGCACCACGACCACCACGCCAATCTTTGCCAGAAGGGCTGTCAACTGTTTTTTGTGTTGCCGTTGTTGCGTGAACTGTTGTCATTAGGCCATCTTTGATACCCCAATTGTCATTTAATACTTTTGCTATAGGAGCCAGGCAGTTAGTAGTACAAGACGCATTAGAAACAATATCTTGTCCTTTATAAGTCTGTTGATTAACACCGCAAACAAACATAGGCGTGTTATCTTTTGAAGGCGCAGTTAATACAACTTTCTTTGCGCCAGCAGTAATGTGCTTACGAGCGGTTTCATCAGTTAAAAACAAACCAGTTGACTCAATCACAACATCAGTATTTATAGCATCCCATTTTAATTGTTCAGGGTTACGCTCGGCTGTTACGCGGATGGTTTTACCATTAACGACCAGTTGACCATCAACTACATCTACTGTGCCATTGAATCGACCATGAGTAGAATCATATTTTAATAAATACGCCATGTAATCGACATCAATTAAATCGTTAATACCTACCACTTCTATGTCATTACGTTCTACTGCTGCTCTAAATACAAAACGGCCGATGCGACCAAAACCATTGATGCCTACTTTAATTGTCATGTTGAATCCTTAATAATCTCCATGTAGTAAAATTACACCAATTTAAGGAAAACTCAAGTAAAAGATCACTTTATTCCAGTGAGAACTGTCAATTTTGATGTTTTATTACGTAATATTGTGTGTGTGACCACGTTTAGTTTGAAAGACATAGTTATTTGTATTGTTTGGATCTTTTTGCATGATAGAATAACTAAAACTGTCAGATAAATTTATGCTATTAATAATATTATGCATTAAGTTTTCATTTTACAAACGCGGAATTAAACTATGACACAAGAAAATGTTTTGTGTGACATCGGCTTTATTGGTCTTGGTGTTATGGGTAAGAACCTTGTACTTAACCTAGCTGATAACGGCTATGACATAGCCGCATTTGACCTTAATAGTGAAAAAATTGATGAAGTAATTGAGCAAGATATTACTGAACAAAATATTATTAATAAAAGTAAAATTAAGCAACGTGTTTATGGTTGCTCTTCATATACACAATTATTATCACGCTTGAAATCTCCTCATTTGATTGTGTTATCTGTTCCTGCAGGTGCTCCTGTAGATCAAATTTGTGAAAATTTAATTGGTGCAGGTATTCAACCTGACGATATTGTTATCGATACCGGCAATAGCCTATGGATCGATACTGTAAAGCGTGAGGCAAAATATAAAGCAAATTTTATTTTGTTCTCATCTGCTGTGTCAGGTGGCGAAGTAGGGGCTCGATTTGGTCCTGCTTTAATGCCGAGTGGCTCACCATATGCTTGGAGTCGAATCAAACCTATTTGGGAAGCTATAGCCGCCAAAGTTGATGTTGAGTCTGGAAAACCTTTAGAGCGAACTAAACCCGGTGAAGTTATTAC
This sequence comes from Colwellia sp., assembly GCA_034111045.1. Taxonomy (GTDB): domain Bacteria; phylum Pseudomonadota; class Gammaproteobacteria; order Enterobacterales; family Alteromonadaceae; genus JALJPB01. The sequence continues at coordinate 31,586 of JAWUYA010000072.1, read as the reverse complement.
CCAAGGAGAGCCTTGCACGGCTTATATTGGTCCCGCCGGTGCTGGGCATTATGTGAAAATGGTTCACAATGGTATCGAATACGCTGATATGCAAATTATTTGTGAAGCTTATCATGTACTTCGTGAAGGTTTGTTATTATCTCCTGATGAGATTGCTGACATCTTTGAACAGTGGAATTTAGGCCCTTTAGACAGCTATTTAATGGAAATTTCTGTTGATGTCCTGCGACATAAAACAGATGAAGGTTTGCCATTAGTTGATGTTATATTAGATAAAGCAGGACAAAAGGGCACTGGCTTATGGACTGCAATGAGTAGTTTAGAAGTTGGCTGTCCGGCACCGACAATCTCTCAAGCGGTATATGCTCGTTCAATATCTTCTTTTAAAGACATACGTATACAAGCATCTCGACAGCTAGCAGGCCCCGAACCTAAAACGTTTACTGCACAAGAGAAAGAAGTATTTATTGAGCAATTACATGATGCTTTATATTGTGCAAAAATTTGTGCCTATGCTCAAGGGTTTCAGTTGATGAAACTCGCAGGTAAAGAGCATGGATGGGAGTTTGACTTTGCAAGTATTGCCAAAATATGGCGAGCAGGTTGTATTATTAGAGCTGCATTTTTACAATCAATAACAGATGCGTTTGATCGTAATGAAGATTTAGAAAACTTATTATTAGATGATTATTTCTCTAAAGTTATCAGTAAAACTCAACTTAATTGGCGTAAAGCTGTTGCACAAACTTCATTACTGGGGATCCCAACTGGTGCCTTATCATCGTCACTGGCTTATTATGATTCAGTGAGAAGTGAAATTTTGCCGGCTAATTTACTACAAGGGCAAAGAGACTATTTTGGAGCTCATACCTTCGAAAGACTTGATAAACCTGCAGGTAATAAATATCATGTTGAGTGGTCAACACCGCAAAAACATATAATTGCTATCAAACCTATTAAAAATAGCTCAGTATAAATGAATGTAAATAATGAATGATGATTATAAAAAAACTGAGTGATGAAGCCTTTAAGGTATAAAGCTTAGCTGTAACACAAAGACCATTTACTGATATTTATAATGATCATTGGCAAGAAGGAATTTATCATTGCGTTTGTTGTGATCATTCTTTATTTTCATCTCTTGATAAATTTGATGCTGGTTGTAGTTGGCCTAGCTTTAAGGCCTCAATTGAAAATTAAATAAATTACCTAGAAGATAATTAACTAGCTGTGCTTCGCACCGAAATACAATGTGCCCATTGTCAATAACACCTTGGTCATGCTTTTAATGACGGCCCCAAGCCAACAGGTAAAAGTTATTGTGTTAATTCATTTAGTTTAACCTTTATTAAGCACTTTTTTAAAATTGCATGGCATTAGAACGTTGGTGTTTTAAAGGTTCCTGACTTTATATTGTCTAATGTTTGATAGGCAACTTTATCCAAAAATTTACTTTTCAAATGATTAACTTTAGCAAAATCAATTAAGGTTTCTTCAGTAGTATTTTCATTATTTGGCTGATATAAGTGTAAAACTTTTAACCAAATATAGGCCTGTTTTGCTCGTTCACTATTTTGGAAAATAGTAACCAAGCTTGAAAAAATTTCGACATTAATTACCTCATCTTTTTTATAAAGTTCAAGTGCATGAAAAAGAAGAGATAACGTTTTGTATTTATCTCTTTTAACATAATAGCTAGCTAAATTGAATTGAGCTTCAGGTGTATCTAATGCCGCACTGCCTTCCATCAAAAGTAATGAATTTAATGCTTCTTTATTGGTATATCTTGACCAATGATAAAATAATAAACTGGGGTGTGTAGAGTTTTTAGTGTCTTCTGATACTTCCTTGATCAATTGTTTTGACTTTAAAAAATTCTCTATTCTTAATGATTTTTTACTCTTAAGTTTAATGTGTTCAATTTTTTTAGCATGGTTTAAGCATTTACTATAATCCTCGAGATTAAGTAGTAAATTAAACTTTTGAATGTCTTCTTGTGTCTTTTTAGCAAGGGAAGAGCCGATAATAACGTTTTTTCTTTCTAATTTACACCACGAATCTTCTGTAAAAACCTGGCATAACTCTTTATCTAATTGGCATATTTTAGTTAGACTTGGTCCCGAATCACATGAAGTAATCAGTAGCAATAGACAAATCGTCAATAAGTTATTTTTCATAAATTGTCCAAATTATAGTTAAATACAAGGTGTAACCTATGGCGAAACATTCCAACATACATTACAATACGCCACTCATCTAAGTAAACAAAATTAACAGACATTATATTAACTCAGTTAATATAATGTCTGTTAATTTAATATCTGTTAATTGACTGAAATAAAAGGTTTATGCAATGACTTCTCATCTTGAGGAACAATACCAAAATAGCTGGCTAGAGCGTCAAACGTTTGCTGAAAACATGTTACCTATTATTGGGCAATTATTTAGAAACAATGGCATTGAAGTTTCTATTTATGGTCGACCTTTAGTTAATGCTTCTGCAATAGATATTATTAAAGCACACAGGTCAGTGGCCTTACATGAAGATAACAAGTTACGTTTGCGTGAAAGTTTTCCCTTTGTTGTCGCTTTAAGTAAAATGAGCTTGGCTCCAGCACGAATAGATGTGGGTAAGTTAGCCTATCGGTATTTGTTTTTGGGTGAAGCTAATGGCTTGTCTATCGAACAGTTTCTTGAAAAAGAATTATCGAATATTTCTAAAAAAGACAAAAACCAAGAATCAAAAGATGTTGTTCTTTATGGTTTTGGCCGTATAGGACGCTTACTAGCCCGCTTGTTGATAGAACGAGCCGGGCCAAGTACGCAATTAAAGCTTCGAGCAATTGTACTCCGTCCAGGAAATGAAGAAGATTTAGAAAAACGAGCCAGCCTATTAAGACGTGATTCTGTTCATGGTGCTTTTAACGGTAGTATCACTATTGATAAAGAAAATAATGTGATTAAAGCCAATGGTGCATTCATTCAAGTAATTTATGCCAAGTCGCCTGCAGAAATAGATTACACTGCTTACGGTATTAATAACGCATTGCTTGTTGATAATACCGGCATTTGGACTGATGAAGATGGTTTAGGCCAGCATTTACAGTCAAAAGGTATAGCTAAAGTATTACTTACAGCCCCTGCAAAAGGTGACATTAAAAACATTGTGTATGGTGTTAACCAAAATATGATTTTAGCTGAAGATAAAATTGTTTCAGCCGCAAGTTGTACTACCAATGCAATAACACCAGTACTTAAAGCGTTAAATGATAAGTATGGTATTAAAAATGGGCATGTTGAAACTGTTCACTCCTATACTAATGATCAAAACTTAATTGATAATTACCATAAATCACCACGTCGTGGTCGCAGCGCTCCGTTAAATATGGTTATTAGTACTACTGGCGCCGCTAAAGCGGTATCTAAAGCTTTACCTGAATTAGAAGGTTTATTAACGGGTAATGCGATTCGCGTGCCTACACCCAATGTTTCAATGGCCATTTTAAATCTCAATTTAAAATCAGAAACGACTAAGGATGATTTAAACGATTATTTACGTGGTGTTGCTTTGAAGTCAGATTTACAAAATCAAATTGATTATACCGCATCAACTGAAATCGTATCGACAGATTTAGTTGGTTCTCGTTATGCAGGTGTTCTCGACTCACAAGCAACAATTGTTGATGGTGATAGAACCGTATTATATGTTTGGTATGATAATGAATTTGGTTATAGTTGTCAGGTTGTACGTGTGATGCATGAAATGTCAGGTATTGTAGTGCCAACATTACCTGCTAACTAAAGATGAGTTTTGATAATAAAGACACTGTTCAGTGTCTTTATTTTTTATAATATAATTTTATTTTTGTAGTGTGCCTGCTAATTGATTGTTAAGTTATTTATTTCTTCGTTAAATTACCTGGTGAATAAAAAACAGCTTTAATGCATAAGCACTAATTAATTTTTAAGTAAATGCTAATATCAGGTTCCTTTACTCTTGCTACCTCACTGATTATCAATATATCTTTAGTTTTCTTTTTTTGTCGCATTAATACTCATTGTCAACAGATCTGCATTGTTACCGTATCGCTCTCCCACACAGCATTTAAAAGTATCAAAATAATACCCCTGTAATCTCAATTAATTACTGTATAAATGTTGATCACAAGAGCTTTTACTGAAAAATTGAAACTTGTTGAAATCCTAATTTAGGTGTACGTTTAAATTGAGGCCTTACCAAAAAAGGTAAAAATATGCATTATCATCAAAGCACAAATACCAGAGAGCGGTCCAAGAATAATGTTGAGAATAATTACAATATGGCACACTTTGTCGCGGTGGTTAGTTATTTCACATTAGCAGGCTGGTTGCTTGCCCTCATTATTTATGGTCATCATAAATCTAGTTTATCGAGTTTTCATTTAAGACAATCATTAGGCCTTATTATTACAGGCTGTTTATTATCTTTTATTCCCCTGATTGGCTGGGTGTTAAATTTGGGCGTTATTGCTGCATGGTTTTATGGGCTTTACTTTGCGCTTAAAGGGGTTGAAAGAGCAGTGCCACTATTAGGTGATTTATATCAACAGCATCTAGATTTTATTTGTTAACCTCTCCGCAAACTTGTTTATCTCGCACTAATTAATAAAGAGCCAAGCTTTTTGTTTACTGCTTATTTTTAGAAAATAACTAGTGTTCGACTTCGCTATGTGATTAAATTTAATTAATTTATTTCCTATCAAGGGCTTATTTTGATCTATCTATATCCTGCTAATAAAATGGAAAATTTATTAGCCTTGTTAGACAAAATTCAACAGGTTTCTCCATTACCTGTATTCTCTCAAGAAACAATAGTAGTGCAAAATGCAGGGATGCAGCATTGGCTTAACTTATCTTTAGCAAAACAACGCGGCATTAGTATGAATGTTCGTTACGCGTTACCTGCTCAATTTTTATGGAAAACACTCCGCAGCCTAGCTAGTGATGAAAATGTGCCCGAGCAATCACCGTATTCAAGAGAAGTCTTAACATGGCGCATTTATACCCTGCTAACGAGCGATATTGTCTGTGATGATAATGATTTTGCTCCGGCAACGACTTACTGGCGAGAAGTGCGCGTTGTTACTGATGAGTGTATTGAAGTATCTGGAGATAATAAAGACGATGTAAGTCAGGATAAAGCATTATTAAAATGTTATCAGTTAGCTGGGCAGTTAGCCGATCTTTACGAACAATACCTAATTTTTCGACCTGAATGGATTGATAGTTGGCATAGCGGACTAACGTCACTTGACTCATTAACAAAACACCTCAGGCCTGATGATCAATTGATTGGACAAAATGAACTCAAACAACTGACATTATGGCAAGCTAAACTTTGGCAGCTTTTGATAAAAGACCAGCCTTACAATCCTGCCTCTTTATTACAAGACGCTATAGCTAACATTGCCAATAAAAAAATATCATTACCTAAAAGAATTTCATTTTTTGGTATTAATGCTATGGCACCAATGTGGTTAGAGTTTATTAATGCCTTAAGCGAGCATATTGATATTCATTTTTTCCATCTCAATCCTTGTTTTGCCTATTGGGGTGATATTATTACTGAAAAACAAGCGGCGAAGGCGATCAAAAATTGGGTTGATGGCATCGCTGATACTATTGATGTTGTTGGCAATCCGTTATTGGCAAATCTTGGTCAGCAAGGTAGAGAGTTTATGGCGCTGTTGCAAAATTATAGCAGTGTTAATATCGAACTGTTTGAGCAGTTAGCCGCACAAAATCCTGAGCAGATAACCACCGTCCTCGCTCAAATTCAACAAGACATTCTGAGCTTAACCGATAAGAGGCTTGACCCAGTTGATCAACAAGATGATTCAATAACCATCACCAGTTGCCATAGCCCACTGAGAGAAGTGCAGGGATTACACGACTGGTTATTGCACCAATTTAATCAAGACAGCTCATTAACACCAAAAGATGTATTAGTGATGTGTCCACAAATCGAAAATTATGCTCCTTTTGTCAATGCGGTATTCACTAGAGGATGGCAAGCACTAGACGATGAAATTCCACCACTGCCATGCTCAATAGCCGATAGAAGCGCTAAAGATGCAGAACCGATTATTGCCGCCTTTAGTGATATTTTAAATTTACCCGATAGTCGATTTGCAGTTTCTCAGCTTATCGCTTTATTGCGGTTACCCGCTATGCAAATAAAGTTTGATATTACCCTTGATGAACTAGCAAAAATAACCTTATGGTTAGATCAAGCTTCGATACATTGGGGCTTAGATAAAGCGCATAAAGAAAAAATACTTCAATCCACCCATTCAAATAACTGTTTCACTTGGCAACAAGGACTATCAAGGCTCTTACGTGGCTTTGCATTTGGAGATAATTTTGGCCAAGGTGAAGTTATTTACCAAAATCAGCTGTTAATTCCTTCAATTGAGGGAGACGATGCTATTTTATTAGGTAAACTACTGTTAATAATTGAGCAACTTCAGTTTTCAGCACAAAGCCTTACTAAGGCGCGTACTGCAGTGAACTGGCAAAGTTACTTATTATCACTATTAGATAATTTATTTGACATCGAAAGTGAACAAAGTTTCAGACTCATTGATGAGGCCATTGCTTCATTAGTTGAATATTGTGGACATGCACATTTTGAGCAGGATATTTCATTATTAATTGTTCAAGATTTTTTAAATAATCATTTTAGTCAACCAGACCCGGGTAGACAATTTATGGTTGGACAAGTTACTTTCTGCTCTATGCTGCCCATGCGCAGTATTCCTTTTAAAATTATTGCGATTTTAGGTCTTAATGATGGTAAATTCCCTAGGCAACGTCAACCACTGGGTTTTGATTTAATGGAATGCACACCTCCACAACTTGGCGATAGGTCAAGGCGAGGTGATGACCGTTACTTATTTCTTGAAGCCCTCATTTCTGCTCGTCAGTCTTTATATTTAAGTTATCAGGGCCGAAATATCAAGAGCAATAAACCCAAAGAAGCTTCATTAGTACTCAAAGAATTAATGGACTATTTAACCCTTGGCTTTTCTTGGCAATTCAGCACAAGCAACACTGATCAACATTCTCCATTGAACCAACTTAGACAATTGCCGATGCAAGCTTTCAGTGATAAGAATTACCAAGGTAAATATAACTGTTTTGATGATAAATGGCTTAAATTAAAAAATCCTCTAATCGAGCTAGAACAAGGTAATGAGCAATATACTTCATCATCAGCACTATTTATTGAGCAGGAGTTGCCTGACACTTTAATTGAATTAAATGTTGATCAACTGATCGCTTTTTATCAACACCCAGCAAAAATGTTCGCTCAACAACAACTAAACCTTTATTTAGACCAAAAAATAATGACTTTAGATGATGCTGAACCGTTTGCTATTGATCATTTAGAAAGTTACTTATTAAGACAAGCACTTTTAAAAGAGTGTATGACACAATATAGCAGTGCAGAAAAAACTAAACAGCAACTCAATAACGTACTAAATTGTGCACTCCTTAGCGGTAAGTTCCCGCATTTACCGACCACGTTAAAAGTATTTGAAAATTGGCAAAACGATAGTATTGAATTTAGCCAAGCGATCATTGAACAAAACGCCAATAACCCAGCACTTATTGATGTACAAATAACTATTGATATAACCGATCTTCAAAATAAAGTTAATACAATTAAATTGATTGCCAAATTACCGATAAAAGCAGAGCAATTAATTTTTTACCGTAGTAGTACGGCTAAGGCCAAAGATTTATTCACTCTCTATATTCATCAATTAATAGTACAAGTTTATCAAGACCAATACATTGCTGGTATGCCTGACAAGCTGATCGAAGACAGTGAGCTAATCAGCCAAGTTAACTGTACTCATGGCTTTTATTTTGATACCAAAAGTCAAAAAACATCTGAGTATATTGTTAGTCAAGTTATTGATGCTAAGGCGCAATTAACTAAATTGGTTGCTAGCTACTTTCTTGGACAACAACAAGCATTGTTGCTCAATGGAGATATCGCTGATAAAGCGTTTAAAGCTAATATAGGGGCAGGGAGTAACAAGCCAGTAAAAATATTTGAACAAAATGATTTTGAAAAGTTATGGCAAGACCCTAATGCAATGTTTTCTTTAGGGGATGATGGTTATATGCACTATTTTTGGCCCAAATGCCCTATATTCTCTGAATATCAGCAGCAACTTGCTGATATTTACTTACCTATGTACCTGTCTTTAGAAAAAGTAAAGTCCAAGCAGCCCACCAAAAAAATTAAGGCAGTTAGGTAATGACGATGCAAAACCTTAACGCCCAAACTATCCCATTAATTGGTAAACATTTAATTGAAGCTAGTGCTGGAACAGGTAAAACTTATAACATTACCCGATTATATTTGAGATTATTGTTAGAGCGTCGTTTACCTGTAGAAAAAATATTAGTGATGACCTTCACCAAAGACGCAACCGAAGAACTCAGAGGTCGTATTGAAGGCTTTATCCGCGAAGCGATAAACAACTGGTCAGCATTAATTAAAGAAGATGAATTTTTCATTGAGATAGCAATAAAAATTGATAAAAATGAAGCCCTGATTTTATTAAAAACCGCGTTGCTTTATTTAGATGAAGCAGCTATTTACACTATTCATGGCTTTTGTAAACGCGTATTGTCACAACATGCTTTTGCCAGCGGTCTACCTTTTAATGCCCAAATGGAAGCTGAAAGCCAAGAGTTAGTTTTACAAGCATGCCAAGATTATTATCGTGTATTAGCTCAAGAGTCAGTTGATGAATTTTTGTTGCTTGCCCAATTCTGGCCTGATCCACTGAGTTTTTTATCGCATTTTTCTCAAGCAATAGCTAATCAACACTTACTCGACGTGTTATCTCCACAAACTATTTCGTCAGAATTCTTACAGCTTGTCAAACAAGCCTTAAAAGACTTAGAAACAAATCACCACTCTTTGGTCACCTATTTAATTGATGTAAAAAAGGGTGAAGATAAAGACATTCGACAAACTGAACTCGTCGTACTAATGCATTGGCTTAAAAATATGACGGCTATAAACGTTGAGGATTTTAATCCAACACAATTATCCACTATGCCTGATGCATTTATAGATGGCAGGCGTTATGGACGTTCAAAGTTTAAAACTGAAATCGGCCAAATATTCAGTCAAGTAAACCGGGTTAAGGAGCAAGTAAAAACCTTAGTTAAGCAAATTAACAAGGCTAAAGCTTTTAGCTTAGTAAGAGATGGTATTTACCAAATTCGTCAAGCGGTGGCTATCAAAAAAGACAATCAAAATATGCTCACCTTTGATGATCTTATTACTACATTAGCTAATTGCCTATCCGATAAAAAGGACTGTGATGGCAAGTTTGCCACTACCTTGTTTAAGCAATATCCGGTGGCGTTAGTGGATGAGTTTCAAGATACCGATCCACAGCAATTTTCAATTTTAAAAGCCATTTATTATCGACAGGGTACAAGTAATCATGCAGAGGCTAAACTTGATACTGATGATAATAACATCGATAGCCAAACCGCTATTTACATGATCGGAGACCCTAAACAAGCCATTTATGGTTTTCGCGGGGGCGATGTTTTTGCTTACTTAGCAGCAAGGCAAGATTGCGATTACCAATGGCTAATGGATACCAACTGGCGTTCTACTCCTTCAATGGTTACCGCATATAACCGATTGTTTTATGGTAATGCCTTGAGCGAAAGTGGGCGTGATGTTTTTGGCTATAATATTCCTTACTTACCGGTAAAATCGGCTAAATTAGAAAGTAACTTATCGGTTGATAACGATCGTAAAGCGCTACAATTTGTACATTTTAACAATGAAAGTGAAGCAAGTAAGGGGAAAGTTAAGCAAAGCTTTAGAACGAATATGGCTAATTGGTGTGCTGATGAAATAATTCGGTTATTTAACACTGATGACAGCCTAAAAGCACAAGATATTGCGATATTAGTTCGCGATGGCAGTGAGGCAAAGTCGATAAAAGAAGCTTTACATCAGAAACAACTTGCTTCGGTATTTTTAAGTAATCGATCGAATTTATTACACAGCAATGAAACCAAACAGCTATTAGCTTTGTTAAAAGGGATTTTATTTGTTGAAAACGAACGTTGGTATACTGCGGCTTTAGCTTGTGGTTTATTAGGATATACAGAACAAAAACTGTATCAACTGCAATGTGACGAAATTCGGTGGCAAAACTTGAAGTTTAGCTTTTTTTCTTTTAGAGAGGAGTGGTTGAACAAAGGCTTTATTTCCATGGCGTTAAAATTAATGCATCAACATTTTCATATTGGTGAGAAAGATCAAGACCGAGTTTTAACCAATTTATTGCACTTATTTGAACTTTTACAATCTGCCAGCGGTCGTCATCGTCAACCACAAGAGCTTTTGTATTGGTTTGAGCAGCAAATAAGCTTAGATAATCCAGACACTGAAGCCGAATTGCGACTAGAAAGTGACGATGATTTGATTCGAATTATTACCCAACATGGTGCTAAAGGCCTAGAGTATCCAATAGTTTTTGTACCCTTTGTCACCCGTTTTAAAGACCCCTTACGTTTTGGTACCCGACAAGTTAGTTTCATCAAATATCATAAAGATGTTGATGAAAAATCAAAGGAGTGTGATCAATCTAAGCTACTGGTATTAAGTCTTGATGGCAGTAAAGCGGCCAAACAAGCGATGGCTAATGAGGCTTATGCTGAGAGTATTCGTCTGCTTTATGTAGCAGTAACACGTGCCGAAAGACGATGTTATTTATTAACAACTGAATTTGATCATTATCATCAATCACCATTAGGACTCACACTTAAATGGCAAGAAAATCAAGATATTGCTGTTAGTTTACAAGAGTTGCATAATGATAACTCAAAAGAAATAGGTGTTTTAACCATTGCCTATGATGATTCAAATAATGAAGTTACTGATGCCAATAAAACAGTAAAAAATGAGTCATTATCAGCGCAGCCATTGACGCGCAACCAATTAATTGAGCAAGCAACACCTCAAGTCGCTCAGTTTCATGGCCGCATTGAACGTGATTGGTGGTTAAGTTCTTTTTCTGCATTAAGTAAAAATTTACGTCATGGTGGCGTTTCAATTCCAGACCGCGATCATCAATTCAATACCAATCTGTCGATGGTTGATCAACAAGAGCAAATAGTAATCAGTAATTACCTGCGTTTTACCCTTGCTAAAGGTGCACACACAGGTAATTTATTACATGATATATTAGAGCATACTGACTTTAAGCAAGCTGATTGGCAAACTAGTATGAAATGGCCTTTGGTTAAATATGGTGAACTCACCTTGGGCTTTACGCAAGATGATCTTGAAGTGTGGCTAGTTCAAGTTCTTCACTCAAAACTCACCGAAGCCAATTGTACTTTAGCTGATTTACCCCTTGATAAAACACTCAGAGAAAGTGAGTTTTATTTTCCAATGGTCTCTGCTAGTAGTGGCCAGTTAGCTAAAATGTTAACAGCACACCGCACCAGTGTTCGTTGCGCCTTAAATATACCAAGTTCACCTCCTGTAGTTCGTTTACCCAGTTACCAGTCATTAAAAGGTATGATGCATGGCTTTATTGATTTGGTATTTGAACATCAAGGTCAATATTTTGTTTGTGATTATAAGTCAAGTCATCTAGGTGACCAGTTTGAGCATTATCATCAAGAAAATCTATTGCATCATATTGAAAATAATTATTATGACTTACAATATCTGATTTATTGTTTAGCACTACATCGACATTTAAAACATGCGCTGGATGATTATAATCCGGAGGTTCACTTCGGTGGTATTTATTATTTCTATCTAAGGGGCATGACTGACGATAAAAAATACCGAGGTGCAGGCATTTATTATCGAAAAATCACGAGTGCAGAGCTTGAACAGCTCGATGCTATATTTCTGGGTAATGATGTAGATAAGGAGCTTACACATGATTAAAAGAGAAGATAGTGACAGGATTTATTCAAGTTTTAGTCAAGCACAAAAAAATATTGCTGAAATAATGCCGATTGATTATTTTTTTGCTAAAGAAACGTGTGCTGCACTTGTGAATTTAGATAAAAAAAGTTGTGTATTAAATAATCAAGTTCAAGTTTTGTTTCATGTTTTTATCTGTCTAAGTAAAAGTTTAAGAGCAGGGCATAGCTGCTTACCCCTTAGCAGTATAGCGAATCAAATAATGGGATATCAGAGTGACGAACAAGGAATTGTGACTCATCATGGTTTTAATTTTCCTGAACTTGAGGTCATCGAAAATCACTTCAAGGGTGATGATAGTATCAATATTGCATCGGAAGATAATGCGTTAATTGTTTATCACCAACACTCATTGTACCTAAGACGTTATTTTGAATTTGAATGCGAACTATCCCGTTATATTAGTGATAAATTAGCAACCGTTGAATTATCATCGAAAGCCAAAAATAAAATTAACAGCAGCATTGAATTATTATTTCCAGAAAAAACGCCAGTTCAAGAAATAGATTGGCAAAAAATTGCTGTTGCTAATGCGATTAATAAAAATTTTAGCATAATCGCCGGAGGGCCTGGAACTGGCAAAACATATACGGTAATCAAATTACTTGCCGCGATATTCATGCTTAAAGATGACAATCCACTGCGTATTGCTTTAGTTGCCCCTACAGGCAAGGCAGCTCAACGTTTATCTGACTCTATTGTTAAAGCGGTAATTGGTTTTAGAGGGATAATAGACGATCATATCTTAGATTTAATACCCACTAAAACCCATACCATACATCGCTTACTGGGCGTTATTGCCAATAGCCCCAATTTTCGCCATCATAAAGACAATCAACTTAGCCTTGATGTTTTACTTATTGACGAAGTTTCTATGGTTGATTTAGCCTTAATGACGCGTTTGTTTAGAGCATTACCTAAGCATTGTAAGGTTATTATGTTAGGTGATGCAGATCAATTACCCTCAGTTGCTGCTGGTAGCGTATTAGCAGATATTGCGCCAAGACCTCATCCAGGCTATAGCCAACAAAATATACGCTACCTAACTGAAGCAACTTCAGATGAATTTATTGTCAAACCTGAATTTAAAAAACTGTTTAAATCATCACGACAGCCTAAAAACTTTGCTGATCAATTAGTGTTTCTCACTAAAAGTCGACGATTTGATGGTAAAGGCGGTATCGGTCTATTAGCACACATGGTAATAGCCGGAAACAAAAAGGGCAGTTGGCAATTATTAACCGAAAACAATCATAGTGAACAACTGACATTGTTAAGTCATGATATTGACCAGTGGCTATCAACATTAGTAAAAAAGTATTTTCAGCCGATGTTTAGCTGCTTAGACGTTATCGACGCTTTTAATCTCTTGGCAAAATTCAGATTGTTATGTGCAACTCGTCTAGGTGAGTTTGGAGTTGAATCGCTCAATGAGAAAGTGAAAAATTTATTACATGCTAAAGGTTTAATAACTGATATCAATGCACTTTATCAAACTCAACCTATTATGATCAGTGAGAATGATTATCGATTGGGTTTATTTAACGGTGATATTGGTATGCTATGGCTTAACGATGAGGGCCACCTAATGGCCGTATTTGAATCAAGTACAGATGAGCTAAAGTGGATCATGCCATCAAGACTGCCAAAATTTACAACCGTTTATGCAATGACCATTCATAAAACTCAAGGCAGTGAATTTGACCATGTTGCCATGGTATTGCCCAAAAAAAGTGACAACAGACTGCTCTCAAGAGAACTTTTATACACAGGCATCACTAGAGCAAAATCGCATTTAAGTATTGCAAGTAGTCGTAATGTTTGGCAACAAGGCGTTGAAGGGCAAGTAAAACGAAATTCAGGCTTAAAAATCAGTTAATCATTAATTTATAACAGAGAAAAAAATGCAGTTAATCGCCATAGATAAAGCCCGTTACCGAAAAAGATTAAATATAGTCATCATTAGCTTTGTGACTGCCTTATTGATTTTATCATTAGGTTTAGGTAGTACAATAATCGCTTTTTATGGTGATCTTGCTATAGAGAATTCCGTAGGTGAAATAGAAATTAATAATTTTCGTTATAACATTTTAGGCGTTATTTTAGCCTTGTTGGCCAGTATTGCAGTATTGCATCAAATCAAGGACAAGCCCTATTTAAAAGAAATATATTATGTTTGGAAATTAAAAAACCTGCACAATAAAATTTACCGTAAAGCTAAAAAAATCAAAATAGCCGCTACAGATAATGTCGATGCTTTGATTATACTGAACTTTTATTATCATAGCCGTAAGCAAGTTTATTTATTGGATGATAATACCTTAACCATTCCTGAACTCGATAAAGAAATACAACAGTTAGACAAAATTATTGCTCACAAAAATTTAACCTTAAGCCTGTCGCAATTTAAAGAGAGTTTGCTTAACTCATATTAATTCATTTTTGTCTGATGGTAACATGGTCATTATTTTTATTTATTAATGCCCACTTAGTAATATGTAGACTTTCATTGCATTATCAACGGGTATTGACGTTATTGGCCAGCAGAAAATTCAAAAAAGATTCTCGTCTTAATTCTCGTCTTATTAGTAAGTTCGTATCAAGCAGACCAGACCCACCAGCAATATAAATTTAAAAGTTAAATCAATGAACCAGTTAAAGTCATTATTGTTAATAAAACAGTGTGTTTAAATTTTATCAATAGTTATAATGAGACGACCTTGTCTAAGTACTGTATTGAAAAAAATTTTAAGTGTCAGCCACTTCCAAAAACAGTCAAATTGTGCTTTAAATACAAAGTGTACTAGATAGTATGTAATATCGTTGTGAAAGAGTCTTAGGAGTTGTATGAAAAAATTGAAAAATGAATCTGATTTATTAAAAAAAGCAATAATTATAGGTGAGAAATATGCAGTAAACAGAGGTTATAAAAATTTTGCTGCAAACAACGCGTTAAAAGATAAAGTTGAAAGTTTATACCGCTTACTCGTTAACGATAAATTAATTCAGCCGCTTGCAATTGAAGCTGAAGACCAACCAAATATGAAACATAAACTCGCTCTTTGGATATCAAAACAATTACCAGAGGGACATCCGCTACTTAAATAGTTTTCCATTAAAAAAACTATTTTTAGCCAGCAGATATCTCTTATTCAAGAGTAGCCATACTCCCCGAAACTTCAATTGGGGGGTATATTCATCATTTTCATATGAACTTTTCCTTGAAAAAAACTTTAAGCGCCTCTTTCCTCACTATTGTCATTATTTTTATAAAGAATTTGAGCTATTGCTTGTAATTATTCTCAATTTAACGCAAATTAAATATTTACTTAGCAATAACATTTATGTTCGCAGACTTATTTAAAACTTCTCCTGTAATTGATGAGAGTAGCCAAAACTGGATACTTGACACTTTTGTTTGGGCACTAGAAAATTTTGAATCGTCGGTTTTTAAACATGATACCCAGCTTGTCTTACCAAGCAATGTCTTTTATCCTGGCAGTGTTTGTAGTGTGCATGAGATGGCACAAAATATATTTGACCGAACATTAGCATATTCTGGAATGCAACACTGGCCTATCGTATTAGTTGAGCCTCAGCACTTTAAACGGCAAATGTTGCCATTATTACACTTTGTCGATGTTAAAAGAGGCGATAAGGTTAAGTTTAAATTGCCCGTGACCACAGAGCAAACGATTGACGTTAGTTATAATCCCAATCAGATCAATCAACCGCAAGATTTAATCGCCTCCTTTGCACAAGCCTTTGCCATGATTATGATTGTACAAAGTGGTAAAGCCCCACCAGGGGGCGTTGACTTTATCCCTCAAGCAGTTGATCTGGTTGCATGCTTTATGGGGTTTGGGGTTGTTTTTGCTAATACTGCTTATCAATTTAAAGTTGGCTGTGGTTCATGTTTTAATCCTTATGCTAATAGAGATGTTGCTTTATCAGAAAATAATATCGTTTATTGCCTCGCTTTGTTTTGTGTACTTAAATCCCTTAAGTTGAAAACTGTTGCTATTAATTTAAAGTCGCATTTACGTTCAGCATTTAAAAAAGCTTACAATGAACATCAACAAATGATGGAGCAAAGCTCAAAAGCCACTTTGTTTAAGTCTCTGATGAGATAAATTAACTTTTTTCAATATTTGATAAAAATAATCACCTCATACTATGAATTATTAAACGTTCAATACTACGCTATAGATAATAATATAATTTAAATTACAATAATAAAAAAGCAAGGACCGGTTATGGAATCACTACACGTTAAAGACTATATGAATCATTACCCAGTAACGTTTACTCCTGAAATGGTGGTAGAAGAAGCGTCTTTACGCTTTTTGAAAACCAAACAAATTGGTGGCCCGGTAATCAACGATAAAAAAGAATTAATAGGCTTTTTATCTGAGAGTGATATTTTAGCTAAAATGCTTGCATCTATTTATCATAATGAGCATACCTCTGATGTTGCAGATTTAATGCATAAAGAAGTTTTATCTGTTAAGCCCTATGACAGTATTATTGAACTTGCTCAAATCATGTTAGGAAAAAAACCCAAGGTTTATCCTGTGGTCGATGATGACGGCCATTTACTGGGAACTATTTGTCGTAATGATGTTTTAAAAGCGATTGATCAACACATGAAAGTCAGTTTTCATGCAGGCAATAAACATCCCAAATAATTGATCAAAACGCTGATGTTTATGGCATTGCCCATGTCAGGAGGAATATCAAAGTGCCACTTTATTGAGGTGGCTTTTATCGTCTGACTACTCTTATCAATGACCATCCTTATAGTGAAGGCTTTACTCCTAGTCATTAGTTAGAGGTTTCAGCACTACTATTGTATTACATTCATTACTGCATTCATGCTTTTTTACTGATAATATAGTTACTTATTTATGCTTTGAGTTTGTTTAATTTTCAATGTCTTCAAGTCTTACAAAAAAACCTATGGCTATTGAGCCCATCAATATACAGTCTTTATTTGATTTGTTATCCCAAGTAAAAAAATCAGATAGTACTCGGCTTAAAAAAAGATTACTTAATCTAAAAAAAACAGCTAATAAAGACGAAAAATTGCAATTGTATCAGCAAATCTCTGAAGCAATTAATCAATCAATAGAAAAAAAACAAAAAAAACTCAATAATCGTCCGTCAATTACCTATCCTGAACTTCTGCCAGTATCACAAAATCTTGAGATTATTAGTAAAGCCATTATCGATAATCAAGTTGTTATTATTGCAGGTGAAACAGGCTCAGGTAAAACCACACAAATCCCTAAAATATGCCTTCAATTAGGCCGAGGTGTTGATGGCTTAATTGGCCATACTCAACCCAGGCGTATCGCTGCACGAACAGTAGCTGCACGTATAGCCGAAGAATTAAATACTAAAGTAGGCGCTTTTGTTGGTTATAAAGTCCGATTTAACGATCAAGTTACTGAACAAAGTTATATAAAATTGATGACTGACGGTATTTTATTGGCAGAAATGCAAACAGATCGTCTGCTGAGACAATACGATACGTTAATTATCGATGAAGCTCACGAACGGAGTTTAAATATTGATTTTATTCTCGGTTACCTAAAAGAAATTCTACCTAAACGTCCTGATCTAAAAGTAATCATTACCTCAGCAACAATTGATACTGATCGCTTTTCAACACATTTTAATAATGCACCCGTTATTGAAGTATCAGGGAGAACTTTTCCAGTAGATATATTATATCGCCCGTTGCTTGAGAATATAACTAGTGAAGACGAAGAGGCTAGGGGTAAACAAAAAGAAGATACTGATGTTATTTCCGGCATTTTAAATGCTGTCGATGAATTAACCGATATAAGTCATGGTGATATTCTTATTTTTTTAAATGGTGAGCGTGAAATACGTGATACAGCTGCAGCACTTGAAAAAGCAAATTTACGTCATACCAGTATTTTACCTCTGTATGCACGATTAACGGTTCAAGAACAAAACAGAATTTTTCAACCACACAGTGGAAGAAACATAGTTCTGGCAACTAATGTCGCTGAAACAAGTTTAACGGTACCTGGTATTAAATATGTGATTGACCCCGGTACCGCACGTATTTCTAGATACAGTTATCGAACTAAAGTACAAAGATTACCTATAGAAGCAATTTCTCAAGCCAGTGCGAACCAAAGATCAGGGCGGTGTGGCCGAGTGTCTGCAGGTGTCTGTTTAAGACTTTATTCTGAAGAAGATTTTAATAGCAGGTCGGAGTTTACTGACCCTGAAATACTTCGTACTAATTTAGCCACGGTTATTTTACAAATGCTTGCGCTTGATTTAGGTGATGTTAGCCAATTTCCTTTTATTCAACCGCCCGATAGCCGTAATATTAATGACGGCATTAAATTATTAGAAGAACTCGCTGCTATTGCACAACCCAAACATGGTGAACATAAAACAACAAATAAACAACTGACAAAAACAGGGCGTTTATTGGCTAAATTTTCAATAGATCCCCGCCTAGCAAAAATGGTACTCACTTCAATTAATTTAGGATGTACTGAACAAGTATTCATCATTGTTAGTGCGTTAAGCATTCAAGACCCAAGAGAACGGCCACATGAGAAACAGCAAGCAGCAGATGAAAAACATGGTCGGTTTAAAGATAAACTCTCTGACTTTGTCAGTTTATTAAGACTCTGGCAATATGTTACTGAGCAGCAAAAAATACTGACTAACAATCAATTTAGACGTTTATGTAAGAAAGAATTTCTTTCTTACATCAGATTGCGTGAGTGGCAAGATGTTGTTAATCAATTAAAACAAACATTAAAAGACCAAAAAATTAATCTCAGCAGCCTAAAAACAGACTTTCCTCAAATAGAAAATTCAAGTAATAATAATTCTGAGAAAGTAAAAGAAGAAAAGAATGAACAGGCACTAGACACACTGCACCAAGCTTTATTGTCAGGCTTGTTAAGTCATTTAGGTCAACAAGATGAGAATAGAGAGTTTAAAGGCGCTAGAGGCAGTAAATTCTATATCTTTCCAGGGTCAGCGCTAGCGAAAAAACCACCTAAATGGTTAATGGCTGCAGAGCTGGTTGAAACTAGTCGGTTATTTGGGCGCATGGTAGCAAAAATAGATCCGCTTTGGTTAGAGCCTCTTGCTGAACATTTAGTTAAACGAAGTTACAGCGAACCGCACTGGGAGAAAAAGCAAGGTAGCGTTGTCGCTTTTGAGCAGGTGAGCCTTTATGGGCTAATAATTATTGGTAAACGTAAAGTAAATTTTAACCAAATTGAACCCCATACCTGCCGTGATATATTTATTCGCGAAGCTTTGGTTAATCGTGATTGTGTCATTAATGAGACGTTTTTTAAGCACAATACTGCGCTAGTCGCTAGTATAGAAACGTTAGAAAAAAAGGCTCGTCGAAAAGATTTTTTAATTGAAGAACAGCAATTAGTTGATTTTTATGATAAAAAAATAGCTCAAGAGGTTACCTGCCTACAAAGCTTTTTAACTTGGTGGAAAAAAGAGAAACAAAATAATGGTAAATTACTCAACTTCACTGAAGCGTTCCTGTTAAATGAAACTTCAGAGAAACTTTCAGAAAAGGCATACCCAAATACTTGGCAACAAGGCTCGTTAACATTACCTTTGGAGTATCACTTTACGCCGGGTGATATTGACGATGGCATTAATGTGATTATACCTGTTGGTATTTTAAATCAAGTTAGCAACCAAGGATTTGATTGGCTAATTCCTGCTTTACGTTTTGATTTGTTGGTTGCTCTTATTAAAAGCTTACCAAAATCTCTACGTCGTAACTTTGTCCCCGCACCCAATTACGCTGAAGCCTGTTTAGCAACCATGGTAGAGTTTGATGGCAATATTACACAATCACTAGAAAAGCAACTATTAAGAATGACTGGCGCAAGGTTACCTGACAATGTATGGCAAGATGTTGAATTACCGGTTCATTTAACAATGAATTTTAAAATCCTGGATGAAAGTAACCAACTGATCAAGCAAGGTCGGAACTTAGAACAGTTAAAAGTGGAACTTCAAGGCAAAGTTAAAGCCTCAATTCAACAAATTGCAGAGCAGGGCATTGAGAAAACAGCCCTTAAAAGTTGGAATTTTGGTCGTTTACCTTCTGGATATGAAAAGAAGGTAGCCAGTATCACTATAAAAGCTTTTCCCGCATTAGTTGATAGAAATAAAAGTGTATCCATTGAGTTATTTGAACACGTTGAGCAAGCAGAAATTGCGATGCTTAATGGTGTTAGTCGACTAATTTTATTAAATATTCCATCACCCATTAAATACCTACAAGAAAAACTGCCGAATAAAGCCAAACTCGGTTTATATTTTAATCCTTTTGGGACCATTGATGACTTATTGCAAGATTGTATTCAAGCGGGTTGTCATTATTTAGTGAAAGAGCAAGGTGAATTACCTCGTAATGAGCATGACTTTAAAGTTTGTAAGGATTATGTACGTGCTGAAATTTCAGAAAATGTGTTAGTTGCAGCTATCAAAGTTGAAAAAGCGTTACGTAATAGTCACGATATTCGTAAAATATTAAAAGGAAAAATGAATTTAGATGTTATTCAGTCTCATGGGGATATAAAAAAACAACTTAATAAACTAATTTACAAAGGCTTTGTCACAGACACGGGTATTGATCAATTAGATAATATTATTCGTTATTTAGAGGCTATGACAAGAAGGTTAGAAAAGTTATCAATTGATAGTAATCAAGACAGATTAAAATTAATGGAAGTAAATAAAGTTGAAGAGCTATTTACTCAGTTACTTAATCAACAACGTAAAGATATACCTTTGTCTAAAGAGATTATAAATTGCCGTTGGATGATAGAAGAATTAAGAGTGTCATTATTTGCACAAAACTTAGGTACCGCTTACCCCATTTCGGTGAAACGAATTTTAAACTATTTAAAAGCCTGTTAGCTATATCTCTACTTGTTAATTGACATAGCTTGTTCATCTCAACTATATATAGGTAATAAAACAAGTAAAAAAATACAAGGAATAGTAATGATTAATTTTGATGATAAACGTAATTTTTATCGAACGTTGCTAAATACCGAAGTTATTGTGACAATTATTGACGATGAAACAAACAGCCAGTTAATGGTAGTTTGTCGAGATTTAAGCGCAACTGGCATAGCTGTTGAAATGGAATATCCACTTGCTTTAAAAACGCATGTACGAGTTAAAGTTGCTTCAGCTAATAAAAACTTACCCTCTTTGATAGTATTTGGCAAGGTAGTGCGTGTTGAAGTAGAAAGTCAAGAATGCTATCTAATTGGCGTTACTATTGAAGATATCGATTAAAATAGTAGAACAGAAGGTCCCGAGTATTATTCTCGGGAATAAGTTGGGTTAAACTTAACATTGCCTAATGATTATATAGTTATATAGCCAACCGATTAATCGACCAGACACACTAAACCTTTTAAGTAATAGCCTTCAGGATAGTTTGATGAGACTGGATGATCGGAGGCTTGGTGTAATCGTTCTACATAAAAAGCATTTTTTCGTGCATCTAAAGCCGCATCTGCAACCACTTTTTGAAATAAAGTCTCTTCCATTAAACCTGAGCAAGAAAACGTCAGTAAAGTGCCCTGAGGATTTAATAACTGCATTGCCAGCATATTGATATCTTTATAACCACGGCATGCCCCTGTTAATTGGGCTTTAGACTCGACAAATTTTGGTGGATCTAAAATGATCATATCAAATTTTCGCTTTTCGTCTCGGTAACGACGTAATAGTTTGAATACATCTTCTTTAACAAATGAAACATTAGCATCGGCTAGGCCGTTTAAGTCTAGGTTTCTTTTTGCGATATCAAGAGCTGATTGTGAAACGTCAACGTTAATGACTTCTTTGGCACCATTGGCGGCACAATGTAGTGAAAAAGTGCCGGTGTAAGAGAAGCAATTTAAAACACTCTTATCTTTAGCATAGCGACCTGCAACAAGACGTGAATCACGTTGATCTAAATAAAAGCCTGTTTTATGACCTGTTGCGACATCAACAATAATCTTAATACCATGTTCTTCAATAATACATTCCGTACTTTCTTGGGGCTCTGTTAACCAACCAACAACAGGTTCTAAGCCTTCTTTTTTACGGACATCAACATCAGATCGTTCATAAATATGACATTGCGGGTAGAGCGCTTGCAAACAGTTCACTAGGGTATAACGATGAAAATCAGCGCCAGCACTGAGCAACTGACAAACTATAAAATTATCATACTTATCTATAGTGATACCTGGCAAGCCATCTGACTCACCAGCGATTAACCGGTAGCCCGTTAAATTACCTTGATCGATAAACCAATCACGCCTAATTTGGGCGTTTTTTAATTTTTTTAAGAAAAAATCACGATCAATCTCTTCGTTTTCATTAAAACTCCATACCCGTATTCTGATTTGTGACTCAGGCGAATAGGCTCCTTTTGCAAGCCAATTATCTTTAGAGTCAAAAATATCTACGGTGTCACCTAACATAGGTTTACCTTTAATTTTATTGATGGCGCGTGAGAATATCCATGGATGTTTTCGCTTTAAAGACTTTTCTCTTCCAACATTTAAATATATTCTTGCTGACATATGCCTATACTTAATAAAATAAGATAATTTGCGCCGATTTTAGACAAAGGGTGATCTAGGTGCAATGTCTATTATCATTATTTTTATATTTAGCTGAATGAGAAAAATAATAAAGGGATAATAAAGATGAATGTAAGCTATATCGCTCATGTTAGTGGTAAAGTCCAAGGTGTATTTTTTCGGGCATCAAGCCAACAAATAGCGATAGATTATGGTTTAAGTGGTTATGCAACCAATTTAGCTAATGGTGATGTGGAAGTATTAATATGTGGTAAGCAAGATAACGTTGATAAAATGCTTGAATGGTTAACACATGGACCACCGGAAGCTAAAGTAGAACATTTTCAAAAAAAACAAGTTCAATATAAACCACAAAATTTTTTTTCGATACGTTAACATTTTCATCTTCATCTTTTATCCTTGGCAAGATGTAGACATTGCTCATAAAAAATCGAGGATAATAAAAATATTGATAAGTTAATTTTAACATTCCCATGGTGACTTTATTTATCAACTAACCAAGTAGTTCCAACAAAACATTCATTTCAATAAAATAGTTAACCATTTTTCTCAATCAAACCTTGTCAATAAAGGTTACTTAACACTAGCACACGATGCATTTCGTACTAAGCTTAATGGTGATAGTTGTTGTTGGAGAGAGGCGATGAAAATACTATTTAATACCTTGTTAATACTAATGTATATATCTGGATGTTCGAACACTCCTTCTTTAAAACCTCTAAAACCTATCTACAAACCTATGTTTTTAGATGAAAAGTTTAAAAATTTCGAGCTGGTTACTATTGAGTCTGAACAGTATGTGTTTTCCCTCGATGATGAGATGAAAGACATGGTTGCCAAAAAATTAAAAACAGAAAGAGATATAAAAAAAAGAGCTTTGAAGTTAGTAAAGCATATTTTTAATAATGAAGGGATTTCTCTTAGCTATAAAAGTCATGCCAATATTAGTGCCAGAGAGGCCTACCATAATCATGCGGCTAATTGCCTATCTTTAACCATTATGGCCTATGCATTAGCAAAGGAGGCAGACATCAATGTAAAGTTTCAGCAAGTTAAAACCCCTGAGTATTGGGTCAGAAATGGGCAATATAATTTATTAACCGGTCATGTCAACTTACTAGTTAAGGACAAGCATTCACTTGGTAAGACTGTTGTTTGGGGTGAAAATGATTTTCAAATAGATTTTGATCCCCAAGCAAGTAAGTCCACATTTAAAAGAGTGACCATTGATAAAAGCACTGTTTTAGCAATGTTTTATAATAACAAAGGGGCACAAGCGCTAGTTAATGCCGATTACCTTTCTGCTTATGGTTATTTTAAAGCGGCTGCATTAATTGCCCCCGATTTTTCTTCAACGTGGGCAAATATCGGTGTTTTATATAAATTAACTAACCACCTTGAAGAAGCTGAAACCGCTTATCGTTATGCCATTAGTATAGATAATAACAATTTAACGGCGCTTGAAAATTTAGCTATTATTTTAACTCAGCAACAAAATATTGAAGAAGCTCAATTTATAAAACGTAAATTACATTTAATAAGGATCAATAATCCTTATTACTATGCTTTATTAGCTGATGAAGCCTATTATCGCGGACAAACTAAAGAAGCGATAAAGTTTTACAATAAAGCCATAGCGTTAGAAAGAAGGGCACATGAGTTTTATTATGGCTTAGCAAAAGTTTATTATCATAGTGGTGATATTACCTTAGCAAAAAAAGCCTTAAAAAAGGCCATTACCTATAATAAAACCCCTAATACTGAAGACGTGTATATAGCAAAATTAAATTTTTTAAGACGTGTCCCCATCAAGTAATAAATATCATCTATTGATTTCAATAGCATTTACTGACATTAAAATAGCACCATAGAGACGAGATATTGTGATGTGATGAATAAATACATTGAACCGTTTGGTCAACTTAAATTTTATTATTAGTCACAAAAAAAAATTTAAAGCGTTATAATTTATCCTTAAATATATCAAACAACTAACTTTGTTTATTATGTTGTTGATTTTTAATTAATAAGGTTTGATTATCATGGAAAAACGCTTTATCACCGCTCAAGAATTACTTGAAGACTCTTTTAGGTTAGCAGCTAAAGTATTTAAGGATGGTTTTCGTCCTCAATTTATTGTCGGTATTTGGCGAGGTGGAGCACCAATAGGTATTGCTGTGCAAGAATATTTTGATTTTAAGAAAATTGAAACCGACCATATCGCCGTCAGAACTTCTTCTTATTATGGCATTAATCAGCAAAGCAAAGAAATTAAAGTTCACGGACTACATTATATTATTGAGAATGCCAATGCTAATGATAGCTTATTAATTGTTGATGATGTTTTTGATTCTGGACGTAGTATTGAGGCCTTAATTAAGCAATTAAAATTGTTAAGTAGAAATAACATGCCTGCAGATGTTCGTGTTGCCTGTCCTTGGTATAAACCTGAAAATACAAAAGTTGATTTTTGTCCTGATTATTACATTCATCAATCGAGTGAATGGCTGGTATTTCCTCATGAACTATCAGGGTTAACACCAGATGAAATTTGCAAAGGAAAAACAGATTTAGTCAACATTCATCATTTACTTGTTTAGTGTTATTTAGGGTATTAATTACTGTGTTCATTAAACCTATAGTCTTTGTTTTTCTCAGCATTAATTTTTCAGTTTATGCGATCAGTCCATTACCTGTAATTTTAATTTCTATTGATGGCCTTGCCAATGATTATCTTAAACTGTACCAGCCTAAAAACATATTAGCTTTAGCTAATAGTGGAGTTAAAGCGAAAGCATTATTACCGGTGTACCCAAGTAAAACATTTCCTAATCATTTATCAATTGTCACTGGTGTTTATCCAGCAAAACACGGCATTATTCATAATAAATTTTATCGTCCAGATTTACATAAACAATACACATTAGGCGCAGGTAAAGAGCATTCAGAGTGGCTAACCGCGATGCCCATATGGACGGTTGCTGAAAAACAAGGGATAAAGACCGCTATTTATTTCTGGCCTGAATCAGAAGCTAGAATAGCCGGGCAGCTCCCTAGTTATTACTTTCCTTACCAACACAATACCCCAAACCTAGAGCGTATTAATCAACTCATTGATTGGCTAAAATTACCCCAAGATAAACGGCCTCAATTACTGCTGAGTTATTTTTCTTCGCTTGATAGTGCTGGACATAACTTTGGGCCTGATTCTATTGAAGTACAGCAAGCATTGCATGATATTGATAATTTAATAGGCTTGTTAATGAGACGTTTAAAAAATGAAGTAAATCAAGTAGTTAATGTTATATTGGTCTCTGATCATGGGATGACTAGCATTGAGCCAAACGCTATTGATATTGAAAGTTTAATTCCAAATAACACCTTATTTACATTGGTTAATGGACAGACTCAATTACTTATTTATAGTGATTATTTACCCGTTATTAAGCAAATAAAATCACAGTTATTATCAAATCCCATTGCAATAAGATCTAAATATCGTGTTTATTTAAAAAATGATTACCCCAAACATTGGCAGATGAAAGGACAACTTAAAGCAATCCCTGACTTAATTGTTGAAGCTATTGCTCCTGCTACTTTTACTGACCAAGGAAAACAGATGGGTGCCGCTACTCATGGTTTTGATCCTAAGATGAATCGAAATTTAGATGCCATTTTTATCGCTAATGGTCCAAGCTTTAATACTAATCAAGTTATTGAGGCTTTTGAGAATATACATATTTACCCTTTACTGATTGAAGTGTTAGGGTTAGACAATATCAATAGTGTTGATGGCGATATTAAGGTGTTAAAACCCATAATAAGAAAAAAAGCTAACTTGCATTAATGTTAATTTGATTGCATGAAATTTGGCTAGACAAATAATTTTAGTCTATAAGCATAGCTTGGACAGATATGAAAATAAACATTTTAAATCAAGCATGGCCTTGGTAAAAAGAAGAATATTGTAGTTACAATTGTTCTTTTGCTTTTTAAATAAAATTAATAAAATTAAGGTAAAATGGAGTTAAATTAACAACTCGTCAGTATAATGAAATCAGAATCAGAATTAAGAAATAGGTATAACGATTATACCCGAGGGGTTTACTTTGTTGGTACTACACCACCCAAAGCTGACACTTCACTTGAAGAAGTTAAACAAATAGCGGATAAATTGTTAGAGAGAATTAAGGATATCGCCATTGATGGTTTAATTGTTTATGATATTCAAGACGAAGACTCAAGAACAAGTATTCCTCGACCGTTTCCTTTCAAATCAACCCACGACTCTCGCTATTATTCAGCCTTATTAAATAAAAAAACGTCTCGTCCTGTTATCACTTATAAAAGTGTAGGCAAAGCGGATGCTGAATCTTTTGATCACTGGTTAAATGAAGCTTGGCAAGATTATGGCGTAAGAGAAATTGTTCTAGTAGGTAGCCCATCAACCAAAAACAAAGTGAATTTACCTTTAGCAAAGGCATACAGTAGAGCGGTAGACAATTCCCATGATTTTTTTATTGGCGGAGTTACTATTGCAGAGCGTCATGCAAAAAAAGGTAATGAACACGAACGTCTTATTGAAAAACATCAACAAGGGTGTAATTTCTTTATTTCTCAAGCTATTTATAATCCTCAAGAAACTATAGACATTTTGACTCGATATGCCATTGAATGCCAAAAACGGGCATTGAAACCGCAGCGTATCATTTTAACTTTTTCTCCGTGTGGTAGTGATAAAACGCTCAAATTTATTGAGTGGTTAGGTGTTAGTGTGCCTGAGGCAACGAGTTTAAGAATTCTCCATGCTAAAAATCCATTGTATGAGTCTATTAGAATTTGCTGTAATAGTTTGAATCAAATATTAGATGCCGTGACTATATACAAGTTACCCTTGGGTTTAAATATTGAAAGTTTAACTAATCGCAAAGATGAAATTAATGGCTCAATTTTACTCTATAAATTATTACGTGCGACTATGGATACTTATCTAGCCAAACATGAGCTTGAAATGTTAAAAACGCTTTAACTTCAACGGATATTAACTTAAATTTAAATAAAAATATTGCAGCTAATTCAATTGATGACTAAAATACCCTTAGAAATAACACACAATAATGAAGGAAATAAAAATGAGTACAGGTACAGTAAAATGGTTTAACGCAGATAAAGGTTTTGGATTTATTACCCCTGAAGATGGTGGTAAAGATTTATTTGTTCATCATTCAGAAATTAAAACTTCTGGTTATGCAACTTTAGAAGATGGTCAGAAAGTAGAATTTGAAGAAGGCCAGGGCCAAAAAGGGCCATGTGCAACTAATGTAGTCGCACAATAAAGTAATTAATAAGCCTTAGTAGTAGATACTAGGGCTTAATTGATTAAATACTTTAAATTAACTCCTTAGCTAAACACCAACTAACACTTTTGCTAACCGCTTGACGATATCAATTTTAAAACAATACCAGCAAAATATTGTTAGATATTCAGTTAAATATTGAGCAATCAAGTTAATCTGTTTTGTAGAAAACTGGCTCTTAAGTAAATACCCAAGCTAATGAGTGTGACAAAAACCTCTTGAATTATCCCTTCCATGATGATTTTATCGAAGTAAATAACCGTGTTATAGAAACCACCTATTTTTATAACTATTAGTTTAGAGAAACAATGAAAAAATTAACTCAACTATCTGTATTTATAATTTTTTTAGCATTAATCGGTTGTTCTGAAAATGAAGTGACTAGCGCTAGTAATCAAGTAGATATCAGTCAAAGTAAAGCAACAAATACTGTTCAACCAACAATAAAAACAATAGTGTATACAGAAAATGTTGATTACCGAGTAGTTAAAGATATAAATTCAGGCGATTTAACCTCGCCCTTTATTATTGAATACTTCTGGCTCAGTTGTGGTCACTGCCAGACGTTAGAAAAGCCATTGCAAGCATTTAAAAACCAACACCCTGAAGTTGGTTTTATGCGTAAGCATGCTGTTTTTGGTGAACGATGGGTAATGGATGCTAGACTTTATTATGCACTTGAAGAAACCGATAACATGGAACACTTTGATGAGTTTTTTTCTTTATATATGCAAGGAATGACGGAAGAGCGTTTAAATAATTTTTTTATTGATAAGCAAATTAATAAAGATCAATTTATGAAAGTAGCGGGCAGTAGCGAAACGATCTTAAGCCTAATGAAAGAAAGCCTAAAAGAGATGACCGATAATAAAATGACAAGCGTGCCTTCGTTAGTTATTAATGGTAAATACTTAATTTTAAAATCGGATAACGATGATTACTTTAATCTAGTCAATTACTTATTAACTCTATAATTTAACTTAACTTAGCTTAACTTAGCTTAACAATTAGCAAAGTAGGGCACTTAGCATCCTGATGATACGGACACCATCAATGTCAGTGCAGGTGCCCATAACCATTATATTTGTAATTAATCTACTTTTCGTTGCTTACCACTTTCTGCACGTTTCTTATTTTCACTTTGTACATATATGGTGTCGGTTGTGGCCATACTTGCATGACCAAGATCTTCTGAAATATCTTTGAGAGGCCGGCCACGTTCAATTTCCATACTAGCCCCTGTATGCCTTAACCAATGCGCAGAAGCTTCTTTCAATTTTAACGCCTTATTTTCCCCTTCAGACCTGCGCATATTTTCATGGGCTTTATCGAAAACACTTTGAACTAAGCGTCGTAAATGTCGAGAAGTCATACCGCCTTGACCTCGTACTTTTTCAACAAGAATCGAATTTTCATTACTTAAGGGTAAACCTAATAAACCACGGGAAGAACGATAGCGCTCTAAAAAAGGTAAAAAATCAATAGGAACGGTAATATCACGTAATTTGCGGCTTTTACCAAAGACTTTAAGCCACCAATTTTCATCATCATCTTGCCAAAAATGGCCCATAGTTGGAGACCAATTGGGGCGTTCAGATAATTCTGAAATCCTTAGGAAGAGCGTTTTCAAGGTAGCAATAACAAATAAATTTCGTTCGAAAATAGGTTCTTCATCGGCCATTTCAACAGCGGTATCTAAAACAAATTGCCATTGGCTAGCGGTTAAACGTTTAATTTCTTTAACTTGTGAGTCGATGATAAAATGTCGACAATCTTTTTTAGCAATTTGTGCCGGGTTACCAATACAAAAATCTTCAGCCATTAAGTAGTTATAAAAAACAATAATGGCTGTAAACATTGATGACAGTGTTTGTTGCGATGGACGGTACTTTTTCTTATCAATCACATATAGCGACTTTTGACTTTTAGGTGCTTGAATTTTGTATGGAAACCAAAGTTCATTGGCGGATGAATAACCATTGGTTATTTTGAAGCGTTCTTGATTTGACGTACCAATCCAATCAACCGGTGGCTGCCAACAAAAATCAGCATATTCAAGTAAGTCTGATTTACGTAACTGATCTATTGGTTTTTTCTTTTCAATAAAGGACCACAAAAGAAAACGTTCAACGTCATTTCTAAATCGGTCATAAGTGTGTGCAGATTTATTTCTACCTATATAGGTAAGAAATATTTTTCCCCAATTAAATTGCTCAAGCCACCAAGGTTCATTTGATGAAAATATTTTATCTAACTGTGGATAGTCTTCAAAATCAAAATCGCATAAATCGAGATAAGGTGGATATAAAGGGACAGGCTTATTTAACAACATTATTTAAAAACCAAGTAGATAGTAGATATAAAGCAAGCTTAAACCATTACACCCACTATGTCCAATACTGAAGAGTATCGGACATAGTGGATATGTGAGCTTGTAGGGTGGTTATCCCTATTGTTAATGTCATTCGAACTTTAACAATAGATCCGATCTACTCTAGACTGGTGTCTGTAGCTTATTGATATAAAGAAGTTAATCAGTACTTTTAGATAAAATAAAAAAAACAATCCTAAATTAACAAGTAGATCTTGTTTTAGGTTTAGCTGTCCTAAAATATCAGCAATTGCTTACCGCTCTACGTGCTTAAAACTAGCTTTTGTGTGTCTAACCTCATTTTTTTTCACGTAGCGTATATTATTTCGAGTTAAATAAAATTTCAAATGGGATTAAGTCTCTATATAAATTACGATTTCTAATACTTGAAAGTAATTTCTGCTAGAACCTTTCTCCTTGTGTGCCATCCTTCAAATAGTACTTATTACCATCAATAATACTTTTTAATGTCGCTTGTACTGTAACTGTTTGTTGAGATAAATCTATAACTGTAGCTAACTCCCTGAGGCTATCTAAATCAATAGTATCTGAAAAATAACTTTCAGTAATTTCTGTATATGGCCCATTAGTTGAGTCACTACCTGTATTACTTATTATTTCTGCAACTCTAATTACACCGTTATTTTCATTCATGACATTTGTTAAGAATTCGCTAGCTTTATCCTTGGATGAACGTCTCAAACTAAAGAATAAATGTGACTCTAAATGACTATTAATAAATAACTTTTCATCTAGTGCTTTAATAGCAATATTCTGAAATTTATATTCAAGTTGATCTAACTCATCAGCCGTGATCCATGGTGAATCTGAATATTTCTCTTTAATTTGGTCTCTAGTTTTGTACAATATATCACCTGAAATTGGTACGCTTTCTATTCTATCTATCAAACGATCTATAAGCTCAAACTTTAAATCACTTTCAGAAATAACTTTATTTGTTAGCCAGTTCATTTGCCTATACAAGTCTCTAGACATAAAACCATAGTTACTTACTAGAGAAGTCTTTAGTTTATTTGATGTCAGAAATACTTCATAAATACTACGCAAGATGTCAAAGCTGTTCGCTTTACATTTAGATGAATAATGCTTCATCATTTCAAAGAAGCGTTCATCGGCATCCTCTTTAAGTACATTTTCTAAGA
>JAWUYA010000071.1:0-33472 GCA_034111045.1 Colwellia sp. | reverse complement strand
TAAAAGTTTTGTATTCTTGTCAGAACATGGATATTACTGAGAAGTCTCAGTAATATCCAATACAATATTCGTCTTTATTACCTATAATATCAATTAATTAGAAGTTAAGTAGAATGTTTTCTGTTTATTACTAAGACTTCTCAGTAATATGACACAGTCAATTCATTAGAAAATATATCGCAAATATTTTGAAGCTACCTTCCGCTTAGCGCACCAAGAAGTCATAAAAATGGAATGTTGAAATGTTAGCAATCGTATCAATCTTGTCCTTTTTGTTACTAATTTTAACGAGAAGGTATGACCCCTCTGTGGCAGGAAGCGTCCATACTTCCTTAGTTATTTGTGGTTCAAATATCTATAGTTTCCGACAGTTCAAGTGCATCATCGACTTCAATACCAAGATAGCGAACGGTACTTTCTAGTTTTGTATGACCAAGCAAAATCTGAACTGCTCTCAGGTTTTTGGTTTTTTTATAGATCAAGGTTGCCTTAGTTCGCCTCATTGAATGAGTACTATAGGATGTTACATCCAAACCAATACTAGCAATCCACTTTTTGACGATTCTGGCATATTGCCGAGTCGTTAAATGGAAATCATCTTTTACTCTACTACCGAATAAATAATCACTTGAATGAAGAGATTTGAATGATATCCATTTTTGTAAAGCTATTCTCGTTTTTTTAGTTATTTCAAATTGAACAGGAGTTCCCGTTTTTTGTTGAATTAACATAGCTCGTGATTGAATGGTTTTCCCATGTGCAATATCCGACACTTTAAGCTTTATGAAATCACATGCTCTTAATTTACAATCTAGTGCTAAATTAAACATAGTTAATTCTCGAAGGTTATTGGCTAAATCAAGTCTTGTTCTGATAGACCATACTTCTTCAAGTTTAAGGGGAAGTTTTTGCCCTACAAGCTTACCTTTGTTCCAACTTGGCTTTTGTTGATAAAGTACAATGTTATGCATAATTTTACTCCTTCTTTAAGTGAACTATAATTATGGAACCATAACGATTAAATTACTTCTTGGAGACACCTCATGACTAATGAACCTGATTGGATGAACCCAGCCAATGACCGTAAGACACCATATACTGAAGAGGAGCTTGAGTTATTTGTTGATGACTTTATTGAAGACTTTGGAGTTGAGTGGGAAGACTTAAGATCCAAATTGGGCGAATCAATGGCAAGACAAAAAATCAAGGACGGATTCATAGCCAAAGATGAAAAAAATTTACATAATATCGAACCAGATGGTGAAGTTCATTAGAGGTTGAAATAGTGCGCTAACCAGAAGCCTTGAGTGACTAAATTAATATTTCGGCTCCTAGCCAATAGCCGACATCAAGTTTTAAGTTACTAACGGTAGTCTCTAAATCATTAGAGTAGATGGTACATTAATGATATATTACAATCGTGAGTGTATTAATTTCGGAGTCATATCTAACAAAAAAATAAGCAATTATTAAAACAATGGAAGAGGTAATAATGAGCTCAATGAAAGCAGTAATAGCATCAATTTTGTATCTTTCAATAGTTTCTTGCAGCAATTTTAGAGTATTTACCAAGCATGGCGAAATTCCTCGCCCGGTAAAAGAAAAAAATTGTATTATTATAAATAACGAAGGTGAGTGCGTAAAAAAAACTATCCCTTCTGAAAGTCAGTAAGAATAGGCTTTTATATATATTATCTACCTATATAAAAATATAATATGGGGTAAAATTAGAATCGCCAAATCCCTCCCATATTTATACTGTCCCAGTCTTTTGAAGTATATTGACTTGGTTCAAACTCCGGCAGAATTTGGTAATCAACAAACAAACTAAAATCATCATTAAATTGATAGCTTAAGCCAGCGCCATATGTCAAACCCTTATCTGTATTAGTAGAGTTAGATGAAAATTTAGTTTCTACTCCATCATAAAAAAGGTTACCAGAAACTTTCACTTCTGACTTTGTAGACATGCCACCAGCAACTGCATATACATGAAGTTTGTCAGTTAAAGGATAAAAAGCTTTCAACAATAAAGCTACCTGTGTTTCAATATCGTGCTCTACAGCGCGAACAGGAACAAGTTCATCACCTTCTAGACCCCCAATATCTAGAAACTCTCTTGAATAACCAGAAGTTCCCACACCAACTCTAGTTTCTATAGAAAAGTAGTTGTTCATTTTATATCCAACAGAACCATTTATTGTATTTAAATCTCCACCTTCATTAGAAATATTTTGAAAACTATACGAAGTAGTTAAATACCAATTGCTCGAATCTTGTGCATGGGTAGTAGTAACCCAAACTATGTTTCCTACATAAATTATAAAAATTAAAATTTTTCTCATATCTATACTTCCTTTTGCTATAGCTATGTTCCCGTTAGATTTTGTGTGGTTTAGCTTAGCAACAAAAGGTTGTAGCCTGTACTATATCTAGTATTAAAAGTAACGAAGCCTTTTATTCTTATAGGGCTGCTAATAAATTTAGTATATGCCAACGCAATTTAAGGGAACAAAGCCTTTATTATAATTAATAGCTTAATAATATTTACTATTAATTCACCATGAGGTGACCTGATTAATTAGACACTTTGTTTACATCCATTTAATTTAAAGGTCCGCCTCCTCCGGGACTAGTGCAATTCATTTGGCTTTGAGATGTATAATAACTAGAGCCATTATCTAGTTTCACTCGAAAATTCATAATATCTGAAGTTGCATTTACAGTTATAAGCATATTTTCACTAAAAGCCCCCGAATAGAAAAGTGTATCAGGGAAGTAAGGACTAGTTGAACCGTATATTTTCATATTATTTGGACTTGAATCGTTACTACCTTCAGTAGTTACAATAATTTTCCTTTGTGATGAATTAATACAGCCTAAACGTTCTATATCAACACTTGAGGGAAAAGGAAGTATTGGAGTTCTTTCAGTAGAATACCCTGTAATGAATTCTTGTTGATGAGAAAATGGAACTGCTGCCTGACAAGCTTGTGCCCCTGCTGGTACATCTTCCGGAAAAAAAGCATAGCCAGTACCGTAATAATAAGGATCATGGTATAAAAATACTGCGGACCGTAATGTTGGTTGAATATTTGCGGAAAGAGGGAATGGTAAATTGACATAACAACTTGCTACACCTTGATAAACATTGGCAACACCTGTAATAGGAACTGATGTTGTGAGCCAATCGTCGTACCAATCTCCAGCATAAGAGTTAACTGAGCCTAACATTAACAAAATCGAGAGTGATTTTTTCATATTCGTCCTTAAATAAAATAAATTGATTTTAAAAGCTTGATCTAATGTCAAATACATTAGATGCGATAAAGGATATATATAATTTATTTCCAAGTAAATAACTAATATGTATATTAAAAATCTAAGCTGTAGTTGTAAGTTTCACACATCCAATAGCATCAGATTGAAAAAGGATATTTTTATTACAATACTCTTTTCAAACTAAAAATTAAGCTTGATATTGACTTGATTACACTTAACTTAGCCAGTAGTTAACGCCGATCTAAAAATAAATCGCAGCGTATCATCAAAATGATAAAAATCTTATTATCTTATTTAGGACTATTTATCGGATTTTCTTTCATTAGATAAGCCAAAGCTTACTTCCGCTATCGTATCAAAGAAGGCATTAGGATTGACGGGAAGATACATTTCATTACCCACTACCAATTCATAACAAAAGTGTTATTAGATATTGATAAGCAGCCAATAAAAAAGCCTGAATATTACTATTCAGGCTTTTAATTAAATGGTTAGAGCTAGACTAATAGATTTAAAATCTATTACATCATGCCGCCCATGCCACCCATACCGCCCATGCCACCCATATCAGGAGCAGAAGCAGCGCCATCTTGTGGTGCATCAGTAATCATGGCCTCAGTTGTTAGCATTAAACCGGCAACCGATGCGGCAAACTGTAGTGCGCTACGCGTAACTTTTGTAGGGTCTAAAATACCCATTTCAAGCATATCGCCATATGTACTATTGCCTGCATTGTAACCATAATTACCTTTACCATTGCGTACTTCGTTTAATACCACTGAAGACTCATCACCACAGTTAGCAACGATTTGACGAAGCGGGGCTTCCATCGCTCGAATGGCTACATTAATACCGTGAGTTTGATCTTCGTTAGCCCCTTCTAAATCTTTAATCGCTTCAGCAGCGCGAACTAAGGCAACACCACCACCAGCAACAACGCCTTCTTCAACAGCGGCACGTGTTGCATGTAATGCATCTTCAACACGAGCTTTTTTCTCTTTCATTTCAATTTCTGTTGCTGCACCAATTTTGATAACCGCAACACCGCCCGCTAATTTAGCTAAACGTTCTTGTAATTTTTCTTTGTCGTAGTCCGAAGAAGACTCTTCAATTTGACCGCGAATTTGTGATACTCGTGCTTGAATATCAGTGTCTTGACCAATGCCATCAATAATAATAGTGGCATCTTTAGTAATTACTACACGTTTTGCTTGGCCTAAGTCTTCTAATGTTGCTTTTTCAAGCTCCATACCAATTTCTTCAGAAATAACCGTACCACCCGTTAATGTTGCTACATCTTGTAGCATGGCTTTACGACGATCACCAAATCCAGGGGCTTTAACGGCTGCAACTTTAACAATACCGCGCATATTGTTAACCACTAATGTTGCTAAGGCTTCACCTTCAACATCTTCTGCAATAATAAGTAATGGTTTACCTGCTTTAGCAACACCTTCTAAGGTGGTTAATAATTCACGAATATTAGACACTTTTTTATCAACTAAAAGGATAAACGGGTTTTCTAATTCAACACTACCGTTTTCTTGATTGTTGATGAAATAAGGCGATAAATAACCACGGTCAAATTGCATACCTTCAACAACATCTAACTCGTCGGTAAGGGCTTGACCTTCTTCAACAGTAATAACGCCTTCAGTGCCTACTTTATCCATTGCCGTTGCAATGATTTTACCAACTGTTTCATCAGAGTTAGCTGATATTGTGCCTACTTGCTCAATCGCTTTGTTATCAGTACATTCTTGAGATAAGTCTTTAAGGGCGGCAACGGCGGCAATAACTGCTTTGTCGATACCACGTTTAAGATCCATTGGATTCATACCAGCAGCGATTGACTTTAAACCTTCGTTAACAATAGCTTGTGCTAATACAGTGGCCGTTGTAGTGCCATCGCCGGCTTCGTCATTGGCTTTAGAAGCAACTTCTTTCACCATTTGTGCGCCCATATTTTCGAATTTATCTTCTAATTCGATCTCTTTAGCAACGGTCACACCATCTTTAGTGATCGCTGGTCCACCAAAAGATTTATCTAACACAACATTACGACCTTTAGGGCCTAAGGTTACTTTTACAGCGTCAGCTAATACATTCACACCACGTAGCATTTTTGCTCGTGCGTCATTACCAAATAATACGTCTTTTGCAGCCATTATCTTTTCCTATAATTTGTTAGTTTCAATGGGGTTTTGCTTAGCATCCCATCAAACGTCAGTGAGTTAAGAGGTGAGTTATTCAACAATCGCAAGAATGTCAGCTTCAGAGAGGATCAATACTTCTTCACCGTCAATTTTTTCAGTTTTAACGCCGTAGCCTTCACTAAAAATAACGTTGTCGCCGACTTTAACATCTAACGGTCGTACTTCGCCGTTTTCTAAAATACGGCCATTACCTGCAGCGATCACTTCACCACGTGTTGATTTTTCTGCAGCACTTCCTGTTAAAACAATACCGCCAGCAGATTTCGATTCTGCTTTATTTCGTTTGATAATTACCCGGTCGTGTAGTGGTCGAATACTCATTTATGCTCTCCTGGGAGTGTTAATGTAAATTAAATTTTCTTGAAATTAAATATGGGGATAAATTACTAGTTAACAAGTTTTTTATTAAACTAGTTAATCTTTTCGTTCAAATTCACCTTCAACCGTCTTGCCTTGATGAATGCTTGTTACCTCATTTTTTTCCACTTGTTCGGCTGAGTCAGCCGCTGATGAATGATTACCCGGCGCTTTATTAGCCGCATAAAAACCGGTGTTTGATTGCCTCCCTTGATTAGCAACCATATGTTGTTGCACCGTCTTAATCAAAGCTGAACGAACAGCTGGCACCAATAAAGACAAACCAAAAAGGTCAGTAACAAAGCCAGGCGTGACTAACAAAACCCCGGCCACAAGTAACATTACAGCGGTAATAATTTCCCCCGAAGGCATTTCACCTTGTGCCATTTTTGCTTGTACCGATTGCAATGTGGCTAATCCTTGTTGGCGCACATATTTAGCCCCTAACCACGCGCTAAGAATAACAATAGCAATTGTTGGCCATGTCCCTAACCATTGGCCAACCTGCATTAATACGGTAATTTCGATAATAGGTACAATAACAAAAAATAAAAACAACACGCGAAACATCAAATTTCCTATAGTTAAAATTATCTTACTGAAACTTATATGGGGTTATTCTGGTCTTTTTCAAGCAGGCGACACTTCTGGAAAAAAATTAAGACCCTCACTTAATTTTTTGTTAAGGTTTAGCCCATAACATACCCTGTTAAACTAACTAAAGGTGATGTAAGTTCAACTTTACATTATGCTTAACCGATCATCTTGAACATCCAGCAAGGTGGTTTATCTTATTAAACTGGATAACTGAGTTGTTAAAATCAAGTATGAATAAGCTCGTTTCTCCCTTGTTATTATTTATTATTATCGTTGTCGCCACGGCTACCTTCGTTCATAACCCCGCTCATACGCAAGCCTCCATTTTTGATACGTCATCCCTAGCGTTATTTGATAATGACAATGATTTTTTAACTGTTGATGAAGCTTTTTCATTTGATTTTTATCAACAAGACAATCAACTTCAAGTCACCTTTGATATTGCTCAAGGTTATTACCTCTACCGTAAGCAGTTTAAAATAACCGGTGATGGTGCAACCATTAGTAAGATTAACTTGCCCGGTGGTGAAAGCCATGAAGATGAGTTTTTTGGTACTCAAGAAATTTATACTGGTACATTACTTTTTACCATAGACATCAGTCAAGCTAATGATAATTCTACGGTTAATATCCGTTATCAAGGGTGTGCTGAGAAGGGGTTATGCTACCCACCCACAAGTCAAACTATCAATGTAGGTGAAATTGCCACCAATGAACAACCCGTTTTGTCGGCCATTAATACTCATTTCGACAGTGCTGATAGTTCTGCTAGTGCTCAAATAAATAACGGTAAAAAACTTACCGTTGTCAGTGAACAAAATCAATTAGCAGACATGCTCAAACAAGACAGTTTGTTACTCACCCTACTAGCCTTTTTTGCCGGTGGTTTACTCCTTTCATTTACCCCTTGTGTTTTTCCAATGTATCCTATTTTAACCGGCATCATAGTCGGACATGCAAAGAATAAAAAATTAACCACTAAACATGCTTTTACCCTTTCTTTTTTCTATGTTCAGGGTATGGCTATTACTTATACTATTTTAGGAATTGTGGTTGCACTTGCGGGGGCGCAATTTCAAGCAATGTTCCAACACCCTATCGTATTAATTACGCTTAGTGTTTTGTTTCTCTTTTTAGCCTTATCTATGTTTGGCTTGTTCAACTTGGCACTTCCCGCTCGTTGGCAAAATGCTCTTAACAACCTCAGTAATCAACAAAAAGGCGGTTCAATAGCCGGTGTTGTGATGATGGGGGTCATTTCAGGTTTAGTTGCTTCACCTTGTACCACAGCACCCTTAACGGGCGCGCTACTTTATATATCGCAAACTGGTGATGTGGTTCTTGGTGCTTCAGCGCTTTATGCCTTGAGCTTAGGGATGGGCTTACCCTTATTAATTTTAGGCAGCTCAGGTGGAAAAATATTACCTAAAGCGGGTGCTTGGATGAATGTCATTAAAAATATTTTTGGTTTGTTATTGCTTGGCGTACCAATATTTTTACTTGAACGTATTTTCCCAAACGCTGTTATTAACGCATTATGGGCCTTATTAGTGTTAGCCTCTGCCAGCTATTTATATGTAGCCAATCAAAACGCTTGTGAACACAAAACTAAAGGTTTTTGGTACGGTTTGCGCTCATTGTTGATTTTTCTGATGCTGTTCATTGGGGCAAACATGGCCTACCAACTCATCACTCCCTCATCACAAGTGATATCATCAACTATTAGCCATTCACCGATGTTTAAAAAAGTGGCTAACCTCGACGCGCTCAATCAAGCCGTCACTGATGCTAATCGTCAGGGTAAAACTGTAATGGTTGATTTATATGCCGACTGGTGTATTGCTTGTAAAGAGTTTGAGGAATATACCTTTAACCAACCCCAAGTTCAGCAAGCACTTGCTCATACAGTTTTGTTGCAAATTGACTTAACCGATACCGTTTCACCAGACAGTATTGAGCTAATGCGGCATTTTACAGTATTTGGCTTACCCTCTATTTTATTTTTTGATTTAAAAGGCAATGAGCTGGTCAACAATAGAGTGACCGGCTTTATGAAAGCTGCCCCATTCGCAAAACATATAAGGGCTATATTTTAACCTTGTCTGGTGTCGTTATTGATTTAAATTCATCTCAAGTATTGACAGACAAAAGGCGAATATTTAGTAGCTAACACCATCTTATTCGACTCAAGTGAAGCTGCGTTATTTGCTTCGTTACTTTTCGTTTGCCAACAATCCTACTGTTATTCTCATCAATAAGCGTTACTATTTGACTTTTATAATCGGTTTAGACAAGTAATATTCTTGCATTAGAACGCTGTCCTTGAGCGCTACTTTCTCCTCCTTCAGCGATAACTGTCCGCACTAAATTTTTTACCATGGAAATAATTGATATAATAGTTACTTTTTGTTTTCCAATAACCTTCTCTGATATTTTCATCAATAAACGTGAATATTTCACTTTCAGGAATCGGTTTAGAAAAATAATATCCTTGAATGAGATCACAGTTATTGTCAGTTAAACGCTTTAATTGAGCACTAGTTTCTACCCCTTCAGCGATAACTGTCAGCCCTAGATTTTTCACCATAGCAATAGTTGACATAATAATTTGATGATCTGCATGGTTTTCTAGCATACCCGCAATAAAGCTTTTATCTATTTTTATTACATCAATCGGCATTTTCTTTAAATAGGACAAAGAAGAATAACCGGTACCAAAATCATCAATCGCAAAAGTAAAGCCAATACTTTTTAAGGTATCCATTACTTGAATTGCTTGCTCTATATTTGTCACTAAGGTTTGTTCTGTTATTTCTAATTCAAAATGCTGAGCATTCAAATCAAATTCGGCTAATAATTGTTGCAAATATTGAATTAATTGAGGGTCTGTAAATTGTATTGCTGAAAGGTTAATGGCAATACGCGCATTGTTAAGGCCATATTCACGCAGATCAATAATCAACTCAAAACAACGGCGAATTACCCAGTATCCTAGACTAATCATATGTTCAGAGTTTTCTAAAATAGGAATAAAATCATCCGGAGAAATCATACCTTTTTCAGGGTGATGCCAACGTAACAAGGCTTCAAAACCGTATACTTTTTTACTTTTAGCTTCTAATTGAGGCTGCAAGCTCAAACTAAATTGTTGTTTAGCCAGGGCCAGCCTTACTTCCGCTTCAAGCATAACCCTGCGTGCCACTTTCTGATACATATCGTCATGATAAACATAGTACTGAGAGCCACCATTGTCTTTTGCTTCATACATGGCGATATCAGCTTGACTAATTAATTTATCAGCCATGGCGTGTTCGCTGTCACTGTAAACAATACCAATACTGGTAGAGATATAAAAAAGGTTTGAAGATAAATTAATGGGCTCTCTAAATTGTAACAATATTTTCTCTGCAACAGCTTCAGCCTCCTCAGCAGAGTTAAGCTGGGATAACACTATTACAAATAAATCCCCACCAAAGCGACAGACCAAATCAACTTCTTTAACGCTCAAGCGAATACGGTCTGCCGCTATTATCAATAACCGGTCACCTTCAACATGGCCATGACTATCGTTCACTTTTTTGAAATCATCAAGGCCCAAAAATAAAACTGCAATACCTTTTTTATCTATATGTATTTTTGCAATGGCATTGCGCAATTGAACATTAAGCATATTACGATTGGGGAGACCCGTTAATATATCGTACATCGCTATCTTTTCTAATTCTTTGGTTTTTTTATCAATGGCTATATTGAGCTGTTCAAGTTCGTCACTTAATTCTATGGCTGCATCCGTTAACACATCTAATTCATCAGAAAAAAACCTGTCACTCTTTAACTTGGCTAGACGGAAGCGATGAAAGTCTTTTTTGGCTAACAATGGCAGTGCGTTAGATAACCTTAATAGTTTTTTTGTAAATGGGCTAGCGATAAAATAAACCAGTGTCGCTAAGCTTATAAAAATGATAAACACCGCAATAATAAACTGCTGAAGGTATTGATTACTGGCGGTTTTAAATGGTGTAATATCGTCAACCAAGGCCAAATAATACTGACGATTATATTTAGCTAAAGGGATTAAATTTAACACATAATGAGATGACGTAAAATTAATGTGAAGACCATTGCGGTTAATGTGTTCAACACTAATTATTTCAGGTGAATGCTTAAAAATAGCCTTAACTAAACTTGGGTTAGAAGCGGAAATGATCTTAGGCTTTTTCAAACCGGTGTGGCTATCACTCTCAAAACTAACAATAGCGACATCGCTCTTTGATGAACGTTGAATAGCATAAAGCATGTCAACTAGCGAAGCGCTTATTGCCACAATAGCAAGCTCGCCCTTGTTATTCATTAAGGGAATACTGATCAATTGTTGGCAAGTTTCTTGGCAATGCAATTCATCTTGAGGTTTTTGCTGAGTGAATGCTTTAACGGCATTCATCTTTACATAATCGGGCACGGTTGTAGTGATAAAAAGAGGTTGAAGTTTGTCGTTCAATAACCAAACATTGACAACATTTAAATTAAGCTGCAATGTATCAAATTGCTCATTTAATCCTTTGATTAAAGCATCAAAATCATCTTGTTCGTTGAGCTCAATAATATCAGTAAATGATTCTAACCAGACGCGTAATTTGGAACGTAACATTTCATTATGCAATGTTAACTGTGATTGCCCTTGAACTAAAGTATCTTGCTGGAATTGGGTAAAATCTTCTTGCAACTTCCACAGTGACATCGATGAAAAGCCGATACTGATAGTTAAGAGGGTTATAACAATTAAAGCCAATAACTTGTAGGGTACGCTAATAAATATTTTTCTCATCACCAACTCCGCCCTAAAACCAATACATTAATTGAATAGCCCATAAATTCCAGTGTTTACTGTTATTGAGTGCTACATTAGGAGCAGCCACAGGTGTTAATCGAGCAACACCTTCAAAATTGTGATATTCAAATTGCAAACGAAATGCTTCAGCAATGTCGTAAGAAAAGCCTAAAGTGATATCATGTTGATAACCAAAATAGCTTGGTACAAGGCCTCCTGTCGTTTGCTGCAAATTTTGGCCATTTTTATCTTCTTTGTCGGCATAATACTTTTCATACCTTGCCAGCAAAGTCAGACTATTCTCTATTTTATAGCGAAATTGGGCATAGTAACCTTGTCCAGGTTTCTCTTGATGATAACTGTCCAAATAAAAACCCTTTAAATTAATGCGCCCTTGAAAAGCTTCAACAGCAAACTCCCATTTTTCACCTTCATACAAGGCATTAACAGT
Source organism: Colwellia sp. (assembly GCA_034111045.1). Classification (GTDB taxonomy): domain Bacteria; phylum Pseudomonadota; class Gammaproteobacteria; order Enterobacterales; family Alteromonadaceae; genus JALJPB01. Next base: position 21,741 of record JAWUYA010000071.1, on the reverse strand, counting down.
AGAGTGCTGCAATTTAAGTGTGGCATCTAAAAATATATCACCCTCTTCAGCGGCCACGTATTCAAAACTGGTGTCTAAAAAAGCCAGGCCAAATCTCCATGAAGAAAAGGCAGGCTGCCAATATAAACTGGTCTGCAAACCATCGAGGTGTTTCAGTCTTCCTAAAGCTAGTTCACTAAATACCAGTTGAGTTTGCGCTTTAGATAACGGTATGGCGCCTGAGCTAAGATTAAAATCAAAATTGCCTGAGGCATCAGAGCTGTAACTAATTTTCAAATCACCACCATTCCCTCCAAGCGCTGTATCTCGAAAGCCATCATGGTACATTGACTGGGGTAAAATAATGCTTGGACGAGTAAAAGGCACATTTCGTGTCCCTGAATATAACCAATGATAATTTTTAAAGCGCCCGGCATAAAGATTAATTTGCCAATTGTCGGTGTGGTATACCGACCAATCTAACAAAGCATAATCGATCCTAATACCATCGTTATAGCGATTACCACCCTCTAAATAGGTCACTTGGCCCGTTAAACGAACAGACGAAGTCAACTGATAAGAGCCATTTAGGCCCACTTCGGTTAATTCAATAGAAAGTTCACCATCATCATTAACAAAATTACTGCCATCAGCTTTGACAATGCCCTGCGCAATAAATCCATGGATTTGTAAATCAGGGTCAATTTCTTCCTCAGCGCAAAGGTCAGTGGTTAACATTAAAAGTTGGGCGCAGACTAAAATTTTCAGCATTATCCTAGTCTTTGATTGTAATAACATATATCTCCTTCATTTCAGTAATATCTTCGGCATAACCAATAGCACCGGCAGTACTCATTACCGCATTGATCAGCGCTTGACGAGACTGAACAACTATCGGTGCAGTACCTAAACCTGAATAAGTTAACTTAGCCCAAATTCGATCCAGTTTATAAGGAAATATCCCCAAGTCCTTTTTACTAAAACGTTGATGGAGGGGGTGCGCGCTGGGTAGAACAAAAACTACAATTTTTTGTTTATCTGACCAATACCGTTGGCGCATCGAAAAAATTCGGCGCAATTGCGACTGAGTCAAAACGGTCACATTTGCATTAGCTATAATTTGGGCACTATAAGTCGGTGGACTAATGAATATGCTGATACAAATGCCAGTACTAATAATAAGACTGATAAGTAAATTTTTGATAATCGCATTCTTGTTAATAAAAAAGCACAGCAACCTATCACTCAATATGAGTCTAAGTAACTGATAAGCATTATTAATACCCATAAAAAATGTAAGTATTAGACGAAGAAAACCAAATTACTATACACCAATTTAATATATAGTATATCAAATTCTTCTTTCTGGTAGTTGTAGACTTAAACCAACTGATAAGACCAGTGTTTGCAGCTATATTCGTCGAAAACACGACAATATTCGCATATTTAAAAAAAATACCACCTTTTTTGTTGTTTTTCATTCCCAGCCTATGTATTTTGTGTAAAGATTGTAAATAACAAAAATAAAGGTACGTTTCCCGAAGATGAGTGCAAAGTTTAGAATTTTAGTCCTAAATGGCCCTAACTTAAATATGTTAGGTAAACGTGAGCCTGAAATATATGGTTCAAAGACGTTAGTGCAGATTATCGACAAACTGTCGGTAAAAGCTCAAAAAGTAGCGATTGAACTCCAGCATTTGCAATCGAATGCTGAAGCTCAACTGATTGAAAAGATACATCAGTCATTTGAAAGTATCGATTTTATTATTATCAATCCTGCGGCTTTGACCCACACTAGTGTGGCGTTACGTGATGCCTTACTCTCGGTTAACATTCCATTTATTGAAGTGCATTTATCCAATGTACATGCAAGAGAAGCTTTTAGGCAGCACTCCTACTTGTCCGATATTGCTGTTGGCGTTATATGTGGATTAGGTAGTCAAGGTTATGACTTCGCCTTAGAGGCTGCTTATGATTTTCTTAAAGAAAAGCAATCACAAGACTTTTAATAAAGCGCTCAGTCTCATCGATTAACGTTTTATCACTAAAAACAACAGTTAATTTATTGAAGTTAACTACTAGCAATAACACGGTTTATTTATGTGAGTAAACTGCAAATAAATAAACCTATCATTAACAAAAATTAAGGTGTTCAAATGGATATTCGTAAAATTAAAAAACTTATCGAATTAGTACAAGAGTCAGGTATCAATGAACTTGAAATATCTGAAGGTGAAGAGTCAGTAAGAATATGCCGAGGTGCCGTGATGACCTCAGCTCCTGTTATGGCTCCTGCTGCTGCTCCGGCTTTAATGGCCGCCCCTGCCGCTGCAAAAGAAACCCCAGAGCCTGTTGTGTTAGGTCATGAAGTTCGCTCGCCAATGGTAGGTACTTTTTATGCGTCTGCCTCACCTGACTCACCTGTATTTGTTGAAGTTGGTAAACACGTTAATGCCGGTGATACTTTATGCATTATTGAGGCGATGAAAATGATGAACCAAATCGAAGCAGACAAATCTGGTGTTATTAAGGCCATTTTAGTACAAAACGAAGATGCTATCGAATTTGATCAACCGCTATTCATCATTGAATAAGCCCAACCAAAAAGGGTTATTCCATGTTAGATAAAGTTGTTATCGCCAACAGAGGCGAAATTGCACTAAGAATATTACGTGCATGTAAAGAGCTGGGTATTAAAACTGTTGCCGTACATTCTACTGCCGACCGAAGCTTAAAGCATGTGCTTTTAGCTGATGAAACTATTTGTATTGGTAAGGCATCGGCTCCTGAAAGTTACCTGAATATTCCTGCAATAATAACGGCAGCAGAAGTAACGAATGCCGTGGCTATTCATCCTGGCTATGGCTTTTTAGCAGAAAATGCTGATTTTGCCGAACAAGTAGAACAATCTGGTTTTGCCTTTATCGGTCCAAAAGCAGAAAGTATTCGCATCATGGGTGATAAAGTTGCGGCTATCAGAGCAATGAAAGTAGCGGGTGTGCCTTGTGTTCCTGGTTCGGATGGACCACTAAATGACGATGAAGCAGCAAATAAAGCCCACGCTAAACGCATTGGTTACCCTATTATAGTTAAAGCGGCTGGTGGCGGTGGTGGCCGTGGTATGCGTGTTGTGCGTTCTGAAGAAGAATTGACAGACTCTATCGCGTTAACGAAAAGAGAAGCCGGTACTATATTCAAAAATGACATGGTTTACATGGAGAAATTCCTTGAGAACCCTCGTCATGTTGAAATTCAAATCATGGCAGATGGACAAGGCGCTGCAATTCACTTAGGTGAACGTGATTGTTCAATGCAACGTCGTCATCAAAAAGTAGTCGAAGAAGCGCCTGCGCCAGGTATTACCCCGGAAATGCGCGCTAAAATTGGTGAACGTTGTTGTAAAGCCTGTATTGATATTAACTACCGTGGCGCAGGAACATTTGAATTTTTGTATGAGAATGGTGAGTTCTATTTCATTGAAATGAATACCCGTATCCAAGTTGAGCACCCGGTAACCGAAATGATCACTGGTGTTGATTTAATCAAGGAGCAATTACGTATTGCTGCGGGTCAACCCTTATCATACACTCAAGCAGACATTAAAGTCTCAGGTCACTCTATTGAATGTCGTATTAATGCTGAAGACCCACGTACCTTTATTCCTTCGCCGGGTAAAATTACGCGTTTTCATCCGCCGGGGGGGTTAGGGGTTCGTTGGGACTCTCATATTTATGCTGACTATACAGTGCCGCCTCATTATGACTCTATGATCGGAAAATTGATCACTTGGGGCGATAATCGTGATGTCGCGATGGCGCGTATGCGTAATGCATTAAACGAGTTAGTCATTGATGGTATTAAAACCAATATTGCCTTGCATAAAGACATTTTAAACGACAAAGGTTTTATCAATGGTGGCGCTAATATTCACTATTTAGAGAAGAAACTCGACGATAATAGTTAATATAACTCACTAGGTCCTCGATTTATCAGGCCTCGCTTTTGCGGGGCTTTTTTATATATTGCTTACACTTAACTTCAACTTAGATTAGCCGCACCTAAAAGGTTCTTTGTTAGAAAATTTAGCCATGAGCGCAGATGACACCCGAATAAAAAAATATGTTGTTGAAAAGGGAGTAATATCAGTACAATATTCATTTATTATTTTCAATAAGTACCAAAATGACAGATGTTGTAGAAAAACCTTACCCACCTGCTGATGATGACTGTTGTGGCGGCGGTGCTTGTAATCCATGTGTCTGGGATCATTATTACGCCGAACTACAAAAGTGGCGCATAGCCCAAGCTAAGCGAAGACAATTAGCGGAAGAAAAAAACGCCAAGCAAGGCTAACAAGTTAACGTTCCTAGCTCATGGCAATAACCGTTTTAACCAAGCGAGTTATGCCAGTAGCGGCTTCACTTATCGAGGTTGCCAACATATAAGCCGGTGTTGAAACCACTTGATTGTCTTTATCAATAATCACCCCCTTAACATCCACTGCCACATGCTCCATCCCCATGTCAACAATAGACGCGGCTGTTGCGGCATCATTACCAATGGTACCCTTTATACCCTCTGGATAGATAAGTGGTAACATGGCTGATGCAATACACATATAACCGGCAGGTTTGTTGGCTTGAGCAAATGCTTGGCACATTGTTAGTACTTGTTCATTGACCTGACAATTACTGCCTTTTAAGGCAAAGTCTGATAAGTTTTTAGCTGCACCAAAACCTCCTGGTACAATTAACGCATCCCATTCATCAATATAAAATTCACTGATATCTTCAACATCTCCTCGAGCAATACGAGCAGACTCCACCAACACATTCCGAGTTTCATTGTCACTAACTGCGCCCGTTAAATGATTAATCACATGATGTTGATTAATATTTGGCGCAAAGCAGCGGTAACTGGCACCACATTGATCGATAGCCAATAGGGTTAATACTGCCTCCTGAATTTCTGTGCCATCATAGACGCCAGAGCCACTAAGAATCACTGCTATTTTTTTCATTATATTTCCTGTTGATAAATTCAATCAGTTATTTAACTTTTATCATAATTTGACATAATAATACCACTAAAACTGAGCACCACATTAGCAAAGCAAAAGGTAAGGCACTGCCGTCGTAAAATACCGCGAGAATAGGCCCCGCTAATGCGCCCACACCAAACCTTAGGGTACCAATAACAGCGGTAGCAGTACCTGATTGCTCGGCAAACTCGACTAGAACTAATGAGTCGGCATTAACAGCAATCATTGAAATACTGCCCATTAAAGGGATCACGCTCAGTAGAGTAAAAATGAGCGGCAATTGCCAATAGCTCGCCATCACTAAAGCAGTTGCAGCCAAAACACTTAACACTAAACCATAAGAGAGCATCACTCTAGACCCTTTACGAACCACTAACTTGGTATTAATAAAATGAGCGGTCATTAACGCAATAACATTAATGGCGAATAACACACTAAAAGTAAATTCAGAGGTACCAAATACGGTTAGATAAACAAAAGGGATAGCGGTGATGTAGGAAAAAAAAGCGAGAGATATCATCATAGAGCTGATCAAGTCTAACCGCGCTTTTTGATGCGTTAGTACAATTTTATAGCGAGTGATAAAACTCATTGATTGACGTTTTTCAACGTTTTTAGCCTCGGGTAAGTATTTAATCACCAATATTAAGACCAGTAAACTATAAGTGGCTAACACATAAAAAATGAGGTGCCAGCTATGTAAAACTAATAACAATGCACCAATAGTGGGTGCGATCATCGGGGCAACCATCATGATCATACTGACGTAAGAAAATCCTTTCGCCATATTTTTACCGTAATATTCTCTAATAGTTCCGGGCACAATAACGGTAGCTGCACTGCTAATAAATGCCTGGACAAATCGAAGAGTTAAAAACTGTTCGATGTTTTCACAAAAAGGTAACAATAAACTAACAACAAAAAAACCACCAATGCCAATGAAAACTAATAACCTTCGGCTATGTTGATCGGCCAATGGCCCAAAAAATAAAAGTCCAAGTGCATAACCCAATAGATAGATGCTCAAGGAGTTTTGTACCATAGGCATATCTGTACCCAGTTCATTGGCCATGATAGGCATGGCCGGTAGATACATATCAATAGCCAAAGGTGATATGGCGAGTATGGATGCCAATAAAGGTAAAAGTAACTTTACAGAAACCCCTTCAGCGTTATGATGGTGTGAATTATTCATGATATTGTTAATTAACCAATAGGTGAGCCCGGAGGGAGCTCGATTTTTGTCGGCGGAGTCACTTGTTTGCCATTGTCTAAACTAAACTCAATTTGTTGTTCTAACATTTTAAACTGTGCGTTAAACGCGCTATATTTTCGAGTATCAAAATTATCATCAAGCCATTGCATCAAATTATCTAAAGTCAGGTAAATTTCAGCACGCACTTCTGGTACCACCTCTTTGTGCTGCCAAAGGGCAATTAAATGCGCAACGACTTGCTGGTTAACTCTTTGTTGAATTAATAAAGCTAAACCTTTTTCTGCTTTTTGATAAATAGTACGACTGAGCAGATCAGCAACAATTTCAGCGACATTTTTTATTTTATGATTCATCGCAGATTGTTGTTGAACTCTAGCTAACCTTTTATTATTCAGTAATAAGGTCAAGGTGTGTTTTGCACTAGCTTCTGCTGCCGTAATTGGGTCAAAAGCCACACCGGTATTAGAGGTAAAACTTTCTCGATTTCTTGAGTAACCATAAGCTTTGGGCGGAATTAAATTGATAATATCGGATGATAAAGTTAACACCTCAGTGTCGAGTGTTGTTAACAATGCAGCTAATGCTTGGTTTTGTTGTTGTGCAGAAACTACTGTTACACCTAATATATCGCTATCACCTTTTACTTCATAACTATAATTTAAGCCACCGATCATTTTTGCTGTTGCCGCAACTTGGAAACGATGAAAATTATAAATGGGCACAAGTACTTGTTCTAACTCTGATAGCGGTGTACCAAAGGCAATAGAGTTAAGACCAAAATCGTTCAGCGCTTTTTTTCTCACCGTTAACACACGCATTAATTCTGCACTGGCATTGTTACCATTGTCCCATAAATGCGCATTATTATTACTGCTTGATGCCGCTCTCGCATCGGGGTCAGACATATAAGCTAAACCTTGCTTTTTTGCCTGCTGAATAACATTAGCTAAATAATCACTTTCTTGTTCTGTGGGGATATCCGCATAACCATAGTCGACAACTAATTTATCCCAAAGGCCAATATCTTTTGCATAGGCGTTGCTTAAATCAATCTGACCATTTTTTAGCGTAATTAATGGATGAGGGTAATCCATTACCGACGCTCGGTTGTTAATACTGGCAGAAAAGTTATGAGCAATACCAAGAGTATGACCAACTTCATGAGCAGATAACTGTCGAATACGCGCTAACGCCATCTCTTTCATTTCACTGGTATCGGTATTTCTTGTTTTAAATGGGGATGTTAGGCCTAAAGCAATTAAATAATCTTGGCGCACTCGTAAAGAGCCTAAAGTGACATGACCTTTTAAAATTTCGCCACTGCGAGGGTCAATCACTGAAGAGCCGTAAGACCAACCACGGGTAGCTCTATGCACCCATTGGATGACATTGTAGCGAACATCCATTGGGTCTGCATCTGCTGGCATCATTTTTACTTGAAAGGCATTTTTATAGCCAATAGCCGTAAACGCTTGATCCCACCAACTGGCACCTTCTAGTAAAGCACTTTTAATAGGCTCTGGTACACCTGCATCCAAATAATAAATAATGGGCTCAACCGCCTCACTCATTTTTGCAAGCGGTGTTTTTTTCTTTAATCGATGTCGCGAAATATTACGAACAATTAACGATTGGTCAATATCACTCGCATAATCTGCATAAGATTCAGCCCAATAACCACTTTGCGGATGAAAAACTCTGCTTTGATAGTTAGCATCAGGTAATTTAATTAATGAGTGGTGTAAATTTACCGTGACCGCATTGGCATCAGGGGTAACGCTACGTAAATAATCTCCGGCATCTGACCCTTTATAAGTAACAGTCGCTTCTAACTCAGTATTGTTTGGAAAAGCTTTAGTGCGATTAATATAAAGACCGCTGCGGCTAACATCTATTTTATAATGACCTTGTTGACGGCGTTTTAGTTTGGCTGATAAATTATGAATGTCGGATAATAAAAAAGGAGTGTAATCAATGAATACTCGTTGTTGGTTATTACTGACTTGCTCAACCGTAAATCCCCATATAATTGAACTGGCAAAAGCTTCATTCACCGCCTGCTTCTCAAGTTGATTATCGGTGTCTGCTCGGTAATAACTATTAAGCTGTCGTAAAAAAACTTTATCACCCACACGCTCAAACTGCACTAGACGGGTATCGCCTAACTGTCCTCGGTCAAGGCCTATATCATTTGAACCAATACCGTGAGGCATCGCACTTTGAAATAAAAACGCTTGATTAAATTGATTAACTTCTAAATAAACTTTTCCCTGTTGTTGATCATGAAAAAATGAAAAATACCCTTGATGTTCGGTTTTATTTTTAATGAAATGCTCAAATGTCACTGTTTTGTCTTCGGCAACGGCAGTATGGGCGGTTATCAATAGCAGCCCACTTAATAGCGTTATAATTAATGTTTTCAAAACTCCCATCCTTAATCCTTTGTTATTCTTTTATACAAACCGTATAATTGTGATAAAACATATACCCTGCAACTTTAAATTATTTAGGTAATACAATGCAACGATTAGCACCTTCTTTACGTCAAGATAATGTACCGCTAGATCTTATTTCATTAATAAAAACTATCTTAGCCGCCACTAAAGAAATTTCTTTTCGTGTCAGTCAAGCACATTTAGGTGGTTTGATGGGGTCAACTTTGGATGAAAACATTCAAGGAGAAGTTCAGAAAAAACTCGACGTTGTTGCTAATGAATTGTTTAAAGATATTTTATTAGAATCAGGCTTTGTCAAAGCGGTCTCTTCTGAAGAAGAAGACACCTCGGTTGCTGGCGATGCATATGGTAAATATCTGGTGTCATTTGATCCTCTCGATGGCAGCTCAAATATAGATATTAATTCATTAATTGGCACTATATTTTCTATTCATAAAGCGCCTGCCGGTATGTCTGCTGACGACCCTGACATGTTCAAACAAGCGGGTAACAAGCAAGTCTGTGCCGGTTATGTTTTGTATGGACCGTCTACTATGCTCGTTATGACCACCGGCAGTGGCACCCATTTTTATGTATTAGACAGAACCCATGGCGGCTATTTATTGGTTGAGCGCAATGTACAAGTACCAATGAATACTCAAGAGTTTGCTGTCAACATGTCAAATCAACGTTTTTGGCAACCACCAATGCAAAATTACATCAACGATTTATTGCTCGGTAATACCGGTCCACGTAATAAAAATTTCAATATGCGCTGGATTGCTGCCATGGTCGGTGATGTACACCGCGTACTTTGTCGCGGTGGTATTTTTACCTACCCTACAGATACTAAGAATGACGAACAACCTTATAAGTTACGTTTGATGTATGAAGCCAATCCCATGGCATTTTTAATCGAACAAGCGGGCGGGTTATGTGTGACTAGTGAAGGCCGGATCATGGATATTGAACCAACGAGTATCCACCAACGTGTTGAAGTGATTTTAGGTTCTAAAAACGAAGTTGAAGCTTGTTTATCTTATTATAAATAAGCTCGTTATCAACAATATGAAGGTTTAGCGCTTCACTTTTACCCTTATAAGCTGTTTATTGATGACAAAATCAATAGGTGGCTTTTTTTTACCCTACATTTATTGCTAAAATAGCACTAATTAACCTTACCCTGCCAATAAGAGATTATTCCATGCCTAATTATGTTGTCGGACACAAAATTCCTGATTCAGACTCTATCTGTTCTGCCATCGCTTTATCTTATTTAAAAACTACCTTAGGTGAAGAAACCTTACCCGCTCGTTTAGGTGCACTCACTCCTGAGACTCTGTTTATTTTAGATAAATTTGGTTTTGAGCAACCCATGCTTAAAACCAGTTATGCCGGTGAGGGTGTTTATATTGTTGATCACAGCGATATTGAACTTGCGCCTGATGACATTGATAAAGCGACAATTTTGGGCATTATCGACCATCATAAATTAGGCGATTTAACAACCGCCACACCACTCGAAATTTGGGTACGCCCGGTGGGTTGTACTAATACCATCATTAAAATGATGTATGATTTCTATAACGTTGATATACCTAAAAATATTGCGGGTGCCATGATGTGCGCCATCTTAAGTGATACTGTTATTTTTAAATCGCCCACTTGTACCACGGCGGATATTAAATGTGTGGAAGCATTAGCGGAAATTGCGGGTATAGAAAATTTTAAAGAATTGGGCATGGATATGTTCAAAGTAAAATCAGCGGTTGAAGGCACGCCCATTCGTGAATTGGTCAAACGTGACTTTAAAGACTTTACGATGAATGGTCATAAAATCGGTATCGGTCAACTAGAAGTCATTGATCTTAGCGTTTTTGATGATATCAAGGAAGAATTTGCTGCCGATATTGCGGCTCTTAAAGTGGAAGGCGATCGCCACAGTGTATTGTTATTATTGACCGATATTATGAAAGAGGGCTCAGAGTTATTAATAGTTAGTGATAATGATGAACTTGCCCTTCAGGCTTATGGTAAAGCCACAACTGACGGTAAAGTTTGGTTAGAGGGTGTGTTGAGTCGTAAGAAACAAATTGTCCCTCAGCTACAAGCTGTTTTTACTAACTAATCACCTATAGTACAATAGCCAAAGATAAAAAAACCAGCAAACATATTGCTGGTTTTTTAGTATTTAACACAATATAAAGGTTAATTGTGACTAACAAAGATAATGATCGATCAATTACACCCGTTCAAAGACTGTTGCGATACCTTGACCTAAACCAATACACATAGTGGCTAAACCAAGATTAACGTCTTGACCTTCCATTAAGTTAATTAAAGTGCCTGAGATACGAGAGCCCGAACAACCTAATGGATGACCTAATGCAATGGCCCCCCCATTTAAGTTAATCTTATCCATCTTATCTTCGACTTTTAATGCCCGTACACAAGAAAGTGCTTGAGCAGCAAAAGCTTCATTAAATTCAAACAACTCAATATCTTCAATTGACATACCGGCACGCTTTAATGCTTTATTTGTTGCAGGAACAGGTCCGTACCCCATGGTTGAAGGATCGCAACCAGCAACGGCCATACCACGAATTTTAACACGAGGGGTTAACCCAAGCTCTTTGGCTTTATCTGCTGACATGACTAGCATGGCTGAAGCACCGTCAGATAGCGCTGAAGATGTGCCTGCGGTAACGGTACCATTGACAGGGTCAAATACTGGACGGAGCGCAGATAAACCTTCTGCGGTGGTTTCTGGGCGAATAACTTCGTCGTGCTCCACTAAGATCAATCCGCCATCAGCATCATGGCCTTGTGTAGCGACAATTTCATTATCCCAACGACCCGATAACATCGCTTCATGGGCTTTTTGATGAGAGCGCGCTCCAAACTCATCTTGCATTTCACGAGTGATGCCGTGTTGTTTTCCGAGTAATTCGGCAGTTAATCCCATATTACCTGAGGCGCGCGAAATGTGTTTGCTCAGTTCGGGATCAAAATCAACATCGTACATCATAGGTACATGACCCATATGTTCAACACCACCAATTAAAAACACATCGCCTTGACCAGCAATAATGCTAGTAGAGGCATCATGAAGAGCTTGCATTGATGAACCACATAAACGGTTAACAGTAACACCGCCAATAGATTTGGGTAAACCCGCGAGTAATGATGCATTACGCGCAATGTTAAAACCTTGTTCTTTCGTTTGTTTGACACAACCCCAAATAACATCTTCAATGTCATTGGGATCTAACCCAGGGTTACGCTTTAATATTTGTTCCATTAAGTGTGCTGATAATTTTTCTGCTCGAATATTGCGGAAAACACCTGCTTTTGAACGCCCCATAGGAGTTCGAATGCAATCAATAATAACGACTTCTTTCATAATAATTCTCCTAAGCTGTTTTAACGTCAGTGGTGAAGTAAGATTTGCCTAATGTAGCCATTTCTCGTAAACCATCAGTTACCTGATAAATCTCACCTAAATGCGCATAAGAATCTGCCATAGCAATAAAGTTATCTAAACCTAAGGTTTCTAAATAACGAATGGCGCCGCCTCTAAAGGGAGGAAAACCAACACCGTAAATTAAGCCCATATCAGCTTCAGCGGCAGTATCAACAACCCCTTCTTCTAAACAGCGAACCACTTCATTTACCATGGGGATCATCAGTCGAGCAATAATTTCGTCGCTTTCAAAGGATTTCTTATCATCACAATTTTTAGCAAATAATTGATACGCTACTTCGCTTGGTACTTTCATTGGACGACCACGTTTGTCTTTGATGTGATCATAGAAACCTTTACCATTTTTCTGACCAAAACGCTCTTTAGCATATAAAGTACTAACGGGATCATTGGCTAACTTCTTCATTCGCGTTGGGAAACCTGCTGACATCACACCAGTACAATGGTCAGCCGTATCAACGCCAACAACATCAAGTAAGTAAGCCGGGCCCATAGGCCAACCAAATTGTTTTTCCATCACTTTATCAATAGCAACAAAATCAGCACCTTCAAGCACTAATTGGCTAAAGCCAGCAAAGTATGGGAATAAAACACGGTTGACATAAAAACCAGGACAGTCATTAACAACAATCGGCGATTTACCCATTTTAGCGGCATAGGCAACGACAGCGGCAACAGTCTCATTAGAGGTGTCTTTTCCACGAATAACTTCTACTAATGGCATTTTATTGACTGGGTTAAAGAAATGCATACCACAAAAATTTTCAGGTCGTTTAACGCTTTTCGCTAATAAATCGATTGAAATAGTCGACGTGTTAGAGGTTAAAATCGCATCTTCACTGATCACGCTTTCTACTTCAGCTAAGACCATACCTTTAACTTTGGGGTTTTCTACTACCGCTTCAACAACAATATCAACATCTTTGACACTGTCATAACTCAGTGATGGAGTGATGTTATTTAACACACCCGCCATTTTCTTAGCGTTCATTCGGCCACGTTCAACTTGTTTAGTTAATATCCCTGCCGCTGTACTTAAACCTAAATCAAGTGCTTGATCGTTTATGTCTTTCATTATTATCGGCGTGCCTTTATAAGCCGATTGGTAAGCAATACCACCGCCCATAATACCCGCACCTAATACCGCAGCCTTATTAACTGCTTTGGTCGCCTGTTTGGTGGCTTTTTTTGCTTTACCTTTAACCACTTGATCAGCCATAAATAAACCAATTTGTGCGGTGGCCGCATCAGTTTTGGCTAATTTAGCAAAACCTGCATTTTCTAAAGCCATGGCGCCTGCACGATCGAGTGTAGCAGCGGCTTCAAGGGTTTTCACCATGACCATAGGGGCAGGATAATGTTTGCCCGCTTTAGCGGCAATCATGCCTTTACACGTACTGAAAGTCATTATGCGTTCAACAGGGCTTAGTTTTAATGCTTCTAATTTTGGTTGACGTTTAGCACGCCAATCTAATTTGCCAGCGATGGCTAATTTAAGCATGTTAATAGCTGATGACCTAAGCTTATCTGGCGCAACAACGGCATCAAGCAAACCAACAGCTAAAGCTGCATCGCCTCGATGCGCCTTACCAGTAGACATCCATTCAACGGCATTGTCAGCGCCGATAATACGAGGAAGACGAACGGTTCCGCCAAAACCAGGCATCAAGCCTAATTTCACTTCGGGTAAACCTATGCTTACTGACGTGTCAGCAATACGGTAATCACACACTAGGGTCATTTCACAACCGCCACCTAGGGCAACACCGTTAATGGCTGCAATAGTAGGTAATTGAATATCTTCAAATGAATCAAACACATCAGAAGATTGTTTAACCCAAGAAACTAATGCTTCTTCAGGCTCATTAAATGAATCTAAAAATTCAGTGATGTCAGCACCAACAATATAACTTGATTTACCTGAGGTGACGATGACCCCTTTGGCATCATTGCAGTTATTGATTGCAGCAACTGCTGAGGTATATTCTTCGAAAGTTGCTTGGTCGAATTTATTTACTGACCCCGGAGCATCGAACTTAAGTTCAACAATGCCGTCTTCGAGTAATTGGGCTGAAAGGCTTTTGCCTTGATATATCATGCTTTGTCTCCTTCACCTATAAGTGGTGTTGATGTATTGATGATTTTTTGATGTAAAAACTGCTTTAATGCCACAGTCTAAGTTGTTAAAATACTAGGCTACCTAATAATAGCTGACTGAGTGTGCCTTGAAAAAAAATGAATAGCAAATTTATTTAAACGCTTGTTTAAATCGGTCGTATCAACCATTTAACCCCTTCTTTTAAATAATAGTTTAGTTTTATATTCATTGAGGTATCACGTAAACTTATGTCCTAAAAATTTCCCGTAGATGATAAGCATTAGAGGATATATCACCATGAAACTCTCAGAGAAACTCAATAAACCAGAAAATTTATTATTGGCAATGGCATTTATTATGCCATTAGTTTTTTCAGTTTGGATGGTATTATTAAATAACTTTGTAATTGAGAAAGCCTCTTTTACTGGCGTTGAAATAGGTATTTTACAAAGCTTAAGAGAGATCCCCGGGTTTTTAGCTTTTACTGTTATCTATGTCTTAATTTTTATCAAAGAGCAACGTCTAGCCATTATTTCACTTGCGCTAACAGCTATAGGTGTTGCGATAACTGGATTTTTCCCACAAGTGCTGGGGTTGTATATCACCACGGTTATCATGTCAATTGGCTTTCATTATTTTGAAACCATCAACCAATCACTGACCCTGCAATGGATTCATAAGGACAACACCGCCCATTTTCTAGGACGCGTATTATCCGTGAAATCGGCAGCATCATTGATAGCCTTTAGTAGTATATGGTTATTGATGGAAAAATTTTCATGGTCATACCAAAATACCTATTTACTCTTTGGTTGCTTGGCTCTCATTTTTACTTTATTACTTGCCTTAGCTTTCACGCATTTTCCTGAAAAAACAGCACAAACTAAAAAACTTATTGTAAGGAAGCGTTATTGGTTATTTTATGCACTCACTTTTTTTAGTGGTGCACGTAGACAAATATTTGTCGTTTTTGCCGGATTTTTGATGGTAGAGAAATTTCATTACAGCGTTGCCCAAATTAGTGCATTATTTTTGATTAACTATATATTTAATTGGTTATTTGCAGCCAAAATCGGAAAAATAATTGGTCAAGTGGGCGAGAGTAATGTGCTTAAATTTGAATATATTGGCCTTATTGCTATCTTTGTATCTTATGGCTTAGTAGAAAACGCCAATATTGCTGCTGCCCTTTATGTTATTGACCACTTGTTTTTTGCTTTAGCTATTGCCATCAAAACCTATTTTCAAAAAATAGCTTTACCTGAAGATATCGCCTCAAGTGCAGGGGTAAGTTTTTCGATTAATCATATCGCAGCGGTAGTTATTCCAGCGCTGCTTGGCATGTTGTGGATTATTAATTCATCCTGGGTATTTTATATCGGTGCGGGGTTTGCGCTATGTTCTTTAGGGTTATCAATGCTGATCCCTAAAAATCCAGCTATTGGTATAGAGCTACGCTCTCAAGAGAATTAATAGAACCGCCCTAACATGCTTGCAGCGAAGCTTTTTCACCAAGTGCCCGCTTTAAATAACCACGGGATTAATGGCTATTAATTATTAGTTAAAAAAGTTAAAAACTCATTACTGGCTAAAGGCTTTGCATAATAATAACCTTGCACTTCATCACAACCTAATTCAATTAACCGCTCTTGCTGCTCAATTTTTTCAATGCCTTCGGCGATAACTTTTAAATTCATTTGTTTACCCAGATTGATAATTGTTTCAGCAAGTAAAGACTTACCTTCTTGATTAATATCGGTGACGAATGACCGATCAACTTTTAATCGATTTAAAGGTAGTTTTTGTAAATAGCTTAAAGAAGAATAGCCCGTACCAAAATCATCAAGGGCAATGCTTATTCCTTGTTCTTTAAGTTGACCTAAAGAGTCAATAACAATTTGAGGATCGTCCATCAATATATTTTCGGTAATTTCTAATTCAAGTTTACTTGGCTCTACCTGATGTAATCGAGTTGCTTTAATAATTCTGTCAACAAAATCACCACGCCTAAATTGTGGGATAGACACATTAACAGAAATACTTACGTCGCCAAACCCCTGCACTTCAAGCTCGTTAATTTGTAAGCACGCCTGATTGATAACCCAGTCACCTATTTCAATAATTAAACCCGAATATTCTGCTAAAGGAATAAAGACCGCCGGTGAAATGAACTTACCGTCCGCGGTGCGCCAACGCAATAAGGCCTCGGCACCAGTCACGTTACCCGTAGCTAGATTCAGTTGCGGTTGATACCAGAGTTCAAGGCGGTTTTCAGAAAAATCTATTCTTAACTGACGAATCATTCCTAAACGCCATAACGTTTCATCTTCCATTTCTTGACGGTAATATATAAAGTGCTCACCGAGGGGTTTTTTCGCCAAATTAAGGGCTATATTGATTTGATTTAATACGTCAACACCCCCTGTTCCGGCGTGTTCTTTTGTACATAAACCAAGGCAAACATTAGTGAATAACTTTTGTTCGCCCACCTCAAAGGGCAGATAAAATAAAGAAACAATCTTACTAGGATTGATATATTCACTGGGGCCAATAATGCCAAAAACATCACCCCCAATACGTGCCAACTGGCAATCATCATTCAATTGGCTCAAACGTTTGGCTACAGAAACCAATAATTGATTGCCAATTTCTTGCCCTAAGCCATCATTAATATCACTAAAATGATTAAGATCAATCAGTGCCGCAACGGTATTATCACTTCCATCTCGTGAAAATTCATCGAGAAAATCAACAAATTCCGAACGATTAGGTAAATCGGTAAGCCAATCTTTATAAGAGGCATTCCTTAACTTTTGAAATAAGTGAACATGTTCATAACCGATGGCAATATTAGTTAAAAAGACTTCAATTAATTGTTTATCGGTCGCTGATAATACTGACTTGATTTCAAAATAAAGCACTGCGTGATAATCGCCACTGGCCAAATATAAAACAATATTTTGATCATAAAAGTAATGCTTTTTGTCTTGAAAACACTGAGTGACTTTATGGCTTGCCGGCAAGTTGTTTAAGTGTGCTAATGTTTGATTAACTAGTGTTGAAGAAAAACCAACTTCACCCAGAATGCACAAGCTTTTCTCATCGAAAGCATCAGTTATTTCATATCCTCTTGCACAGAAAACACCGGACACCAGATTATCACCAAAGAGTGAAATAAATTCAGTTAACACGCCCTGAATGTAATCGTGTAACGAGTGTAATTCTAATAAATGTGAACCAGCAGAAATTATTTTTTCTAAACCTCGACTATTTTCATTAACCCTATTAATTTGTTGATAAGAGCGAATTGCGGCATAAACAGTGGTGATTAATTGACGACGAGTAAGCTCATTGGTAGTTTTATAATCGTTGATATCGTAATCTTTAATGACGTTTTCTTCAGGCGTATAATCAGCCTGCCCAGCTATTAGGACGATACGAATATCTTGTCGGGAAAGTTGTTCACGAATATATTTAACAACATTTAACCCTGCATTGTCGGTTTCCATAACGACATTGAGAAGCACTAAGGCTATGTCGCTATTATCTGCGATCACTTGGCAGGCCTCTTGACCCGAACAAGCATGCAAATATTCTAATTTTCGGTCAAGTACGACTAAATCAGCAAGTGCTAACTCAGTGACTGAGTGTATTTTAGGGTCATCATCAACAATAAGAACTTTCCACGTTTCACCGTTGCCCACATCATAATTTACTTGTTTATCACTGTTATCGATAAACAAGAAGTCATCATTAGTAATTTCAGAAATCTGCATATTACCTCCACTAACTAATGTCGACTAGTTAGAACTAATTATTGGATGCATCAACTAGTCTTTAATATAGTTAAATAATAAAAGGCAGTGTCAGGTTATTCAACATTACATTACAATAAAAATTCATCCGTTTATTTATGATAATGTAAAAGGCTGAACTATAAAAAACGTACACAATTAGATTGATATTACATCTTTTATAATGAATTATAGCACTCTTAGCAAAATTAAAAAAAACAATGAGCGTTATTTAACCATGGAAAAATCAGGAAAAGAGACTTCAGTGTTAACTGACAGCAGCAATAAAATAAAAGCTGTTGCAACCGTCATTGTTGCCCCTGAGACTAGTGGTCAAAACAAAAAGAATGGTGCATCGTCTTATCTTCAGTTGCTACATTTAGCCCAAAATTTTGCTTTAGATGTGGCGATGATAGCAGATGACAAAAAAATGCCCATTGAAGATAGAGCACGAAAACGGGAACGACTCTCTCATCTGCGTAAACAAAAAAATATGGAAGATATTATTCAAAAGACACTCGCCTATTGTTCAGAGGGAGATGTGGTCAATCAGACCAATCAAGACTGGTTTAATAGTTTCACCTCTCTGGCAGAAGGTATAAGCAACAACACCATGCAAGATTTATGGGCCAAGATATTAGCTGGTGAAATTTATCAACCGGGTAGCTATTCATTAAAAGCGTTACAAGTATTTCGCAACATGAGTCTTGGTGATGCTAAGCTTTTAGCTAAGGCATGCTCTTTAGCGATCAAAGATCAGAGTCGTAAAAGCCTTCGTCTTATTTCAGGCTGTTATCAAAAGCCAAGCTTGTTCAATATGTTTGATAAAAATAGACAAAAAAACATCTCATTAAGTCCGTTTGGTCTCAATTACTCAGATCTTTTAGCCTTAGCTGAAAATCATTTGCTTTTTATTCAGGAGAGTGAAACAAATTTAATTGAAAAAAATGAGCTATTAAAATTAAATTACAATGGGATAAGTTTTTCCATTGCGGCAAAGAAAGCAAACTGTATTCTTCGCTTTTATAAATTCACCCCCATTGGTATGGAATTGGCCCATCTTATTGGTGATAAGCCTATGACTTCATACCATGAAGCGTTAAAGCAACAGCTTAGTTATCATTTTACGATGAGTTAATAGCAAAATCATAACTAAGTTAATAACTAAGGGTTAAATGCCATCACCATCGGTATGTAAACCACACTCTCGCTGCATGCCAGAGAAACGAGTGTCGCTTTCATCCATACCTAAAGTTAGTGGTTTAGTGCTGTGCACATCGCCTACGGATACATAACCTTGATCCCACAAAGGATGATAAGGCAGCTCATGTTTAGTGAGATATTGATGCACATCTTTATTGCTCCAATCAATAATCGGGTGTATTTTAAAACGACCACGTAAAATACCAACTACTGATAAATTTTGTCGATGACTAGATTGTTGACGTCGTACGCCTGAAAACCAAGTATTGGCATTTAACTCATTTAAACCACGTTCTAGCGGCTCAACTTTATTTAAACGATTATATTGCTTCAATGAAGCTTCGTCTTTTGCCCACTGCTCACCATATTTTGCTCGCTGCCACGCTGCACTTTCTTTAGCGCTATAGACATGTAGATTTAACTTGAGTTTCTCGGTTAACTGATCAATAAATTGATAAGTTTCTGGAAACAAATGTCCGGTATCAGTAATTAACACTGGAATATTACTGTTAATCTGGGTCATCATATGCAGCATAACCGCCGATTGAATACCAAAACTTGATGATAATACAAAATGACTAGGCAAATTTTCCATTGCCCATTCTATTCTCCCTACCGCATTATGGTTTTCCAATAATTCGTTCCACTGTTTAAGCCATGGTTCGGGTAATGACGCAGGAAAACGGCTATTAATTGGCGTTTGGCTCTCAACAATAGTCGAATTAGCTTGTTGTAAATTAATCATGAAAATCCCTAGCGCTTACCTTTATTTCATCAACAATACCAACACGAATAACGAAATCACCAAAGCCTTCATTGTTATCACGTTCCGCTGACCAGCGGGCGACCAAGTGATCAATTTCGACCAATAATGCCTGCTCAGATAAGTTTTCTTGATAAATTTTAGGAATACGGGTACCGGCTTTATTACCCCCTAAATACATATTGTACTTACCAGGTCCTTTACCAATAAGCCCAATTTCAGCTAACAAAGCTCTACCACAACCATTGGGACAACCCGTAACTCGCAAAATAATTGATTCATCACTAACATTATGTTGAGCTAAAATACCTTCAACACTTGTCACTAAACCAGGTAAGTAACGCTCAGCTTCGGCCATAGCTAACGGACAGGTTGGAAAAGCGACACATGCCATTGAGCTTTGACGTTGAACGGATACGGCATCATCAATCAAGCCATAATCACGCGCTATTTGCTCAATGGTTGTTTTGTCTTGTTCGCTAACCCCAGCAACAATTAAGTTTTGGTTAGCCGTCATACGAAAGTCTCCATTATGGACTTTCGCAATTTCAGCTACACCTGACTTTAAAGGCTTATTTAAGGTGTCTAATAACCGACCATTTTCAATAAACAGGGTTAAGTGATGCTTACCATCAACACCTTCGACCCAACCAAAACTATCGCCGCGACTGGTAAATTCATAATGGCGACTTTGTTCAAATTTTATTCCTGCTCGTTTTTCAACTTCTGCTTTAAATACCGATATACCGACACGATCTAAGGTGTATTTAGTTTTAGCATTTTTGCGATTAACTCGGTTACCCCAGTCACGTTGAGTGGTAACAACCGCTTCGGCAACATCTAAGGTTTTATCAAGTGGAATATAACCAAAATCATCGGCACGACGCGGATAAGTTAATTTATCACCGTGAGTCATGGCTAAACCACCACCAACAAGTACGTTAAAACCAATTAACTTGCCATTGTCACTGATAGCCACAAAGTTTAAGTCGTTAGCATGCACATCAATATCGTTTTTTGGCGGAATAACCACGGTAGTTTTAAATTTACGAGGTAAATAAGTTTCCCCTAAGATGGGCTCAACATCGGTAGTTTCGACTTTGTCTTCGTCTAACCAAATTTCTGCATACGCTCTAGATTTAGGCAGTAAATGCTCACTGATCTTAGTTGCCCATAAATAAGCTTCTTGGTGTAATTCTGACTCAATAGGGTTGGACGTACAAAGTACGTTACGGTTAACATCGCCTGCGGTAGCAATTGAGTCGATACCTATATCGTTTAACGTGCGGTGCATTAATTTAATATCAGGTTTTAGTACACCATGAAATTGGAATGTTTGTCTGGTGGTTAAGCGAATACTGCCATAAGAGGTATAATCTTGAGCAAATTTATCAATAGCTAACCATTGGTTAGGCGTAATGATACCGCCTGGCATACGTGCACGTAACATGACGTTATGCATGGGCTCTAATTTTTGCTTTTGGCGCTCAGCTCGAATATCACGATCATCTTGTTGATACATGCCATGAACACGAATCAATTGAGAATTATCCGGAGTAAAACCACCAGTGATACGGTCTTGCAGATCTTCGGCAATAGTCCCTCTTAAAAAGTTACTCTCCGCTTTCATTCGCTCGTTGTCTGCTAGTTTCCCTCTGACCACAAGTTCTACTGCATTTGTTTTTTCAATGGTTGAATTGCTCATTAATACACGTCCTTCTGATAACG
>JAWUYA010000070.1:0-58882 GCA_034111045.1 Colwellia sp. | reverse complement strand
AAAAGACAAACCTAAATTTGTCTTTTTTCATTAGATTAATGTAAGTTAACCAACTTCATTAACGATCCTCATATATTTTACCTACAAAAAAGGTGAGCATTAAGCTCACCTTTTAATTAATTCTGAGTCACAAACTTAATTGCACTCACAAACTACCGAAATTAAGTCACAGAGTTAATTAGAGCACGACATCAACTGACAACTAGTCCTGATAACTAGAAACCGGAGGACAAGAACAAATTAAGTTACGGTCGCCGTACACATCATCAATACGGTTAACCGTTGGCCAAAATTTGTTGGCCGCCGCCGCAGCTACTGGAAATACCGCTTCTTGAATGCTGTAAGCGCGATCCCAAGGCGAGGTAATATCGGCAAGTGTATGGGGGGCGTGGTGCAAAGGGTTATCTTCTGCTGTCCATTCACCTGAGGTGACTTTACGTACCTCATCACGTATACAAACCATGGCTTCTACGAAGCGGTCTAATTCAACTTTAGACTCAGACTCAGTAGGCTCAATCATAAAGGTACCCGCCACCGGAAACGACATAGTAGGCGCATGAAAACCATAGTCCATCAAGCGTTTTGCTATGTCTACTTCAGTAATACCCGACTCGGCTTTTAATGGCCGTAGGTCAATAATGCATTCGTGGGCAACACGGCCATTTTTACCGGTATATAATACAGGGTAATGTTCGTGTAATTTTTTCGCTAAGTAGTTAGCGTTAACAATGGCGTATTTAGTGGCATCGGTTACCCCTTTTTTGCCAAGCATGGCGATGTAAAGGTAAGAGATACATAAAATACTCGCACTACCGTAAGGGGCAGCAGATACTGCGCCATTACCTTTAGTGTTTTCGCTTACGCCAATTAACACATGATCGGGCAAGAACGGCGCCAAATGGGCTTTAACACCGATAGGTCCCATGCCTGGCCCGCCACCACCGTGTGGAATTGAAAACGTTTTATGCAAGTTAAGGTGAGAAACATCGGCACCAATTAAACCAGGTGAGGTAACACCTACTTGGGCGTTCATGTTGGCACCATCAAGATACACTTGGCCGCCGTGATCATGAATAATGTTACAGATCTCAGCTATGGTTGTTTCATAGACTCCGTGTGTTGACGGATAGGTGATCATTAAACAAGCTAAGTTGTCGGCCATCTCTTCAGCTTTGCTACGTAAGTCGTCCATGTCAACGTTACCTTCTTTGTCACAAGCAACCACAACTACTTTCATGCCAACCATTTGAGCTGACGCCGGGTTAGTGCCGTGGGCAGATGAAGGAATTAAACAAATATTACGATGGCTGTCGCCACGGCTTTGATGATATTTAACAATTGAAATTAATCCAGCGTATTCACCTTGCGCCCCTGAGTTAGGTTGCATTGAGATGTTGTCGTAGCCAGTGAGTTCCACTAACCAGTCGCCTAGCTCGTCAATCATTTTTTTGTAACCGAGTGTTTGGTCAACAGGGGCAAAGGGGTGCATGTTGGCAAATTCTGGCCATGACACTGGTATCATCTGTGCGGTGGCATTGAGCTTCATGGTGCATGAGCCTAAAGCGATCATTGAATGATTAAGGGCCAAATCTTTGTTTTCTAACCTTTTGATATAACGTAACATTTCTGTTTCGCTATGGTATGAGTTAAATACCGGATGGGTTAAAATTGCCGACTCACGTACTAATGATGCAGGAATGGAACAGTGACCACCATCAATAATTTGTTGATCAAGACCAGCAACGTCTAAACCATGATCTGGGCCTAATAAAATGTCGAATAAACCAGCAATGTTGGCGCGCGTTGTTGTTTCGTCAATTGAGATACTAATTTGGCCTTCAACATCGGTACGAAAGTTAACACTGGCGGCTAATGCGCGCGCTACTACTTCGTCTTTACTAAAACCATCAATCGCGTCAAGGTTAAAGGTTAAGGTATCAAAGTAGTTAGCATGAATAGCGTTTAGGCCTTTTTGTGCGGTACCTAACGATAAAATATCGGCTAAACGGTGAATACGGTTAGCAATAATTTTTAAGCCTTTTGGCCCATGATATACCGCATAAAACGCTGCCATGTTGGCTAATAACACTTGCGCGGTACAAATGTTGGAGTTGGCTTTTTCACGACGAATATGTTGTTCACGGGTTTGCATTGCCATACGTAAAGCAGCATTACCACGGGTGTCTTTTGATACGCCAATAATTCGGCCAGGTAATGAACGTTTGTATTTATCACTGGTCGTGAAGAAGGCGGCGTGTGGTCCGCCATAGCCCATTGGTACCCCAAAACGTTGGCTTGAGCCAATAACCGCATCAGCACCTAACTCACCCGGTGATTTCAGTAACACTAAGCTCATTATATCGGCAGCAACCGCTACAATGCCTTTATTGTCATGAATGCTGGCAATTAAATCGCTTACATCCGTTACTTCACCTGTGGCACTTGGGTATTGAATAAGTGCACCGAAAATGTCGTGATTAACCGCTTCGTTTGCTGGCGCTACAATCACCTCAAAGTTAAACATTTCAGCTCGTTGTTTAACAACGTCTATGGTTTGTGGGTAAACATCGGATGAAATAAAGAAGAGGTTTGATTTTTTGTTTTTTGAAACACGTTTAGCCAGTGCCATTGCCTCGGCGGCGGCAGTGCCTTCATCAAGTAATGACGCTGAAGCGAGTTCAAGACCGGTAAGGTCTATACACATTTGTTGGTAGTTTAGTAATGACTCTAAACGACCTTGGGCGATTTCTGGTTGGTAAGGGGTATACGCTGTGTACCAGCCTGGATTTTCTAACACGTTACGTAAAATAACGTTAGGGGTGTGCGTACCGTAATAGCCCAAACCAATGTAGGTATCATTGACTTTATTTAAGCTAGCCACCGCTTTTAAATCGCTGAGTGCTTGAACTTCTGTTTTACTTTCTTCAATCGCCGGTAATTGCGATAAACGAATGTCACTAGGCACAATTTCATTGATCAAGTCATCAACAGTCTCTGCACCAATGTCGTTTAACATTGTTTGAGTTTGTTCAGCGTTAGGGCCGATATGGCGACGGATAAAATCTTGAGTTTGCTCAAGTTCTGCTAGTGTATGAGTAGTCATAAAACAGCTTCTCTAAAATGTAAAGATGGTATAATAGAAAACCCCGATACGTTTTACTTTGAATAAGTGAAGTACGGGGTTTGTCATTGGCGTTAATTAACGATTAATCTTCGTCAATTGATTTTTGGTAAGCGTCAGCATCAAGTAAGTTTTCTAATTCTTGGCCATCATCGAGTTTAATTTTAAATAACCAACCGTCACCAAAAGCGTCTGAGTTAACTAATTCAGGGGCGTCTTCAAGCGCTTCGTTGACGGCGAGTACTTCACCAGAAACAGGAGCGTATATGTCTGAAGCCGCTTTGACTGATTCACATACCGCAACGTCATCACCTGCAGAAACGTTGTCACCAACATCAGGTAATTCAACAAAAACCATGTCGCCTAAAAGATCTTGTGCATGTTCAGTAATACCCACGGTAGCGGTACCGTCGCCTTCGTTACGTACCCATTCGTGTGATGTTGCGTATTTTAATTCTGTAGGAATATCACTCATTTTTATTGTCCCTGTTATTAATTGTGTTTTAACTGATTAAAAAGCGTTCTCTATAGTTATTTATGCTTATTTATACTTCTTTATACTTATTTATAGTGACCTTAGATAAACACTGACTGTTCAAAATCATTTATACTATAGCCCAAATTTTATTCTAATTTAACCCTGTCAATAATTTTATCAACGGGGGCAAAATTTCATTTATTGTTTCTCACTAATGGTTAACTCTGTGCTTAAACCGCTTAGTTAATCATTCGTTAACCGCTTAAAAAACTTTTTTACCGTGTCGAACAAAGCTCGCTTTAGTGACGGTTACCTTGACCAGTTTTTTACGCATTTCAACCTCTACTGTGTCGCCAATGTTAACACCTCGTGGCACTCGAGCCATAGCAACACTGTGACCTAATGTAGGAGAGAAGGTACCTGAAGTAATCTCGCCTTCACCCAATTCGGTGATCACTTTTTGATGAGAACGCAATACGCCTTTTTCTTCAAGTACTAAACCAACAAGCTTAGGTTGACCACCAGCGGCTTTTTGTGACGTTAGAGCATCACGACCAATAAAGTGACGCTCTTGTGGCTCCCAAGCAATGGTCCAGGCCATGTTAGCTGCAAGCGGTGAAATTGTCTCATCCATGTCTAAACCGTAAAGGTTCATTCCCGCTTCTAAACGAAGCGTATCACGTGCGCCTAAACCACAAGGTTTAACGCCTGCATCAAGCAAATTTTGCCATAATGAGGCGGCAACATGGTCTGGCACAATAATTTCGTAACCGTCTTCTCCGGTATAACCTGTGGTAGCGATAAATATCTCGCCTACTTGTACACCAAAAAAAGGTTTCATGCCGGCAACCGATGCTTTTTGCTCGGCGGTTAATAATGTGGCTACTTTAGCTTTAGCTTCGGGGCCTTGCACGGCAAGCATACCAAATTCAGGACGTTCTGTAATAACAAGATCAAAACCTGTTGACTGTTTAGCCATCCAAGCAAGGTCTTTTTCACGTGTTGCTGAGTTAACCACTAAGCGGTAATCGGTATCAGTGAAAAAATAAATAATTAAGTCGTCAATCACGCCGCCCGCTTCATTTAACATGCCGGTGTAAAGTGCTTTACCTGGTACGGTTAACTTAGCCACATCGTTGATCACTAATCGACGTAAAAAGGCTTTAGCGTCAATGCCTTGAATATCAACAATGGTCATGTGAGAAACGTCAAACATACCAGCATCATTGCGAACAGCATGGTGCTCTTCAATTTGAGAGCCATAATTGATCGGCATTTCCCAGCCATAAAAGTCAACCATTTTTGCGCCAGCTTCTAAATGCTTACCATGTAATACTGTTTTATTGCTCATGCTGTTTCACCTGTTAATCATTTACCTTTTAAAAGCTTTGCCTATAAAAAGTAGAATAAAGATTGAAGATTTACAAAATAATGCAGCGATTATAAACGTGTACAGATGAATATTCAACAAATAAAGAGCTTATTTTCAAATATAAAACTGACTAATATAATATAATGGAATTAAATTTTTATTACGCTTCATTTTAAAAATTAAATTCTATTAACCATGCTACCACTGTGTATTAGTGGTTATTAATTTTTCAGCCTAAAAAATCTTTTTTTGGCTGATAAAAATTTAGCCGTTAATTACAATAACTGCGGCACAGTTGCTGAAATTCAAGGGTCAATAGTGCTGTTTTTGCTATTGACTTTTTTGAGCTAAAACAGGCAAATTACTTTTATGTCCTAATGCCTGTTGAATCAATAACTTTTTAGCTGGCGCAAAATTATTAAGTAAGGTCATACCCAAACCGCGTAATAATTGGCTTGCTTGATGTTGAGGAGAGAACAATTGTTTGATGGCTTCCATGGCAACAACCATTTCAGTTGCCTCACTTTTTCGCCAGCGAGAAAAAGCCTTGAGTGCTTTACCACTGTCGTTAACATTATTAACATTTTCGCATAAGGTTTGTGCTAAAGCAGCGGCATCTAATAAGCCTAAATTAACACCCTGCCCTGCAAGGGGATGTATGGTGTGAGCCGCATCACCAATAAGTACCACTTTGTCTTTAAAAAAATCATGGGCAAGACGCATCATTAATGGATAGGTGTAACGTTTACTGGCTAACGTTATGGGTCCTAGTTTGCCGTCAAGAGCGGCGGTTAACTCTTTAGCAAATGTACTTTCATCAAGTTCAGACAAGCGTTGGGCATCATCGGGAGAGGTTGACCACACAATAGAGCACAAGTCTTTTTTAAACAAAGGCAACATCGCTAACGGCCCAGTGGGAAGAAACACTTGCCATGCGGTATTTTGATGGCCTTGTTCACACTTTACCGTGGCCACAAGTGCGTGATGGTCATAATCACGAAAGGCGATTGGCATGTTCATTTGCTTACGCACCCATGAATTTGCGCCATCGGCTCCCACCACTATTTTAGCGGTTATTGGTATGCCAGTGTTAAAGCTAGCAAAAACTTCACTACTTCCCACACCAATACTATTGAGTGCTTGGTCAGTAAAAAAGGTAATGCCATTATCTGCTTGCGCTTTTTGCCATAAAGCGTTGCGAATAACATTGTTTTCAATAATGTGACCTAAATGTTGGCCGCTGCTATCAGTGCTGTTGGTGTTGGCAAGATCATTAAGATCAAAGTCTAACTTGCCATAGCCCGCTTTATCCCATACATGCATGTGTTGATAAGGCTGTAAGCGTTGTGCTTGAATGAGAGGCCAAACAGCTAAGTTAATAAATATTTGCTCACTTGCTGCATTTATTGCGCTCACTCTAACGTCTGGCTGTTCGCTCAACTCAGTAATATTAACCATGTCAGCAATAGCCACCTTCAGTTGACCTTGTTTACGCAGTGCCAGTGCTAAGGTTAAACCCACCATGCCAGCACCCACAATTAACACATCAAATTTTTGCATTTCTTTCCTTGGTTGTCTTTCACGGTAAACTTAGAACAAGGTGCCGGTTAACTACTCACACTTATTTTAGCTTTTTATCGCTGACTTTCTATGGCTCACTTTCGATCGCTAATAACCCATGGTTTTGTTGACCAACATTTTTTTTAATGGGGACAAATAATTTAAGACTTTCAGGCCTATATTTCTGCCGATGACTAACGGCGGTAATTGATTTGAAAACAAGGTCACCAATGAGTCTGTTAACCTGATCACTTGTTGTTGATCAGTACTTCGCTGTTGTTGGTATTGATTTAACAACGCAAAACCACCAATATCTTTACCCTTTACTTGCGCCAACTTTATCAGTTGAGCTAGCTGCTGCACATCCCTCACACCCAGATTAAAACCTTGTCCGGCAATAGGATGTATAGTGTGAGAGGCATTACCTACTAGCGCCATTCGATGATAAATTTGCGTGTGAGCTTGTACTAAATTAAGCGGATAAATGTGACGTTGACCAACATGAGTGATTGTCCCTAACCAGCTACCAAAGGCGTGCTCTAATGCTATTTTAAAAGCGTTGTCATCAAGAGATTGCATTTTTCCTGCCAACTCGGGGGTTAATGTCCAAACCAAAGAGCAACGATTATTTGATAACGGCAACAGGGCAATAGGGCCTGTTTCAGTAAAGCGCTCATAAGCAATGTTTTGATGAGCCATGTCTGTAGTTACATTGGCAATTAACGCACTTTGCTCGTAAGCACTATGACTAGACTCAATATTTGCCAACCTTCGACAAGGTGAATTTACGCCATCACAGCCAAGTAGTAGTTGGCTGCTGAGTAATTGTCCCGAATGAAGTGCAATATCAACTTGTGATTGTTGCCACTGTACAGTGGCAATGCTATCAGGAGTGAACCAAGTGATATTTTTTTTAATCATCAACGCTTGCAGCAACGCTTGGCCAATAAGTGACATTTCAACGACGTAACCTAAAGCCGCCACCTTATTGGTACTTGCATCAAGCCTTG
Source organism: Colwellia sp. (assembly GCA_034111045.1). Classification (GTDB taxonomy): domain Bacteria; phylum Pseudomonadota; class Gammaproteobacteria; order Enterobacterales; family Alteromonadaceae; genus JALJPB01. Next base: position 51,341 of record JAWUYA010000070.1, on the reverse strand, counting down.
CTTTACCATAATGACCACGGTCTGAAATATGAATTTTTTCTATCGGCTGTGCATCTTTTTGGAGAAATTCCCACGCCCCGAGCTGAGCAAAATAAGCAGCAGTGCCATGCGATAAGGCTAAAACTCTATCGTCAAAACTGAGTGAACGACCTTGGTTAATGGGATTGTTTTCAATAATGGCAATCGACAATAACTCGCCATCAGGGTTTTTAAAATCACATAGACTTAATGCCATTAAACAGCCCGACAACCCACCACCAGAAATAACAATGTCGACATTTAGGGCCGCAGGTTTTAACATTTGCTTTGTATGTGCTTCGCTCGTCATTTTATGATTGCTTTTCCATTAACGTGTGCATTAAGGTCTACCTCAATGTTCAGCCATTAAGTTTTCAATATCAACAATAGATTTGGGCGCATTGGTCGTTAAATTTTCATGTCCTTGGTCGGTAACCAATACATTATCTTCAATTCTAACGCCTATACCACGCCACTTTTCATCAACATCGGTATCGCCTAGCGGTATGTATAGGCCTGGTTCAATGGTCATTACCATGCCAGGTTCAAAGCTTCTAAGCTGCTGACGATTATCGTTAACTTGATAGTCACCTACATCGTGAACATCAAGTCCTAACCAATGACCTAAACCATGAATGAAGTATTTTTTACAGGCTTTGTCTTTGATAAGTTGGGGTAAATTGCCTTTCAAAATATTGAGCTTATGCAGTTCTGTTGTTAAAAAGTTACAGGTCAGTGCATTTAATTGAGCAAAGTTAGCGTGAGGCTTAACCGCATTAATGGCTAGCTCTTGCGCGTCTAGCACGAGTTGATAAATAATTTTTTGAGCGGGGGTAAATTGACCATTAACAGGAAAGGTACGCGTAATATCAGCAGCATAACCAGCAAGCTCACCGCCAGCATCAATTAATAACAACTCACCATCATTAAGTACTTGATTATTATCGGTGTAATGTAATATGTTGGCGTTATCTCCCCCAGCAACTATTGTGCCGTAAGCCGGGTATCTGGCGCCATTGATAGCAAATTCATGCAGTATTTCAGCTTCTATTTGATATTCAAATGTGCCAACAGCAGATTTTTTCATCGCCCGTTGGTGAGCATTACCACTAATGATATTGACTTGCCGCATAACGTTAAGCTCATTGCTACTTTTTATCAGCCGCATTTGATCAAGCAAACTGGTGCAATCAACAAGGGTACTGGGCGCTTGTTTGCCTTGTCTGTTGCCTGCTTTAACCGTGTCTAACCAAGAAAAAATTTGTTTATCAAAAGCAGGCATATCACCATGGCAAAAAAGCAATTGGCTTTTGTTATTTAAGTATTGAGGAATTAACGTATTAACTTCATTTAAAACAAAGCATTGTTCAAAACCATAATCCGCCATGGCTTTTTGTGGGCCTACTCGACGACCATGCCAAACTTCTTCAAGGGGATTTTTTTCTCGACAAAATAAAACACATTGTCGTTGACTGTTGGCCTCTTGCGCTTTTATTAAGAGCAAAATAGCATCGGGCTCATTAAAACCGGTCAGGTAATAAAAGTTTTTATTTTGACAAAAACCATAGTCAGTATCATTACTGCGAGTCACTTCACTGGCAGCGCTGATCAGGGTTATGCTGTTATTTGGCATCTGATCAATAAAATGTGCTCGTCTAGTCACAAAGTCGTCAACGGATAATAAAGTATGCTGCATTAGTGGAGTGTGTCTTGTGTTGATTTAGTTTCAGGGGGGCTACCTAACTCGGTAAAGCATAGTAAGGCCGATATACGCACATATTCGGCGATTTCAAAATACGCTTGTTCATGATCCTCATCTTCGTCCATTTCATCAGATAAATTGGCAATTTCAGCAAAGTCATTGAGCACTTCTTTGACATCGTTAGAAACAATGGCGGTGTCTTTTTGATGAAGCCCTAATCCTAAATTAAACCCTTGTACCCATAGACTTAAAGCATGGCCACGCTCAACAATTGAGTCGTCGTCATCGGGTAACATTAATTGAAAACCGTAGGAGTCGTCTAAAATATTCGTCCAAATATCAGTGAACATTAATTTAATAATGGCTTTTACCTTAACCGGTAAGTGTTCACCGTTATTAAAAAGGTCGGTGATCATTGCTAAATAATCATTTGACTCAAACGGCAAACCAGCGCAAATCAAGCCGGTTAAAACACCATGTAATTCAGCGGTATGCACTTGCACACTTTCAGTAGTAATAATGGCTTGTACGGAGGCAAAGCCTAAGATGTTTTCTTCCGGGTGGTGATCAGACATATAATGACTTTAAAGTAATGCAAGTATGCTCGCTATCGTACCACCCACCTCATTTTCTTACTAGGGTTTGTTGTGATGAGAAGCTTGAAAGGACAATCGAGCCAGCGCTGAATACTTGCATAGTAAAACGCGCCCCGTTATAGTGGCGCTTACACCGTAAATCACGGGAGTTAACTTCAACAATTTTTTGTAAATCATCAGGAAGTAACAAGCACATGAGTCAGCAACACCTCGAGGTCACCATTGCCGACAGAATTCTAAAGATAGCTTGCCCTATAGGCCAAGAAAGCGCATTAATTGCCGCTGCGGCTGAATTAAACACTCGTATTTTAAACGCTAATACCAGTACAATGCTCACCACACCTGAACAATCATTACTGATGACCGCATTAAATTTAAGTAATGAGTTATTAGCGGCTCAAGAGCAAATCAAAAATGAGCGTAAAGCCTACCAGAGTAAAATTAATTTATTAAAATCAACCATTGAGCGCGCAATGCTTGAGAACAAAGAAAAACACGCCTGAATCCCTGTAAATATTTTGTCGGTTATTTAAGAAAAAGTCGAAATAAACAACAAGTCACCTTTTATTATACGAAAACACTTACATTGCCTATAAAATATTAGCTATAATGATCTGGTCTTCTGGGGTGTTTGTATGTTTTCTATGTCCCTGAGCCGATAAGTTTTAATTTAGGAAGTCAATCACTGGCTATTGTGCAAGCTCGGCTAGTATCGAGAAGCCTACGGACAGTTAGCGATTTCCGCCCTGAACACACGGTGTTCAGGACTAAAGTTGACTGCGGCACCCTGGAAGCACCTTTTCTCTTTGAGTATGATGATAATCAACACTCAGCAATTTACGCACGACACTAGAACAACACACTCTGCTTAGCACTAAATGTTCAGCAATAACGTTAACTGCGGTTTATTATACTGAGACCTATCTTTTGATTAAGTCATTAGGAATTTTGCAACTCGTTATTTGATCACTATACTTAAAAAGTCACGTAATTGTAGTAATCAATAGATGAGGTTTTATGCAAAGATGTAAAGGTTTTACATTGCTTGAATTAATGGTGAGTTGTTCAATTCTAGCTATATTAACCGTCATCGTCGTACCCAATTTTAACGAGTTTATTATAAAGATGAGGGTAGATAGTCAGATATCTCAACTTCATCGATTATTGTTAATAGCAAGAAATAGCGCAATCAATTACAATCAAGATGTTACCGTTTGTCCTTTGGATGAGAGCTTAAATTGTACGGTTAATTGGCAAGATGAACTTAGTGTGTTCTTCGATATTAATGATGATGGAATGCTCAATGCTGATTCAGATGAAAAAATCATCAGAGTAAAAGCGGCAGTAAAATACGGCGACCAATTACAATATGGTCTATACCGTAACAAAGTAAAGTTCGCCGCTACCGGAAGAACTACAGGGTGGGGTTCAAATGGCACATTTAAACTTTGTCCTAGAAATGAAGTCCAATTTTCAAGAGCTATTATAGTGGCAACCTCTGGACGGTTTTATTTATCTTCTGACATTGACCATGACGGTAAAGACGAAAATAGAAGTGGTTCTGAAATTATCTGCCGTGCTGAATAAAGGTTAAGAGATAACATAACAACCGGTAACGGCTAATTGCACTTTTTAGCGGATAGTTTTTTTATCTACTGCATTAGATTGTAGACGCGTAAACTTGTCATGTAATTTCACACATTCGAACACTTTAACAATCGCAATTTTTTCTCTAGAAAAGGGCTTGAACGTTTTCTTGCCTATTATCGAACGAGCAATTTCATTAAGGCTTTGCTTCTTAACATTAATGAAATTTATTGTCTCAATACCCCCTATTAGCTCAACATGACATTTATAATCGATAGTGGCAACAGGCAAGCTATTTTTACTATTTTGAGCGTTGGCAATTGCACTGGTGAGAGAAAGAATGACCAATAAAGCCATAATCTCTGTCTTAAGTTTATCATTCATTTTATTACTCCCAACAACCTGTAGTTGGTGTTCTTAGCCCTGACTCATTAATTGTTAAGGTGATACAGTCTGTATCATTTTCTTGCCCCCCTTGGGCTTGTGCCGATAAGATAAATGTTCTCCCACCCTCAGTACTGGTGATTTTATATAGTTTATGAGCACTGTCTCTAGGTATCTGGTAACCACCATCAGTTACCGTAACGCCTAAGTCACTCATATCTGAAGTATAAGTACGTTGGTCGACAAATAACTGTTCTTGTAAATTTGCTAATCTAACCAGCTCGCGTTGAGCTTGAGTACGATTCGAACGCAAAACATAATCAGTGTAAGACGGGTAGGCAATAGCGGCTAAAATACCTATTATAGCCACCACTATGATCACTTCTATTAAGGTAAAACCTTTAATTTTAGCCAGTCCATTATTCATCAAACGTTGAGCGCTTTTTACCATTATTGATTCTCCTTAATATAGAAATCAGTACGCATTGTTTTAACCGTTGAAACTTCAGTAACCGTACAATCTGCATTTTTACAGCCGATGGTTTCAAATACATCAGGAATGATCAAATCAATAGTCGATGGAGGTGTGGGTTCACCCTCTTCAATCACAGGTTTACTAATATGATAGGTAATGCCATCAGTGATATGCTCAGTTGTTTTTATTCGCCGCCAATCATAAATATTAACACCTAAAGCTAAGCCTACAGCATATAAAGCGGCCCCTCCTGTTTGTACTGTGCAAACTTCATCTATCTCAGGTGAGTCTGCAGGAATAAACGTACTGAAATATACCACACCTGATATAACCAGTGCAGGGCCGGTACTTTTCTCACCTGCCGTTGTATTCAAACTAATAAACCAACCTGATTTTGAACTTGCGTCTAATTGTTCAGTGATTAATGCCTCTCCTTCAAGTCCTTGAAAAGGATTTAAGGTGTAATTTTTCAAATCAGTGAGTTCAATAACCGCAGGAATGAGGTTCTCTGTCAATGATTGAGTAATGATCAATTCGTCCTTGATCATGAAAAATTTATCTTGCGTATCAGTACCAACCGGATTGGTGGTATCACCACTGCCAAGTAATATCGCATCGTAAGGTTTATCGTATCTGTCCACGACAACAGTCTCTTCATATACTGGGTCGCCATTCCCATCAACAACCGAGTTACCTTCAGTATCAAATTGTGGTGTTTGCACTGTACTGGTTACGGTTTTTGTGATTAAAGCCCTCACTATAGTTGCTTGTTTAAAGAAACGCCGATCATCTTCATTAGTCAATTCACTGCCTAATGAAGCAAGTTTTATCGCTGTCCAATCAGCGATAGTTTCCCCTGGCATATCAATTCGCCAAACATTACCACCGGTATCTCCAGTGTAGAGACGGTCAACAAAGCCATCGCTATCACTGTCCAATATACCAATATTGGATGGAATACTATCAGTACCCGTATAACTTGTGGTTATATCATCAACACTCTCATCAGCACTTAATCGCCATATTAGATTGCCTGATTGTGCATCAACCATAAATATTCCTCGGCCAAGCAGATCATTAGCTCCTACGCCTGCATTATCTTTAGCTGTTGAGTAACCTGCACCAAAAATTAATACCGGTTTAGCTGTTGTTCCTGACATATTGAGTTTGGAATAAGCGACTCTTGGCTGAGACCATGACTGTCCTGCGCCTTCAAATGTTTTATGCCACATCAGTTTAGGGGAATCTTTATAGGAAATATCTAACGCGTAATAGGAGTTGCCTCCTCGTCTAAGACCGAAGAACAACCAAACTTTATCGATCCCCTCATCAATAGCACCATCCCCATCGACATCAGATATATAAACGGTTGCGGTGCTGTCTATACCATAAGTTTTTTCTGATGATGGATAATTATTTCTTAAGGGACTAATGTTTTTAAGGAATTGTTTCGGCATAAATGCCCATGCCTCATCTACACTATTGCCATTGTCGGCAAACATATGTAACACACCTGCATTAGTGCCCACAATAAGCCTAATATTTTCGTCTCCCGCAGTGGTAGCATAATTAATGGCAATAGGTTTTGAGTGCAGTGGGTCTCCAAAAACGTCGGGTCTAATCGCTGGCACAGTATCACCGAATGCAACTTGATCTACATTTTCTCCTTTTGCCCAAGCTAACATGTTGTCAATATTGAGGTGAGCAGCATCATCTTCAACATTTAACTCAGCAGCTAATACGCTTGTCGTTAGGTAGGTATTTAAGGAATTTTCACGATTTAAAGGCTGTAAGTTACCATTATCTAATTTTACATCACTTAAAAACACTCGGTCGGTTTTACCTCGTAGCATTTGTAAAACACCGCCCTCATCTACTTTATTACCGTCAGCAGCACCTATTGTCCAATAGGTCTTGGCGGTGTCCTTAATATTACCATTTAACTCAATTGCCAAAGTATTACTTTGATCTTTTATACCCTCACTTGTCACTTTCAATTTTTTAATATTCCCCCCCCAACGAGGACCTCTGTCGGGCTGAAACATTGCGTAATATACTGAATCTAATGTATTGGTTCTATCAAAGTTATTGGTCGCTACTGCAGGGGCGGTAAACGAACCATGAAATTTAGAGATTTCAAATATAACCGCGTCCAGTGATTCTTTTAACCCAGCAGGGTCTGTTGCCGCATAATATTTCCCACCACCTTGTGTCGCGGCTTCTTTAAGAAGTTTCACCGCGTCAGGCTCGTCATAATCGGCAACAGAGTCAGGGTCAACAAAGCCAAAGCCAATAGTATTTAATGTTGAATTTCTAATGCTGGTAAAGTCTTCTTTTCCCGTGGGGGTAAGTGTGGCTGTTTTACCCGAAATCAAATCATGGTGTCTCATCCAGCCAGCAAGTTCAGCTAAATAATTAACGTCATCATTAATATCAAAAGGGACACTCACTCCCTCTAAAACGTTAATTAGGGTATCTGCCGCATTATCTTTTGTTGGTTCACCATCGGTTATCAATATGGTATAAATTTCTTTGTTACAAGGACCAAACGGGGTTTTATAATGACTATTTTCTTCAATTGATTGATCTCTTGGCGGTGTATTGGGAACATAACCACTATAGGCGCTATCGTCATCACCATACAAAATAGCTTTACCACCAAAATAACGACTGGCTTCATAAAGAGTTTCACACAGTGGTGTATTGGTTTCCCCGTCAATTTGATTATTGATGATGTCAAGCATTTCGGCTTTAGCTGTTAACGTCATATTTTGAATACCTAGCACTACACGGCCACCATCGCGGACATTTTCACCTTCATGATTTAGATTAAATACTTGTAAGCCAAAATCAACATTAGGGTTTGATATGATAAAATCTGAAATGGTTTTTTGAGCAATGGATAATCTAGTTTGTTCAGAAACACCTATGTTAGCTTGTGCCCAGCGCAAATAATTTTCGGAATAAAGTGTCACTAACTGGCCTTGCCCAAAATGCGTGTCACTTTGGGCAATATTGTCCGTATAATAAATAGGGTTAGCTTTACTGCCTAAAGCATCACTTGGAAAACCATCTTCTCTACCTGATGCATTGTTATTATTTGCTGAGGTTATATCGGCTAAGCAATCGAGGACTTCAATATTTAAACCATTATTATCAGGAATTTCTTGCCATGAACCTGATTGTCCTTGATATGAATATTCTCTAAGGTATCCGGTATAGAAACCAACATCTTCCAGAATGGCTTTAGAAGAGTCACAACCGTTTATTTCGCTTAAAAAGCGTCGTCTTTCATTTGGTCCATTAGGAATAGGGAGAGTTGCATCGATACCCACACCTTTAGTAAAGTAAATAGCAGTTTTAGCTGAATCATTTAAATCACCCGTTGAAGGGTAGGGATTATTTGGATCATTGACGTATGGGTTTTTAGCGAACAGTGTATTGCTTGCCATACTGGCAGAGTTATCTAATATAATTAATACTTTGGCATTATTTCCGGTTCTCTGCGCATTGGTGCCGACATAAAGCTCAATATCTTCCGCCATGGTAAAACATGATAGAAATAAAATACTTGCTGACATTAACGTTTTCATCATCAACCTCCAATACTCAAAAGCTGCTGAGCAATTCCAGCACTAACAACTACCGAACTGCTGTTATTATTACCATAGGTTTTAATTACCCTGATCCTTAATATATTACAGTCAAACATATCAACTGAGGAGGCTGTTTCACTATGGGGACACTCTGCGACTAAACTATTGACATTTGAATTAGTTATTTCAGCATGAGTACTTTCTCTGGTCACATTGACTGGAATACCTTGCTCAGGAAATAGACTTGAAGAAAAAAGGTTTGTACCGCTAGTCGTCTGAATTAAAATGACTTCGTCAATAGTGCTAATCGCTTCTTGTGTGGCTATAACTTTCTCTTGGCTAGCGCCAGACATTTTCATATCCGACGTGGTATTTAACAGTAATGCCGATGCAACAGCAGTTAAAGCAATGAGAAAAACAAGAGAGATAACTAATACAAAACCTTGTTGTTTATTTAAATGCCTGACCATGTTTCTACCCCTGAATTATGTAATGTCACCGTCGATATTAATAATAACCGTCGGTAATGATCATCACTAATGACTTTAAGATCGCCTAAGAAATATGTTTTTTCATTCTTATAATCTTCATCAGGCAGGATGTCTCTAGCTAAAATATAAACTTTTACGGCCAAAATTTTCGCATCGGTATTATTCCAATAATCTTCAGTCATTTTAGATGCTGAAATATAAGCATTAACTACTCGATCATCATCAGTATCGACGCCATACATAAAACGAATAACTTCAATACCTTCAATAAGCGGCTGAAATTTCATGAGGTTTGCACCGCCATTACTTAGTCTAGCTTGCATTAACACAGGAACTGTAATGTCACCTTGCGTTTCGTTTCTCACATAATAGACATGATGTTGGTACTGCCAAAGTTGACTATTGTTCACAAAAGGTACGGCAATGGTACCTGGGAAGATAACGCCATTAGCATGATTGATATTGAGCCAATAACTGCCGTTGTCAGGATTATCAGTTAATGGCGATAAAGGATTGGCTAAAACACGTTTTATTTGCAAAATATCAGAGCCAACACGGGCATCATCAATACAATTTATGGGGTTAGCATTGACAGCAGTCATTCCCCATAATGTCCTAAAGTGCCCTAGAGCTCTAGGAAAACTTGAATTGTTAAGACCCTGCCCTGTGCAGTCTGTGGTAGCAGGCATAGTCGGTAAACTGATACTAATGGAATTACTTGCATTAAGAGATGATGATAAATCTCCCCAAAAGTTCTGACGCATTAAATCATCGGTAAATACACTTAATGCAAAACGGCCATTTTCTTGCATCACGCCTAAAGAGTTAGTTTCCTGAGTCGTTATTCTCATACCAACAAAGACACTCATAATGCCAGCAAAAAGTACCAATCCTACTGATAAGGAGAGGATAACTTCTAACAAACTAAAACCTTGTTGATTTTTTCTCATTAAATTCTCTTAAGCCATTTATATTACAAAAGCGTGTAATACGACTTGCCTTCGATTGCTATTTGCTGTCCCGCAATCGACCCCATTATCACTTGTTGCGCCATCTTGGGTACTTACTCTTCCTTGCCAACTAATAGTGATCGTGACTTGATTATTATTCACAGCTATACAACCGACACCATCAATTAGCCCTGATAAACCGTGTTGCCATTGCAAAGTATCTTCAACGCGAAGTTCTGCTGAAGTACATAATGTGCTGCTCGAAAAACACGCGATGATTGCTGAAGGCTCTACGGCTTCATAGGTATTAGCATAGTTGTTAAGTTCGTCAATATCATTACTACGCATTCGTACTAAAATATCTTGGGTGAGTGCGGAAGCAACTGAACGTTGCAAAGCATCCAAAGCGCCTTTTTTGGCCGTAGCTTGCATAGCAACCGCACCTAAGATTCCGGTCACTAAAACGAATAGAGCGATAAGTACCTCTATAAAGCTCATACCTTCTTGTTTGGTTCGTTGTAAAGTTAAAAAGGCTTTAGGTGTCATGTGAACACCTAAATTTAATAGGGAAATAATTAAGGCGCGTTAGTTTAAAAAGGATGAAATAATGATTTATTTTGCACGAGATAAGGAGGGAGGCAAAATGTGCTAATGTCAATGCCTCTAATAATGGACTGTCTGTGTTAAAAAATGAAAACCTGAACCCCATTAGTCCATATCCCATATTCATATCCATATAATGGGTAGCCAATTTACTTATATTGTGTTGATAAAAATAATACTAAATTGTGTATTTACTACCCACCATAGTGATTAAAAAATATTGCGCATACAACAGAAAACTGAACACTGTTGTAGTTAACTTCTGCTCAATAGTTAGCCTAGCGCAATTCTATAGGTACCGCAAATACAATATCTTCTTTGCGTCCGGGAAACTCAGTAACCTCATGTGCACCAAGGCTTTTTAATCTCTCTAGTACCTGATTTACCAACACAGCAGGCGCTGAGGCACCCGCAGTAACCCCTATTTTATTGACAGAGATCAACCAGTTCTCTTCAATATTATCAGCTGTATCAATAAGGTAGGCTGTAGTGCCCAACTTTTCAGCAACTTCTCTTAAACGGTTTGAGTTAGAACTATTCTTGGCGCCAACCACTAAGACTAAGTCTACTTGACTGGCAATGGATCGTACCGCATCTTGGCGATTTTGAGTGGCATAACAAATATCATCTTTGCGAGGCCCTTCAATGTTTGGAAATTTTACTTTTAAAGCATCGATAACATCACTAGTATCATCTACAGATAAGGTTGTTTGACTGCAAAAATAAAGTTTATCTGGGTTTTTTACCGTTAATTTTTCAACATCACGCGTAGACTCTACGAGATAAATCCCCCCCTCTTTACTGTCATACTGCCCCATAGTACCTTCTACTTCGGGATGACCGACATGACCAATAAGAATACATTCTAAATTTTTACGACTGGTTCGAGAAACTTCCATGTGAACTTTGGTCACTAATGGGCACGTTGCATCAAATATGGTTAAGCCACGAGTTTTAGCTTCATTTCGTACGGCTTTAGACACACCATGAGCACTAAAAATCACTGTGCTGTCATCAGGTATTTCATTGAGCTCATCAACAAAAATGGCTCCGCGCTCTTTTAATCCATCAACCACAAATTTATTATGAACCACTTCATGACGAACATAGATGGGTGAATCAAACAAATCTAGCGCACGGTTAACAATGCTAATAGCACGGTCTACACCTGCACAAAAACCTCTGGGATTGGCTAATATAATTTCCATTACTGTCTCGCTACACTTTACTAAATTTAAAATTAATTGATTTCAATAACATCAATAATAAATGTCACTTCTTGCCCTGCTAAAGGGTGATTAAAGTCTATGGTTACAGAAGTGCCTGAAACTTCTCTAATCATCCCTGGAAGTTCAACATTACCTGGTTGAGTAAAGGTAATAATATTGCCTACTTCTGCAGGTACATCACTATTAAATTTATCAATGTCCATGTAATGCATATTATCTGGATTTGACTCACCAAAGGCATCTCGTGCGCAAAGAGTAAATTCTTTACTTTCGCCTGCTTTTAAGCCCAAAAGCTGAGTTTCAAAAGCGGGAGAAATACTCTCGTCACCCATAACAATTTTTGCCGGTTTATTATTGACCTTAGTACTATCGGCAGCTGAACCATCAATAAGCTTCATGGTAATATGGCCGATAACTTCTGAATTTTTTGTAATTATTTTGTCTACAGTATTTGTCATTATTTTTCACTTGTTCTTGGTGTATTCACTGATTCGATAGCTTATATCTACAGTTCGTTTTTTGACTGATCGTTTTTAAAGGAGTCAATAATCATCAAAGCCGCACCAATAAATATCATAGCGTCTGCAATATTAAAAGCTGGCCAGTGTCTGTTACCAATATAAAAATCTAAAAAGTCGATCACGTAACCAAACAATACTCGGTCTATTAAGTTGCCTAATGCGCCACTTAACATTAAAGCAAAGGCGATGTTTAACATCGTTTGAGTTTTAGGCGTTTTTGCTAACCATACGGTAAATACAATACTGGCGATGGTCGCAATTAGGGTAAAAAACCAACGTTGCCAACCATCTTGATCGGCTAAAAAGCTAAAAGCGGCGCCAGGGTTATGTACATACGTTAAATTAAAAAATGGCCATACATTAACAGATTGAAATAATTCGAAATGACTGACCACTAACTGTTTTGTTACTTGATCAGCAATTAACCACAATAAGGTTAACCATAACCAAACCAAGCCACTATTTTTAAGTGATAAAGACGTACTCATTAATTATTAATCTCCTTTGATGGATAAAATATGGTGCCTATTATATAGGCTGACTTTAACGCCTAATATTGAGTCACTTAGGCGTTAAATTTTCAGTTAGGCAAATTGACGGATTTCACCGTCACCATCTATATTGGTAATACAACGGCCACATAAATCTGAGTATTTATCATGTTGACCAATATCCTCAGTAAAATGCCAACAGCGTTCACATTTAGTACCATTTGATTGTGCGACTATTAGCCATAAACCGTCGACCTCGGTAGGGATTGAATTAGTCGGCGCTTCCGTTACAACTTCTACTGAGGCACCAGAAGTTATTAATACAAAGCGTAACTCTTCACCCAATAAAATTAACTTATTAGCTAATGCTTGATGGGCAAATAAGGTGACTCTTGCTTCTAGAGCCTTACCAATAACTTTGTCTTTACGCGCAATCTCAATAACCCGGTTAACTTCAGCCCGAACGAGTAACAAGTCATTCCAATAGTCATTATTTAATACTGTATTTTCATCTAACGTTTCTAAACCGTCAAACCAAACATCAGTAAAAACAAACTCATCTCGTTTTTCACCATTGGCTGCAGTAGGAAGCGCTTGCCAAATTTCTTGTGCAGTAAAAGATAAAACAGGGGCCATCCAACGTGTCATTGCTTCCGCTATTAGATAAATAGCTGTTTGACATGAACGACGGGCAACACTGTCACCTTTGGCGGTGTATTGCCTGTCTTTAATAATATCGAGATAGAAACTACCCAACTCTGTTGTACAAAAATTCATAATTTTGTGCACCACCACATGAAACTCATATTCATTGTAAGCCGTGGTAATTTCTTCTTGTAAATGTGCGGCGCGACCAACTACCCAACGATCTAATGCCACCATATCGTCAAAAGCAACCGTGTGTTGTGCTGGCTCAAAACCAGTTAAGTTGGCGAGTAAAAAGCGCGAAGTATTACGTATGCGGCGATAAGCATCCGCTTGACGGTTGAATATTTCATCTGACACAGTAATTTCTTGGGTATAGTTCACTGATGCCACCCATAAACGTAAAATATCAGCTCCCAGTTTACTGGTGATCTGTGAGGGGGTAATAACATTGCCTAAAGATTTAGACATTTTACGACCGTTAGCATCAACAGTAAAACCATGAGTCAGCACTTGTTTATAGGGCGCTTTACCATTCATCGCGACTGACGAAATCATTGATGACATAAACCAACCACGATGTTGATCAGAGCCCTCAAGGTATAAGTCAGCAATGCCATCAAACTCTTCACGGGCATTAACAACAGAAAAGTGCGTGGTGCCAGAGTCAAACCAAACATCTAAGGTGTCAGGCACCTTGATGTACTCTTTGGCGTCATCACCAATTAATTCGGCAGCATCCATATCAAACCAAGCTTGAATACCCGATTGTTCTACACGTTTTGCCACGGCTTCAATTAATTCAAGACTACGGGGATGAAGTGCACCAGTATCTTTATGGATAAACAAAGCCATAGGCACGCCCCAGGTACGTTGGCGTGAAATACACCAATCAGGACGACCTTCAACCATTGACTCTATACGGCGTTGCCCCCAATCAGGGATCCATTGTGTTTTTTCAATTTCTTTTAAAGAGTCTTGACGTAATCCTTTATTGTCCATGCTGATAAACCATTGCGGTGTTGCACGGAAGATGAGTGGTGTTTTATGGCGCCAGCAATGTGGGTAAGAATGCTCAATTGCATGGTGATGTAATAATGTACCATGTTCTTTTAACGTTTCAACAATATTGGCATTGGCTTTAAATACATGCTGGCCGGCAAATAATGGCGTATCTTCTAAATAAACACCATTAGCGCCAACAGGGTTTGCTACTTCTAAATTATAACTTTTACCTACTTCAAAATCTTCCACACCGTGTCCTGGAGCAGTATGAACACAACCAGTACCTGAATCGGTAGTAACATGTTCACCTAATATAAGAGGAACAAAAAAGTCATAAAAGGGATGCTTTACTTGCACCAGTTCTAATTCACTACCTTGACAACAACCTATCGCATGATAGTTATCAATACCAAACCTTTCCATACATGAGGTCACAAGATCAGAAGCAAGTATTAACCGCTCTTTGCCTTGTTCTGACTCACATTGCACTAAGGTATATTCAACCTCAGCATTAACAGCAACGGCACGGTTAGCAGGCAATGTCCAAGGTGTTGTTGTCCAAATAGCAACTGAAATATCGCCCTCACCATGGTGAATATCGGGGTGGTTAAATTTATTGGCAACGGATTGATCAATAACTTTAAATCTAACGTCTATCGCAGGTGATTGTTTATCTTGATATTCAACTTCTGCTTCTGCCAAAGATGAGCCACAATCTGTACACCAATGAACCGGTTTAAAACCTTGGTGTAAATGACCGTTTTCGGCAATTTTACCTAACGAACGAATGATATTAGCTTCGGTATCAAAGTCCATAGTAAGGTAAGGCTTATCCCAATCAGCAAAAATGCCTAAACGTTTAAAGTCTTCACGTTGGCCATTCACTTGTTTAGCGGCAAATTCACGACATTTTTCACGAAATACACTGGCAGACACTTTTTTGCCAGGTTTACCTATTTTTTTCTCAACCATCAACTCAATTGGTAAGCCATGACAATCCCAACCAGGAATGTATGGCGCATTAAAATCTGATAAAGTTTTTGATTTAACAATAATATCTTTAAGAATTTTATTAACTGAGTGTCCTAAGTGAATATCTCCATTTGCATAAGGTGGTCCGTCATGCAAAATAAATGACTTTTTGCCTTTTTTTGCTGTTCGAATTTGACCATAAAGATCTTTACTCGCCCAATCTTTTAGCATTTGTGGTTCACGATTTGCCATATTTCCTTTCATTGGGAAACTAGTCTCTGGCAAATTTAAGGTATGTTTATAATCACTCATTTAAATCATTATCCGTTGTCGTTTAACGTGTTAATTTACTGTTATGTGTATTTATCAATCTAATGACATATTTTATGTTCATCAGCTAAGAAAGTGCGCGCTTGCTTCACGTCGTCCTCGATTTGCTCGATTAACGCATTAATCGACTCAAACTTCATTTCACCTCTTAGCTTTTTCAACATAATCACCTCTATATGTTGACCATATAAGTCGGTGTTAAAATCAAAAATATGTACTTCTAATTGTGCTCTTGTACCTAAAAAAGTTGGGCGGCTACCAATATTGGCGACACCATAATAATGACCGTCAAGTGTTGCTATTTGTACCGCATAAACACCTGTAATAGGAGATACTTTTCTTTTTAGAGACACATTGGCTGTTGGAAAGCCAATTTCACGACCTCGTTTATCGCCATGAAACACTCGGCCAATAATCGAATATGGACGTCCTAGCATCTTTTCAGCATCCGCTAATCGGTCTTGCTCTAACGCTTGTCTTATTTCAGTGCTACTTATTCGGCAATTAGCCAGTTGACAACTGGCAGTATCAGTTACTGAGAAACCAAATTTTTCACCTGCCTGACAAAGCATGTCAAAATTGCCTCGCCGATTTTTTCCAAAATGAAAGTCATCACCAATAATTAAATGTTTGACCGCCAAACGTTTTACCAGTAATTGTTCAACAAACTCTTCAGCTGATTGACTGGCAAATTTATGATTGAAATTAACGCAAAGAAGGCGATCAACCCCTAGTTTTTTTAATAAGGTGTATTTATCTCTTAATCGACAGAGCCTTGCCGGCGCAGTATCAGGAGAGAAAAGCTCTTGTGGTTGTGGTTCAAAAACCATCACCACCGCTTCACAGCCTAGAACGTTAGCTTGTTCTACAAGTGCGGCAATAACGCGGCGGTGACCTAAATGTACACCATCAAAATTACCAATCGTTAATGCACAGCCTTTTTCAAAAGGCATTTTACCTGAGTTATCACTCAAGCCAATGTTATGTATACCACGCACTAACTGCATTTAATCCAAATAACTTAATAAAATATTAAGCCCTATAAATCGTTAAAAAATCATTAAACATTACGATTGTAAGTAAATTTACAATCGAGTCCTAAAAAAGATAAAATTAAAACCGATGAATTATATATTACTCTGCCCTAAGAATCAGCACCCAAATAGCATTAGCTCGCGCTTTTTTGCACCTTAAAATCATTTAATCGGATACCTAAAATCAGAATCGCGACAATGTAGGTCAATGCACCAAGGAAAATACAAGTCAATAATTGGGTGATTTGCTCTGATAATGTCAGTAATAACCAATGTTCAAAATTGGGTGATACGTTATAAACCACCATAGCCATTAACAAGGAAGCGACGATTAAACGAGTAATAAACACAAGGGTATTAGTTGATAATTGATACACACCTTGGCGCTTCAATCCACGGTATAATAAAAAAGCATTGAGTGTTGCCGACAACGACGTTGCTAACGCTAAACCAACATAGCCAAAAAATGGCGCTAACATTAAATTAAAAACCATATTAGCGATCATCGCCTTAATACCTATTTTTACCGGCGTTTTAGTATCTTGTCTTGCATAATAACCTGGCGCTAAGACTTTAATAAACATAAAACTTATCAATCCCGATAAATAAGCAAACAAAGCAAATGAGACTTGCAGAACGTCATTTTGGCTAAACTCGCCTCGCATAAACAACACCATAATAATCGGTTGTGCTAATACCATTAAACCAACAAGCGCAGGCCAACCAAGTAAAGAGATCACTTTAATTGCCCAGTCAATGGTATCACCGAATTCACTAGTGTTTTTACGGGCATGTAAACCCGCCAAACTCGGCAAAATTACAGTCGCGATACCAATGCCAAAAAGTCCTAGGGGAAATTCTAATAAACGGTCAGCGTAATAAAGCCAACTGATAGACCCGGTGATTAATACACTGGCAATAACAGTGTCGAGTAATAGATTAATTTGCGTCACCGAAACACCAAACAAAGCTGGTATAATTAATTGCCGTATTTTAATAATGCCGGCAGAGTGCCATGCCCATTTAGGCTTAACAAAAACCCCGGCTCGAATCAAAAAAGGTATTTGAAATAAAAATTGCGTTAAACCACCAAGAAACACCCCCCAAGCAAGTGCATAAGCAGGGTTTGATAAGTGTGGTGCTAGATATATTGCAGCGATTATAATGCAGACATTTAATAATACTGGAGAAAAAGCAGCAACAGCAAACCGCCCCATGGTGTTTAATATTGCACCCGAGAGCGCCGTAAAGCTAACAAACCATAAATAAGGAAAAGTAATTTTTAATAATATTGCTGCCAAATCAAATTTTTCAGCATTTGGCCCATCGTTTAACCAATCGTAAAACCAGCCAGGTCCAAAAATCATCACAATGAGAGGTGAAGCAATAACACCAAACAAAGTCACTAAGCTAACAATTGTCCCTAGTGTCCCGGATACTTGCGCTATTAATTGTCTGGTGTTGTCAGTTCCTTCTTTTTCATCCCGAGCTTGAAATTCACTTAACACAGGAACAAAAGCTTGAGCAAACGCGCCTTCGGCAAATAATCGACGTAAAAAATTAGGGATCTTATTAGCAAATAAAAACACATCCGCGGCGGCGCCGGTTCCCATCACATTAGCAATAACAATGTCTCGTACTAATCCTAAAACACGGGAGATAAAGGTCATAAAACTGACAATCACACTCGATTTAATTAATTTTTTACTCAAAAAAAGTCCTTTAACTTGCCATCAAAACAAGGGTCTACATAAGATAAATAGTTATTCATTATTATGTATTATTTTTATCGCCATAAACAAGTGATTAAACAACTGAATTCATTTATAATGCGTGCAGAATTAAAACATTAATTTCACTTTAGCTTTTTTCTGTTTTTGAGCTCCTTTGATTTTCATTGATATTAGGTTAAATATGTAATGAAAAGATTTGACAAAGGTTTCAAAAACAGGCATATTTCATCGCCTTAAATTTAGGCTATATTTATTCA
The DNA here is from genome assembly GCA_034111045.1 of Colwellia sp. Lineage (GTDB taxonomy): Bacteria > Pseudomonadota > Gammaproteobacteria > Enterobacterales > Alteromonadaceae > JALJPB01. The sequence goes on along the minus strand of JAWUYA010000070.1, from coordinate 32,722 downwards.
CATTTTAGGAGTTCACCTTGGCTAACTCAAAGCAAGCTAAGAAACGCGCAGTACAATCTGAGAAGCGTCGTCAAAATAATGCAAGTCGTCGTTCAATGATGCGCACTTTAACAAAAAAAGTAATCGTAGCTATTGAAGCCGGTGACAAAGAAATTGCAACTAAAGAACTAGCTGCGGCTACACCGATCCTTGATCGTTATGCGTCTAAGGGTCTTATTCATAAAAACAAAGCTGCTCGTAGCAAGAGTCGTTTAAACGCTTCAATTAAAGCGCTTTAGTTTTTATAACGAATTAAATTTAATGTGTGTATAACACAGCATTAAAATGTAAAAACCGGCTATATGTCGGTTTTTTTATGCCTGTTTTTCAGAAGAACCACCAAAAAGATTCAGTAAAGAAGAATAAAGATCAAAGTTTTACTTGAACTAATGGATAACTTTTTTTAGTCTTCATCGGGTATTATTTATGAGATTATAAAAATGAAGCTAACAACAAAAATAAAAAGTTCAAAAATTGCCGCTGTAATTCTAACAGCTACAATATCTTTAATGGCATGTAATGAACAGGAAAGCGCTCAACAAAGTCAGCTAAACTCGTTACTACCACAACATCAAAATCGGTTAGACATTTATAAAACGGTGACACTCAGTGCTGATTTAAGTCATTTATCAAGCAATCAACGAAAAATGTTAACCTTATTCATTGATGCGTCTAAAATTATTGATGATCTTTTTTGGCAACAAGCCTATGGAAAAGACAAAAATCGTTTTTTAGCCAGTATTGGTGATGAAAAAGTCCGCCGGTTTGTTGATGTTAACTATGGGCCTTGGGATCGCTTAAACGGTGATGCACCTTTACTTGAAGGTGGTAAAGAAAAAGCCCTAGGAGCTCAATTTTACCCTGAAGATATGACTAAAGAAGAGTTTGATAAAGCCACTTTCAACGATAAAAATGGCTTGTATTCATTAGTACGCCGAGATAACGAAGGTCAACTAATGACTATCGCTTATTCTGAGGCTTATGCAGATCAAATTAATCGTATCGCTGCTATTTTAGAAAAAGCCTCTACTTTTGCCGATGACAAAGAGTTTGCCAATTATTTAAACCTTAGAGCCGAAGCATTGCGAAATGATCAGTACCAAGCTTCGGATTTTGCTTGGATGGATATGAAAAATAATCCAATTGACCTCGTTATAGGCCCTATCGAAAATTATGAAGATCAACTCTATGGTTATCGCGCCGCTTTTGAGTCTTATGTATTGATCAAAGATTTGTCTTGGAGTGAAAAACTCGCTAAATACGCGGCATATTTACCTGCGCTACAAAAAAACCTACCGGTTGCAAAAAAATACAAACAAGAAGTGCCAGGCTCAGATGCCGATTTAAATGCCTATGATGTTATCTACTATGCCGGTCATTCAAATGCGGGCAGTAAACCATTGCCATTAACCTGCCTAACGATGAACAAGTTCAATTAGAAAAAGGCACTCGACGTTTACAATTAAAAAATGCCATGAGAGCAAAGTTTGATGCCATCATGCTGCCAATTGCTGACATGCTTATTGTCCCTGAACAACGTAAAAACGTTACCTTTACCGGCTTCTTTACTAATACTATGTTTCATGAAGTGGCTCACGGTTTAGGTATTAAAAACACCCTAAATGGTAAAGGTACTGTAAGGCAATCACTTAAAGAGCATGCTTCTGCACTCGAAGAAGGTAAAGCTGATATTCTTGGTCTTTATATGATTAAACAACTGATTGAAAAAGGGGCTATTACAGAGGGCACCTTAGATGAATATTATACAACTTTCTTAGCGGGTATTTTCCGCTCAGTTCGCTTTGGAGACAGTTCTGCTCATGGTAAAGCCAATATGGTGCGATTTAATTATTTCCAAGAAAAGGGTGCATTTACTCGTGACGAACAGGGTTTATACACGGTTAATAGGGAAAAAATGACCCAAGCAATTAATAGCTTATCTCAATTGATATTAACCTTGCAAGGTAATGGCGATTATCAAGGGGTTGCTCAACTTGTAGCAAGCCATGGCATCATTAACAAAGACTTAGCCACCGACTTAGCGCGTTTAGCCGCTGCTAAAATCCCTTTTGATATTGTGTTTAAACAAGGTAAACAAGTATTAGGACTTTAATTTCACCCCTGTATTATTGATTTAATATGCCGAGCTCATCAGTGTCCTCGGTTTTTTTATGCGAAAGAAAAGTAAATACACTCGGTTAGCATTATACTTGAAAATATATCAAAATTCGTCGATAGTGAACTGACTGGTTGTTAAAAGGAAACATAATGGATACATATGATTTTATCATTGTTGGTGGTGGCTCAGCAGGCTGCGTTTTAGCTGAACGTTTATCTGCTTGTGGCAAACATCAAGTCTGCCTACTTGAAGCTGGACCGACAGATAAACATTGGAGTATTCATTTACCCATTGGCGTTATTGAATTATTGAAAAGTAAAACGTTAAATTGGCAACTAAATTCACACCCTGAAAAAACGCAAAATAACCGACAAATATTTAATCCCCGGGGTAAAACACTTGGCGGTAGTAGCTCAGTTAACGCCATGTTGTATACCCGCGGACAAAAAGAAGATTATGATCATTGGTCTGAGTTGGGTAATGAGGGTTGGAGCTATGATGAGGTACTTCCTTACTTTAAAAGTACGCAACATCAAGAACGTGGAGAAAGTCAATACCACGGCATTAATGGCGGCTTAAATGTAGCCGAGTCGCGCTCTAAACCCTCAGTTAACGAAGACTTTTTTCTGGCGGCAAAAGAAGCTGGTTTTCCGTTAAATGATGATTTTAATGGTGAACATCAAGAAGGCATCGGCTATTACCAGGTTACTCAAAAAGAAGGGTTACGCTGTAGTGCCGCTAAAGCCTTTTTAACCCCCAACCTTGAACGACCAAATTTAACGGTTTTAACTGGAGTGTTGGTTGAAAAAATTGCGATAACCAACCAAAAAGCGACCGGTATTCATTACAAAAAAAACGGTCAGCATTACCAGCTTCATGCCAAAAAAGAAGTTATTCTCAGTGCGGGAGCCTTTGCCTCACCGCAAATATTAATGCTATCGGGTATCGGTGATAAGCATGAATTAGAAAAACACAGCATTGAACTGGTTCATGAACTAAAAGGCGTTGGCAAAAATTTGCAAGACCATGTTGATGCTTTAGTGGTTACCCACCATCATCGCAATGACTTATTGTCACTAAGGCCTCAAGGTGTTTGGTGGGCCATAAAACAATGCTTACACTTTTTCAAAGATAGAACCGGGCTCTTAACGTCTGTGATTGCTGAGTCAGGTGGTTTTATCAAATCAATTCCCTCGATAAAACGCCCAGATTTACAGCTTCACTTTATCCCTGGGGCGATGGATGATCACGGCAGAAACATCAAATTACTGTTTAAATACGGCATCTCGTTGCACGTTTGTTTATTACGCCCTAAAAGTAGAGGACAAGTCAGCCTATATGGCAATAATGCAACACTGCACCCTAAAATAGCACTCAATATGCTTGACCATCCAGACGATATAAAAAGCATGATTAAAGGTATTAAAATTGCCCGAAACATTTTGAGCAAATCACCACTTGTTGAAAACAATGGCCATGAAATATTTCCTGGCTCACATTGTCAAACTGACGAAGAAATTCATCAGTTCCTCAAAAATAAATCAAATACCATTTATCACCCAGTAGGAACCTGCAAAATGGGTAATGATGAGATGGCCGTAGTCGATAACCACTTGAAGGTTCATGGTATAGAGCGTTTGAGAGTTATTGATGCCTCCATTATGCCAACCCTCATTAGTGGTAATACTAACGCGCCTACCATTATGATCGGCGCTAAAATAGCCGACATTATTTTAGCTGAGTATAAATAATGTATCCTAGAGAGAAACTCACCTAAAATAATAATACCGACAACAGTAACTGATGTAATAACAGATATTTTTATCAGCTTACTGAGTGATCTAGGTAAATAAAAAAACGAAAATCAAACTAAATGTTATGAAATTGAAATACTTGCTGGCAATATATTTATATGGTTAAGATAAGGGCAATTATTTATAAATCGTTACCCTGTCCCCAAAAAATAGAAAAGTAGGTATCCAGCTTGGATAGCCTGTTTAAATAAATACCCGTTAATCATCATAAAAAACATAACCATCAGACCTAATTCAAGTCCTTCATCTCCTTAATAAACCCGTTACTTAATTAAAATAACAGTGATAACTGTCTTAAAAAGTAACTAAGCTAACGTCATCTTTGGTTTATCAATCGCTAACGCTGTTTTTTTCCTGAAAATTATAGACAACATCAACGGCGTAAAAACCAAAGATAAAATCACTGAAAAGCCAACGCCACCGGCTAAAACAACAGCTAAAGGGGGCCAAAAAGAGCCGCCACTAAATAAAAGTAAAGGGATAAAACCTCCTACCGTTGTAAAAGTTGTGGACAAAATATGTCGGCTACAACCTAATGTTTCTGTCACTATTTCATCTAACTGGCCTTGTTTTGCAGCGCTATTTGCATTGACTGCAGCAATAACCACAATAGAGCCATTAATAGCCACGCCTATTAGACCAGCACAACCCAATAGAGGATTAAAACCAATAGGTAAGCCAGAAATCCATAGGCTGAGCATGCCAAAACCAACCGACAGCACAGCAACACTAACAATAACCATTGCCAATTTAAAACTTTTAAATGACAGTATAAGGGTGGTAATCATCAACACTAACAATACCGGTGCATAAGTGGTCAGTGCGCCCAAAGCCTGATTCTGTTCGTCTGAGTCGCCAGCCATTTTTATTCTATAGCCCTTTGGTAAGGAGAACTCAATATTTTCTAACTCTTGGCGAACTTGATTACCGCCATCAAGAGCCATTGCCCCCGGAAAAAAAAACGCCTCGACCGTATTGACTCGTTCGCCATTTTCTCTAGTAATACTCGATAAAGTTGGTACTAACTCAAACTCACCCAGAGCAGATAGCGGCATCCAACGCTGCTGTGCTGTAAGCTTATCATTGACAATAACCAAGGTTTGTAGATCAGAAATCTGGTCACGATTTTTATTGGCTAACTTGATCCGAATGGGTACTTCTTCAGTACCCTCAAGAATCGATCCCCCTACCCTGCCAGCCATTAGAAATTGTAATTGTTTTGCTATATCAACCAAGTTTAATCCAGCCAATTGACTGCTTGCGCCATTTGTGGTCAGTATTAATTGCGCTTCGCCAAAAGTTACCGATGCTAAAGACTGGGAAATACCAGGGACATTACTCATTGCCAAACGAACTTGCTCGCCAAGACGGCTTAATACTTCTACATCAGGTCCAAATATTTTCAAGCCAACAGGGGCAGATATAGGAGGCCCTTGGCCAAAAGCGCGAACGACAATTTTACTCGCAGGGAAAAGTAAGTCTAACTCTTGTTGTAATTCCCCGATTAGATTTTGCGCGTCTGCTACTGAGTGAGTTGTCACTACACCGTTAGCATAATGAGCAGAATTATCTTGGTTCATTAACTGATTGTAATATACTGAAGGACTAGAGCCGCCAACCAACCAAGTTAATTGTTTAACCGCAGCTTTATCACGAATATGCAGATCAATATCTTCAACAACGGATTTTGTCTCAGATATAGCAGTACCCTCAGGTAGCCATAGGTATATCTCAAATTGATCTCTGTCTGCACTAGGAAAGAACACATTACCTAATTGCCCTGCCAATACAAAACCGGACAAAGCTAAGACAATACAGGCGACAATACCTATTAGGGGCTTTTTCAACGCTTTACTCAGCAGCGCACGATAGCTTGTTACAAGTGCAGCAGCATTAATCCCTCGTTCATACCAGTGTTTATCAGACGTATCTCCTCTGGGGAGAAAATGAGCGGCCAATGCAGCAATAACGGTCAATGAAATAAACAATGAGCCCAATAAAGCCATCACCACGCTAATAGCAATTGAGCCAATAAAATCGCCTATATTACCAGGTAGGAGAAAAATCGGCATAAAGCCTAAAACAGTAGTCAATGTAGAGGCTAACAAAGGCACGAATAAATGTTGAATACTGCCTATTAGCGCATCAATTCTTGTCACTGAATAATCTATAAGCCTTGATCTGATTTCATCAGTTATCACAATGGCATTATCAATCAACAATCCAACAGCAATGATAATACCAAAGATAGACATCTGATGAATTTGTTCATCGAAAAAACTAAGAGAAAAAATGGCAAATGACGCACACAATGGTAATGCTAAGCCAACTATCCAAGAGGCTTTCATACCCATAAACAAAAACACAACAGCGATAATAACCAAAGAGCCCAATAACAAATTTTGGCTTAGGTCAGAGAGTCTGGCATCAGTATAAATATTTTGCTCAAAGACAATATCAACACCTACCGAAGCACCAAATTGTTGATTGAAATCAGTGATAATTTGTTTAGCTTTAGCTGTCCACTGGTCTACTCTGACCGTATTTTGCATACGAGATGCGACAAAAACCCCCTGTTGACCATTTACCATCGCAATATTATTTACTGGTGACTTCCAACTTCGCGAAACCTCGGCAACATCACCTACTCTTAAATACGCGGCTTTGGTCGATACAGATAAAGGTAAGTCACGCACTGTCGCAATGCTGTCTAACTCTTTTGATACTTGAATGCGAAGATCTTGCTTTCGACCATACAGCACACCAGCAGGAACTTTAGGATCAGCATTGGCAATTGCCTTACTCGCCTGTGCTATAGTAATACCGGCATTACTCAACTTATGAGCATCAATATTTACTTCGATTTCTTCTTCCAAGTCGCCATAAATTCGTACAAGTTCAGTACCTGATACATTTCGTAATCTGTCAGCTAACTCGTCAGCCATCCTGCTGACAGTCGATAATGGGGTTTGTGTATTGATGGCAGAGTGGACACTGGTTAACAAAGTAAATGAAGTCGCCCCACGACGTTCATCTAGTATTGATGTACCCGCTTGACTGGGCAAATACGGTTTTACGTTACTCAATCCATCACGTATCTTCGAGAAAATTTGCTGGTTGCTATTGTTATCAACCCAGGCTTGCAGTTCAATGAAAATCATTGATATGCCAGCCCTTGAAGTGGAATTGATTCTCTTTATTTCATGCAGCTGTCTTAACTCATCTTCTATAACATCTGTCACTAGTGCCTCTACGCGATCAGCAGATGCCCCAGGGTAAGGGGTAATGACAAAAACATTGCGGGTATCAATTCTAGGGTCTTCAAGTCGAGGAAGAGAGTTGACTGCCGATATTCCAGCAATCAAAATAATTAAAATAGTCAGGGTAAGTAGATGACCATTTCGAAAGAACAAGCCATACCATGGAATGCTCTCGTGTGATGTGCTTTTTATCATAACATTGAGTCTGAAAGGAACTGAGAATCGATCTCTTGCAGGACCACCGATTTTACTTTTTGTCCGGGAACTAACCGTTGCAAACCATCAACAACGACTTTATCACTCGGTATCAGAGCGCCTTTTACATACACTCTGTTGTCTTCGACATGAGAGACTTCAACTAACTTAGAATATAATTGCTCACCTTGGTCTTTCTGTGCAACAACAAATACGCTCCATAAACCACGTAGACTACTGACAAGACTTGTTCGCGGCAGCCAGTAACCTTCTGACTTATGTTGGCGGCTTCGCTTGATAGTTAATAAATCCCCTGGGACTAAATACTGGTTGGCTTCGACTAACATAAAGATAACATCAATAGTTTGGGTAGAAAGTAAGCGTTGTCGTGCAATAGACTTTACTCGTGCTATAAAGTCAGTATTGCCATGCATCAATTTAACCTCTTGCCCTAAGGTGAAGGTATTGGCCAAGTCAGTTGGAAGAGCCATGCGAATGTCAAGAGTATCTATGGTTTGTATGGTAAATAAAGCTTGCCCAGGGTTCACTGCTGCACCTAAATCGACTATTCTGTCAGTTATTTGGCCATCATATGGCGCCAGAAGTTGACTTTTAGCCAAGTCGACACTTAGGCTATTTAACCTCGCCTTCATTTCCTGTAATGCGGCATTAGCTGAAGCATATGACTCGATATATTCATCCAAAACTTGCTCAGAATCCAATCCTTTGTCCACCAGATCGCGAACTCGTGTTAAGGATAACTTGGCTATTCTTGCCTCGGCTTCAGTTCGAACTAATGATGCCTGTAATTCTTTTCTACGAGCTTGCAAACGCTGTTTGTCTAGTGCTGCAAGCACTTGCCCTTTGCTGACATATTCGCCTTCATCAACATAGACAGCGGCCAATACACCGGATGAATCAAAACCAACATCAGTACTTTGACTAGCCTCCGCCCGACCGACAACTAAGTGATATGCTGTATAATATTGGTGCTTTTCTATCTCTATTACATTGACATTATGAATTTTCACCTCTGCAGGTAGAGTGATTTTTTGATTATTGCCCGCAGTCCTCAGTAATAAAGCCAAAGCAAAAAAGGCAATTAACAAAATGGGTATCGCAAGCCAATTTTTGTTGGCTAACAAATACCCGGGATTCATTAGGTTCGGCATGGTGGGTTCTCTGGAAATATAACTAGCAATTATAAATGTTAAACTTTACCTATTGATATGTAAACTATTTTATTAAACCATAAGCAACTATTTTTATATAATTATGGCTTCCCCTTACGTAGAAAAACAGGGAAACAGCCCGTCAGACGGAGATGAATATATTCCTACCTACCTCCCTATCTCCCTACATACCAATACATTCAGATATGCCCTAAAGTCATTCTTAATAAAAGTAGTTATATTTGCCAATCTCAAATTTAAGTAAACTGGGTATAAGCAAAATACTAAAAGTGGCAACAGGTATTAAATACTGCAGTCGATTTTTTGAGTTGATTTGACTTTAGGAGCACCAATTCATCATAAACAAACACAGTATTTAGCCGTGGTTTTAGAACCCTTATTGATGGTACATATATTGACCGCCAAACAGTTCCTGATTCAGGTGGTTGGCAGTCATGGTTAACCAAATCAGCTATTGTCAACTTAACGGCCGGCATACAAAATCTTCGCATCAATGCTATAGGACCTGAATGGAATATAAACTAGATACGTTTTAGCTTTATTAATTAAGGACAAAACTATCGCCAGATAGCCTACATTTATATTCCTAGATATAGAAATTTAAGCTATCTGGTTTAATTAAAAGGAGCTTAGCGCCATGTTTTTATTAGCTATGTTTAACTACCATCAAAAAACCTAACTAACTTCGGTTATAGGCATTTTCTGTCTTGATAAAATATCGACTTAACGAATGCTCAGCACTGATACTTTTCTCCTGAGATCTATATTGATATTGTTCTTTTTTAAATAACAATATCAATATGCCGACGACGTCGGTTAAAACTTGTTGTCCAGTTACTCTGTCTACGGTCATACCTTTGATGATATATATGCACTTTATGTCTTCTCTCATCCCCCATTCGTTTATCTATAATATACACACCGCCAACACAAAAAGTTGATATGGCGTTATTTGGTTTTCCAACTCTTGAGTTTCTGTCCATAGATCACTCGTTTATGCCATTGTTTGAAAAGATATAAGCTACAAAACTACGACAATTAATAACCAACACCCGCTACTTAGATTATAGACACGATTAAAAAACAATCTAAAAAAACCTATAAATAATACTTATACTCGGTATAACTTGTTTTCGCTCACCGCTTAGTTCAAAATTCAATTATTAGTGTATTAAGTATCTGACCTTTATCCTATTAAGAGACTCATGAAATATCAAAACAACTCAAGCTTTACCCATAAACAGCAAGACCGTATCGGCGTTTTAATTACCAATTTAGGTACTCCTGATGCGCCTAAAAAAAACGAACTAAAACGTTACCTGAAGGAATTTTTGTCTGACCCTAGAGTCATTGAAGTCCCCCGCCTGATTTGGTGGATGATCCTCAATCTGGTGATCCTCAATATTCGTCCCAGGCGTTCGGCTAAGGCTTATAGTACGGTTTGGACCGAGCGGGGATCGCCTTTGATGTTTCATACTCAAGATCAAGCTGACGCTCTGCGAACGCAACTTAAGGCGCAATACGGTGAAGACTTAGTGCTTGACTTTGCCATGCGCTATGGTTCTCCCTCGGTAAACTCTGTCATCGATAAAATGTTGGACCAGGGAGTAAAAAAGTTACTGGTTTTACCTCTTTACCCCCAATATTGTGCGTCTACCACGGCCTCAACCTTTGACGCCGTGGCGGCAAGTTTGGCCAAAAAACGTTTGATCCCCGAACTACGTTTTATTAATCACTATCACGACTTCCCAGCTTATATTCAAGCGTTAGCAGACAAAATAAGGACCCATTGGCAAACACACGGTAGAGCCGACAAGTTAATTTTTACCTATCACGGTATTCCCAAACGCTACTTACTCAATGGTGACCCTTATCATTGTGAATGTCATAAGACATCACGCTTAGTAGCAGAAAATCTGGGGTTAAATGAAAGTGAGTACTTAGTTAGCTTTCAATCTCGCTTTGGCCGTGAAGAGTGGCTACAGCCCTACACAGACAAAACCTTAATGGCATTGCCAAAAGAAGGGATTAAGTCAGTACAGTTAGTTTGCCCTGGTTTTGCTGCCGATTGTCTGGAAACAATTGAAGAAATTGGTGAAGAAAATTGTGAGTATTTCTTGCAAGCGGGTGGCGAGCGCTATGAATATATCAGTGCCCTCAACGCAGAGCCCGCACATATTGAGATGTTGGCCAAGCTGCTTGAACAGCATCTGCAAGGTTGGAAAACCGATGATAATACAGAGTTGCGAGCAGAACTGGCAGCCAGGCTAGGCGCTAAAAAATAGCAGTGATACATTGTTCAGTATAACTAATTGACGCCAGCGCCAAGGGCGTAAAATTGAAAAGGGAAGCTTTAGCTTCCCTTTTATTATTTACCATTAAGTACCCTACGCCTTAAAATATAAAGTGCGCTGCATCTAAGTCCATCATAGCATCGGCGCCATTTTCTAAACAACTGGCATGACCATGTGCTCTAGGTAATATTCGTTGAAAGTAAAAACGCGCTGTTTTAATTTTTGCTTGATAAAAATCTTTTTCATCATCGCTAACGGCTAACTTATCTTGAGCAACTTTTGCCATTTTCGCCCAAAAATACGCAAGGGTGACATAACCAGAATACATTAAATAGTCGACTGATGCTGCGCCAATTTCATCCGGATTTTGCATCGCTTTAGCGCCAATAGTTTGCGTCATTTTTTGCCATTGGTTGGCAAAAGTCATAATGGGTGTAATAAATTCTGCCATTGCCTCATCAGCTGTATTAGCTTGACAAAATGAAGCCACTTCACTAGTAAATGGTTGCATAATCTCACCTTTAGACCCTAAAATTTTACGGGCTAATAGATCGAGTGCTTGAATGCCTGTTGTTCCTTCATATATACAACTGATCTTAGTATCACGCATCAATTGCTCCATGCCCCATTCTTTAATAAAGCCATGGCCACCCAATATTTGAATACCGTGGCTAGTACACTCTAATCCAATTTCAGTTAAAAAGGCTTTAGCGATAGGTATTAATAATGCCAACGTTGCTTCAGAGTCTGCTTTTTTAGCCGCCTCTTGTTCAACATGACTGATATCAACTAACTGAGCTAAATAGCCAATTAACGCTCGGCCACCTTCAGCAATCGATTTTTGTGTTAATAGCATACGACGAACATCGGGATGAACAATAATAGGGTCAGCTGGCCCTGTAGGATTTTTAACACCCGATAATGATCGCATTTGTAAACGATCTTTAGCATAAGCGATAGAGCCTTGGAAAGCAGCATCTGCCGCTGCAACACCTTCGTTAGCGACACCTAAGCGAGCCGCATTCATAAAAGTAAACATGCAGTGTAAACCGCGATTTTCAGTGCCAATTAAATAAGCTTTAGCACTATCAAAGTTAATCACGCAGGTGGCATTAGCATTAATACCCATTTTATGCTCAATTGAACCACAGCTAACGGCATTTCTATTAGCCAAGCTACCATCATCTGTGACATTAACTTTAGGGACAATAAATAATGAAATACCTTTACTGCCTTCCGGTGCACCTGGTGTTCTAGCAATAACGATATGAATAATATTATCAGATAAATCATGCTCACCCGCAGAAATAAAGATCTTGGTACCGGTAATTGAATAACTGCCATCATCATTAGGTTCAGCCTTGGTACGCAACATGCCTAAATCTGTACCACAGTGTGGCTCTGTTAAACACATAGTACCTGTCCATGTACCTTCAACAAGCTTGGGCATAAACATGTGTTTTTGTGCTTCACTACCATGTGCTTCAATTGTTGCTAAAGCACCATGACTTAACCCTGGGTACATGGCAAAACTGTGATTTGCCGCTGACATAAACTCACCAATAGCGGTGTTTAATGAATGAGGTAAGCCTTGCCCACCAAAATCAATACCTTGTGAGAGTGTCGGCCAACCGGCATCTACATACTGTTGATAAGCTTCTTTAAAACCGTCAGGAGTTTTAACATCGCCGTTAGTCCAAGTACAACCTTGTTGATCGCCAATTTGATTTAGTGGTGCGATAACCTGTTCAGTAAACTTACTCGCTTCAGCAATAATGGCATCAACCATTTCTAAACTAGCATCTTCATACCCCAGTTTTTGATAATGTGTTTCGCAATCAAGTAGTTCTTGCATCACAAATTTCATATCACGTAAGGGTGCTTTATATTCAGGCATAGGATTCTCGCTTAAAATTGACAAAACCAACTGGTCTGACTTGTTATTACTACTGATTTAACCACGTTCTACTCATTATTTAAAGTATAAATGTTAGTTAAATAGTGAAATTTTAGGTGTCAGGGCTAAATGTGAATAATTAACAGGTGATTATAGAAAGGTTGTAAAGTCATTAACATCAAGAAAAGTGCTTAAGATATAGATTGATATGAAGGGATTAATACCAAAGGTAGTGCTTTAGCTGACATCTGAGACATCAGCTAAAATGGTCGAAGTTAGTTACTTTCAAGGTAAGCAAAAACAGTTTCAAAAGCTTGTTCTTGGTATTGTTTTAAACCCGTGTCTCTAAAATCAATATCAATTTGGCTACGAATAAGCGCTTTTTTAATAAAACTGCCTGCAAGTATTTCAACGGTTAATTGAGTAATTAACTGAATGGCGCCTTCGAGTTTAAAGCCAACAGGGCCACCAGAAAATTTACCTTTTAGTGCGCGGCCTTTAATAATAACTGTATCAACTTGGTAATCTTCCATTAATTTGGCAAAAGTGAATTGAAAATGCCTTACTTCTTCAGCGTCCCCAGCATTAACCAGTGATATTTTTTGTACGCGAGTTTGTGGCACGTCATACAAATTATTTTCCTTTGTCATAATACAAATAATCGCATCGTTACCTTTTAATTCAACACCACATACTTTCATGAAACAACCTCAAAAATGATTAAAAGCTCCCTTAATGTTAAGCGTGCTTATATTTATCTGCGGATTATAGATTAATTTGATCAAAAGGTCAGTGATTTGCTTAATAGAAATGGTATCAGTCAGATATTGTTCTTATTGTAACCTTGAGTTGTCATTAATGAGTATTAAAACAACTGCTCTTTTATTAACACCTAATTATTTACGCCTAGAGGTATTTGCTTTTGTGTTGGCTTTAAACCGAAAGACATAGCCGCTAAGTTTCCTTTATGGTGTAATACTTTTCTCTATGAGTTAATTGGCCTTTTAAAATGGCTTTGTTAAGATAATTTAATGAAAAAAACATGTATCGTCACCGGCGGAAGCTCAGGCATAGGTCTGAGCATAGTGCAGTTATTTTTAAAAAATAACTATCAAGTATTTAACCTTGATTTACACACAAGTGAATGGGGTGACTTTTGTCAATGTGACATGACTGACTTTAATCACGTGAATCATATCATCAGTAAAATAGCTCAAAATAATACGATCGATGTGTTAGTTTCTAATGCGGGTATTCACCATTCTGCTAATATTGAAAATACCAGTGAGCAAGACCTAGACAAGGTCTTTAGTATTAATGTTAAAGGCGCATTTGCTGCAATAAAAGCAGTACTGCCGAATATGAAAAGCAAAAAACAAGGTGCGATAATTTTAATATCATCTGATCAAGCATTGGTTGGCAAACAAAATTCTTTTGCCTATAACTTGAGTAAAACTGCTCTAGCTTCAATGGCAAAGACTACGGCCCTTGATTATGCTCAATTTAACATTCGTGCTAACGCGGTATGCCCAGGTACTATTGAAACACCTTTGTATCATCAAGCAATAGATAACTACTGTCAGCAATCAGGAGAGGATAAAAATAAAATTCACCAACAAGAAGCTACTCTTCAACCATTAGGGCGACTAGGACAACCAGATGAAGTCGCTGAATTAGTGTTGTTTCTTGCCAGTGATAAAGCCCAATTTATTACCGGTAGCTTACAAGTTATTGATGGTGGCTATACGGCACAATGACACAACAACTCATTGATGCCCACCTTCACCTTTTTAATTTAGCTCAAGGTAATTATCATTGGCTAAAAGAAAAAAACCCACCCTTTTGGCCTGATAAAAACATCATTAACCAAAGTTTTAATGAACAAGATCTTAAGTTAACGCCTTCGTTTGAGCTTGGCGGCTTTATTCATATCGAAGCAGGGTTTGATAATAAGCAGCCCTGGCGCGAAATTTCTTGGTTGGAGTCTCATTGCAAAATACCTTTTAGGTCAGTCGCAGCAGTTGATTTAACACTCGATAAGGACGCTTTCATTCAACAAGTTGATCAGTTATTAAGCTATAAGTCTGTGGTTGGCTGTCGTCATATTTTAGATGAACAAGCGGCAGAAATATTGCAAAGTAACGATATTAGCAATAACTTAAACTACTTAGCCAGTAAACAGCTTAGCTTTGATTTACAAATGCCACTTACCGATAAAAAATCAGTCGACTTACTTGTTAAACTATTAACGAGTATCCCTGTATTAACTATCATGATTAATCATGCCGGTTGGCCTCCTTATCAGAGCGACTTTAAAGGAAAGGCTTGGCTCGATTGGCAAGACGCTATCAACACCTTAAGCCAATTTAAGCAGTGTGCGATTAAATGTTCGGGTTGGGAAATGATAGACAGAAATTATAGCGATGACTTCATAGCAAGAGTAATCTCTAGCTGTATTGATGCTTTTGGTGATAATAGAGTCATGCTTGCGAGTAATTTCCCTTTAAATTTATTTCATCAGAGCTATGAAAACCTTTGGCAAACGTATTCAGCTATGAAACTTACAAGCAATCAATTAACGGCATTAACCCGAGCTAACGCCGCTTATTGGTATCGATTAACGCTTTAGCTGTACACAATATTGCTTAGCTTGCTAACGATGACTAAGTGCTACTTTACGGTAATATTAGGTGAGCGCTTCACTACGGCATCATTTAATTCAATACCCAGTCCTGGTACCTCGCTTACTTGAAAAAAACCATCAACAGGTTGCGGGTCTTGCAAGCAAAGTTCGCGGTTCCACTCTTTGGTGGCATAGGTATGATGTTCATGAATTAAAAAATTAGGAATGGCCGTTTCTAAATGCAGTGAAGCTGCAGTTGCTACTGGGCCGCCACAAACATGAGCCTGAATACGGATATCGTAAACATCGGCGTAATCACACACTTTTTTAGATTCAGTAAAGCCGCCACACAAGCCAACATCTGGCTGTAAAACATCAATACTTTGATCTTCAAAGTAAGGACGTACATCCCAGCGATGGTATAAGCGTTCACCACCTGCGATAGGTACGTTGACGTTATCTGCCACTTTTTTATGCACGGCTGAATTGAGATAATTAACGGGCTCTTCGTACATCATACAACCCACTTCTTCAACAATTTTGCCCATTTGAATAGCCGATGCTGCTCCCATTAATGAATGAGACTCAAAGATAATATCAACATCATCACCTACTGCCTCTCGAATTGCGCGTAATCTATTACCAAATAAACGCATTTGAGGTCGGGTAAATAATTTAGTTCGATCAAAAGATGAACTGCCATCTTGGTTATAAACAATGGGATCGACTTTAACAGCATCAAATCCTTCGGCCACCGCTTTTAGCGCAGCTTGTGCATATGCTTCAGGTTCAATAAGTTTGGTTATTGTGGTGTCCCAGTCAAATTGTAATTGGCTAGCATAGGTGCGGAGTTTATCATTAACTTTGCCGCCCAGTAATTGATAAACAGGAACACCTAATGCCTTACCTTTAATATCCCAAAGCGCGGTATCAATGGCGCTCATTGCAGAATAAAGTACCGGGCCGCCACCCAAGCCCCAAAAACTTTCTCTGAGCATTCTCGACCATAGCAATTCGGTATTAAACGGGTTAAAACCAATTAACACCGCCTCTGTAATTTCTTTAATCATTGCCGCGGCAGCGCTGTGGCCCCAATCATAAGCAAGACCTGCTTCGCCAACACCACTGATGCCCTCATCGGTATGTACTCTGACAAATATGGGATTCCAACCTGGGCGTTTGGGGCATTCAATATCAAAAATTTCTACATGGGTTACTTTCATAGTGTTCTCTTAAATAGTGTTCTCTTAAATAGTGTTCTCTTAAATAGTGTTCTCTTAAATAGTTGCCTCTTTACCGTTACTTGTTAACTCTTTATTTATTAGATAGTTTTATCTTAACTACTTATAGTGAGTCGTGATTGACATCATTTATAGGCTTGAGTTTATTGGGCAAAATCAGGATTTTTTAGATAAACCCTGCGCATCATTGCTGGCCATGCTTTTTGGCCACCTGTTAAACCTGAATGGACCACATTAGCTTGAGCTTTAATGCCATCGACGATGCGTTGATCTATATAAATAGGCGTCATTCCTGTAGACATCACTTGTAACTGCACTTGGCAAGCACGAACTAAATCATACATATGCATAAAGGCATCGCCTATAGTTTTCCCCATAGTTATAGCGCCATGATTACGCAGTAACATAAAATTAGCATCGCCTAAATCGTTTTGTAGGCGCAGCTTTTCTTGATGATTGACCGCTAAGCCTTCATAGTCGTGGTAGCTCATAGATGCGAGGGCAAACATCGAATATTGGCTTAACGGCAATAAGCCTTCTTTTAGGCTGGCAATAGCGATGATTTCATTGGTATGGACATGCAAAGCACATTGATCCTCATGACGAGACTCATGCAGGGCACTATGAATAGTGAAACCTGCTGGATTAATTTCAAAAGGACATTCGTTATCAATGATGTTACCGTTAATGTCAATTTTAACTAAGTTTGACGCGGTAATTTCATCAAAGCTTAAGCCAAAGGCATTGATCAATAAATGGTCTGAGTGTGGAATACGAGCAGATATATGAGTGTGTATTAAGTCATCCCAGCCCTCCATAACAAATAGTCGATAACAGGCAGCAAGTTCAATGCGAGTTTGCCACTCATCAGCTGAGACTTTATCTTTGAGGTTTATTGATGGTAATTCAAACATGTTAATCCCTATGCCTTACTTTTATATTACTTTCATTGATAAGTTAAATTTTACCTGAGGTTACTCTTCCAATAAAGAAAGAGTTATCATAAGTTATACTTTCAATCACAATTTAACCTTTTTAACTCAGTTTATTATGTGCATTTTATTTTTTGCGTTAAAACAGCACCCCAAATACCCCGTCATTATTTGTGCCAATCGTGATGAATTTCATCAGCGACCAACAAAAGCTATGCATTGGTGGTTAACGCCAAAAATTTTAGCCGGTAAAGACTTGACCGCTGGTGGAACTTGGCTTGGTTTAACTGAGCACGGCAGGTTTTCTGCACTGACAAACTTCAGGCAAGCTGAGCAATTTAATCACAATAAAAAATCTCGTGGTGATCTGGTGATACGGGCATTAAAGCAAACGAATAAAAACATAACCACTTTTTTACATAACAGCGTCGATGATTATAATGGTTACAACCTGATTTATGGTCAACTCAATGATCTTTACTATTTTGATAGTGTGAATAAAAATAGTCGTCAACTACCCACAGGGATTCATAGTCTAAGCAATGGCGCCTTAGACGATAGTTGGCCTAAAATGGCATTGGGACAGCAACAATTATCAGTACTGATCAATAAGTCCTCAACCAATCTAGACACTCAAGACCACACCTTAGATATTGAGCAGCTATTTCATTTAATGAAAAACACACAACAGGCAAAAAACGAGCAGTTACCCATTACAGGCGTATCACAACAATGGGAGAAATTTTTAAGCGCTATATTTATCGTCTCCCCTGAATATGGCACGCGAACAACCACTATCATAACTCAAGATATCAATGGGGAAATATTCATCGCTGATCGCAGTTATAATGCTTTAGGAGAAATTAATTTAGATCAGCAGTTCAATATAAACACTAAGGAATATAATGAAAGCCACCACCAAAAGCCTCTATGAAATAGCAGCTATGGCAAATGATGCCTTGATAGAAAAATACCCAAGTAAACATACTACTGTCGGTTTGATGGATAAGGTTTTACGTGGTAAAGGTATCTTAGCCGATGCCGTGACTGTCGATAATATTGATAATAACATACGCGTTATTCTACTTATTTTAGACCATCAACCGGGAATGGTAGGCATAGGCGTAGGTAGTACTTTAGCTGATGATATTCAGGTACTCTCTCAGCTTGATTTAAAAGCTTTAACCGTTAATGACGTAGTCGCTATTTTAGACGAACACTAAATCAACACCTAATAGTTAAGTCGAGTGTCTAAAATAGCGCTCTAACAATAGCGCCAATAATCAGTATAAAAACTAAAATAGGTATTAATTTGGCATATTTTGCTTGCTCTTCATCTGTCATTTTTTTACCAAACTTTTGGCCAACCACCACCATTAAGGCAACACCAACAAAAACCGCAACTAAAATATATAACAATGTCATGACTTATCCTTACTCTATGATTTAATTTACAATAAAAATCAATATAACAATGTAGTTAAATCAATTAACATAGCCAACTATACGCTAATTTTAAAAGTCGAATACCTATGCCATTATCTGATGATTTTTATATCAAACGTAAATTTATCATACGACTTGGCAAGGCTCTACATAAATTAGGCTCCACGGCATATCGTTTAGAGGATAATTTACTCAATATTGCTCATTTTTTGCAGCTGCGCGCTTCTTTCATTATTGCACCCACCTCGCTAACGTTTATCCTCAATGATGATGAAGACGATCAACAGTATAACCATTTGCTCAGAGTGACTCCTGGTGAAATCGACTTAGGCTCTCTGGCCAGAATTGACGAACTGGTAGACGAGCTCACTTCAGGCGAGCGCACTTTAGAAGAAGCGGTAGAGCGTTTAGATGAAATCAATAATAAACCTGCGCCTTATGGCTTTTGGTTAACATTTTTTGCTTTTGGCGCTTCAAGTGGAGCTTTTTCAATGTTGATGCACACAAGTTGGAATGATGTCATGTGGTCAACATTATTAGGTTTAGTGGTTTATGGTCTAGTGGTTTGGGCTGCAAAATCTCGCAGAATGTCAGAAATTTTAGAACCTTTTGCGGCTTTATCTACAGCCATGTTAGCGTCAGCCATTTCATTATTTGACCCCACTATCAATATGTCTATGGTTATTTTATCGAGTATTATTGCCTTTATTCCTGGTTTGTCTTTGACGGTAGGCCTATCAGAATTAGCAGCTCGCCACTTAATGTCCGGTACGGCAAGGATAATGGATGGCGTAATGGTGTTATTTAAACTCTACTTTGGCGCGGTACTTGGTATGGCATTAGGTAATTTACTATGGGGAACTGCTGAATTTATTCCACCAGAGGTCGCTCCTGTATGGACCGCGTGGGCAGCGGTCACCATTTTATCTATTAGTTTAGTGATTCTATTTAAAGCAAGAATTAAAGATGCGCCGTGGGGCATTATTGCCGGTTATATTGCCTATTCAGTTAGTATTTGGGCCGGAGGTTACTTAGGTATTGCTTTAGGTGCATTTTTTGGCGCCTTTGCCCTAGGTGTATACAGTAATTTATTTTCTCGGGTGATGAATTTACCATCAAGTATCGTCCGTTTGCTTGGTCTAGTTGTCTTAGTGCCCGGAAGTAAAGTTTATATTGGCCTTAATAGTTTAGTGTCAGGAAAAAACATGTTGGCTACACCTGATGTTGGCTCACAAGCTTTTCTAATTTTCATGTCGTTAGTCGCCGGGATTATATTCTCCAATGTTGCCATCCCTCATAGAAAAACACTTTAAAATACCAATAAAGTGTATAAGTGGAGTTGTTAGCGCCTTTCTTTACTGCCAAAACTAGCCGTGTAAAAAAAACCATACAAGAGAAATAAATAAAAATGTAAACAGATATTTCTCTTACTAGCAATTTTATGGCTAACTCTTTACTATCAAATGACAAAATATTATCAATAGGACAATGGTCTAACAATGAAAGCATTAATAACCAGCGCAATATGTTCATCTTTATTATTTGTTTCAGGTTGCAACAACAACAGTGAAACCTCTATAGATCAAACAGCAGTAAGCAGTATTCAACAAACAGCGTTAACCTCAGGTATCGAAAAAGCCAACATGGACAATAGTGTTCGTGCTCAAGATAACTTTTATCGCCATATCAATGGTGGCTGGATGAACAACAATGACATCCCTGGTGATAAAACCGCTATCGGTTCATTTTACGATTTACGTGATAAAGCCGATGATGATGTCAAGGCCATTATTGAAGCGCTTGCCGCAACCAAAGACCTTAAACAAGGCTCTGATGAACAAAAAGTTGCCGATCTTTTCCGGTCATACATGAACACTGAAAAAAGAAATACTGTGGGTATTACTCCTATCCAGGCAATTTTTGATGGCATCAATAACCTCAAAGATAAAAATGAATTGGCCCGTTTTTTTGGCCGTCATTCAAGTATGGGTATAAGCAGCCCGCTAGCACTTTATATTAGTATTGATGCTAAAAACTCTTCTCGTTATGCCACCCATATTTGGCAAAGTGGATTAAGCTTACCCGACCGTGATTACTATTTTAATGAAGCTGAGCGCTTTGTAAAATTACGGGAAGCTTATGTAGAACATATTGAAAAAATGTTCAATATTGCCGGTTTTAAAGAGGCTAACTCGGCGGCTCAAAACATTATGGCACTTGAGACTAGCCTTGCAGAATATCATTGGACGCGCGTTCAAACTCGTGACAGCGAAAAACGTTACAACAAATTTGATACAGCTAATTTAAACAGTATTACTGATAAATTTAACTGGCAGGCCTACCTACAAGGTGAAGGTGTTGACTCACAAAAAGACATTATCATCAACCAACCTGACTTTATTAAAGGTTTTGGTGAAGTATTTGCTAATACTCCTTTAGCTGTGTGGCAACAATATTTAACTTTTCAAACCCTCACCAGTTTTTCTAGCTACTTAACTACTGATTTAGACAATGAAGATTTTAATTATTTCTCTAAACAACTCAATGGCCTTAAAGAACAACGCCCGAAATGGAAACGAGGTGTCAGTGTTGTTAACGCTAATTTAGGTGAAGTCATTGGTAAAGTATATGTCGCTCGTCATTTTACGCCGGAGGCTAAGTCTCGCATGAGCACGTTAGTTGAAAACTTGCGTAATTCTTACGGTGCAAGTATTAATGACCTTGAATGGATGTCTGAAGAAACTAAAAAAGCAGCACATGTAAAACTTGCAGCTTTCACCCCTAAAATTGGTTACCCAGACAAGTGGGAAGATTACTCGGCATTAACAATAAAATCTGATGATTTAATTGGTAACTTAATTAACGCTCGTCAAGTGTCAAACCAAAAGGAAATTGCCAAGTTAGGAGGACCTATTCGTCAATGGGAATGGGGAATGACACCTCAAACAGTTAACGCTTATTACAATCCAACCGTCAATGAAATTGTTTTTCCCGCAGCAATTTTACAAGCACCATTTTTCAATATGAACGCTGATGATGCCGTCAATTATGGGGGGATAGGTGCGGTAATTGGTCATGAAATGGGCCATGGCTTTGATGATCAAGGCAGTAAATATGACGCTGAAGGTAACTTACGTAACTGGTGGACAGCTCAAGATTTAGCTCAATTTAAAGAGCGCACTGACGCCCTTGTTGCACAATATGACAACTACCAAGTTTTTGATGACTTATCGGTTAATGGTGAATTAACGTTGGGCGAGAACATCGGTGACTTATCAGGGGTCACTATTGCCTATAAAGCTTATAAAACCTCACTAAAGGGTAAAGCAGCACCCGTTATTGATGGGTTAACAGGTGATCAACGCTTCTTTATGGGTTATGCACAAATTTGGCGTTCTAAAATCGTTGAAAAATCAATGCGTAATCGAGTCGCTACTGACCCTCATTCTCCAGGTGAGTTTCGTGCTTTAGGTTCATTATCTAACATGAATGAATTCTACCAAGCGTTTGATGTAAAAAAAGGTGATGCTATGTACATTGCGCCTGAAAAACGCGTAAAAATTTGGTAGTAACCATCCGACAGTAAAGTTTTATTGGGTTATTATTTATCGGGAGCTTAGGCTCCCTTTATTTTTAACAAGGGCTTTTTATTCTTTCCTATTGGATCTATTGCCTCTGGAATAAAGCTCCATTGACCCTCAGAACTTATTTAGCCATCTAAACCCCTAAATGCTTGTAAAGCAATTCAACTCCCCGTACACTTGCGCTGTTGATAACTTAAGACGTTTTATCCAGATCTCCATCTAATAAAACAAACAAGATAATGTGGTCAAAACCCACAACTGTACCCGCAACTGTAAGTGGCTTTATTGATAATTATATCAAAGAGTTATAAGTCAGATACTTGCCTTAAGCTATCGTTTAACACCGTGCGGGATCACACGCGAGTTATCAGCTCACTTTAGCTAAATTAAAGTGATCTGATTTTCTTCTTGTCTGCCCTCCCGCCTCATGATTGAGGTTAATAATGTCATCATCAACTGGCCAACAACCCTTCTTAAAAGTGGTTAACCTGTCGTGGCAAGTGAAGGATAAACTCATCTTAGAGGCACTGTCTTTTAACGTACACCAAGGTGAGATTTTAGGCATTATTGGTCCTAATGGTGCGGGAAAAACAAGTTTATTACGTTGCCTATTAAACCACCAAAGTGATTTTCACGGTGAGGTATATTTCAACAACAAAAAAATGTGCCATTACAGTCCAAAACTATTGGCTCAAAACTTTGCGGTAGTTGCTCAAAAAGCCACACCGATATTTGCATTGTCGGTATTTGATGTAGTGCGAATGGGGCTTTTACCGCATAAAGGCTTGTTTAGTGTAGATAGTGAGCAAGACCGTCATCAAATTAAACTCGCATTAACAAAAGTAGGTTTAATTTTGTTGATAAATTCAGCCTACCACGTACTTTCAGGTGGTGAACAACAAAGAGTATTAATTGCTAGAGCGTTAGTGCAAAAAGCTGAAATATTAATCCTTGATGAGCCAACCAATCATTTAGATGTTTATTATCAACATCAAATTTTACAGCTTGTGCACTCACTTGGCATCACAGTGATAATGACAGTACATGATCTCAATCTTGCCGCTCAATACTGTCAGAGGTTATTATTACTCAATGAAGGAAAACTTATTAGCGATGACACGCCAAACAAAGTACTGACTTCACAAGCATTAACCGATGTTTTTGGTTTGTATTGTCATCGAGATCAAGACCCGATCACACAAAGCCCTAGGGTATCTTTTTACCTCAACGCTCCTCATTTAAAACAAGCAGCACAAACAACACAAACAAAAATGAGTAGCATTACATGAAAAAGTCTCGATTAATTTTTCTAGCCTTGGTTGTTTTAATGATCATTAGTAGTGCCTTGGCATTAACCTTTGGACCCGCAGAGATTTCGGTCGGTGAGATAACTCAATGCATAGTTAGTCACTGCTCAAACCCCATCCATGAAATGATAATATGGGAGGTTCGTATTCCTCGTATATTGGTGGGAATAGTGGCGGGTATGGGATTAGCCATAGCAGGCGCAATATTACAAAACACCACAAGAAATCCCCTTGCTGACCCTTACATTTTTGGCATAGTCTCTGGCGCAGCTTTAGGAGCAACAATTGCCACCATTACACTCGCTGATCAACTTACTGTTGCCCTACCTTTAGCGGCATTTTTAGGTGCGCTTTTCTCGGTATTTATTGTGGTAGCGATCGCTAGCGCATTAAAAAATCCTGAGCAGTTATTACTCGCAGGTGTCGCTGTGTCTTTTATGTTAACCGCTATCAGTCAATTTTTACTCTACTTAGGAGAACCCTTTGCGACCAATCGAGTGCTATTTTGGTTAATGGGCAGTTTAGCGCGAGTAGAAATGAACAATTTTTATATTATCGCCAGTATTTTACTGGTCAGTTTTTTGGTTGTTGCCGCCTATCATCGTCAAATAGATGCGTTGTTATTAGGTGATGACAGTGCCAAAAGTCTTGGCGTCAACGTGAGCAAACTTAGGTTATTAATGTTGGCAATTTGTGCGGCGATAACGGCTACCGTTGTTGCTTACTGCGGAGGCATAGGCTTTGTCGGTTTAATGATCCCCCATATTGTCAGACAATTTATTGGGGTAACAACCCTACCATTAATTTTAGGATCAGCCCTGGTTGGTGGCAGTTTTTTAGTGTGGGTTGACGTTGCCGCCAGAACAGCAATAGAAAGTGCCGAAGTGCCATTAGGCATTATCACCTCAGCCATAGGTAGCATATTCTTTATTGCGATAATGCTAAAGACGAAAACAAAATAATAACATGAGAGCTGTTGCGCGCAATATCTCAAACTAATCGATAACTCGATAATAAAACTCAATCAGCAATAAGAGAATGTAATGACAGATCAAAAACAGCAAAACCATAAACAACGGATGCAAAAAACCAAAGAAAAAGTTGATCAAAAAATAAACGCTGCTCAAGAAGAACGTGGCATGCTTATCGTTATTACTGGTAATGGTAAGGGTAAGTCGACCTCAGGTTTTGGTACCATCGCTCGTGCGGTTGGCCATGGTTTAAATGCCGCCGTTTTGCAATATATTAAAGGCACTTGGGCTTGTGGTGAGCGACAGTTACTGGCCAATGCTGGTGTTGAATTTCACGTAATGAACACTGGATTTACATGGAATACTCAAGACAAAGAAAAAGATATTATAGCGGCACAAAAGGTATGGCAAGAAACTAAGCGTTTACTTAACGATAAGAGCATAGATGTATTATTACTAGATGAAATTACTTATATGGTCAGTTACAAGTATATTGATTTAGATGAAGTTATTACCGCACTCAACAATCGCCCGGCGATGCAACATGTCATTATTACAGGTCGGTCATGTCATAGATCATTAATTGACTTAGCGGATACCGTCAGCGAGATTCAATCAGTGAAACATGCCTTTGACTCAGGGGTTAAAGCACAAAAAGGGATCGATTGGTAATGGGCCAATTAGTTAACCTATGCTTGGTATTGGTATTACTTGTTCATGTTACTGCATGGGCAGGTGTTCAAGTAGCTGAAGTTGCACATCAGCATAAAAAACCAACCATTATTGCCCTAGCACCGCACATTGTTGAAATCCTTTATGACATTGGTGCAGGAGAACAAATAATAGGCACCACTGACTTTGCCGATTACCCAGAACAAGCAAAATTAATTCCACGTATTGGCCATTATGCAAAGCTGCAAATTGAACGTGTTATTGAACTCCAACCAGATCTTATTATCGCTTGGCAAAGTGGTAACCCAAGTGACGATCTCAATCGTTTATCACAACTCGGCTTTACTATTGTTTATTCTGAGCCGAAAACTTTCGAAGATATTGCCAGTGAAATACGTTTATTTGGACAGCTCACTGGCCATCATGTTCAAGCTCAGCAATTATCAACTCAACTGTTAACAACATTAGCGACGCTTAAAAGTGCTTATCAAAATAAAGCAGCAATCACCGTATTTTACGAGCTATGGTCAAGGCCATTAACGACTATTGCTAAAGGCAGTTGGTCGCAACAACACCTGAATATTTGCCAAGCCAATAATCCTTTTGAGCAGGTGAATACGCCTTACCCTCAAATTAATATTGAGCAGGTATTACAAACGCCTGTTGAACTTATTATTCAACCGATGTCGATTAATCAGCGTGCCAAAGAAGCTTTTAATTGGCAAGACTGGCCTCTTATTCCTGCGGTAAAAAATGACCGGATTATTCAACCTAACGCCGATGCGTTACATCGGATGACGCCGCGTAGCCTAGCAGAATTAACAAAACTTTGTTTGGCCATTGACCGCGTAAGGCAAGCAATATAACAGTAACTCATTGGTCGTTAGGATTTAAAAGGGTTTAATAATAACGACCAATTCATCAATGCTCTCACTCATTTAAAAAAGAGCAAATAAATTATTTTAGGTGTTTGTTGTTCAGGGATAATTCAACAAGTAAACGGGAAACAAGCGAGTGGTTTGTCTTAACAAACCACAAATCTTGTACTGCCCCCGCAACGGTATTAATCGAAAGATTTAAGTCCGGAGACCGGCCTGAAATTTCTATAATCACAGTAAATACGGTGGGTGTTTACTTGAGGATATCATGAAAAAATCGTTAATCGTGTTAAGTCTTACTGGCGTATTGGCCAGTGCGTTAAGTTATGCAAATATAACCACCAAAGGCAAGACCCTTGAAAAAAATGAACCTATAATAGAAGAAATTATTGTGGTAACGGCTATTCGTACCCCACAAAACAGCGCAGAAATTATGAGCAGTTTTGCGGTAATGACACGTGAAGATATTGAGCAGTTACCTGTTTCTTCTGTTGCCGAATTATTGAATACCGTTAATGGCCTGCAAATGAGTCAAAATGGTGGTACAGGGCAAACCACCTCGGTATTTACGAGAGGAACCAATGCGGGTCACACCTTAGTGGTGGTTGATGGTCAACGCATTAGTTCTGCGACTTTAGGCCAAGTGGCCTTTTCAAACCTGTCGCTTGATCAAATAGAACGAGTAGAAGTTATTAAAGGCCCTAGAACATCGCTATGGGGTTCGGATGCCATAGGTGGTGTTATTCAAATATTTACCCGCCAATTAAACCCCGGTGAAGCATCAGTTGATCTTGGATATGGTACGCAAAATATAAAGCAAGCGAGCATAAGCACGGCTTTTGCTCATGGCAAGGGTGGAACAACTATCACCCTTGCGGCTAGAGCGGCTGACGGTTTTGATGTTTTTGAACCCGAGGAAATTGATGATGACGGTTACCGTAGAGAAAATATCTCACTTATCGGTTACCA
Organism: Colwellia sp.; assembly: GCA_034111045.1. Classification (GTDB taxonomy): domain Bacteria; phylum Pseudomonadota; class Gammaproteobacteria; order Enterobacterales; family Alteromonadaceae; genus JALJPB01. Next base: position 5,288 of record JAWUYA010000070.1, on the reverse strand, counting down.
AAATATAAATGCGCAGTGGACAGTTAATTGGCTAGCAAAATACGACCAAGGTAACGGCGAGTATGACAATAGCTATGGGGCTGATGAAAATGCCTTTGAGGCGCACCAATGGCAACTTTCAGCACAACATAACCAAGAAAACTGGTATCAAGAATTTCGTTTAGGCACGCAAAAAAATAAATCTATTACCTTTGGTAAAGGCATCTCTGAACAAGACGGCAGTTTTTTTGAAACCCTTAGATTACAAGCAAGTTGGCTAGGTAGTTATCAACTATCACCCACTGTGTCTTCGACTTCCGGCATTGACTTAACCAAAGAGAAAGTTGATACCGTTAACGCTTACAATCAAGATAAACGCGGTCTTTACGCTGTATTTACCCATTTAAACTATGACAATAATACACAAATCATTGAAGGCTCAATTCGCTATGACGATATTGAAGATGTTAAAAGCAAGCTCACTTATAACGCCAGTATAGGCCAGCGATTTTCTGCAGATACTTTATTGAGCTTAAACATGGGTAGCGGTTTTAAAGCCCCTAGCTTTAATGATTTATATTATCCTACAGATGAATATTCAATTGGTAATCCTGATTTAATACCAGAGAGTTCAACAAGTACCGAAGTATTAATGAAAACCAGCTTGGTAAACATTGATACCGAGTTAAGTATTTACCAAACCAAGATAGATGACTTAATTGAATGGGACTTAGACCAAGACTACCGATATACGCCAACTAATATTGCCCAAGCAAAAATAAAAGGCATAGAGTTAACCTTTGCTAGTGAATTTTTCAACGTCAATCATGAACTTCAACTGGGCTATGTAGAGGCGGTTAATACCACCACTAACGAGCCACTCATACGTCGTTCTAAAAATTCTGCTCGCTATCAATTATCTCGTCAATGGCAGCAATTGAAAATGCTAGCAAGTATTAATTATCAAGGTGAGCGCGAGGACAGCCAATGGCCAGAAACAGTTACGCTAAAGAGTTACACCTTAGTGAATGTCAGTGCTTCTTATCAGATTAATTCAGCATGGACCGCAGGTATTAACATTAATAACTTACTGGATAAAAAGTACTACAGCGCCAGTAATTATGTTGGCCAACCTGCACAGTATATGTTGACGGTAAGCTATCGACAGTAGGCTATCAATTAATAACTCGCCTCCAATTTTTGCTATCTTAGCATTGCTAGATAAGTACATTCGGTAGCAAAAAGCGAAAAAAAAGCGATAACTTAATGGTTAAGTTATCGCTTTTTTGCCAACGTATCTACTTACCGCGTGATGCTAATATGATATTGCTTTAAATCATGAGCAAAGTCATCGGCTAACCTCGCTTGAAAATGCAGCATATAATCTTGATAACCATTGCTGGTAGCACTGTTCAGTAACACCGTATCTGTCACTTGACGATCCGTATCAATATCAACAATATTTTCATATCCAGTTAGCGGCGCACTAATGGCTAACAGACTTTTTTCAGGACCGTAATTGCTCCAAGTAGTCGGCATAGGTAATCCTGTTATTGGATGATAAGTCGTTAGCTCAAAACTGATGATTGCCATTGGATAACCAGAGACCGCGCTATAATCATAACTGCCGTCGGCTTTTATTTCAGAAAAGTTCACCTCATCAATGTCAGGTGTAACGGTCGAAGCCATCACAGCAAAAGACACATCAGCATCTGGAGAAACTTTACTATGGCTTGATGCAATCAATATTGAGCCAAAAAATGAGCTGTTTTCAGCGAGCTCTACGTTAGCTTGAGAGCGGTAAAGTGCTTCACTGGTGTAATCATGACTATTAAATAACAAGACACTGGTTTGATCTTCATTAACGGTAAGTGGAAAATGGCTCTTCCCTTGTATCACTTGCTCACTAATGAAAGCTTGATGTCCTGAGCTCAACGTTACTTCTTGGGTATCATCAAAAGCAGATAACGTCCAAACAAGTTCAGTATTCGCATCAAAGTCATCACTAAAACTTGCGACACCTATTGCTTCATTATTAACATCAGTGCCCACCACAGCAAACGAACTTAATGGCCAATTACCATCGATTTCTCGACAAATTTCAACATTGTTATACTGGGTTTTTCCACTCGTTACTCCGTCATAACTTTCAAAGGCTAATGAGCTGGTTACACTAGTTATTGAATTCATCGTTTTATGGCTAAGTTCAACATCTTTAATAAGGCACTCACAACTTGATTGATCTTGTTTTTGATCATAACGAGCAATATACCGGCTCATTGTTGTTGTTTTAGCTTGGTGATAACTTTCAATATTTAAGCCTTCAACACTTTCACCTTCTTGCTTTTTTGCGACCAAGGTGTAATTAATGTTTTCATCAAAAGTAGTAAAAGTAATGACTCCATTTTCATCACTTGGATAAACCTCAAGCGTCTGCCAATTACTGTCTTGGTGTAATAACTCAATATCGATAAAAGGTGATTCAACGCCACAGTCATTAACTAAAACTGATGAAAGTGAAAAAGTCATTGCAACTGGCTCTTTGGGTGAAGTGCTATTACTTGAACCACCACTACCACAACTGGTTAAAAAACAAACCAGCGCTAGAGAGACTAGACTCACTTTTGGCAAGAAAACGGGGGGGGAAATATTAAAATTCAAAACAATCATCCTGATAAGTATTACCACTAATAAATGTGACCAATGGTAGCGTTGCAAAGTTAATGTTAACTTTATCATTAAGTTATTCAGATAAAAAATAAAATCCCACCTAAACTATGTATTACTAAGAATATTGTCTCAAAAGTGACTAAAAGTATAAGTATACCGTCAACTCCAATAATTTTTAATGGTCTAGCTATACTTTTTAACAGCAATAGTCTCAGTAGTAACAACCACTAAACGTTTAAGCACACCGGTTATTATTTATCTGAGAATTATTAGCACTATATTTTAGTGTTATTGATGTTTTATCTCTTTTCTACCATGGCCATTCAAGTTGCTGACTTTTATCTTCAATATCACCAAGGCCAATGTGAAGCCCTAAAAGCCTAACTTTTTTACCACCACCACGTTGCACAACATCGGTCAGCAGATCTAAAAAAAGCCCTTCATCAAAGTTAACATAGGCGCAGTCTTTCGTTGTTTGTTGAAAATCATTAAATTTTACTTTCACCCCTAATTTACTTATTTTTTGCTCACACAAATACTTTTCAGCACGTCTTTTTAGTTCGGGCATGAGCTTATCGATTAAAATATCTCGAAGAATAGCGATATCCTCAATATCTTCAGCAAAGGTTCTTTCAACGCCAACAGATTTTCTAACCCGTACTGTTTCGACAGTTCTATCATCTACTCCCTGGCAACGCTGATAAAGCACTTGGCCAAATTTACCAAAGTTTATATCAATAACTGAGCGGTGAACGGCTTGGATGTCTCGACCATATTCGAGTCCCAATGACTTTAGTTTTGCAAAAGTAACCTTGCCAACACCTGAAATTTTATTTAATGGTAATTCGGAAATGAAGTTATACCCTTCAGGAGGTGTAATAACAAATTGACCATTGGGTTTATTATAGTCTGAAGCAACTTTAGCAAGAAATTTCAATGAAGCAATGCCAGCGGAAGCGGTTAGACCAGTCTCTCGGTAGATTGTTGCTCGAATATCTTCGGCGATTAGCGTGGCTGAACCTTTAAATAATTTACAGTCGGTGACATCAAGATAAGCTTCATCTAATGAAAGAGGTTCAATAATACTGGTATAACGCGAAAATATTTCACGGATATGGATACTAACTTCTTGATATGCATCCATTCGAGATGGTACGAGCACCAAGTTAGGACACTTTCTCATTGCCACACTCGTTGGCATTGCTGAACGAATACCAAACTCTCTTGCAATATAATTACAAGTAGAAAGTACACCTCGCCTTTTAGAACTTCCCCCCACAGCAACAGGGAGATTTGCCAACTCTGGCCTATCTCTAATTTCAACAGATACAAAGAATGCGTCCATATCTATATGGATCAACTTCTTCATATTATTTAAAATTTCTTTTAGGTAATCCCATAATTTTTGCTCTAGTAACTAATCCATTTTACATTAAAATATTGTCAAGATTTTATAATGTGGGCACAGTTTCTATCTATTTTACACTCTGTAATAATTGAATTCTTGCATGACTATAAATTTGTCAGGGTTGACAAGGTTGAATTTAGATAAATACCAAAGAAAACAGTATAACCACAGTTCCTAGCGCTCGCTCACACACTGATGTCAAGAAATTAAATGTCAGATAAAACCATCCACAAGTGAGCAATAAATTTCGGTTAGTATTACCCTGAATATCATCAAGGCTTTGTAAAGGCTTATGTCCGCAATTGGCTAGCACTTGACCTAAAAAACAACTTCTAGCCAACGTAAAGCGCACTGAATAAGCATTAAAATTTTATAATGAACAACCGCTTTGATGGTGTTTTATACGACTTTCAGGTTTGATTAAAAGTTATAAACTAAAAGTGTCGGTTCGAGTTTGAGCTACAACTGATGTTCGATATTTTCCATTATTAAGGGATCAAGTTGAACTCTTTCTATTAAAACACCAGACCCTGAATATTGTGCCCAAATCCAAAAGAGTCCACATTCTGATAATGTCGGGAATTCTGTTGAACCCGAGCTTAATCTCCAAGAGTCACCATATAGAAAACTACCACGCCAAGTACCAAATATCTTGTAAAAACATTCTTCCTCCTCAGGCATTAATTTTAAAATTACCCAGCCATCCGGATTATATGTTCTCATTTTGTATACCGCCATTTACATTTAATATATTCAATTGTTCAGCTAGCTCAATGCAATTCACTTTCTCGCCATAAATACTGTTTATCTACAGGTAACTCATCTTTAGTTATGAATACTCGTATTTTGATAGTTTCACCGTCTTTTTTTGAACATTCACACACCATTAAACCTAATGTATCCATTGAAGCTGTATCCCAATTCAAAAAACTGCCATTAGAGTTCTTCTTTCGCGTTAATCGTTTGTCATCTGCTCTTAGTTTTATCATTTGTAGAGCAAAATCAAAACTCATATCACAAGCCTTAGCAAGACGATAAATTCGAGTGTAATAAGCTTTATTTTTTCTGAGTGTTTTTTTCATATTCGCTATCGGTGTTTGTCAAACTAGTTGTCGCGATCACTTCGTTATGCACTCTCAGCCTTGACGCTATTTTGTTCAGGGTTTAAGTACACTTCCTTTGGTAAATCCCAATTACGAATATTACCACTCCAGCGCTCAGGATGAGCATC
>JAWUYA010000069.1:0-19975 GCA_034111045.1 Colwellia sp. | reverse complement strand
ACTCCTGGTCACGTTGATTTCACTGTTGAAGTATACCGTTCACTTAAAGTACTTGATGGCGGTGTTGGTGTTTTCTGTGGTTCTGGTGGTGTTGAACCACAATCAGAAACTAACTGGCGTTATGCGAATGACTCAAAAGTTGCTCGTATCATCATGGTTAACAAATTAGACCGTTTAGGTGCTGATTTCTACCGTGTTTGTAAGCAAGTAAAAGACGTTTTAGGTGCTAACCCATTAATAATGACACTACCTATTGGTACTGAAGATGATTTTATTGGTGTTGTTGACCTACTTTCTGAAAAGGCTTACATCTGGGATGACACAGGTCTTCCTGAAAACTACGAAATCACTGATATTCCAGCAGACATGGTAGAAAAAGCTGCTGAGTACCGAGTGAAGTTAATTGAAACCGCTTTAGAAGTGGATGAAGACATGTTAATGGAGTTCTTAGAAGGGGAAATGGTTCCTACTACAGAACAAATCAAAGCCTGTATCCGTACTGGTACTCGTGATATGACTTTCTTCCCAACTTACGGTGCATCTGCATTTAAAAACAAAGGTATTCAATTAATTCTTGATGCTGTTGTTGATTACTTGCCTTCACCTACAGATGTTAATCCACAACCACTTACTGATGAAGAAGGTGAGCCTAATGGTGAGTACGCAATCGTTTCTGCAGATGAAACATTTAAAGCGTTAGCATTCAAAATCACTGATGACCGTTTTGGTACATTAACTTTCGTACGTATCTATTCAGGTACATTGAAGAAAGGCGATACAGTTCTTAATGCTGCAACAGGAAAAACTGAGCGTGTTGGCCGTATGTGTGAAATGCAAGCCGATGACCGTAACGAACTTACTTCAGCACAAGCTGGTGATATCATCGCAATTGTTGGTATGAAAAGTAACGTACAGACAGGTCACACATTATGTGATCCCAAACACCCCATCATCCTAGAAGCTATGGTATTTCCTAAGCCTGTAATCTCAATTTCTGTAACACCAAAAGATAAAGGTTCAACTGAGAAAATGGGTATTGCTATCGGTAAAATGGTTGCTGAAGATCCTACCTTTAACGTAGAAACTGATGATGATTCAGGTGAAACAATCTTATCTGGTATGGGTGAACTTCACCTAGATATTAAGGTAGATATTTTAAAGCGTACCTACGGTGTTGAATTAGCTGTTGGTAAGCCACAAGTTGCCTACCGTGAAACGATCACTACTGCTATTGAAGACTCTTATACCCATAAGAAACAATCGGGTGGTTCTGGTCAATTCGGTAAAATTGATTACCGCATCAAGCCAGGCGAACCTGGTTCTGGTTTTGTATTCAGCTCTGTAGTTGTTGGTGGTAATGTACCAAAAGAATTCTTCCCAGCTATTGAAAAAGGCTTCAGAGGAATGATGGGTACTGGTGTTCTTGCTGGTTTCCCTGTACTAGATGTTGAAGTTGAATTATATGATGGTGGCTTCCATGCGGTCGATTCATCTGCTGTGGCCTTTGCACTCGCTGCTCGTGGTGCTTTCCGTCAATCAATTACAAAAGCTGGTGCACAGATAATTGAACCTATCATGAAAGTTGATGTGTTTACTCATGATGACCACGTTGGTGATGTTATTGGTGATTTAAACCGTCGTCGTGGCATGATCGCAGGTCAAGAAGCTGGTGTTTCTGGTGTTCGTATTAAAGCAGACGTACCTCTTTCAGAAATGTTTGGTTACATCGGAACATTACGGACAATGACATCAGGTCGTGGTCAATTCTCTATGGAATTCTCTCACTATATGCCTTGTCCTAACAATGTAGCTGAGACGGTTATTGCTGAAGTTAAAGCTGCTGATGCTGCAAAAAGAGCTGCAAAAAAATAAATAGTAACAATCCTAATTGATTATTATGAATAAAAGGATGCTAGTGCATCCTTTTTTATTGGCTAAAATTCTTGCCAGCTAAGCTAACATCGCCTAAATTAGCACTTAACTAGATGCATCCCTGTTTTGGAAATTCAATGACACTGCAAACTGCAAACCAACTTTGCTCCGTTACTTTATTAGGTAATTTGGTCAACACGCCTGAAATTCGCTATACCGTTAATCCAGTAAAGGCGGTGACTGAGGTAACGCTGGCTACTCACACCAAATGGTTAGATAAAAGCAGTGGCAAGTATAGGGAATGGACGAGTTATCATCAGATCAAGGTAACTGGACCTTTGGTTGAACAGACCTTATGTCATGCCCAAAAAGGCGACTTGATGTTAATTAATGGTTATTTATCTGACCAAAATAATCAGAAGAAAAAAGACGCTAGTAATGTCATTACCGCCACTTTTGTACAAATGTTTACCAAAGGGTATAGTCTCTCCATTAACCAAATACATTGCAGTGGCACATTAAGCTCAGCAGTACAGTTACTAACAACCGAAAATAATAAAGAGTTAGCCCAAGTTCAAATCACTATATGCCACCAAGCCTATTCAATAACTCAACAAAAGATGCAGAAAAAAAACATTATTACAACGCTGCAAATATGGGGAAAACAAGCCATTCTGCTTAATCAAAAAGCTCAACTAGGTGATAATATTGTTATTGATGGTAAGCTAAATTATTCAACGTCAGCCGAAAAATCACAGTTCATCGAGGGAAAACATATTCAATTATTGAAAAAATAATTATTGCAAGTCACGGTTTTTTGTCCTAAATGATATATATCAAGAAAAAATAAATTATCAGCTATGAATTTTATTTTAAGTATCATTAACATTCTTCAGCAACCGTCTAGAAAGTGGGAGGTAATTAGCCTAGTGTTTTTTATCTCAAGCCCTAGTGCTTCATTTACATTAACTAATCCCCCTACCAAATACAATTATCAACATATAGCAAACATCCAACACCCTACTCTTTCTAATCAAGGATGGCTCAAACTGATTGCTAACCCGAATGCAGAGCAACAGTTTTATTTAGCCAATGATAATGGGCAAATATTCTTAATCGAGGAGGGCAAAATTAACCCTCTGCCTTTACTAGATTTGAATCAGATAGAAACAAACAATGATCATAAAGTTCACCTAACGGCATTTGTGCTACACCCTAATTTCACTTTTAGAGATCAACCCGGATTTGTTACTTTCTATACCGCACATCTCAATAAATTTGATGAGGGGCAATCAACAACACGTCTGCAAGTTAACGGCAATAAAATCGAGTATCAATACGATGCTGTTATCACTGAATGGCAATTTAATCAGATAAATTTAAAACAGATCGATCCTACGAGTCAAAGGGAAGTTTTACGTGTGCCTGTTGTTAAACAATCCCATGGCATTAAACAATTATCGTTTAACCCCTTTAAAAAATTATGGAATAATGATTACGGTTTACTTTACATCACTTTACCCGCCACAAAAGATCTCAATCAATTACCGCTATCTTCTGGGGTTATATTGCGTATTAACCCTAATCGTTTTGGCCGTAAAAGTTATACGGTACCAAACAATAATCCCTATATAAATAACAATGATATTGCCAATGAAATTATTTTATTAGGGGCTCAAGATATTAAACAAATTATATGGCCTCAAAAGAATAGTGAGCGGCTATTAATATCCCATCACTACAATAAAGAAGACTTGCTAACCTTTAGCCAACATAAAACTGATTGGCGTAATATAATGCCTGAACAGTTATTAAGTCATCGTATTAACACCTCCAAGCTATTATTTTACCAAGGACGGGCACTAGATAAATTTCATCAACAATTATTGTATATAAACCAAACTCCAGATGGCTGGCAATTAAACTCAATTAAATCTATAGATGTTGATAATATCGAACCTGGGGTTGAACATAAACTGTCAAATAATAATTGGTCTGTCGATGATAACCTCAAAATTTTTGTTGACAGCTCACATGAAATAATAATTTTGGATCAAAGCAATAGCGAGATTTATCGTATAACGCAACCAAAAGCACAGTCATTAGTCGCAGCATCAACTCTTGGGCAAGATAATAGCGCAAAACTGGCTTTATTTTTATTAATATTAACCTGTTGCAGTGCACTGTATTTTTTTATGCGATGGAAAAGAAACAGCGAATTCCCCTCATTGTTAACCAATAAACACTTTGCTTATACTCAGGTGAGTCAATCAAAGCAACATATACGGTTATGGCATAAACAACATCACATGACCGAAACGGTATTAAGTATTGCCGATATAACGGCTAGTGAAGTGAGCCTAAACAACACTGTTATTAGTCTCATTAATGTAGACAGTGGACATGGTTTCAGTGACAGTTTAGAACAAAAGTTAAGACATTTTTTGGCCGATGGATATCGAGATGCAATGGTCATTGACAAAGTGAGAACCATTAATTTAACCCTGACAGATAACAACCAAAGTTACCTTATTGCCCTCTATGCACGAAAAGGACATAAACGACTGACCAAAAAACCTTACAGAAATGTCGTTGAAGAGGTAGTTGATTGGTGTTGGTTAGTGGCAAAAACAATCAATGTAGCACATACGGGTACAAGAACAATGTTCTTACCTATTACCCCTAGCATTAACAAAAATTCAACTCATAGTGATAACCAAGCTCAAAAAAAACCTCAAATATCTACAATAATAACTGCAAAAAAGAAAATATCTCACCCTAAAGATATAGCTGAAGAAGCGCCCAACACAGCAAACAAAAATCAAAATAACATTGTTGATACCCAGTTAGTTAATTCACTAGAGAAGTTAGTCAAAATCAAACAACAAGGTTTTTTAAGCGATGAAGAGTTTTTAAAGGCTAAAAAAAAGTTACTTTCAAATTGAATAGATCATGTAGAAGCGCTGTAATCAAAAGGGTACTATTAAAGAGACTCATCTTCTACCTTGATGATGAGTCTTTACTGACTATTTCAACGTTAATAAATAGGCGACTAATTTTTTATAATCCGCTTCAACATTTTTTTTGTCAAGTTGATCGGTATTAATGCGATATTTACCGTTAACAACTATAGTGGGTACAGAATTAAGTACCTTCTTTTTTGTTAACTCATCTTGATGTTTTTTCATTCTTTTAGCATGACTGTTTACTGAAAAGCTGCTCATCAACTTATCAAATTTCTCACCGTCGGCACCATTTAAAACGAAAACATTTCTAATATCTTTTTCAGAGGAAAACATGGCTCGCTGTACATGAATATAGTTAAAGAGAGCATTAATTAGTTTCTTTTCCATTTTTAATTGTTGCGCGACAACCACAGCCTTCGACAGCATAAACTGTATCTCAGGGGAGGCTGCACGAAGAAAATCAACATGATTACGCTCAAATTTAGTACCGTCTGGCAATTCTTTTTTGACTTGCTCCATCAGGGGTTCAAATCGGAAACAATGCGGACAATAAAAAGAAAAATACTCTCTAACTTCAGACTTGCTAGAGATTTTCTCACTAATTTGAGTATACTGCTTACCCTCTAGATAATCCGAGGCTGACGCTAGAAATGGCATCAATATCACCATACAAAAGGTTAAAGTTAAACGGATAATTTTTCTTCTCATGATTTACATTCCTTTCTGAACATTATTTAAATTCCTATGGATCTTCCTGTTACCATCAAAATTACATCATTGAGGCTAACAGGGATAGTCCATTTAAGTAGCTAAAAATCTAGTAAGTGGGTAATAAAGTTAATGGTGGCTGTTGTAAGGCCGACATCTGCTCTTTTAATATCAGTATTTGTTGTTCCCAGTACTTTTCACTATCAAACCATGGAAAGTTACGCGGAAAAGCAGGATCGCTCCAGCGTTTACATAACCATGCCATATAATTAACTACGCGCATGGTACGTAATGATTCTATCAAAACTAACTGGTCATTTTCAAATGTAAAGAACTCTTCATAACCAGATAAAATGGTATCAATTTGTAACAGTTGCTGCTGTCTATCACCTGAGAGCATCATCCATAGATCTTGAATCGCCGGCCCGGTACGACAGTCATCTAAATCCACAAAATGAGGCCCTTCACCCTCACGCCACAAAATATTACCAGCATGGCAATCTCCATGTAAACGAATCTGATGTTTGGGCTTATACTGCTTGACCGCCTCAGTAATAACAATATCTAAGATAGTGAAAAAAGGTGTCTGCAAACTCAAAGGAACAAAACCAGAGTGAGCGATAATGTCTTTAGCCTGATAAAGCATTTCATCAACAGTAAAGCTTGGTCGATACTGAAAAGGTTTTTGCGCACCAACAGCATGCATACGACCAACAAAACGCCCCATCCATTGAAGTTGCTCTAAATTATCAACTTCAAAAATTCGACCACCACGGCAAGGGTAAACAGCAAATTGATAGCCCTGATGGTTAAAAATACTTTCATCATTGATTTTCAACGGAGCGATGACAGGAATTTCCTGTTCAGCTAGTTCAAAACCAAAATCATGCTCTTCTCTAAGTTGTGCATCACTCCAACGTTGAGGTCGATAAAACTTGGTGACAAATTTTTCCATATTATCATCGTGAAACTGATAAACCCGATTTTCATAGCTGTTTAGAGCTAACAAACCACTATCAACCGAAAAACCAGCTGACTCTAGGCCGTCAATAATTAAATCAGGTGTTAACGAAGTAAAATCAAATGCTGACATTAGCGCTTCTTAAAAAATCGACTTTGTTGCTCAAAAAGAACATCATCTTCGGATGCTTTTTGCTTGAGAACAAAAGTAATTATTGTCATGTAATCGTTTAAATCAGAGGGGTCAATGACCAAACTAATGGGTACAGTATAAACATCTGCGGCCTTTACTGTAACTTCTTGCTCGCCAATCCACTTCACATTATCTATTCCCGTCACAGATAACATATAGGTATTATCTGTTTGCGATTTATTCAATATTTTGAGGGTGTAAACATTTTCAATTTCACCATTAAAATTCTCTCGTGCTAACTCATTTCTATCTCTACTGATATCTAAAGTTACTGGTACGCGGTTTACTATATCCATTACCAATAAACTTATCATTACTACTAGCACCACAGCATAACCTACTAACTTAGCTCTGACTAGGTGAACCTTTTTACCTTTTAATTCATGCTCACTGGTATGACGAATAAGACCTCTAGGATATTCCATATTGTCCATAACACCATCACAAGCATCAACACAGGCACCACAATTTATACACTCATATTGTAAGCCGTTGCGAATATCTATACCTGTTGGACATACCTGCACACATAAACTACAGTCAATACAATCACCCAGCCCCATCGCTTTATAATCTTGTTTTTTGCCACGAGCACCGCGAGACTCACCGCGGTTATAATCATAAGAAACCGTGACCGTGTCTTTATCAAACATTGCTGATTGAAAACGTGCATAGGGGCACATATGCAAACACATAATTTCACGCATCCAGCCAGCGTTACCGTAGGTACACAAAGCAAAAAACCACACAGTAGCCACTGTCGAAAATGAGGCATTAAAAGTAAAAAAGTCGATAAATATATCTTGCATCGGCACAAAATAACCAACAAAGGTAAGCCCCGTTAACACCGAGAAAAACATCCAACAGCTATGTTTCAACAACTTTCGCCAAAATTTATTTATATTTAACTGCTGGCTGTCTAGTTTTTTACGTTGGTTAGCACTACCTTCAATTTTTTCTTCAAACCAAATAAAGATAAAGGTCCACACGGTTTGAGGGCATAAATAACCGCACCATACCCGACCTAAAAAGGTGGTAACAAAAAACAGTAAAAAAGCACTTATAATAAATAACCAAGCTAAAAGTGTTAAATCCTGTGGCCATAAAGTTAGTCCCCAAAGATAAAACCGTTGCTCGATGATATCGAAAAGTACCGCTTGGTGATTGTTATATTGGAGCCATGGAATAACAGCAAAAACAGTCAAAAAAATAAAATTCATTTTTTTCCGCAGTTGTTGAAAATAACCAGTGACTTTACGAACGTAAATTTGATCACGGGGCTTGTAGCCTTCAACACCTTTATTTGGTTGATGAATTTTAATGTTTTTAATGGGGATACGTTTTTCTTGGCTAGACTTTTCTTGGCTAGAGTTGTCGTCGTCTGTCTTCACAGTATATCCTTGAGACACAAAAGAGATTAACGGTTAGGGTATGTAGGTGTTGTATTAGGTAGTTTAATGCTTGAAAATTGATTATGCTATACGTACATCGTTATTATACGACATACTATGAAAAAATTATTGATATTAATCGTTGCATGTTCAGTATTATTATACTTTTACCCTCAACCTAATTTAGAAGCATGGTATAGCGCTAAAAAACAAGCCAGCTTATTTTGGTTTTCAGATACTTTTGATACTAAAGCCCGCGTAAATACCGATAGAATATTATTTGACTTAAAAAGTAAAGTAAATCACTTCACTCCTAAAGAACAGGCCAAATTAGAAGAAATAGTTTCGTCAATACATTCAGTTAACGCTTTCTATACAGACTTTTGTGTTACAACAAAACGTCAATATATTTTACGTTCAACCGTTCAAAAAGACATTTGTAAAGCCATTTCACAATATGCTCATTTACTCTAGTTATATAACTTAGATTAATGACAAAAGTACAGTAAATATCCCCCTTATGCACCAGAAAATCAAGAGCATCATAACTACTCAGTAACTTTCTATTATGCTGATAACTCCTTCAAGATACTTGCAAACGAATTAGCGATACCTTTTTCACTTTTATGCTTACCAGCTAAAATAATCCAGCGGCCATTGACCATGACATCCCTCACTGGATTTTGCTGACTAGCAAAAATTAAACTGTCGAGGATATGTTGATCACTGTTCGCAAATAATCGCGTGTGTTGCTCGTCTAATACTAATAAGTCAGCCTGTTTACCTATGCCTAGCTCGCCGGTATTGCTATTAGTACATTGTGCACCACCAGAGGCCGATTTTTGCCATAAATTAGCGCCAACAGAAGCTTGTTCTTTAGTGGCTAAAATAGCTCTTTGCTGTTGACTTAATCTTTGTGCGTATTCTAACCAACGTAACTCTTCAATAGGATTAACCGATATATGACTATCAGAACCGATGGCAAACGTCCCATTTTCATTAAGAAAATCGGTTGTTGGAAAGATCCCATCACCTAAATTTGCTTCAGTGGTGGGGCAAATACCCACAGCAGCTTTAGTAGCAATAATACCTTTTCGTTCTTGCTCATTGATATGTGTGGCATGAATTAAACACCACTGAGCATCTAATGTCATATTATCTAGCAACCATTGCACCGGTCGCTGGCTAAAATGCGCTAAACAATCATCTACTTCTTTTTGTTGCTCGGCAATATGAATATGGATCGGCGCTTTATCATTTAAACTTCTGACATGATTAACAGCTTGAGTGAGTGATTTTTTATCAACAGCTCTAAGAGAATGTGGTGCAATACCAACGTTGGTATTTGAGTATTGTTCACTTAACTTAAAGCAAGCACTCACCAGTTGATTAAATTGCTCTGTTGAGTTGATAAAACGTTTTTGGCCATCATAGGGTTGTTGAGCACCAAAACCACTGAAACGATATAATACCGGTAACATCGTTAAGCCTATACCTGAGGTTTTTGCCGCTTTAAATACCCCTTCTGCCATGGCCGATAAAACAGTGTGGTTACTGCCATCCACCTCATGATGTAAATAATGAAACTCAGCAACTCGGGTATAACCCACTTTCAACATTTCTATGTAAAGCTGACTAGCAATAATTTCAACATTTTCTGTGGTTAATTTTGCCAAAAATTTATACATAACGTTTCGCCAAGTCCAGAAGCTGTCTTGCCCTTCACTGCCTTGCTCACTAAATCCGGCAAAAGCCCGTTGAAAAGCATGTGAATGACAATTAACCATGCCAGGAATGATCGTCCCTGTTATACGTTCGGCGTTATCAATGAAACCAGCGCTTATTTCAGTAATCACTCCTTTAACTATCGTTAACGTTTTATCACTTGCCCAACCATCAGCTAATAATATTTTGTTCACGTATATTTTTTTTGCGCTCTGCATCATAAATCCTCATATTTTGTCTGAGCAAAATCAATTAAACACTCAACCATCAAACGTAATTTTGGCTTCACCTGTGCAGCAAGACTTAGATTATATTCATGGCTTGACTCATTCATATAAGTACGCTGAGAAAGCTCTAATTGAATCGCATGAATACTACCCTCTGGTTTGCCAAAATGTCGAGTAATGAACCCCCCTTTAAAGCGCCCATTGATCACCTTGCTGTACGGTGCATAATTTAACTTGTCGATATGATCAACAAGTAAAGGTGAACAGCTTTTACCGCTTGAGGTACCAAAATTAAAATCGGGAAGTTGTCCATCAAAAAAACGCGGAACATGAGATAAAATAGAATGCGCGTCAAGGAGTACTGCTTGCCCAAATTCAGTTTTCATCTCATTTAAGCTGCAATTAATCGCTAGGTGGTAAGGTTGCCAATAGTGTTGAATACGTCTTTTTATTTCTGCTTCATTGGGTTGCTGGCCGGCTAAATACAGAGGAGACAAATCAAACGCAGAGGTTGGGCAAAGTTCCGTGCTATTTCCCCCGGGGTACAAATCAACGCCATGAGGTTCACGATTAAGATCAATAACATAACGGCTATATTTAGGGATAATAATAGAAGCTCCTAACGATTGAGCAAAATCATATAATCTATCTTTGTACCAATCAGTATCCCTTACCTCTTTGGCTGACTCAGTCATAGTCAACGCGATATCGTCAGGTATGTCCATACCATTGTGGGGCATGCTGATCAGTAAGGGAACAGTGCCCTTAATTAACGTATAACTTGCTGTCATCATTGATCTCGTTTAAGAAAAACAGATTGTATATACAAATTTACACTAATTTACTATGATCACCTACCAATTCACATATATTTATTGTATAACATCAACCTGTTTATTGTATGCAATGCTAGGGCTGTGTAATAATTTGCTACAATGCATCCGGTGCTGGCGACTCGCCTCATTATTTGAATGCTTAACAAAGGTAGGAAACAATGGCGAGCAGACATCACATCGCAGAATCTAACATTGAAGAACAAGTTGCCATAATATATCAGCACACCAGTTATTTACTACTGATGCTTTTGCTTTTGTGTTTGCTGCTGTTGGGTTTTTATTATCGAAAATTTTTAATAATAAAGTCCAGACAAGAGAAGCTTGAACGCGCCTTAAAAATTGCTGAAGCAGAAAAAATTGCCGCCGTAAAATCATCTCAAGCCACACTCGCATTTTTAGCTAGAATAAGTCATGAGATCAGGACGCCATTGTATGGCATTTTTGGTATGGCAGAGGCTTTATCTTTGACTCAACTTAATGCTAGCCAACCAAATCTTTTATCTATACTCCAAAGCTCTGCCAACAATTTATTAGCATTACTAAATAACGTATTAGACTTTTCAAAAATGAATGCTGGCAAGCTAACTCTAGAGCAAGTTTCGGTAGATTTTCAGCAATTATCACAAAATATTATCAACATTTTTTCTCATTCAGAAAAACAGAAATCTCTCATTTTTAATTTAGCTATTGATCCCAATATTACCCACAATTATTTCACTGACCCAACACGCCTCACCCAAGTATTTAATAATTTAATGAGCAATGCTGTTAAATTTACGCACCAAGGTCATATCACAATAGCGATTCAGTTATTAGAAAAAAAACGCTTAGGAGGTATGGCTTACGACACCTTAAACTTCTCCGTGACCGACACAGGTATTGGCATAGCCGAAAATAAACAATCATCACTATTCACTCCTTTTTTTCAAGCAGACCATGAAGTGACTCGTAAATATGGTGGTACTGGCTTAGGGTTAATTATTTGCAAAGAAATCATTCATGCCATGGGCGGAAATATTACGCTCGAGTCAACTGAGAATATTGGCACTTCTTTTCATTTTTATTTAACATTAAAACGTAGTAATAAAGAAAAAAAAACTATTGAACGCAGGAAAAAAACTCGGCTAACTAATTCAATAAATGATAAGCGCTTTAAACATTTACGTATTCTTATTGCCGAAGATAACCTTATTAATGTAATGGTATTGAGTGCACAACTTAAACGTTTAAATATAACAGCGGATGTTGCCAATGACGGCGACCAGGCATTAGCTAAGCATCAAGAAACGCCTTACGACATTATTATTTCAGATTGTCATATGCCAATAATAGATGGCTTTGAATTAGCACAAAAACTGTCAAAACAACAACCCAAACAACCGCTGTGGTTAATTGCTATTACTGCCGATGCTTTAAATGGTAGTGCTGAAAAGTGTTTAGCCGCAGGTTTTGATGATTACATTGCTAAACCATGCCCTCAAGAAGTAATTACTGATAAACTAACTAAAGCTTATCGACAGTTAAACTTATCACAACCTGCTAACCATTGATCTCAATAATCTCAGAACTACCGATTGTTTGAGCGAGTGTTCGCTTCCTTTTCTATAGACCCCTAGATAACATTGCTCAGCAAGTTGAAAATCAGGCTTAAGTTAAAAACCATGATTCACTGCAACTTGAACTCAGCTTTTATCAAGCACTAGCACAACTAGCACAACGTGCTGATAAAATTAGCTATTGGTTAATAATTTTAGATTAACCAATAGCTCTAATCGTTTTTTACAATCACAACAGCCAATTTTAATCACTTTAATAATTAATAAAAGTTATACATAATAGCTTTCTTACTCAACACAACAATTTTCAAAATGAAATGGAGTTATTCTATGTTTATTAATAAAGAAGGCAGTAATGTACCATCAGTATCTTTTACTATTCGTGAAAATGATCAATGGACTAGCCGCACAACCGATGAAATTTTCTCTCACAAAACAGTCGTAGTATTTTCTCTTCCTGGTGCATTTACGCCTACCTGTTCATCTGCACATTTACCGCGTTACAGCGAGCTCGCAACAACCTTCTTTGCCAATGGTGTCGATGAAATTATTTGCCTATCGGTCAACGATACCTTTGTGATGAATGCTTGGGCAGAAAATCAAAAAACTGACAATGTGAGCGTAATTCCTGACGGAAATGGTGAATTCACTGAAGCTATGGGCTTATTAGTGGATAAAAAAGAGCTAGGATTTGGTAAACGCAGCTGGCGCTATGCGATGTTAGTGAAAAATGGCGTAATTGAAAAAATGTTTATTGAACCTAACAAACCGGGTGACCCGTTTGAAGTTTCAGACGCTGATACCATGCTTGATTACATCAACCCAAAAGCAGAAAAGCCTAAAGCGATCACCATATTAACTAAACCGGGTTGTTCATTTTGCGCTAAAGCCAAAACTTTATTAACCGAAAAGGGCTTAGCCTTTGAAGAACTCACTATCGGTGAGCAAATCAATGCATCAGCATTTAGAGCATTAACGGGTGCTAACAGCTATCCTCAAGTATTTATTGCCGGCAAGTTAATTGGTGATCATGAAGCACTAACAGTGCACCTTAGCTAGGTTATATTGCTTTACCCTACAAGCAGAGCAACAATTAAAACTCTGCTTTTTTATTTTTTATCGATATAATAGTAACACGTAAACCTACGACATTAATGATCCCATGGACAATCAACCATTCAACACCTTACACGGCATCACTTTAAAAACTATTGTGACTGAGCTTGAAGAACACTTTGGCTTTGATGAGCTTGGGGCTATGATCAATATTCGCTGTTTTACTCATGATCCAAGTTTACAATCTAGCTTAAAATTTCTCCGTAAAACACCATGGGCAAGAGACAAAATTGAAGCGCTTTATATTAATAATAAACATTTATTTATCGCTAATAAGTAATAAATAAACACGGTATATATTTTTCTGCTCTAAATAACCTTCAATAAACACTGGTTTTTGCGGGCAAAATGACCAATGATAACGCACTATTCTTTTTACTATTTTAGCTATAAATGTCAGATATTAATCACTATACCTTAACTTGGCAATGTCCAGACTCTTCTGGTGTGCTGGCCAAAATCACCCAAAGCCTATTTAATCACGGCGCTTTTATTACCGAAACCTCACAATATAGTGATCCTTGTAGCCATACATTTTTTTCTCGT
Organism: Colwellia sp.; assembly: GCA_034111045.1. GTDB lineage: Bacteria > Pseudomonadota > Gammaproteobacteria > Enterobacterales > Alteromonadaceae > JALJPB01. Next base: position 5,879 of record JAWUYA010000069.1, on the reverse strand, counting down.
ATTGCCTTTGATGACCGCCATTTAACCGTACCTATAGAAGAATGTAATCAAGCACTTAACACATTAGCCAAACCACTACAGATGGTGTTTGAACTGCGTAATAAAGCCAATTTACCTAATATAGTAATTGCGGTATCAAAAGACGATCATTGCTTAGTCTCGTTATTAACAAAATGGAGAGCAGGTGTACTACCCGTTAATATTGTTGCCGTGTTATCAAACCACACGAATTGCCAGTCTTTGGCCCAGTGGCATAACATCCCTTTTTATCACTTACCCATTGAGAAAAATAACAAACCCCACCAAGAAGCTCAGATACTGGCCGTATTAAAAGACACTAACGCTGAATTATTGGTGCTTGCCCGTTACATGCAAATATTATCTGACGATATGTGCAATAAAGTTTCAGGCAATGCCATTAATATTCACCACTCATTTTTACCCAGTTTTAAAGGGGCAAAACCTTATCATCAAGCCCATGCTCGTGGCGTAAAAATTATTGGTGCCACCGCACATTATGTTACCGCCGATTTAGATGAAGGTCCGATCATTGTTCAAGAAGTTAAACCAATAAATCATAGTTTTACCGTAGAGAAAATGAAAAATATGGGCCATGACTTAGAAGCGTTAGCCTTGTGTCAAGCGGTACATATGCATGCTGAGCAACGTGTTTGCATTAACGGCAGTAAGACGGTAATTCTCGCTTAAATTTTAAATGTCAAACTAGACTGGTAAAAGACGTCAACAATTCGCATACTATTATTATTAACTTTTGGTCACTTTTATCGGTTCAACACATGACAATGCTTCATTATCAAATCACTCCTTGTAATATCAATAGCCACCTATTTAGTGTGCAATTAAGTTTTACCTGTCAAGCAGAAAAAACCTACACCTTATCGTTACCGGCATGGCTTCCTGGTAGTTATATGATTCGAGACTTTGCAAAAAATATCACCGAAATATCGGTAATAGATGCAAAAAATCAACCATTAAGCATCAATAAGCTGGATAAACAAACGTGGCAATTAATCGCTACCGATGAAACTATCACGGTAAATTATCAAGTTTTCGCCTTTGACTTATCCGTACGTACCGCCTACTTAGATAATCAAAGAGGTTTCTTTAATGGTAGTTCAACATTTTTACAAGTAGAAGAGCTTAGTGATTCACCTTGTAAGCTCATCATCCATGCCCCACACACTAACAACAATTGGCGAGTGGCTACAGGATTAACCCGTGGTAGTGATACACAAAAATACAGTTTTGGTGAGTACTGTGCCAACAACTATCACGAGCTAATTGATTGCCCGGTTACTATGGGTGATTTTGATAGTTTTGAATTTACTATTGAAGGTATTGTTCACCATATGATATTTACCAGCCAGCATTTTGGTGACCGAGAGCGATTAAGTAGTGATATACAGAAGCTCTGCCAGCACCATATCAGTTTATTTGGTGAAATACCTTTTACCGAATATTGGTTTATTACTCACTTGTTAGAAAGCGGATTTGGTGGCTTAGAGCATAAAAATTCAACCATTTTGCAAGCAAGTCGTTTTGATTTACCCAACCCCAATAAACCACACGAGCGGTGTGAAAATTACCACACCTTTTTAAGTTTATGTTCTCACGAATATTTTCATGCTTGGAATGTTTGCCGGATAAAACCGAAAGAATTTACCCCGTATAATTTGCAAGAAGAAGTTTACACCAAACAATTATGGGCTTATGAAGGGATCACTTCTTACTATGATGATTTTTCGCTTTATCGTACCGGCTTAATTAACTTCGACGAATATTTAGCGATATTAGCTAAAACGGCTACACGAGTATACCGGGGTAAGGGTGAGCTAAAACAAACCGTTGCGCAGTCAAGTTTTGATACTTGGACCAAATTTTATCAACAAGGTCCAGATGCCGTTAATAATATTGTGAGTTATTACACTAAAGGCTCATTAATAGCTTTATGGTTAGATTTAACTATTCGAGAAAAGTCGCAAGGACAATTTAGTTTAGACACCCTGATGCGTGAATTATGGCTTCATTTTGGTCGAACAAGTATTGGCACACAAGAAGATGACTTTATCAATATTGCCAATATTTTGTGTAATGAAGATATCACTGAAGACATTAAACAGCTGCTCCATAGTGCCGCACGCATTGACTTATCGTCTTTATTGCACAGGGTTGGTATCAAGTTTAACTATCAAAAATTTAACAAATTAAACGAATTAACCACCACTAACAATGATAGCTACCAAGGGTATCTAGGGGCTCAATATCAAGATAATACCCTTGGCGTTAAAATAAAAAGCGTCATCGAAAACTCACCTGCCGCTAATGCAGGATTAGCGGTGAACGATGTGCTGATTGCTGTTCACCATACCAAAGCATCGGTAAAATCTTTGCAGGCCCTTGCCGATCATCTACCGAAAAACACGCAAGTGAGCTGTCATTACTTTAGAGATGATCAACTGCTAAGCAGTGATATTGAATTTATTGACTCACCTTTAAATGCTGTTGCTTTAACTGTTGAAGATGAAGAAAAAGCTCAATTATGGCAACAAGTGATTGGCTAATGACTTATTGCATAAGATCATTAATGAACACAGCTTACGGCCAATTGTAAGCAATTAAATACAGCCGTATTAAATTCCTGCCAATGGGTTTATCAGAATATAGGCTAAAAATTGGCGGTAACGTGATGAGTTATGTTAAAAATTGTTCATTCACTTAACTTAAGTTAACTGGTATCAGCCAGTGCAACCTTGCGACCTTAATAAAAGTAGGAAGTTATGATCAACGTTGAAAAAATTCACCATGTCGCCTATCGCTGTAAAGATGCCAAAGAAACGACACTATGGTATCAAGATAAACTCAACATGAAGCTTGTTTTAGCCATCGCTGAGGATGAAGTGCCTTCAACAAAAGCACCTGATCCATACATGCATATATTTTTAGATGCCGGTAACGAAAACGTTTTAGCTTTTTTTGAAATCCCAAATTCACCAGAAATGGGACGAGATGAAAACACCCCCGCATGGGTTCAGCATTTAGCGCTCAGGGTGGCAAACTTAGACGCCTTACTTGATGCAAAAGTATCATTAATCAGTAAGGGTGTTGAGGTTTTAGGACCAGTCAATCATGGTGTTTTCAAGTCAATTTATTTCTTTGACCCGAATGGTCATCGTTTAGAATTAGCAGCAAACACAGGGACACCTGAGCAGTTTAAAAAGCTTAATAGTGTTGCTCAAGTGATGGTCGACGAATGGGCGGTAACCAAACGAGCACCGGCTCATGCTGCTTGGCTACATGAACAAGATTAGTGCCTAAGTTATAAGAATGGCGTTAAAACAATCTCAAATCAGCAAGGTTAGTCATACCTTTACTGTTTAGTCCTAAGGGATTTATTGGTAGGTTTGTACCGCCCGCTATAGTTTTATGCAGCGATGGTAATGTCATCGCTTTTTTTATGCCTATTAATGTCGTAAAATAGCAATAATGCTTTATTAACCGATCAAAAAACTATGTCTCGCTCAAAAAAATCAAGAAAACCTGGTGTTGGCTCTAGCGGCCCAGTGAAGGAAACCACTAAAAAGTTAACCGTTGCTGTTGAAAAAAGAGCCAAAAAATTCAAAGGAAAGCCATCAGGTAATCGTCAAAATGAAGCGAAGCCAATAACTGACGCCCAACAATCTACGGCGAACAAAGATCCCCGTATTGGCAATAAAACACCGATCACTCTGGGTACGACTAGCAATAAAAAAACGGTTAAAGTAAAAAAAGCAAACAAGTCTATACCTGTTACTCCAACAGTTGCGCCTATTCGCACAATTGAGCCAGCACAACTCATTGATAACGATGCATTAATGCAAGAGTTAGAGAATATTGAGCAAGATGAACGCCTGCTCACTATATTAGCTAAGCAAGATGATGATATTGAATTATCTGAAAATGAAGTCAATTTTTTCAACGAACAAATGGATAAACACCAAAGTATTCGTGAAACATTAGGCCTTGATGAAGAAGACGACGAAGACGAAACCGCAAATGATTCAACACAAAGAGCCTCTTCAGAAGAGGATTTATGGAATAAATTTGATAGCAGTGATTTATCAAAGTTTGAATAATATGATCGCATTAACATCACGGGAGGGTTAATCAATGACTAACTACTGGCTCTTCGCCATCATTGCTGGCGTGAGCATCATCATAGCACTGGTTTTTTATGCAAGTAAATTGTTAAAAAAAGTGGCACACCAAACAGAAGAAAAAAAAATAGCAGCCGTTAAGCATCATCAAGCTTTACAAGGCCATGATAAAAAAGTACTCGACTCGGTAGTTATTATTGTGCGTGCAATGAAAGCAGCACAGTGTGATTTTTCCGAAGGTTGTTGGCGGTTAAGCGTGTTACTCAACTCATTAAAAACGAGCCAAGAGGTTGCCCAACAATTTCCTGCAATTTTTGAGCTTTATAACAGAATAAAAGCATTAAGTATTCTTGATTCACGTAAAGAACTGGCTAAAAGCCAACGCATGAAGGAAGATTTACAGCGGATAAAAGCCGAGGCCGAACTCCATAATGCTATTGAAAAAGATTTAGTACTCTTGCATCAATATGCCGTTGAGCGTATCAGTGTATTAACAGCCGCTGACAACACACCCTAAACTGTGCGCTTAATAGTAAGCGCACATCCATCAATAACCGTTAACCCTTGAGTTAATTTGACCAAAACATCATCCTTGGCAAGTTTATCGAGGGTGGCTTTATTAAGAAATGAGCCCCAAACTAAAATCAGTACCTGCACTGGAAAACATCAACTCAGTGCCTTTTGCTGTTTGCACCTCTTTAGCTAAGCCTACCCATTGATAGTATACATTTCGATGAACTTTCGCTTGCAGATTTCTGCGCACGTTAACATACAACTCGCCTTCTTTATTCACCAACAAAGGATGGGCTTGATCAAGTAAAAACTCATCATCTACGTTAGTGCTTACCATCATATTAGTTTCTGTATTATCTTGCCAAGCCCATTGCGTTAAAACGAATGGCGCATCTTCAACCATAATTTTAATTTTCTCAACAGGGGTTACTAAGTAATAGTCATCATAGTCTGTACCAACATCTCTTAATAAGACAGAGGCGAATAACTTCACTAAAGATAAACGCTTAAAAATAGTGCCCGCAAAATACCAATCACCATTGACCTTAATTTGTAAATCTATTTCCCCACAATAAGGAGGATCCCATGATTCAATAGGTGGCATTTTTTTGGCTTTATCATCAGTTAACCCTGTTAACTGTGAGGATAGTTTTTCTAGTGACATGCCTAAGACCTTTTAAACGACTCGCTTGTGAAAATTATCATAACAAGCACTTTACTTAACCCCAGTATAGTAATAAATATTATCACTGTAAAAAGCTTTATTCCCCCCTTATTACAGTGGAATTTACCGATAAAAATTGACATAACCTATACGGGAGTCAACCCAAGGTGTATTTTGCCATCTCAGTAGCCTCAATTTATCAGCTGCTGCTCAGTAATTAATCATCAACCTACATAGGTCAAACATCCCTGAGGTAGATTCATGTGTTGAACTTGTCAATATAAATGCACCTGAGTAAACAGGTAAATGCTTAACGTTTCTAATTTCAATAAAACAAAAGTTTTTCTTGTCAATCGTCGCATAAATGCAATACAATTTGCGCGCTGTTGAGCTACCGCAAATACGCAAGTACATAGAACAACAGCAAGTAAACTCAGTGGTGGCTATAGCTCAGTTGGTAGAGCCCCGGATTGTGATTCCGGTTGTCGAGGGTTCAAGTCCCTTTAGCCACCCCATCTTTTCTAATATAAGTCCTTTAATATCAAAGC
>JAWUYA010000068.1:0-12661 GCA_034111045.1 Colwellia sp. | reverse complement strand
TAAGTTGCTGGATTTGATCTGGGGGTTCTACCGATTGGACTTTGATCAATATCGATGACTTTATCGAGTAATTCTAGCCCAGTAATACTTTTATAAGGGGCGGGCTCTTGTGTCGTCGCACCATTTAATTCGGTATGCGCTAATTTATACAAAGTATCATTGATTAACGTTGACTTGCCAGAACCTGAAACGCCGGTGACACAAGTCATCAAGCCATTTGGGATAACTAAATCAACATCTTTTAAATTATTACCACTGGCTCCTTTTAATTTAACCACATTATTTTTATCAAAGGGAACACGTTTTTTAGGTATCTCTATGCGCTCTTTACCTGAAAGATATTTTCCTGTTAGTGAGTGCTCACAATTTAGGATGTCTTCAATGGTACCTTCTGCAATAATTTCGCCACCATGGACACCGGCACCAGGGCCAATATCAATTACGTGGTCTGCTTGTCGAATAGCATCTTCATCATGCTCAACAACAATCACGGTATTACCTAAGTCACGTAGGTGAATTAAGGTTTTAAGTAATCGTTCATTATCACGCTGATGTAAACCAATAGAGGGCTCATCAAGTACGTACATCACGCCAACTAAACCTGCGCCAATTTGACTCGCCAATCGAATACGTTGTGCTTCACCACCTGACAGGGTATTTGCACCACGCGATAAATTAAGGTAATTCAATCCCACATTAACTAAAAAGCCTAATCGGTCTTTAATTTCTTTTAGAATTTTTTCGGCAACTTGACCTTTTTGACCCGTCAGCTGTAAGTTATTAAAGAATGCTAAGGCATCAGCAATACCCAATTCTGCAACATGGGGTAAGGCGGTGTCGTTAATAAAGACATTACGTGCTTCAAGGCGCAATCGACTACCATTACAGTCAGGGCAGTGCTGCGAATTTAAATATTTTGATAACTCATCTCGTATTGCATTTGACTCCGTTTCTTTAAAACGTCTGTCCATATTGTTGATAATACCTTCAAATGGGTGACGACGAATCACAACATCACCGCGGTCATTCATGTATTTAAATTCGAGCTCTTCTTTTCCGCTACCATAAAGGACTATTTTTTGTATCTCTGATGAAAGTTCAGTAAAGGGAACATTTAGGGGGAAACCAAAGTGTTCGGCAAGTGATTGCAACATTTGAAAGTAGTAAAAATTGCGCTTATCCCAGCCGCGAACAGCACCACCAGATAAACTGAGTTCTGCATTAGAAATGACACGAGTGGGATCAAAAAATTGTTGAATACCTAAACCATCACAGGTTTTACAAGCGCCTGCGGGGTTGTTAAATGAAAAGAGTCTTGGTTCCAACTCTTGCATACTGTAACCACATTGCGAACAAGCAAAATTAGCAGAAAATAATAACTCTTCCCTTTCGGGTTCATCCATAAAGGCAATCGTTGCCGTACCAGATGTTAACCCTAGTGTGGTTTCAAAAGATTCAGATAGGCGCAATTGTATATCGGCACGCACTCTTAACCGATCAACGACCACTTCAATAGTGTGTTTTTTTTGTAATTCAAGCGCCGGTGGATCTGACAGATCACAAACATCGCCATCTATGCGTGCTCGGATATATCCCTGAGCGGCTAAATTATCAAGTAATTTGACATGCTCACCTTTTCTGTCTTGCACTATGGGTGCAAGTAGCATCACTTTCGTCCCTTCTTTTAAAGACAGTACATTATCAACCATTTGGGAAACAGTTTGTGCAGCAAGCGGTAGCTGATGAGTTGGGCAGCGAGGTTCACCCACGCGGGCGTAAAGTAAGCGTAAATAATCGTATATTTCAGTAATGGTACCCACAGTTGATCTTGGGTTATGCGATGTTGATTTTTGTTCTATTGAGATAGCTGGTGACAAACCTTCAATGTGATCAACATCAGGCTTTTCCATCAGTGATAAAAACTGCCTAGCATAAGCAGATAAAGATTCAACATAGCGGCGTTGGCCTTCAGCATATAAAGTATCAAAAGCTAAAGATGACTTGCCTGAACCAGAGAGCCCGGTAATAACCACTAACTTGTCACGAGGAATATCTATATCTATGTTTTTAAGATTATGCGTGCGCGCGCCTCTAACTTCTATTTTTTTCATTGATTACTGATCGCTTATTTAACTATTCACCCAAAGTTTGGACCGAGTATTATTGCATAAAAATTATTAATATTTCATCATAATTGTTCATTTTGAGATAAAGAAAGAGTGAGTTACTTAATCTTGATTAGGATTAATGAAATAGTTATCTGCACTGTGCTAAGATACACCGGATTTTTCTTGGCTTGCAAGGGTCAGCTGCTTTAGATGTTTTTTTTTAAGCATAACTGATAGTTTTAAGCATAACTGACATTTTACAGTATAAAAATACAGTTTATTACCAATATAGAACGGTTTTATATGAGCACCACTGGTTTAAATAACATAGAAAAAAGAGCGGCGTTTTCACTAGCAGCAGTGTTTGGTTTACGTATGCTAGGCCTATTTATGATCTTGCCTGTTTTTGCCATTTACGGTGAAGAACTCAGTGGCTATAGCCCTATTTGGTTGGGTTTAGCTATTGGTGCCTATGGCTTAACTCAAGCCTTGTTACAAATACCCATGGGTATTTTGTCTGATAAATACGGCCGCAAACCGATAATTCTTATTGGCTTAGTAATTTTTTGTTTTGGTAGTATTGTCGCTGCACTGTCTGACAGTATTTATGGCGTGGTTATTGGTCGGTCTATTCAAGGCATGGGGGCAATTGCTAGCGCAGTTTTGGCCTTGGCAGCTGATTTAAGTCGCGAAGAGCAACGTCCGAAAGTAATGGCAACCATTGGTATGTTTATTGGGCTGTCGTTCACTATTGCGTTGGTTATTGGCCCTATTGTTGCTGAGGCATTTGGTTTAAGTGGCCTATTTTGGTTTACGGCGGTTTTAACCCTTTTTGCTATGGTGATGATCCAGTTTATGGTCCCGAACTCGGTTCACAAAGCCCCACGTGGAGACAATGTCGCTTTACCAGCCCAAATTAGTAAGTTAATAAGACATCCTCAATTAACCCGTTTGAACGGTGGTGTTTTTATTCTACATATGGCGCTTACCGCTTGTTTCATTACTCTACCTAAGCAGTTTGTTGATAATGGCTTAGCGTTAGAGCAGCACTGGCGACTTTATTTACCTGTTTTATTAGGTTCATTTTTTATTATGGTGCCTTTTATGATCATAGCCATTAAAAAGCAACTTGAAAAACAAATGTTTACCTTTGCTGTCGCACTATTAACGCTATCATTATTAATGATGTGGACTTTGCCCTCGGGCTTTTGGTCTTTAATACTCTCGGTCGGTTTATTTTTTACCGCCTTTAATTATTTAGAAGCAACCATGCCGTCAATTTTATCCCGTATTGCACCTGCCGGTGTTAAAGGTAGTGTGATGGGGATTTATTCAAGTAGCCAGTTTTTAGGTGCTTTTACCGGTGGTTTATTGGGCGGTGTTATTGCCAGTCACTTCGGTGAAAAAAGTATATTTTTAGTGATGGCGTTATTTAGCTTACTATGGGTATTAGCGGCAGCGGGTATGAAACCGTTGAAAAAATCAAAAAGCTACAGCTTAGCGACAACGGTTACTACAGAAGAACAAGCGAATGATATTGCCGAGCAGTTAATTAGTATGCCTGGCGTTTTAGAAGCAACGTTAATGCATTCAGAGGCTGTTGCTTATATGAAGGTAGACGAAAAGCTTGTTGATTTGCAAGCGGTGAGAAATTTATTAAATCCAGTTTAAGTTTTTAACACCCACTAAAACTATTAATAAACAGCAATAATATCGTCTACCAGTTTATTATTGCCGATAATCACTTCCACTTGATCGCCTATTGTCTTATTTAACAAGGCATAGCCAACAGGTGATCGTGGGGTGATAACTGTAAAATTATTCGCTGCAATGGTGCACTTATATCCCGCTGCAGCTGGAGCCAGGAAAAACCACTTATCCAATGCTGAATCTTTATATAATTGTACCAAAGAGCCTAATTTTATTACTTTATTTGCTCCATTATCTTTATTTTTAACTTGAGCCGCTAACTGCTTAAGGTGATTAATAGCAGACTCAAATTCAATAATTCGTCTCGACTGCCCTTCAGCCAAATAGGCTGACTCTATCGCTAAAGTATCATATTGGGTTTCGGCAACCGACTGGTCATCTGTTGCGGCTAAATGGGCAGTGTTTGCTGCTAATTTACAGTGAACGAGTTCTTGCTCTAAGTGCTGCAGAATGTTGGATATTAAAAACGCTTTATTCATTACTCAATATTATCATAAGTAGACATAAACACTCATAATAAATTTAATCTTGTCACTGTCAAAATAGCTTGTGTTTTTTGCTAAGTCAGCGTATTTTATCTTTACTGGTTTGACCTCCTGTTTAAATAATAGGAGCTATATTCATCACTTATATTGGTATCACTATGCAAAATAGCTCAACTTACCCACACCTATTAGCACCGCTTGATTTAGGTTTTACCACGTTAGCAAACCGTACATTAATGGGCTCAATGCATACCGGGCTCGAAGAAGAAAAAGAGGGATTTAAAAAACTTGCGGCATTTTATCAAGCAAGAGCTAAGGGTGGGGTTGGCTTGATTGTCACCGGTGGCATGAGTCCGAATACTCGAGGTCGATTAGCGCCGTTAGGGTCTGAGATAAGTAAGTTTTGGCATGTTAATAAGCATAAAATGATCACCGATGCGGTGCATAAATATGACACCAAAATATGCGTGCAACTGCTACATGCGGGACGCTATTCTTACCATCCTTTTAGTGTCTCGGCGAGTAAAATAAAATCGCCTATTAACCCCTTTACCCCGTCTGCAATGTCAATTAGACAAATTAAAAGTACCATTAAAGACTTTGCTCATTCATCAAAACTAGCGGTTAAAGCCGGTTATGACGGCGTTGAGATTATGGGGTCAGAAGGTTATCTGATTAACCAATTTAGTTGTGTCAAAGTTAATAAACGTAATGATGAATGGGGTGGGCCTATTGAAAATAGAATGCGCTTAGCGGTTGAAATTGTTAAAGCGGTTCGTAAAAAAGTGGGTGAAAAATTTATTATTATTTTCCGTTTATCGATGATTGACCTGGTTGAGGGTGGCAATAGTTGGCAAGACGTTGTCACTATGGGTAAAGCCATTGAGGCAGCGGGCGCAACACTTATCAATACCGGTATTGGGTGGCATGAAGCACGTGTGCCTACCATCTCGACTTCGGTACCAAGAGCCGCGTTTACTTGGGTAACTGAAAAAATGAAAAGTGAGTTATCTATTCCTTTAATCACCACTAACCGTATTAATACACCAGAGGTTGCTGAAGAAGTATTGGCCAATGGCCATGCTGATATGGTGTCGATGGCTCGACCATTTCTGGCGGATGAGAATTTTGTTAATAAAGCCGCAGCACAAAAAAGTGATGAAATTAATACCTGTATTGGTTGTAACCAAGCCTGTTTGGATCATGTGTTTCAACAAAAAAGAGCGTCTTGTTTAGTTAACCCTGCTGCCTGTTATGAAACAGAACTTACTTTTGATAAAACCAATCAACGTAAATCTATTGCTGTTGTTGGTGCGGGTCCTGCCGGTTTGGCTTTTAGTGTTTATGCCGCACAACGTGGTCACCAAGTTAAAATTTTTGACCGAATGAGTGAAATTGGTGGCCAATTTAACTTTGCCAAACAGATACCCGGTAAAGAAGAATTTTTTGAAACGCTGCGTTATTTCAACAAACAAATTGAATTATTAGATATTTCAGTGGAGCTTAATGTCAATCAAAGTGCCGAACAACTAATTGCACAAGGTTTTGATGAAGTTATTTTAGCTACAGGTATTAAGCCCAGAGCATTAGCAATAAAGGGTATTGATAATCCCATTGTAAAAAGCTACTTACAAGTACTCAGAGATAAGGACGTTATTGGTCAAAAAGTGGCCATTATTGGTGCTGGTGGTATTGGTTTTGATGTTGCCACTTTTTTATGTGAAGAAAAAAGTTTAACGACAGATGCCGATGCGTGGCTTGAAGAGTGGGGCGTTGATAAAACGTTCCAAAATGAGGGGGCGCTATCAAAAACAAATAATAGTCATCAACCCATTAGGGATATTGCCTTATTACAACGTAAAACAACTAAAGTAGGTGCAGGTTTAGGTAAAACTACGGGTTGGATACATAGGGCGACATTAGCTAAAAAAGGGGTGAAAATGATTAAAGGTGTCAGTTATAAAGCGATAACGGATGAGGGCTTATTAATTGAGATTGATGGTAAAGAGCAAATGCTAAACGTTGATAACATTATTGTTTGTGCTGGACAACAGCCTAATAGAGACTTATACCAAGCCCTTATTGACGCTGATGTGAGCGCTCATCTCATTGGTGGCGCTGATGTTGCTGTAGAACTTGATGCAAAATTAGCCATTCGTCAGGCAGCTGAATTAGCGTCACACATCTAATAGATTTAGCCCCTGCAGTTATTCAAGAAAATAGTAGCTAAAAGAGGCGATAATGACTCATCGCCATTAGCCCCATTTAAGCTGTTGATTTTGCTTGTTATGGCTAGATACCAAATCAATTAAAAACGCGTTATACTGACCGTTAATACACTCATTGTAGATAAATTATTTTGGCGTTAAAAGTGAAAAATACCCGCGTTAGCATCGATGATATTAAAGTTTTTTATTCTCCTGAACAATATAAGCAACAATTGTTATTGCTCATTGCTAGCGCACGTAGCCGTATTTATATCACTGCTTTGTATTTACAAGATGACGATGCAGGAAAAGAGATCCTGCATGCACTCTATCAAGCTAAAACTAACTACCCAGCACTAGATATTAAAGTATTTGTTGATTTTCATCGCGCCCAACGTGGTTTGATTGGTGAAAAAAATAGCTTAGGTAATCGCGCTATTTACCTTGAATTTGAAAACCAATATGACGTTAGTATTGATATTTATGGTGTTGCTGTTAAGTCTAAAGAAATTTTTGGTGTATTGCATTTAAAGGGCATGGTATTTGATGAACAGGTGTTTTATACCGGGGCAAGTATTAACGATATTTATTGTAACCAACATGGTCGTTATCGTTTAGACCGATATTACCAGATCACGTCGGCTGCACTTGCTGACTCGTTTTGCAATTACCTTACCACTAATTTTTTAGACACTGATTTAGCCCCCCGATTAAATGGCGGAATATTGCCAGAAAAAGCTCAGCAAAAAAACATTATTCATCAACTTAAAATATTGCTGAAAAAAGCCAGTTATGCCTTAACTCAAGGTGATTTATTAGCCGCTTCTTCGTCATTAGAAAATAATATTACCATAACACCCTTCGTTGGCTGTGGTCCTCGAGGTAATGAACTCAATAAAGCTATTCGTCAGGTTGTGCAAAAAACACAAACCGAATTATTAATACTAACACCCTATTTTAACTTGCCTAAATCACTTTCAAGAGATGTGAGTAAAGCACTTAAACGAGGGGTTAAAGTTACCTTTATTATTGGTGATAAAAGCGCAAATGATTTTTATATTCCAGCAGATAAGCCCTTTACTACTATCGGTATTGTGCCTTATCTTTATGAGGTGTTACTTGCACGTTATGTGAAAAAACAAAAGAAAAATATTGATAACGGCCTATTAAATATTAGGTTATGGAAAAGTGGTGATAACAGTTTTCATTTAAAAGGCATTATAGCCGACAGCAGATATCATTTAATCACGGGGAGTAATTTAAATCCTAGGGCATGGGCGCTTGATCTTGAGAATGGTTTATTGCTTGACGACCCAAAAGGTATGTTAATGCCAGTATTTAATGAAGAGTGGGCCAGTTTATTGAAAAACACTCAATTAATTAGTCATTATAACGAAATTGACCAAATTAGAGATTACCCAGAAAAACCGCGCAACTTGTTGAAAAAATTACGCATGGTGCAAATTGATCGGTTGCTGAAGCGTTTTTTATAACAACCTGATAGATCAAAAAGACTTTTTAGCTTGAACCCTTATTTCAACACTATTAATGTCAGGATTGTCAGATTGGGGGAAGGCGAGATCTAAATGAATAATATTATTGTTTCCACCGGTATGTGGAGAATAAAAACGTAAGCCAATGCCTGATGAAGCTAACCAATTTTTTTCAATATTTTCTTCAACCACATCACCAAAAGCTTTACCCGCATCAAAAAATATGGCGCCCGCCACATCAAAAATTTTCCACACATTAATCTGAGGATAATATCTTATTTCGGCGGTTAACTTGATACTGTTTTCACCGTGCTGATATTCTAGAGGGAAACCTCTTAATCCCACATTACCGCCCATGGTAATGGGTTGGTCTCGGTATTGATTATTACTTAATACGTTGACATTATTAATATACAAACCCCAGTTTTTAGAAAATTTATGAAAGTATTCAGTATTGATACTCGATAGAATTCGATGGTTTCCTTGATCATAAATATCACCAAGCATTGATACATTAATCAGCAATAATCCATGGTCGTTTAAGGTAAAGCCTTTTTTAATATTAGCCTGCCAAAAGAGCCATGCGCTGTTAAGGTTTTTACCATCACCAATACCCAAGGATGAATTAATTTGCCAGCCATGATTAAAATCTTCAATTTGAGTGATCAAGTGAATATTAGTCAGCTTTTTAAAGTTTTTTTCAATATAATCAAAACCTAACCATGGGTAGATAAACGCTCTATCTTTAGGTAATGGAATGACAGGTAGATCAACTAAATTACTATCATTAAGCGAAGAAAATAAATGCTGATCTTGTGTGAGACCGAGATTAACTCTAAATACGCTATTACTATTATTTTCTGCAAGCCAAGCATACTGAACAGTTTTAAAACTAATATCATGAGTAAAGTGAACTTGCTCTTCAGCATTTTGAAAAATTTCATCTACCCGAGACTCTTCATTAACGGCAATATTGTAGGCATATTGTGTATGATAACTAGCGAAAGATTTTCGTAACTGTAAAGCGTGTTGCTTGCCATCGTCATTGTCGGCAAATTTTAAGGAAAGACTGTTATCCATTTTTGGATAAATTTGATAAAGAGGAATGGTGGTCATCAATTTATAGCCTGAACGTTTGACATTGGTATAAGACTCTATTTCAACATCTATGCCTAATCCTAATAAATTACGATCTTTTATGCCAAAACTATAAGTGTTTTCTCCGCCTTTTCGACCAAAATTAATCGTTGGCATGAGAGACCAAGTGTCCCAGGTTTTAATTTCAATGTTTTGTTCATTATTTATATTGTTATGAACAATAACAGCAGCATCTTTAATATATTTTTTACTGCGCAGATGTCGTTCTAATTCATTGAATTCAGCCGGTCCCTGTTGACATTGAGACAAAAAAAAGGCCGCTTCATTTTTTAAAGTACTTGTTTTTGTTGTGATATGAAGGGCGTTTGCCCAACGATGAAAAAAAAGGATATCCTTTTCACTTTCATCAAATATTGGCTGAGGGTTGAAGCTAATGTTAAGGCGTTTATTTGAACAATGGGGAATCTCTTGCGCGGCGTGTACAAAGAGTAATACAGAGGTCAATAGTAATAATAAAATAACAAGCTTTACGGTGATCACGACTTTGATAATAGATATTTTCCCACTGCCAATATATTATTGTTTAAAAGTTTATTTTTGACTATAACCTAATTGATTATTTTTTTACGGTATAAATTTTATCGCTGGGCTATATTTTTCTAATGCAAGGATATAAACGCTTGTTTGAATGATCTACAATATAACATTAAAAATTTAAAGGTGAAAACTATGTTTAGCGAATTGATAACTCCTCGATTTAGCGATACCGATGCTTTAGGGCATATCAATAACACACTGGTGCCTATTTGGTTTGAGGGGGCAAGAGACCCTGTTTTTAAACTTTTTATGCCAGCGTTAGATACTAAAGATTGGCAATTAATTTTAGCAAAAATCACGGTCGATTATCATGCGCAATTTTTTTATGGTCAGCCGATTGAAATTAAAACCTATATCAGTCGAATTGGCGGCTCATCTTTTGATGTGTATCAAGAGTTATGGCAAAATCAACAAAAGTGCACATCGGGTACTGCGGTCATGGTGCATTTTTGTTATCAAGATCAAGCATCAAAGAAAATACCTGAAGATATTAAAGAAATTATGCTGAGTCACTCGTACTAATTATAGGTGAAAAAATTAATTTTTATTGTCAATATGGCCAAATAGAGCGCGATTATTTTTAAAGATTAATATAGAATAATTACATCGAAAAATAATTTTAATGATTGTTTGATCTGGTTAGTTAAAGAACAACGTCAGTACAATCTATCAGCAAACGAATAGGAATCTTTCATGGCAGGTGTTAATAAAGTAATCATATTGGGTAATTTAGGTAAAGACCCTGAAGTTCGTTTTATGCCTAATGGTGGGGCAGTAGCTAACCTAACAGTGGCTACTTCTGATAGCTGGAAAGACAAGCAAACAGGCGAACAAAAAGAGAAAACTGAATGGCATCGTGTTGCCATGTTTGGCAAGTTAGCTGAAGTGGCTGGCGAATATCTTAAAAAAGGGTCAAAAGTTTATTTAGAAGGCGCTTTACAAACACGTAAGTGGACCAATCAACAAGGTCAAGATCAATACACCACAGAAGTGGTTGTACAAGGTTATAACGGGGTGATGCAAATGCTTGACGGTAAACCTCAAGGGCAAGGTGGCTTTCAGCAGCAAGGTCAGCAACAAGGCGGTTTTGCTCAACAAGGTCAGCAACAAGCTCCACAGCAACAAGCTTATACACCTGCTCAACAAGGTGGCTTCTCTTCTCAACAAGGCCAACAGCAAGCCCCTCAGCAGCAGCCAGCGGGCTACCAACAACCGGCACAACAAGGCGGTTTTGCTCAACAAGGGCAACAGCAAGCGCCACAACATCAAGCTCCACAACAGCAAGCTAAAGTTAATCCTCAAGAACCCTCTATTGATTTTGATGATGATATACCGTTTTGAGGATTACCAGAGACTATGTTTTGTTAAGTTTTAATAAATAACTTAGTAAATACAGAGACCTTTATAAAGTTTACATTTAAATTTTACGATTTGTGTAAACTTTTTTTATACTTATTTTCTGTGTTATGGTCTACCTTGTTTATTTGTTAAGTATTGATGTGGAAGTTAAATAAAGATTGAAACAAATTTGGCAGTAAGCTTTTTTATTAAAAGTATCAAAGCATTCCAAAAGTTGATTTTGATACTAATATCATGATCGAAAAATAAAATACAGTATAGTGCCATCAAAAGCATCTGTTGATCTAACTCGCATTGGGGCACAAAGTTAGATAGATTTTATAGCAAGTTGGTTACGAGTATCAATGACTCCTTATGACTTCAGTTAGCCAAAAGCGGAAGTTAGCTTTTGAGTTGAAAACGGCAGATCAGGGACCCTACATTTGTCGTTTTTATATAAAAACTCACATTCAACCACAATTGAGATTGTGCCTAAAATCTTTGCACGGAATTAGTTCTCAAATCCCTAAAGCGGACATTGAATCATGTAAGTTTAAATGAATTTAGAGTGTTAACCCTACTCGCTTTCGCCTCCTCAGCGTGATAGAACGGAAAAGAAAGTTACCATAAGCCTACTTAATAAAAATTAAATTTAAAGCAATCTTCAGTCCCAGTATTAAGTATTAATTCCATCATGTGTTTATTATTTATTTCGAGTCCAAACTTAATGTTATTTAAAGCCATAACGCCTTAAAGATGAGGATGACTTTGTGCATTTTCTGGCATGCTGTATTTGTTAACCTTAACTACAACAGACACTATTTAGTTGATGCTAAGTTTGAAGCTGTGAATGACAACGTGAGTCTGAAGTTGGCATTCAACAGGGATAACTCAATCATATCCATTGATTTCTTTATGCAGTAATGGGCACGTATCGCAATAAATGTATTGCACTTTATTATCTTGTTAAGCCGTCAATAGAATAGCTTCTGTCAGGATTTTATTCTATTTTATACTGATGTTCGAAAGTCTATTGTGAGGTAATAGATAGCTGCTAACTATAAAGAATATATCGATTGAGGTCGTCGTCATAGAATTGGTCCTTAGGTCATCACACCTACTAGATTTACTAAACATGGCTAAAATAAATTATAATTTTAAATGCCTATAGATCAATCAACTTGCTACCTTGTGATCTCGATAGAACTAACATTCGTTTATATAATTTTATTTCTTAAGAGCTTAACTTTTAAGTAATATATAGACTATATTATTTAATAGAACAAAACTGTTTACCCATAACCCTAAATAACTTCCATCAATAAATCAGGTGCTTTATATGCGTTTTATAATGATTTTAGTCCTACTCTTTTTGACCGCATGCGGAGATGATGGGAGCCCAACAACACCAACAACCCCAACAACCCCAACAACCCCTACCCCTTTACCCGTTGCTGATGCAGGTCACTCAATGATGCTCCAACAGGGTGCTACCGTAACATTAAATGGTAGTGGTTCATTTGACGCTAATGGCGCACGACTAACCTATTCATGGAAAATAGTCAGCCAGCCAACCGCTAGCACTAGCCAACTAAGTGCGCTTTGCTGACTCTAGCGATTGTTAC
>JAWUYA010000067.1:0-11224 GCA_034111045.1 Colwellia sp. | reverse complement strand
CAAGCCACCAAAATTTTAGCTGATCTCCACATTTCCAAAGAACCAGTGTTAATTACTGAACATGGACAGCCATCTGCTTATTTAGTTGATGTTGATGATTATGAGTTCATGCAACAACGAATGGCAATTCTTGAAGGTGTTGCACGCGGTGAGCAAGCTATTAAAAATGGTAATATATTCTCGAATCAAAAAGCAAAAGAGAAAATGAGCAAATGGCTGAAGTAATATGGACATCTCCAGCACTTGATGATTTAAACGAGATAGCTGAATATATTGCTTTAAGTAATATCACAGCGGCTAAAAATTTAACCCTAAAAGTATTTGATAAAATATCAAGACTAGAGATTCATCCGGAATCCGGTAAAAGTCCTATAGAGTTAAATAACCTAAATTATCGTGAGGTTAATGTTAATCCATGTCGTGTTTTTTATAAGGTTGACAGCGACAAGGTATATATCTTACATGTCATGCGCCAAGAACAAGATCTGCGCAGGTTTCTTTTAAAGAGCTAAATACGGCTACCCGATTAGCTGTATTTTATTCTTGGTGCTTAGAATCGTTGATTTTATTTGCGGTGAATAGGAATGACCCCACGCTTGTAAATAATGGTATTGATAATGCCAAACCAGCCTCAATTGCAACATTAGGTACCATCGATATAAAACTGAATAAACCCAATACACTAAAAAAATGGATATATAAATACAACCACTTGCTTCTTTTGTAAATCAACTCAAAAATTTCATTGAACATGCTAATTTCCTTATACAGCTAACAGCTTGTATGGATACGTATCAGTAACACACGAATCAAAATTAACACTTTATTTACATTAATATCCCATACTTTCAAATTATTAGAAACTAGTAATGCTAAATTACATGTATATTAGGATGTGATG
Organism: Colwellia sp.; assembly: GCA_034111045.1. Taxonomy (GTDB): domain Bacteria; phylum Pseudomonadota; class Gammaproteobacteria; order Enterobacterales; family Alteromonadaceae; genus JALJPB01. The sequence continues at coordinate 10,323 of JAWUYA010000067.1, read as the reverse complement.
CTAAAACCTCTCAGTAATACGCCCTAACTAGGCAGTAAATAAAATACATTAAATTCAAAAAGTTAAGTGCAGTTATTAACTTGTTCATCATGATAAACAGTGTGTTACTAAGACGTCTTAGTAACACACTTCAAAAATCATACAGACTTCGATATTAAAGTAAGTTGCAGTCAATAGTGGACTACATTTTAAGTCTGTAATGTTTATATGCTGCTTACGTGTTGCTTTATGATTAATAACCAGTCTTTGAACGGTCTAATATGGCACTCAAAAACTGCCTGTTAGTCGGTAAGCCATTGAGTAATCTTTCGGTAGAGTGCAGGGTTTCATTGTGCAATCTTTTTATTAGAGAGGCTTCTTTTTGACAGAGCTGATCTGATTTTTTTTGTTCTGTATTAAACCCCATACCGTACAACACATATTGCTTACTGGCCGATGAGAAAAGTTCGAACCGCTGATTGGTTTCATAGAGCCCAGGTGCCTGTGTATGCCACAATTGCAAGGCCTCTTGTAAACTATCGGGAATGGAATTTCTTTCCTGATGGGCTCGCCAATACTCACTGTCTGTGCGATTTGACAGTACGTAATGTAATTTAAGGAAGTCGATGATTTCTTGCCATCGATGTAAGGTCATGCTGTTAAACCTCTTCGCCAATACGGCCATGGCGCGTCGATCACGTGGTAGCTGTTGACTGATCCATTCAGCCGACTTTTCAATTAATACCAAGGCGGTTGCTTCTAATGGCTCAACAAAGCCAGCTGAAACACCAATAGCAACACAATTTTTGTGCCAGAAGGTTTCTCTATGACCAGGGTTAAATTTAATTGTCCTCGGCGTCAGATGCTGAGAAGCCAGTAAAGGGTCACTCTTAACGTACTTTAATAGAGCCTCCTCCGCTGACGCGACACTCGTAAAATCACTAGAGAATACATGGCCAATGCCTCGTCTGTTTTGCAGGGATATATCCCAAATCCAACCGTTCTCCTGGGCGGTTGCTACGGTACATGAGCCAATAGGCACTGTATTTGAAGCATGCTCAACCTGAAGAGCAAGCGCGGTATCGTTGAATAAAATATCACGTTTTGACTTAAATGGGATCTGGTAATGTTGACCAATTAATAGCGCAGTAAAACCACTGCAGTCGATGAATAAATTGCCCGCTATAGGTTCTCCATTCGATAAAACGATTTTAGCGATATCACCATTGTCAGCATTAAGTACTTGTTCTACATGCCCTTGGATATATTGTACACCAAGGTTATCGACGCAATGCTGATGAAGTAATTTGATGAATTTCCCAGCATTGAGATGATAACCATAGTTTAAACTAAAAGCATATTCAGCCATTTTTGGTGATTTGGGGGCTAGATTTTTATCACAAATAGCCCCTTGGGCACAAACCCAGCTTTCAAAACTCATGTCTTTAGTTGAAGCAGACCACTGTTCAGCCATACTCACTGAACCATAACCAGAGGGTGCGGTAAAGGGATGATAATAATGCTTGTTGTTACCGTTAGACCAACCAACAAATTTAGAGGCTTGCTTAAAACTCGCATCGCAGCAAGAAAGAAATGTTCGTTCAGATATACCTATTTGACGCAGAGTATCTCTCATTGTTGGCCAAGTGCCTTCGCCCACGCCTAAATTTTTAACATCAGGCGATTCCACTAGAATAACTTCAGTATTCTCGATGTCTTGTGTTGTTGCATTTTTTGAGCAATGTTTGGCAGCAATAATACCTGCTGTTAACCAACCCGCGGTGCCACCGCCAACAATAATGACTCTATTTTTCATATTTCTCATTTAACTTATCGATAAGTTAGCTATTATTAGCAGGGCAGTATGTTTTAATAAAGTCTGCATGTTCAGGCATTTGAGCGACTGAGTTTTCTACCCTCTTTTTTAAAGCGCGCATCTGTTCTTTCAAGCCTTCTGTAGGTAAAACTTGGCTACCTTTATGATGTTGCTCAGGCATTAAGCCTTGTCCCATCATAACTTGTACCCATGAATCAACTCTAAATAACCCAACATCATCAGGCCAGGCATAACCATTTTCTCTAAAGATAGCCATTCGATGAGCCAGTGACTCAGGAATTTCCATGGTTCGATAATGATCCCAAAACGGGCTGTCATCACGCTCGGTTAAGTGATAATGCAAAATAATAAAATCACGAATAGTTTCCGCTTCTAACTTAACCTCTCGGTTATATTGTTCAGCTAGTAGGGCGGTATTTCCACCAAAAGGGAATAACTTCATTAGTCGAAGCAATGCAGTGGTAATAAGATGAATACTGGTTGACTCTAAGGGTTCTAAAAAACTACTAGCAAGGCCAATAGCTACACAGTTTTTATGCCAAGACTTTTCACGTCTGCCAGTAGTAAATCGAAGTCTTTTGGGTTTGGTAATCGGCTTACCAGTCAAATTGGCCATTAATGTAGTTTCGGCGTCATCATCAGAGAGGAATTTACTACTGTAGACTATGCCATTACCAACACGGCCTTGCAGCGGAATACGCCATTGCCAGCCCGCAGGGTGTGCGATAACTTGAGTATAAGGGCGCGGCGCTTCCACTTTCTCTGTTTGCACCGCAATGGCACTATCGGCGGCTAAAAAGTGACTCCAATCTTCATAACCAACGCCTAGGTGTTCACCAATGAGTAATCCTCTAAATCCGGTACAATCAATAAAAAAATCACCTCGTATGTGTTCACCATTACCCAGTGTGAGTGATGAGATATTTCCGCTTTCATCTTTTTGTACTTGCTCTATCACTCCTTCTTGACGCTTTACCCCTAAAGCCTCACTTTTTGTTCGCAAAAAACCAGCATAGGCAGTAGCGTTTAAGTGATAGGCAAAATTAACCGCTTTGTTACCTACTTGTGTTGTAAATTTATTGGCTTTGGCCGCTGTTAATTCGAGACAATAATCTTCTAGACTGCCACCAAAACCATTGGCTTTAGCTTCCATCCAAAATTCATGAAATTCGGCCATCCAAGAGCGCTGACCAATTTCGCCAAAAGAGTGAAAATAGCTATCGCCTCGCTGCCCCCAATGATCAAACTGAATACCTAATTTAAAGGTAGCTTGCGTTGCAGACATAAACTCCTGCTCATCAATACCAACCAAACGGTGAAAGGTTCGCATAGTGGGAATGGTTGCTTCACCAACGCCTACCGTACCAATGTGATCAGACTCAACTAGGGTGATGTCGAGTACACTACCTAAACGTTTGACCAAGCTATATGCAGAGAGCCATCCAGCCGTTCCTCCTCCGGCTATTACTACTTTAATCTTAGCATCCATATGTATTATTTCGTCTCTTATAGTTAGCGGTTGAGGTTGTTTCTTAACATGGCGCGTATCCGTCTGGTTTGATCATCAGTCATAGTCGCTAACACGCCATGGCTTTGAGGCGGCATATGTTGTCGCACATTTTCAGGATCATCGAAGATGTAGTAATTAAATAAAGCTTTCCATGCCTCTTTTTCTTTGATTGGGCGATCTCTTAAACTCATCATGGCGTGCATCAATACATCCATCGGGTTAGCTAAATAGGGTTCTGCAGCCATCCACCAAAAATTTATCATTGCATTAAAACGAGCAAAGGCTTCTACTTCATGCCACCACATACTTGGGTAATATAAAGCATCACCAGGCTCAAGATCGACAATATAAGCGTTATCTAATGCCTTTTTTAAGCGAGGAAAACGGATGAAATCAGGCTGACTAAGATCTGTAAGAGTAACTACCTGACCACCTGGGGTCGGACTGAGTGGGCCCGGATATAAGTTGTCTACTTGATTGGGCGGAAATAAGGTAAACCGTCGTTTACCTAACAGACAACAAGCAATGTTTTTCGGTTGATCAAAATGAGCTGCCGCAACGGATTCTGTTCCTAACCAAATTTTTGAAACAGGTTGGTTTTGATCAAACTCGCTATGGTCAAAAGCTAACTGATGGGTCTGATTAAGTGCTGTAAATCCCTCATCAAACTTAAGTGAGTTAATATATAAATAGTCATGTTTGTCTTGAGTTAATTGACTTCGAATAGTATCAAAAACTTCTGTAAGGGTTGTTGTCTTAGCCGTAAAATTGAAACCAGTGCAAGACTTGTTATAGCCGAATCGTGCTTGTATTTCAGGAGCACCTTTGTAAACTAACATCGGTTTTTTATTATAATGGAGCTCGAGTTCTGCCATAACCTTTGCTGCAGATTGCTGGCCAAGCTTAACTAAGGGCCAGTCTTTAACTAACCCTTGTAAAATAACAGGTTGGTTTTGTGAAAAGAGTTGATCAAATGGAATAGACTGAGGCGTTATCCCTTCTAGTATCTGTACTTCGTTCTTAACGGTTGTCACGTTTGCTCTTCCTTATTCAGCAAAGCATTAACACATTGCAGACTTTGCATTTTTTAGCTCAATCAAGGTTTGGAAATTGCCCATTGATGAGAGCGCAAAATACAATAAACTGAGTACGCCATATTGGCTTAATTTCTCAAGATTATCGCCAGTCAATTTTGATAATTTTTCTTGATTAACGGTATAATAATCACTGAAGCTTACTTCTTCTACATTACTGAGCTTAATGTTAATCGACACCGGCTCTAATAAGTCCATTGACTCTACCAGTGAATAAAGTGTTTTATCAAAGTGCATACCAGTATCAATTGTTTGTAGTGCTTTTTTTACATAATGTAAATAAGGGGCTTCGCCACCAAATTGAAGAAAAACATCTTCACCATGCTCTGTGTTTACACGGTCATCGTTCATATCAATACAAATAACCGGGTCTTGTTGTTTGTTGTCTTCTTTATTGGCTTTTTTATAACCCAAACTAAAGGGGCCTCTAGCGAGTAAGGCGGGAACAAATCGGGTTTGCCAACCATTATCACCAATAAAGAGGTTTTCATCCTTTTCTAAACCCAATATCGCGTGTAATTGTGTTTGCCTTGTTGCAGAGTTTTTGTGGAATACCAATGGGAATTCTTTGTGTAATTCGCTTATTTCAGTAGCGTATACTAAAGCGCGATTTACATTTAGATTAACTTCAGATCGAGTATCAACCTTGACATTTTTGTGGTCTACATTATTTAAGACTATTGTCTTACTCATAACCATGCTTCGCTTTATTATTATAAAATGTTCTATTATTTTGCCTAAAAAAATTGTAATAGTTAAGCAAAATTAAGAGTGAAACATTAACATGGTGTTTCACTCTTAAATAGTATCAGTTTCCTCAGTTTAACTGAGGAAGCGCAATATTTAGAATTTGTAATTAGCACTTAAGACATAACGTCTATCGGCTTCTTGAACAAAGAAAACATTATTGCGACTTCGACCGAACTGACGTTGGCCTTCTTCCGTTAAGTTGATTACATCTAAGCTCACTGTTAAGTCTTCAAGCGGACTATAACTGACGTTAATATCAATTTGTTCAAATTCATCGATATGTATAGGGTTACGGTTACCAAAGCCTCGGTTCACTTGACTTAAGAACTCATCACGCCAGTTATAGGCAATACGTGATGAAAATTGTTCATTTTCATAAATGAATACTACGTTGGCTGAATCACTTAAACCTTCCAATGCAAATTGGTCAGCATTGATAGACCCGCCATTGTCATAACCAATATCACCGTTAACGGTTGTGTAGTTTAATTGGTAACCAAAACCGGTGTCACCAAAGAAATGCTGCCAAGCAAACTCAAAACCATCAATAACGGCACTGTCGCTGTTGACCGGATTAGTGACTTGAAATTGAAGCGCTGGGTCAGTTGCTTCTGGTGTAACATCATAAACACTGAATATATTATCAGCAAATATTTGGGTGTTTTCAAACGTTGATGCTGCGATATTGTTTTGTAACATAGCGGTCATGGTGAACAAGTTGCGCTCGTTATTATCAAAGCCTAAAGCTGCTAATTCATCTGCTGCTTGACCTGATAACGTACCAGCTGCATCTGAAGAAGCATCAGTCAAACCAAATAATGGTTTAGTCACTTGTGCAATACCAACAAAGTTTTTAACGTCTTTTCTGTAATAGCCTACAGATAGTAAGCTTGAGTCGTTGTAATACCATTCAATAGATAAATCAATGTTCGTTGATTCAAGCGGATTTAGTTTTGCATTACCTGAATTGCCTGTTGGTGTTCCACCTAATGCAGTAGGTCGTGACGGTGCCGATACCGAAGTAGAATTAAATAATTGATTATAAGCAGGTCGAGCTAATGTTTTACTAAAAGAAGCACGGGCTTTTATTTCTGTATTTACATCCAGCGTGAAATCAATACTCGGTAAAAAGTTAGAGTAGTCATGTTCAGCGACTAAAGCCTCGGAATTCGCACTTAGGTCAGTTCTGAAATCGTTATCAGATTCCCAAACGATTGCTAGAGGTACAATTTGATTTGACGTTGAAGTTACATCAGTTTGCTCATAGCGAAGACCCGCAACTATGTTTAAAGGCATGTTGCCAATCTCATAATCCATATTCACTTGTACATAAGCAGAAAGGATATCTTCTTCAATGATATTGTCAGCGGAACCAGCAGCCGTTAACGTTGCTAGGCTAACACCGCCAAGTTGTTGTCCCGTTATGGCTAAAAGCTCAACTGGGTCACCACCGAATGAAACACTACCAAGTGGAATTGTTGTTCCGCCCGCGGCCGCATCTGCGCCTGCTACACCAGAAGTGTCATTATCTTCAAATGCACAAGCGGTACAACTTTGTGAAAACAAACCTTCCTGAATAGCATCAATATCACCTGGATTATCGACACCCCAGCCGCCTAAAGCATCACTGGTAGAGGTATTAGTTTGTGTCATTTCTGTAGCAAGATATCCCACACCAAAATCTACTGTGATGTCATCACCCAGCCAGGTACCATCAAAACTTAGTTGGTCAACAGTGGTTTTTTGATTAGATATATCCGATTGTGTTACTTGGGAGCCAATATCTTCTCTATCAAAGATTCCATTAGCGTTACCTTTTACCATATCATCAATCAGTATACTTGCTTGAGGTATAGATTGAGTAAAGTCAACCGCTTGCCAGCCAGCATTAGCACCAGCTAAGTTGTAGCGGATGTTGTTTTTACCTAATGGTCCATTACCGCCACTTTTAGCTTCTGATGAGGCAATGTCGAAACGTAAATTTAAATCATCACTCACTTCATAGTCGGCATTAAAACCAAAAGATATTAATTCATCTTTAGTGGCTAATGCTAAGTTTTGAAAGAAAAAATCCTTACCGCCTTCAATATCTTCAGAAAATTTAACGGGAGTTGAGACTACTGGATTACCATCAAACTCAACGGTATCGAACTGCTGTGAAAACCAGATACCATCAATGAGTGATCTAGAATTTTGTTCGTTACTTGCGTAAGCAACATCAGCCGTTAATCGTAATTCTTCCATTGGCTCAAATTGTAACGTTAACATAGCATTAGTACGTTCACGATTATCTTGGTTCGTTCCTAAACCTATATTACTAGGAATGGCAACAATTTGACCAACAGTAGGTGGATTCACCGCTACAACACCTGGGTTGGTGAAATCTGACAAATCACCGGCTGACCATTCACGTAACTGAAACTGCTCAACACTCATGTGGCGACTGCCGGAGTCCCGCTCTTGGAATGAACCAAATAATGACACACCAAAATTTGATTCTTCATTTACCCAACTAGCAACGCCACTCACTTCAGGAGTAATGCCATCACCACTATCATCTTTTACCGCTTTAATTCCAACAGAGGCAATATTGTCGCTTTGGTCCAAAGGCTTAAGGGTGTTAATGTTGATTGTTGCACCAATACCACCAGTAGCAATAGCTGCTCTACCTGTTTTGTAAACTTCGATACCGCTCACCCCTTCTGAGGCGATATTTGAAAAATCAAATGAGCGACTAGAGCCTGTTGCCCCTTTATCTTGTGGGTTACCTGTGATGGTTCCTACATTGGCTGCTGGCAGTTGACGGCCATTTAATGTCACTAAGTTATAGTTACCACCAAAGCCACGTACAGTCACTTCAGAACCTTCACCATTAACACGGTTAATCGATACACCGGTAATACGCTGTAAGGATTCTGCAAGGTTAGTATCTGGGAATTTACCCATATCTACCGCAGAGATAGCGTCAACAACACCAGAAGATTGACGCTTAACATTCATTGATTGAGATAAACTACCTCGCATACCGGTAACTTGGATAACTTCAATAGCAGCCTCATCTTTTTTAGTTTCTTCAGCAAGCGCCGGAGCCATCACTGTTGTACCAAGCAGTAAACTTATGCTTTTAGCTATCAGGGATTTATTAAAAATTTTATATGGTTTGTGGTTCATGTTTAATTCCTTTTTATACATTATTATTATTAAGTTCCAGTAAATATCGAACATTGTGCTTATTTCTACTGACCCATAAACATTTATGGTTTGGTTCTGATTTATGGTTATGCCTAGTTTTCTTGTTCTTATACATGTAGACCCTTGATCATTATTACCCCCTCGACGGTCTATAATTTTCAATTGACGTTTTAGTTAATCTACTCAATTAAATACAGAGATAATTAAAATAGATGACGGTGTAAGTTAAGTTTATTTATCTAAATATCTCCTAAAAGTCAGGTTTAACTATAAAGTTATTGTTGTCTGCAGTGTTAAGAGGAAATCGGTTGTTTTTGTAACAAAATCGGCGTTGTAAATTTTATGTTATGCACATACACTATTATTTCATCAGGTATTCAATTTTGGTTTAAGTTGTTACTAAAGCTAAGTATTAAAAGGGGAACAAAAAAGCCATGTCGTCAGTTTGTGTTGATACATTTATTAATAAGTTTGGAATTAAACAAATTATTGAAATGTTTGATCTGATGCCTGATGTGATTTTTTGGGTAAAAGATGAAAGAGGCTGCTTTGTTTATGCAAATCAGTTCTTTTTAGAGCATCTCGGGGTTACGTCACTGGCTCAAATTACCGGACTAAGTGATTTTGATTTTTCTCCCTCTCATATCGCTAAACAGTTTCGTGTCGACGATCAAAAAGTCATGGATGGGGGAGTGGTCAATAACCGCTTAGAGATGAATAACACTAAGTCGGGTGATATTGCTTGGTTTACTACATCAAAACGGTCGTTGCGTGATGAGCAAGGCCAAGCTATTGGCTCTTATGGTATTTCACGACATTTAGAAAAAACGTCATTAGGGCTCTTTGCAATGGATGCCTTAAAAGAGCCAGTTCATTTTGTACGAAAAAACTATATGCAGAATATTTGTTTGAAGGAGCTCGCTGATATCACCCATCTATCTATTAGTGCGTTAGAACGCCGCTTTAAAAAGTTTTTAGGCAAAACCCCTAAACAGTTTATTAATGAAGTGCGTTTGGAAAACGCTAGGCGATTATTAATAGAAACAAACCTTGCTATTGCCATTATTGCTAATGATACCGGCTTTACTGATCACAGTTATTTTAGCCGCCAGTTTCTTAAATTATTTAAACAAAGTCCTTCCGCTTTTCGTCAAGAACATTGTGCGAGTGAAACCTTGATGGATAAAAAGGAAGCTTATACAGAGGTGGGCTTAAATAAAGAGCAGCATCGTTAAAATGGAAAGCCTTGTACGTTCAATTTTGTTGTGTAAATACCTGCTTTTAGACAGGCTTTATCGCCACACTGACGAAGTTTATCACCGTTCATAGGTGCGGTTAGGCCGGTGACAAATAAAGTTTTGCCATCGTTTCCTCCAAAGGCAATATTAGTGGCTATATGAATGCCAACCACGTTTAAGCTACCAATCTCTAAGTAGTGCTTATTGAGTATTACCACAACTTGACCATCTTTTCTGTTTGCCGTCTTTCGGGTAGTAGTTATATAAATGTTACCGCTGCAATCTTTGCCTAAGCCATCAATTGGCGTATCTAATAATTGCTGAGGGTTGGAAACTTTACCTAAAGTTAAATCAAACGCCCATAAACCTTGTAACCCACCAACAATTAATTGTTGTTGGTCAAGAGACAAGATAATGCCATTGGGTTTGTCACTTAGTGCGGGTACGAGCTCTGTAACGGCTGTTACCTTTAGTATGCCGTCAGCTGTAACCCGGTAAATTCGTTGGCCGGGTTGAATTGACCCTGGTTGCCCACCACCTTGCACATTAGCCAAATTAATGTTTGAGGGTATGTTCCAATTCGGGTCAGTAAAATAAATAGTATCGTCATAAGCTATGGTTAGATCATTTGGCGAGTTAAAGCGTTTATTCTGGTAAGTGCTTACAATGGGCGTTATTTTTTTAGTTTGCCAGTCGATGCTCGAAAGAGAGCCATCTAGTTGA
>JAWUYA010000066.1:0-21717 GCA_034111045.1 Colwellia sp. | reverse complement strand
TGGTTGACCCTGAACATACGATAGTTCGACTAACAGCTGGCTCCTCTGTTTGAAAGACCGTTAATAAGTGAGAGCGTCGTATAGAGAATCTTATTCTGCAAATCTTATTATGCCACCCATAATTAGAGTAAAAAAATCAGCCCTAAATTGGCTTTATTTTAGATGTCTACAGGCTTAATTGTCAATCATAGTTCATCTGCTTAAGCCTTAACATTACATCCTATTACACCACAGTAATCATGATAAATTTAATCATAAAAACAATGGCTTGATTAGTTTTTGGCACTATAAAAAAAGGAAAGCCCAGGAAAAAAAGAGGTTGATATACGGGCAGGGGCGTGTCAATCATCGAGTTATAAAAATAGAAAACTTAGGCAACGGCACAAACCAATTAAACAAGTGAGTTTATTGCCTCAGTTAAAAAAACTGGGTGAGTAAAGGGCTCGTTTCTGTGTGATTACCAGCCAGTGAGTCTCTAAAAGATAAGTGAATAAGGTAAGATGCCGCTAAAAATCAGTAGATAAAATCACTAGATAAAATAAGTGTTAACTAGGTGTTTATTTCAAGCCTATTAAGTTTACCCAGGCACTGAATAGGCTTTAATACCCCTACTCTGCTGATTGCTTTGCGGTGTTATGCTTGTTATTAATTTGTTCCATAATAGGTTCAAAAGAGTCGGGGTCAATATTACCAATGATATTAACAAACACAGCTTTTTCGTCTGAAAGTGAAAGTACCACTAAGCCATCAATAACGTCTCCGCTGGACTTAACAAACATTAATGAATAGTCGGTTGACTCATTATCATTAACACGCACAATGGGTTGCCAACCAACGGCGCGCAAACTGGCTTGTGTGTCGTCAAAGTTACCTTTAAATAGCTCACTGTTTTCTTCAACTTTATACACACTAATACGAATACCATCAAGGTCGTTTAATAAAGCCTTAATTGTAGGGTCTTCATCGATATCAATAAACCAACGTGCAGTGCCTATAGCTAATGGCCCTAAAGATAAGTTTAACTCGTTGTCAGCTTGCCACCAGTATGGTGATGTAATATCGGCATAACCTGGATGATGGTGAAGGCCGCCAGCGGTAATGCCACACCCGGTGAGCAACAAACCGCCAGCAATCACCAATAATAATTTTGCTTTATTGAGTAACACTGTTAATTTTTTCATGGTTTACTCGTTATTTTAAGTCAATATCAATGTTAAGTGATTCAGTTACTTTATTAATTTGCGCAGGGTCTATTTCGCCCACAATATTAATAAATACCGCTTCGGACTCTTCGCTTGCATCACCGTTGTTAATTACCATTACCATTAGCCCATCCATAATATCATCAGTGATTTTGGTAAATATTCGTACCTTTTCATCTTTTTCATTAACAGACACAATAGGTAACCAGTTTTTAGTTTTAATATCGTTACTTACTTTAGCGATTAAATCTAATGCGGGTTGCTCGTTATCAGTCATATTATAAATTTGTACCCGTACCGCTTTTAATTTACTGATTAACTCAGACGATTCTGGGTCAGACATGTTAAGTTTACTGATAAAACCTAACATGGTTTTATTCAAATTAACCATTACTCTAGGCTCACCATAAACAGAGTCGAGGTTTGCAAAATCTACATAACCTCGCTCTTGGGTAATGTCACTGGCAAAAACAGAGCTACCAATAAATAATGATGAAGTGAAGAAAATAAATGCTGATAATAATTTTTTCATGATGTTTCCTTAAAATGGGTCAGTGGTTTCAATAAGCCTTGATTCAATGGTTGTTGAATATTTTCGTTAAAGGTCTGATTAATTTGTTCCGTTGATATATTTTTAGCAAATGCAATGTATTGCAGTGCTATTGCTAACTCTTGTTGAGCCTGTTTTATTTCTGCTAGTGAGGGTTGTTGGGTTGTTGGTGCATTGATCATATTGCTATTAAGTAAAGCAACTGCGGTAACTGTTGCTGCTAGTGCACTTAGTTTTTTCCAGCTTGGCTTAAAGTAACCAAAAACTACTCTGCTATTTTTTTCAGACTTTCCAATGCTCTGTAACTTATTGGTTAACGTGGTAGGTAATGGTTGTAAGCCTATTTCGTGTAAGTGTTGTTCAATATGTAACGCTTGCTCCAACTCACTAATGTGTTGATTACTGAGCTTTTCATTAATTAATTCACTATTGTCTGACAACGCTCTTGCTAGCACTCGAGTGTCGGTTGAAATGTCATTATTAGCTAAAAAATTATCTAATGGTTTCTGCCATGATTGGTCATCATTCATGGGTATACTCCTTTAAAATATTTTTCAATTGACGCCGCGCACGGTGTAAATATACTTTTACTTGGCTGGTGGTTAAATTAAGTGATTGAGCCGCAATACTTTGGCTGGTTTGTTGAACATCGCAAAGCATGATCAACGAACTGTAAGGCTCTTTTAAGCAAGATATAGCATTTGTTAACCAACTACTTAACTCTTGATGCTGTAAGTTTCCTGCTGGTTCTTCATGGTTTCTTGTGATTTGGTGTTGGTCTTCAATTTGGCTAAATTCTTTACCTTTACGCAGTTTATCAATACACGCATTACGGGTTACGGCTGAGAGCCAAGCAGACACTTTTACCATGTTTACTTGCGCTAAGTTATGCCATAACCGCGTAAAAACATCTTGTGTAATATCTTCCGCTTCATGCTTGTCGCGTAAAATATATAAAGCTAACGAATAAATTCGTTGCTGATGTTCTTCGAGTATTTTATTAAATTGATTTCCTTTCATAGTTATAATTACGCACCACTTTGCCAAAGGTTACAAATAAATTGTTTTATTTTTTATTTAGTTTAAAAGTGTTCGCTAAACCAATAACAATAAAAAATAAAAAGGGCACTCTCAATTGGCTTTGTTTTATTTTGCCATACACCTCAACCCTTCATTAAATGGCCAAAGTAACTAATCGCAACAAAGAGCTATTACTTGTTAAAAGCTAAATTTTACTAACCTATTTCAATCACATTTTTACATTTAGAAAACGCACTGCATCCCCAGTAATCTTATGCAGCCACCCATAGTTAAGGGTAAGCGACCTTATGTTATTGCTTAACGTAAAACCCATGGCTTACAAAGTTTATTTGATACACCTAAAATTTATTGTCTTGAAAGTCATCAAAGGCTTGCATCACTTCGGCTCTGGTATTCATCACAAAGGGCCCTCCCCTAGCAACGGGTTCATTGAGTGGCTTGCCTGATATCAGTAAAAAACGGCTATTGTCAGAGCACGCGGTAATGGTTACAGCATCGCCGTTAGATAAAATACCTAGATGGTTTTGCTGCAGTCCTTGACTATTATTTCCTACCGATACACGGCCTTCGATTACAAAAACAAAGGCATTATCGGCCATGGGCAGGGTTTGTTCAAAGGTGGTTCCTGCCGGCAAATTTACATCCATATAGGTTGGCTTTACAAAGGTATTACTCACTGGGCCTGTGGTTCCCTTGTTGGTTGACCCTGAAATGACTCTAATTTCACTTCCATCATCATTATATTCCATGGCCAATTTATTGGCCGCAAACTCTTGATATACAGGCTCAGTCATTTTATGTGTTTTAGGTAAATTGATCCAAAGTTGAAAACCTTTCAGTAAGCCTGACTCTTGCTCAGGCATTTCAGAATGAACCACACCTTTTCCAGCCGTCATCCATTGCACACCGTTTGCCGATATAACTCCTTCATTACCGGCATTGTCTTTATGGCGCATTTTACCCGCCAGCATATAAGTGACGGTTTCAAACCCACGGTGGGGGTGATCAGGAAAACCACCGATATAGTCATTGGGCTGGTCAGACTCAAACAGGTCGAGCAGTAAAAACGGATCTAACATATTCAGCGTTTTATTGCCGATCAAGCGCGTTAATTTAACCCCATCGCCATCAGAGCTAGGTTGGCCCTGAGAAATAAGATTAAGCTCTCTCATCGTCTTTGTTGCAATAATTTTTCCCGCTAGTGGGTCAGTGTGTTGCGGCATAATAATGCTCCTTTTTTCATTTATGTAACGGTAGTATTAATCATAAAAGCCTGATTAACACTTGATGAAACTATAATAGTTGTTAACAATTAAAGGATAAATACGTGTAAAATAAAAACATAGTTAACTAAAAGGAAACAATCATGTGTAAATGCTTGGGAGGGGAATATGGGACAACTTGAAGATATGACTATTTTTTTACGGGTGGTTGAGTCGGGAAGTATTACTAAGGCGGCTGAGCAAATGAATATCGCTAAATCAGCGGTGAGTAAACGCTTAGCTTCGTTAGAGCATAAGCTTGGTATTAAGTTAATCAATCGTACCACTCGCATGTCTAGCCTTACTGAAGCCGGTCAGCAGTATTATAAACGCAGCAAGCTCATTATTGATGAAGTGCAAGAGTTAAACAGCCAAACATCAAGTAATAAAAGAGCATTAGCTGGTACCTTAAAAATTGCCGTGCCGTTATCCTTTGGTCTGCATCATTTGGCGCCAGCCCTTGATGTGTTTTTAAAACACCATGGGGATCTAAAATTGAATATTCACTTTTCTGATCAAAAAATAGATATCGTTGAACAAGGGGTAGATCTGGCCTTTCGCATCGGTCAATTAGACAATTCTAACTTGCAAGCAAGAAAAATAGCAGCCATTAAGCATGTGTTATGTGCGAGCCCAGAATACTTAAAATCCCATGGAGAGCCAAAAACCCCTAGTGAGCTAAAACAGCATCGGTTACTTAAATACGGCGGCACCGAGCAAAGTGGCCTTAAGTTTACTAAAGAAGGGAAAGACGAGGTTGTTTATCTTGAGCCACATTTTGTTGCCAACAATGGTGATTTTCTTAAATCACTAGCAGAGTCAAATCACGGCATCACATATTTACCTACTTTTATTATTTGGCAGTCACTGGCAACTAAAACCTTAGTCCCTTTGCTTACAGAGTATAAAGTACCAACCATGCATGCTTATGCGGTTTACCCAGCCAACAGACATTTGCCCCTTAAAGTGCGTAGCTTAATTGATTTTTTGGTTGAACGCTTCGGTGACCATCCTTATTGGGAGCAGACTTAATAATAAAACAGGCGCCATTGCCCTGAACATAGCAAAGGGTTGGCAATACCTTGTTGTTCTCAAAATGGCTACAATGTTTTCTCAATTCCTGTGTTTATCCTTTTTTTGTTTACTAATAAGATTACCTCATCAACAAGGCAACACGAATACCACACAATTAACTTAATTTAATCGGGAGATTTACCATGAATACATTACAAACTTTTGCCGCACCAACCGCTCGTTTCTTTTTAGCCATCATGTTCTTTATGTCAGGGCTGACAAAAATATCACAATACGCAGGCACACAAGGTTATATGGAAGCAATGGGCGTTCCCGGTTTTTTATTACCGTTGGTTATTTTAACCGAGGCACTAGGCGGCTTAGCGATTATTTTAGGCTGGAAAACTAAATATGCGGCTATCGCGCTAGCGGGTTTCAGCATTGTTTCAGCATTACTGTTTCATGCTGATTTCAGTAACCAAGCAGAAATGACTAACTTTATGAAAAATATCGCCATTGCGGGTGGCTTCTTAACGTTATTTGTTCATGGTCCTGGGGCTTTTGCCTTAGATAATCGTGCAACCAAAGCAGATGCTTAAGCCATTTTAAATAAACAACAGCTACGTCCTACAAACAACGATGGATGAATGGGTGATAGTAGCAAACGCGTTTGCCTTGCCCTTAACTAACCTTATACACCAAAAATTTTAGGAGTAAACAATGGGACTTTTAGTAGACGGTAAATGGCAAAACACTTGGTACGACACAAAATCTACGGGTGGTCGTTTTGAGCGTAAAGCACCAAGTTTTCGCCATTGGGTCACAAAAGATGGTGTCGCTGGCCCATCAGGCAACGCTGGTTTTAAAGCTGAGCCTAATCGTTATCACTTATATGTGTCACTAGCCTGCCCTTGGGCACATCGCACCATTATCTATCGCAAACTTAAAGGCTTAGAAGGCATGATATCAATGTCGGTAGTAAATGCTTTTATGGGTGATGAAGGCTGGACATTTGCCCCCGGTGAAGGCGTGGTAGCCGACCCGATTCATCATGCCATAAACGTCCATGAAATTTATACCGCGGCACAAGCTGATTATACCGGGCGAGTAACTGTGCCTATTTTATGGGATAAGCAAACCAACACGATTGTGAGCAATGAATCACCTGAAATTATTCGTATGTTTAATTCAGCGTTTGATGAGGTAGGTGCCTTACCGGGTGACTTTTCACCAGCACACCTGCTAACAGAAATTGAGGCGCTGAATGCATTTATCTATCCAACCATTAATAACGGTGTTTATCGCGCTGGTTTTGCTACCACTCAAGCAGCGTATGACGAAGCGGTAGTTGAGGTTTTTGATGCCCTCGATACTTTAGAAACACGCTTAGCAAACCGTCGTTACTTAACAGGCAATACTATTACCGAAGCAGACTGGCGACTTTTTACCACTTTAGTGCGTTTTGATGCCGTTTATGTTGGTCATTTTAAATGTAATTTGCGCCGCATTGTCGATTACCCCAATATTTGGGGTTATGTACGGGATTTATATCAAGTACCTGGCATTAGTGACACTGTGGCAATGGATTACATCAAAGCACATTACTATGGTAGTCACGAAACCATTAATCCAACACGTATTATACCAGCGGGGCCTTATATTGGCTTTGACTCAGCCCATAACCGTGAACGGTTAAGTTAAGGGCTAGAGCAAGATAATCGGTTGTACAAGCATAATGCCACGTTATTACCTTGCATTCATGCTCAGTTGCTTATCCCCAGAGCAAGGCTGATTTCCGCATCAATTTCAGCCCAATCTTTTAATCCTTTAGTAGGTCTTAGCTGGGTAAGATAAACCACAATAACGCCGTCGTCAGGGCGCACATAATATTTTGTATTGTAGGCACCGCCCCACTCGTATCGTATGGTTTTACCTTTTAAAGCCCCTTCGTTAGCCATGGTTAACCCAAAACCGTAACCAAAACCATAACCATCCCATGGCATATCAATATCAGGTATTTGGCTACTGATCATCTCCTCGACCGAAGCTTGAGATAAAATGTTGATTCCATTTAAGGTGCCTTTGTTCAGTAACATCGATAATAACTTTGCATAATCACCAGCGGTTGAAAGCAATCCAGCACCACCAGAATAAGCTTTTTGTGGGCCCTCAACATAATGGCCTTGGCTGGTCTTAAAATCACTTATTTTATCGGCATCGTCAGCTCGTTTAATAACCGTGTCAGTGCCATTATAAACTGCTGCAAGGCGGTTTTTCTTACTTGGCGGTAGGTAAAAATGGGTGTCCTTCATCTCTAACGGGTGAGTAATTTCATCATCAAAAAAATCCTTAAGGCTTTTCTTAGCCACTGTTTCGATTATAACGCCTAGTAAATCAGAATTATGGCCATAAACGAAGTCTGTACCCGGTTGTGCTTGTTGCGGCAGTGTTGTAATTGGGGCTAAAGCTTGCGCTATACTTTGGTCTTTATCAGCAAAATACCAACCATAAAGCCCTATCGACTTCCATTGCTCTTCAATTGGCCCACCACCATAGCTTATGCCAGAAGTGTGAGTCAGCAGATCATGAATAGTAATTTCTCGCTGTGCAGGCACTATCGAATGAGACTTGTCTGCATTGACTATAAGTACGGTTGTTTTTTTAAACGAAGGGATATATTTAGATACCGGGTCGGCCAGTTTTAACAAACCTCTATCTTTTAGTATCATTACGCCAACAGCGGTTAATGCTTTTGTTTGAGAAGCGATGCGAAAAATACTATCAGTTTGCATGGCTTTATTGGCTTCAATATCTTGCATACCCGAAGCAAAATGTAAAAGCTCTTTGCCGTCTTTCATCACCAAAATAACTCCGCCAGCGAGTTTATTAGTGTTGACATAGCCATTTAATACGTTTTTGGCCGCAGTAAAGTTATAATCTTGAGCAAATAATGTCTGATTAAATGCCAGTAAAGCGAGTAAAATAAACACTATATTCGTGCTCATTTTTTGAATGGTGTTTGTGGTCATTAATATTATCCCCATAACGTAATTTTATTTATTTATTTATTTATTTAATTAATTAATTATCAATATTATTATTTTCTCTTGTGTATTTCCTAACACTGCCGGCCAAAGGCAAGCATTGGATAATCTTCAACGGTAATAATGGGCTTAGTTGCGACCGGTTAAACGAATACAATGCCGCTATTCTTCATTCTGCTTAATGAGTAATGCTATTACTGGTGATCGTTTTTTCGTCAATGTTTAGATTGGGCCCCGCACATGCAGCTAGAAGGAGTATCGGTAATGTGTGACGCATGCTGGCACCTTTTTTTGGGTGAGAACGCTTTGGGTGAGAACGATAAGAAACGAATATGCTAGATTGCATTTTTTACTTCAATAAAATGGCTAAACCTGACAGTAAGTGACTATAGCTAATGATGATATTAAACAATATACTTTATACTTTACATCGAAATGACAAGCCGAACAAGCCCCTTTAAACATCAAGCCTTATGCTGTCATCAGAGTTAGGGGCTAGGGCTAGAGTAAAATAAAAAAAGGCAAACCCTTTCTGGTTCGCCTTTTGATTTAACGCCTAACATTAGCAACAGCTCGTATTGCTAATGAGTCGTTATTATCGGTGACAGCATAAGGTTCATTTAAGTTCTAGGAGGGCAACCTTGAACAAGCAGCGCAATACTCGACGCTGACTTTACATTGTCGTAATATGAGCTAGCATCCGTTTCTGAGCTTGGTCCAATCGCTAGTCCTGACATAGTCGCAATTTGCTTAAGCGCCACAAAAGAAGTTTTGTCTGCTTCATAAGCAGTAAGTGCTGCGTTTATTTGTTCACAAGAATAACTATTAGCCAAACCTTTTGACGATGCATTTCTCAGCTCCGTTACCGTTTGGCATGCGGTTAGTACAAAGGTCATTAAAATCAACAATAAATATTTCATAGTAAATTACTCTTTAATTGGTAACAGAGTAATTTCTACTCTTCTATTAAGCTCTTTACCAGCTTGGGTTGTATTACTTGCAACAGGTTGAGTTTCGCCAAAACCAACAACATCTATTCTATCGGTGATCACACCAGCAGCTTTTAAGTTGATAGAAACAGATTGAGCGCGGCGTTCAGACAAACGCTGGTTAAGTGCATCAGAGCCTGAACTATCGGTATGACCAGCAACCACTATTAAAGTTTTGTCGAATTCTTTTAAGACTAAAACAACAGAATCTAACACAGATAAAAAGCTGGGCTCAATATCGGCATTACCTGAAGCAAAGGTAATATTGCCAGGCATAATTAAGTTGATGTTATCACCTTCACGTTCAACGCTGACGCCTGAACCACGTAATTGTTTTCTTAGTTTAGCTTCTTGGGTATCCATATAGTAACCAATACCACCGCCAATAGCAGCGCCACCTGCAGCAGCCCTCAAAATTCGCTGATTTCTTTTACTTATATCGTCCTCATTTTTGTTGGCTAAATAAGCAGCAATCGTAGCAACACCCACTCCAATACCAGCGCCTTTGGCGGTATTACTGACTTCTTGAGCACCCGTATATGGGTCAAAAGTAGTACAGGCGGTTAAGGCTAAACAAGTCATTAGGGGGATAGTGATATTTTTCATTTTTTTCCTTAAAAATTAATTCATTAACGTAGATTTGAGGTGTGCTGTTGATCAATAACAGTCACTAATTTCGAGATTCATTGTCTATTTTCATACTCGTTTGCTACGCCTGTTTTCACATTACCTATTCAGTCTGTTTATTTGAGTATCCTAAATAAACAGTGCCAATTTTTTAGGATAGCGTAATTATAATCGTTTAGACTAGCGTAGTTTAGACGTATTCATCGGTGATGAACACAATATATTGAGATTGTTTGATTTATAAATATTTTAGCTAACTTCTTATTCTGCCACCCATAATTAAGGAGTATACCAACATAAAAAGGGCGAACAGAGAAAGGATTCGCCTTTTTATTGAACGCCTAACATTAGCAACTACTTATCCATTAAAAGATTTGCACATCCATGCTTATTAACGTTCGAATAAGTCTACTTATACTGATGTTTTTATCACCTTGTATTTCATTCAAAAGAAACACTTGCCTATTTTTACCTGTTTTTACTGGCGTTCTTGAATTGTTTTGCAACATCTCTATGTTAGCTAACCCTGTTACATCTTTGTTTGTCGGTGTATATTTGGTAAACAAAAACAATAATTTACCTTGAGGATATACAATATGCATTTAAATCGTACGTTAGTAGTCACCGTTGTTACTGCAGTACTGAGTATTGGCACACTAAATGGTTGTACTCCAACAGCACCTTCCCAAAATGCTCAGCTTGCTTCATTTCCCGCCAATGCTTTCGCTCAAAACCAGAACATCGTTCAAAGCCAAAACGACGACCGCCAGTATCGATATCTAACATTAGAAAATGATTTAAAAGTGATTTTAGTTTCAGACAGCAAAGCGGATAAATCAGCTGCTTCTATGGATGTTCATATCGGGCATATGGCCGATCCAAAAAATCGTCAAGGTTTAACCCACTTTCTTGAGCACATGTTATTTTTAGGTACAGATAAGTATCCGAAAGTTGGCGAATATGACGAATACTTAAAAGCGAATGGTGGTTGGTCGAATGCCGGTACCGGCCAGGAGCATACGAATTATTTCTTTCAGGTAAACCAGGATGCCTTTGAAGAAGCGACCGACCGTTTTGCTCAATTCTTTATTTCTCCATCACTTGCTGCGAAATACGTTGCTCGTGAAAAAAATGCGGTTCACTCTGAATACAGTATGAAAATTAAAGATGATGCGCGTCGTATTTATGAGGTGTTAAAAGATACAACCAATCAAGCGCACCCGGCAAGCCAGTTTTCCGTTGGTAACTTAGATACCCTGGCCGATCGCGATAATAATTTATTAATTGATGATTTAAAAGCACTGTACAAAAAACATTATACGTCAAGCAAAATGGCTCTTTCATTAGTCGGTCGTGAAGATTTAGATACGCTGGAAAAGTGGGCTCGTGAGAAGTTTTCAGCCATTGTAAACAATGGTGATAAATCGGCACCCGTGCAGGTTAAGCCTTATTTACCTGAGCAGTTAGGGGTAAATATCAGCATTACACCAATGAAAGATACTCGTACATTATCATTGTATTTCCCGGTACCTAATTCAACAAAATACCTTGAACAAAAGCCTTTAAATTTAGTTGCGTCGCTTTTAGGGCAAGAAGGAGCAGGCAGTTTATTTAGCTACTTAAAAGCACAAGGATTAATTGAATCGTTAAGCACTGGTTATTACGGCCCTGACGATTTTGAGCAAGTTAATGTAGAAATGACGTTAACACCCAAAGGGCTGAAAGATTATCAAGCCGTCAATGAAGCGGTATTTTCATATTTACATCTATTAGTGGATAAAAAATTCAATCAAACCTATTTCAACGAGCTTAATGCCATTGCAAAAACCAACTTTGACTTTAAAGAAAAGGGCTCTGCATCGGCTACTGCGAGCAATTTGTCTCGTCAATTGCAATATTACGCCGCTAAAAATATTTTAAACTCCAACTATTTATATACCGATTATTCTCATCAACTGGTATTAGACTATTTATCTCAGATGACTCCTGAAAATATGCGTCAGGTACTGGTAGCGAAAGGGCTGAAAACAGATAAAGTACAAGCTGAATATGACACTCCATATTCAATAACTCAATTAAATAATAGTGAAATTGCACGCTACAAAGCACCGAAAGTAATTGAAGCATTATATTTACCCGTAGCTAACCCGTTTATCGCCACTGATTTAACATTAAAAGCGATCGAGTCGGATGTTTTAAATCCAGAAGTTGTATTTGAAAAACCGGGCTTTAAACTTTGGCATAAACAAGATACAAAATTCAGGATCCCTAAGGCTGCCGTTTATGTTCAATTTTATTCTGATCAAGCAGGTAAAGACGCTAGCGCCAGAGCAAAAAATTATCTTTACAATGCGTTATTAAACGATAGCTTAAACGAATTTGGTTACCCAGCAAAAGAAGCGGGCTTGAACTATAACCTATGGTCAACAAGTGCAGGTATGGGCTTTGGCGTAAAGGGTTATGATGAAAAACAAGTAGAGCTGTTAAAAACCATTAATAACCGCATTCGCCATCTTACTATTGATGAAGCTGCATTTGCCTTGCATAAAGAACGATTAATACGTAAATGGAATAACGCTAAATTCGATCGTCCATACAGCCAAGCTCGCTCAGCAATGGCACAACTTCAACGTAGCAAGGTTTACTCTGAAAACGCCCTTGCCAACGCGTTGAACCAAGTGACGATTAACGGACTGGAAAAATACATCAATGACTTCCATCAGCACATAGACATTGAAATATTAGCCCATGGTAATATGTTAAAAGCAGAATCAGAGCAATTAGCAAAAACCTTATGGTTACTTAATATGAAAAATTCAGATGCTAAAACTCGTGCTGATAAAGTCATTAAGTTAAACAAAACGCAACACGGATTAACGCAAGAATTAACGATTGATCATAATGACTCTACCATTATCGCCAACTATATTAATAGTGACAACTCACTTACTAACCGAGCTAAATATAACTTATTTGGCAGCATGGTCAATTCTGCATTCTTTAAGCATATTAGAACTGACCAGCAACTTGGCTATATTGTAAGTGGGCGTAATATAAAATTAGAGGATTACCCTGGGGTATCCTTTTTAATTCAATCGCCCAAAGAAGGCCCCGTTGAGTTAATGCGTCGTGTTGATCAATTTATGGTGGACTATAAAACTATCGTTAATGATATGACGAAAGAAAAATTCGCCGATTATAAAGCCGGGCTTATTAAAAATATTGAGGCTAAACATAAAAATTTAAATGAACGGACTTCACATTATTGGTCTGAAATTAATAACAAAGCATTTGATTTCAATAGTAATGAAAAAATGGTCGTTGAAATTAAAAAACTCACAAAAACCCAAATGGTTACTTTTATCGATACCACCTTAGCAGAAACACAGCCAATTTTAGTTCGTAGTTTCGGTAATTCTCATCAAAAAGGTCAAGACTTTGATGATGCGCTGGCAGATGACAAAGTTTGTCGTGCAGAAATATGTTTTGTCGACCAACTGGAAGCAGTGAAAGTGAAATAATATTCACCACTATCAGTTTTGATATAAAGGCCTTTGACGAGGTCTTTTTTATTAATCATCAATAGCAGGCGCCTGATTGAGCAATAGCTAGCTATTGGGGTTGAAATCAACTCATCTGGTCGCTTATGATGGGGAATGATATATTGATTAATTAACCATCTATTATGAGTGTTGTAGTGACGCTTTTGTTGTTACTCATTGCTATTTAAACACCTTCACTCACCCTAATTTGAGGACAGCATATGTATTTTGAAGATTTTCAACCGGGTCATACCGCTAGGTTTGGCGCTTATCAGGTAACGGAAAGTGAAATAATAGAATTTGCTAGCAAATATGATCCCCAGTACTTTCATTTAGACGATGAGGCCGCCAAAAACTCCCTTTTTGGCGGTTTATGTGCCAGTGGATGGCACACTTCGGCGATGTTCATGCGTATGCTCATTGATAATCTTCCGCAAGAGCATGGCTCACTTGGCTCACCTGGTATCAACAATCTGAAGTGGTTAACACCTGTCTATCCGGGGTATATTTTAAGTGTAAAAAGCTGTGTAACTCAGTGTAGATTGTCTGAAAGTAAGCAAGGTGTTGGTTTGATTTGTGTGAATTATGAAATTGTCAATCAGCATGATGTGACAGTAATGACCCTAGAATCAAATGCTTTCTTCAGATGCAAAAACAGCTAAGTGCCAAACCTAATTACCACACCTAATTACCATACCTAAGCACCACACCTAAGTCCTCTGTCACGCCTCGTTAATTGTCATTAAAAAAATTAACGAGGGACTGTTGTCTTTTATTTTTATTTTGATATTCTTTCAATAAAATAAAAATAAGGACATCTATGACCAATTTAACGCCCTTAGCTAGTTTTTCAAAACTAGCGCAACAACACCCCAACAAACCTTACCTACATCAACCAATAAACCGTCAACTTAAGATATTTACCTGGAGTGATGTTGATAGCAGTGCCCGTAGGATAGCATCTGCGTTGCAAAAAATGGGCTTGTCAAAAGGTGATAGAGTCGGCATATTATCGAAAAACTGTGCGGAGTGGTTTATTGCTGATCTAGCGATTATGATGGCCGGCATGATTTCTGTGCCTATCTACTTCACGGCAAATAGAGCGACCATTGCCTATATTATTGAGGAAAGTGATACTAAAGTCGTTTTTGTTGGCAAGTTAGATGGATTAGTTGAAGCACAGGCAGGGATTGCACAACATATTCCTAAAATTATATTTCCTTACCCAAGTATTTCAGGGCAATACTCTTGGCAGGCATTGCTTGAAAACGAGCCCTTAGAGAATGTTCATAGCGCAAACACAGAAGACACGATGACACTTGTTTATACCTCAGGGAGTACTGGAAAGCCTAAAGGGGTGGTGATCACTTGCCAAAACCTTGGCGCTGCCGCCTTAGAAACAGCGACTCGGTTGAAAGCCAATGCCGATGACCATATTATGTCTTACCTTCCCCTAGCACACATTACTGAACGTTCGATTGTTGAAAACCTTTCTTTTTATATAGGATGCTCGGTGTTTTTTGTTGAAAGCTTAGACACCTTTATTGATGATGTTAAGGTGGCTCAGCCCAATGTGTTTGGTTCAGTTCCCCGTTTATGGACTAAATTCCAGAGCGAAATTTTAAATAAAATGCCGGACAAAAAACTTCAATTCTTATTAAAAATTCCAATCATTAACCAATTAGTCGCAAAAAAAATCCGGACCTCGTTAGGATTAAATAACTCGCGTATCTTTCTCTCGGGTACCGCGCCTATTTCTCCTGGGACACTTCAATGGTACAAGAGCATAGGTATTGCTATTTCAGAAGCTTGGGGAATGACAGAAACCTCAGGAATGTCATGCGTTAACTATCCCTATCAAGCGGATGCCCTTGGTAGTATTGGCAAGCCAGTTGCCTGTGTAGAAATGAAAATTGGCGACTCACAAGAAATACTAATTCGTGGGCCAGCCGTTTTTAAACAATACTACCAAAATGAACAAGCAACTAATGACAGCTTTATCGAAGGCTGGTTTCGCACCGGTGATATGGGTACTGAGACAATTGACGGTAATTTCAAGATTATTGGCCGCATTAAAGAGCAATTTAAAACAGCCAAAGGAAAATATGTTGCGCCTGTACCCATCGAAAGTTTGCTCGGCCATAACCCCGATATAGAGCAAGTTTGTGTTTTTGGTCAAGGCAGAAAGCAACCTATTGCTTTAGTCGTAATAAACTCACAAAATAAACAAACCAATGCTGCTATTACTCAGTCGCTATTAGCGACGCTACAGCAAACAAACGCTAAACTAGAAAGCCATCAAGCATTAGATCACTTAATCGTGCTCAAGGACCATTGGACCGTTGAAAATAACCTGTTAACACCCACTTTAAAAATTAAACGTACCGAGATTGAGGCAAGCTTTCAACACTACTTAAACCAAGCCCTTGTTGAAAAAATCGTTTGGGAGTCTTAATATCAGAGGAAGCTCTCTTTTGAATTGGCAATAAATAAATATCGGCTAGGATTGTGTCATGCACTTGCGGCTAAAGACACCTAGGCCGAATGGACATAGGTCTTGAATTGGCTTTTACTCTTCTAGCTGGTATGTATGGTGGTTTTGAAAGAAGAAAACTGCCGGCTTAATCGCTAAAATTAAGAAAAAAGTGGCAAGCTGATGTTGCCACTTTTTATAGCTGATAGCTGCTGAATAACTTACATCGACAAATCTTCACGTAATACATACACGTTATAAGAAATTGATTTAAAGTGCGATGCCCAACTGTGTAGCAATTCTTTAGCTTTTTCTTTGCTACTTAAATGTTTAGATAACATTTCACTAAATTTAATTTCTGCAGCTGCCATAGCCCCATAATTCATATAAGGGATAGCTAGAGTCATTTCTAATTTTCCGTTGATACTGTCATCCCAAAACCAATTATATGGCCAATTTTCAGTTTTAGCGGCATCACTGAGCGTTTTTTTGTCTTTTGCTAGCGCCTCGCTGTGTCCTAATTTAAGCTCATAGGTGTTAATACCCACATACTTATATTTCACATCTGCCGGCCAATTGCTATTTTTTAAATCTGCTTCAGAGCTATTTCGTTCGAAATGGGCAATATATTCACTCACATTTTCACGCCAGTTCTCAGTGGCTTTTGATTTTGCATTCCATTGGCGATACTCATCAAGATCCGACCAAGATTCACAACAGGCATGAACTATATAAGCATTCATCTGTGTCCCCATATCGGCCTGGTAGACTAACCAAGTACGGGGATCATCCATTGACTTACGGTATGCAATGTGTTTTTTGAACGCTTTTTCAAAATCTGCTAATTGCCCTGCTTTAGGGATAAATATCCACATAGTGGAGATGTTTTTTTCTAAGGTATTTTCTTCTGCATTTACAGGTATAGATACCCAACTCGTCAGGAGGATGAACAGCGACAAATACAATGATATAGCTTTTAGCTTTTTAGTCATGGTGGCTTCCTTTTTGTGATTATTTATCCATGACAACTGCCAACCACTTAATGGAATATGGAGGTGAATACGAACTGATCTTATTTTTATTGACCTTTAAATTTCAAGGTCTACAAAGAGTAGTAAATTAATTAAATAAAAGCCACTTGTAGTGGTGATATTGATATTATCACCAGAACAAGAGCCTTATCAGATAGATATCATCCTGTGTTTGCTGCACAGTAGAGCCAACCGTAACTCCATATTTTCTACCTTGTTTCACCCTCCTAAAGCTTAGCTGCATAAATTATGGTAGGGTCATACCTAGATGAAAAATAGGAGGTGAGATGTATTTTCATTTTACCTACTACTCAGTCAATATGAGGTCAATGTGATGATTTTTAATAAACCGCTAACCTCAGCCCATCAATTACATTCAATTAATCACTTTGAAAATAAAAATTAATTAAAGGAGAGCAACTTGAATGAACATTTCAAAATCAATATTAACAACAATGGTATTGCTCGTTTTTAGTACTCTCGCATGGGGTCAAAAATTAGCACCTAAAGAAAGAATAACCGAACCTGACCACACCATTACTTCAAAAATAATGGATAAGGAATATCAATTATATATTTCGTTCCCAAAAAGCTATCGTGCTGAGGATAGCATTTCATATCCTGTATTATATGTGCTAGATGGGCACTACTCTTACCCTTTATTTAAAGGGGTGCAAAACCTTATGAGTACGGCAGGAATGCTTGAAGAAGTCATCATAGTGGGTATTCGTCAAGGGCTTGATTTCAACTCTTGGATGATTAACAGATTCTACGATTTTACGCCCTCTAGAGACACGCTTGTTGAAAGAGACAGAGAAAAAAAATATAACCTGCCAAAAGATTCTTTAACAACCGGGGGTGCACCAAAATTTCTAGAATCGATCAAAACAGAGCTCGCTCCCTTTATAGAAAAAAATTATAAGACCAATAACGACAGAGGTATTACTGGATGGGCATTCGGCGGATTATTTACTGCCTATTGCTTGATCAATTCTGATGGATATTTTACTCGATTTGGCTTAAATGCCTCGACGCTTTGGTGGAATAACAACGAAATATTAAATCAAAGCGTTTTAAGATTCACAGAAAATGAAACGTGGGACATACCGCCCACTAAAGTGTTTATGTCTGTTGGCACATTAGATAAAGCATCTATGATCCCTGCTATGTTGAAGTTTTCCAAACACCTTGAAAACAGTACATACAAAAATATAGACTTAACATATCAAATATTTGACAAGGAAACTCACGTGACCATATTACCAACAAGCGTAAGTAGAACACTTTCTGTTTTATATGGTAAAAAATGAAAAATATAGATGAACAATATACCAGCCAATACTGGCTATCAGTCATTACTTGTAAGCGCTATTAGTGAGTATGTTATCAATCCCAAATTAAGATGGTTAACTTATAACAGTAGTGCTGTATCGCAATTACTTGATTAAAAAATATCACTTAAACTCGCCTAGACGCCACAAGTAAGGCATGTCAAGGTGTTACCTTTACACGCAACAATGCGGACATAGCGAGTTATAGCTGTGAGGTAAAAAACTGAACATATATTTTTAATGGGGCATTACTGACATTTATTAGTAATGCCCAAGTAGCGCTTAACCGTTTTTTTAAGTGTGATTTTTATCAATCATTGATTATTAGTCTGCTCTAATTTAAGTACTTTAATATCTTCTATCAAATGTTTTACAGATATCTTATTCAAACCATTATAAATTCCGCGAATATGACGATTATAATCAACTAAAACTAGGTTCTCTGTATGTAAAAAATTTTCATTACTCACAAACTCACCTAAATCTTCACTAGCAAAGTAATCTTGACGTGCAATTTCATATATTTTGTCGCGATCTCCTGTCACTAAATGCCATTGATTTGAGTTAACACCATGATCATCAGCATATTTTTTTAATACCTCAACGGTGTCATTTTCTGGCTGAATAGAGTGAGAAATAATTTTGACCTGTTCATCATTTAAAAATGCCTGTTGCACTTTAGATAATTGTGAACGCATTTTAGGGCATATTCCAGGGCAGGAAGTAAAAAAGAAACTGGCAACATATAACTTATTTTCAAGATTTTTTTGACTAATTAATAGCCCCTCTTGATTGAGGAAAGTGAAATCTGAAATGGTATGAAACGTTTTGATTGCTTCACTTTCAGGCTTTAGCCACTTTGGTGAAAATTCAGCAGAATTATAATAAGGCAGTGTAATAATTTCAGCACTATTATTAGCTAAAGATTGCGTTGCTATACTGAAATAACACGCTAAAACTAATATCTTTTTAAGGTTGCTTAAATATAATTTCATCTTTTAACTCCACACACATGTTTGCACGTTTTAAACCAAAAATTCGACCATTGATATATTCATAATTACTGAATAACTTACCATTGCGACGCCATGCTTGTTGTAATCCAACTTCTTTACCGTATTGGTAATTCATCTTTTTAAACATTTCGCCTGACGCGTACCACTGTAAACTTTCGCCATGAACTTTTCCTTGATCAAAGTGTGAGGTCGATCGTATGTGACTATTTCCCCACCAGCTTTTTGATACGCCATGTAAAATTCCATCAACATATTCAGCTTTAAAACCTAAGGCCCCATGCTTAAACCATTGTTTTAATTCACCATGACGTAAACCAGATTGAAACTCAGAAAGCTTTGCTATTTGTCCAGAAGGATAATATGTCGCGACTTGCCCAGTGTATGGTTGCTCTTTATAAAGCCTTAAACCACTAGTATTAGAGAGTACAATGTCACGTTTATCAACTACTGTATGCGTATTATCTGACTGCAAAAATTGAGCTAAATCCTCTAAGAGTAACGAGGGATTTATGTAATAAAATGATGAAGATAACAACACTAACAATACGAGTGAATTAATTAATGGCACTTGCAGAGCCTTGATAATCACCAGGGAATAGAATGTAATAACTGTTTAGGTATACTTCATTTTGAATATGGTAATGATACTCTGCTACATCAGCATATTGGGTGATACTTGTATGTCCGCCAGAGTCATCTAAATCGGCTGGGTAATCACCTGTAGAATTACATTTACGACCATAAAGAAAAAAACCATCAGCAATAACGCCAATGAGGTTACTGTCATCTTCAGAAAACGAAATAGGCTCTAAATGATAATGATAACTTTGCGGGCCAGTATGAGCGCCATTGAAGTCTAAACTACCAACAGCTGAGTCTAAAGGTACACCGGGGCCCTCTTCATCGTTATAAATAACAGAGCCACTAACTGAAATACCAATTGCACCAAGTCCTGTGGATGAGGAGCTACTAGCAAGGCTAGGTTCATTTGCTACGGTTAACGTATAAGTGCCAACAAATTCGTCAATATTTCCTGGAGCCATTTCATTAACACTAGTGACCGTGGGATTTACATATAAATCATGAGAAGAAGACCAGTAAGGCGAGGTGTGATTAGGTAAGCCATTAGTTTCTATAATGACATTATCGCCACTTAAGACCACCTCTACATTGTTGCT
The DNA here is from genome assembly GCA_034111045.1 of Colwellia sp. Lineage (GTDB taxonomy): Bacteria > Pseudomonadota > Gammaproteobacteria > Enterobacterales > Alteromonadaceae > JALJPB01. The sequence continues at coordinate 1,417 of JAWUYA010000066.1, read as the reverse complement.
GTCAAACTGTGAATAAGCATTATGTAATATTCCTGTGGTTAATTCTGTATCTGTTGTGTCTGTGTCTATAACAATGTCGGTGTTGTCTTCAGTTGATACATCGCTATCTCCACCACAAGATACAATTCCCAGAGAAGAAAGCACAATAAGAGTAGTAATATATTTTGAATGTTTCATATCAAATCCAATAGGTAATTAAGTTAACTATTAACTACATTAACAAGTTAATGTGTAAACAATGTGCAAAAAACAAATATTTTTAAAGCGGACATTGGTATTAATCAGTTGTTAACTCTCGCTAAACACCAAGTTAGTATTAGTTTTAACAAATATTAATGCCAAAAAATGAAATCGCCTAGGGGATTGGATTTAATCGCCGCTTATGCCACATTCAAAACACTCGCTTTTAAAACCACTCAATACTTCGGGTTAGGTTTTGTATTGATAACACCTTACTCAGCGGAAAAATGCGAGCGCGAGCAAGAAGTTTTTCGATGCAGTAGCTTGTTAACTCTGTTTATGTCTGGCTTTATTAAAACCATATATAACAAAACAAAGCGATAGTAACTGCTGCACCATTAATATTGGTTTTTCTTGCAATAACATTAATGCTGCCGTACTCAGATTCATCAACATAAAGAAAAGCCAGCCTATATTATTACCTCTTGCCAGATAATTGCTCCCCAAGAGAAAACCTAGCATCATTCCAACCTCTAAAAATTGTAAGAGTGAGGTGATGCCAGCGTTATGATAAAGACTAAATGAAAGTCCAAAAATTAGCGAAGCATAGGTAATGACTGTGACAATGTTATTGAATATCTTGTTTGGTTTATTATGGTCATGGTAAGCATTGTATAAACCCAACAACATGGCAGGAGCTGCGCCTGCCTCAATTGAAGCGGCTATCCAATTTTGATGGCTTATGAAAATAGTAACCCAAGCCGGAACACCAATAAGGTAAATTGACCACGCAGAAAGTTTGAATTTCTTTCTTGATGACCCTGTCCTACCTTCTGATAATGCGAGTAATATCTTATTGGATAAATAAAAAGCACCGCCCCATATTTGTAAGACTAAATCCATACTATTAATATCTCACTTAGGGCTATATGGTGCTTTGCGTCGCAAGCAGCTAACTAGCCTGTAGAATAACTGGTTTTTTATTATTTTTGTTAATGCCAAAAACATAATCTGAATTTGGATAGTGATTCAAATAAATCCTTTTTTTTATTCATAATGGGTTGTTCGCGACTTTTTACAGATGATTTTTTTGAGCGGGCTTTCGGGGACATCAATAATATTAAGAGATAATATTAAGAGGGGTGTCTGTCATATTTTGATCGGCGGCTAAAATAAGCGACGCAGGAGCAAAAAAACTATTTTTTTGTCTCTGTTTAATGGCTGCTATATTTTATTT
>JAWUYA010000065.1:0-89812 GCA_034111045.1 Colwellia sp. | reverse complement strand
GCGTGGATCTCGGCTATAGCCTTGCATAGTGGCAGGTTCAACAATGTCACATCGTAAGTTTAAAGTAACAGCTTCTGTAAAAGGGTCTAATACAGCGGTTGATGCATCTGGCATCATCACCATATCTGATTCGTTAATGCCTTTCCAGCCTTCTATTGAAGAGCCGTCAAACATTTTGCCATCTTCAAAAAAGTCTTCATTAACTTGATGATGAGGAATTGAAACGTGCTGTTCTTTACCTTTAGAGTCAGTAAAACGAAGGTCAACAAATTTAACATCGTTGTCTTTGATTAAATCTAAAACTGCTTGTGACATAAATTGTCTCCATTATTTAGTAGGTTGAATAGTGAAAAATTAATTAGCTTTCACGAAGCTAAAACCGTGCCAACAACAAGACAACTGATATGTAGGCTTTTTTTAGTGCTGTCTTGGTTGTATTGCACCGTAGTGGTGCGTCATGTGTTTTATCTTGGTGCAGATAAGCTGGGCTGCACTGAATATCGTTATAGCTTAATTGATTATTTTAAACCTGTCACTCCATTGATGAAAAACTAATTGTTATCTTTATTAATTTAACTCCTGTATAATATGCGCCCAATTAAAGTCCTATTTAAATTAAACTCTTAAAGTATTCTAGATAGATTTCTAGGTAATACTTTAATTAAAAGTGAGTAACGCCAGTGTTAGATAAATTACGTAATGTAGCCATCATCGCCCACGTCGATCATGGGAAAACAACCTTAGTTGACAAATTGCTTGAGCAATCAGGCACTTTAGATGCGCGTGTTGGTCATGATGAACGTGTAATGGATTCAAACGATATTGAAAAAGAACGTGGTATTACGATTTTAGCTAAAAATACCGCAGTTAACTGGAAAGACTACCGTGTAAATATCGTAGATACTCCGGGCCATGCTGATTTTGGTGGTGAAGTAGAGCGTGTTATGTCTATGGTGGACAGTGTATTATTAATCGTTGATGCACAAGAGGGCCCGATGCCACAAACACGGTTTGTTACGCAAAAAGCGTTTGCTCAAGGTTTAAAGCCGATCCTAGTTATCAACAAAGTTGATAAGCCAGGGTCTCGCCCTGATTGGGTTATGGATCAAGTTTTTGAATTATTCGATAACTTGGGAGCTAGTGATGAACAACTTGACTTTAAAGTCGTTTACGCTTCAGCTATTAATGGCTGGGCCTCGCTAGAGGAAGGGGCAACGGGTACTGACATGACTCCTTTATTTGATACTATTATCAAAGAAGTGCCAGCACCGATTGCAGATCCAGAGGGTGCATTTCAAATGCAAATATCACAACTCGATTACAGCTCATATTTAGGCGTAATTGGTGTCGGTCGTATTAAACGTGGAAGCGTTAAACCCAATCAGCAAGTGACTATTCAGTTGGCTAATGGTGGCATACATAATGCTAAAGTAGGTAAAGTATTTGGTTACTTAGGCCTTGAACGTCATGATATTGAAGAAGGTTTTGCTGGAGATATTATTGCCATTACCGGTTTAGGTGAATTAAAAATATCAGACACTATATGTTGCCCGACAGAAGTAGAAGGTTTACCTGCTTTATCTATTGATGAGCCAACCATAAACATGACCTTTCAGGTTAATACTTCACCATTTTGTGGTAAAGAAGGTAAGTATGTAACGTCGCGCAACATTAAAGACCGCTTAGATAAAGAATTAGTACATAACGTTGCTTTGCGTGTAGATCAATTAGATGATCCTGATAAGTTTAAAGTATCTGGTCGTGGCGAGCTTCACTTAGGTATTCTTATTGAAAATATGCGCCGTGAAGGTTTTGAATTGGCGGTATCGCGCCCTGAAGTAATCGAACGTGTCATTGATGGTGTCTTAAACGAACCTTACGAAACCGTGACTATTGATGTTGAAGAGCAACATCAAGGTCCTATCATGGAAAAAATGGGTATTCGTAAAGCTGAATTAACTGATATGGCTCCAGACGGTACAGGACGTATCAGAATGGATTTCATCATGCCTAGTCGTGGTTTAATTGGTTTCCAAACAGAATTTATGACACTAACGTCAGGCTCAGGTTTAATTTATCATACATTTTTTGAATACGGCCCTCATAAAGGTGGTGATATCGGCCAACGTAAAAATGGTGTCATGATTGGTAATGCAACCGGCAAAGCATTAACCAATGCTATATTTAACTTACAGTCTCGAGGTCGAATGTTGATTGGCCACGGTGTTGATATTTATGAAGGTCAGGTTATTGGTATTCATAGCCGTGATAATGACTTAACTGTCAATGCACTAAAAGGTAAGCAGTTAACGAATGTTAGATCATCTGGTACAGATGAAGCGCAAACATTAACGCCACCTATAGTTATGTCATTAGAGCAAGCGCTAGAGTTTATCGATAATGATGAATTAGTAGAAGTAACCCCTTTAAGCATTCGTATTCGTAAGCGATTCTTAAAAGAAAATGATCGTAAACGTGAAGGTAGACCATCTAAGTAACTTGATTTACCTGCAGTTATATTAAATAAAAGCCGCTTAATGACTGACATTAAGCGGCTTTTACATTGGGGGAATATCAATATCCTGTTCTAATGCGTTGTTAGATTTACCCGCCACTAATGATGTATTTTTTAATCACATAACTCTGGGTAAGCGCTTCATTTTCAGGCAACGGCTCATATCCCGCTAAAAAGTAAATCACCTTTTGTCCTTGTTCAGCAAGTTCAATGGCGTGTTGATAATTAATTAAAATTGATGATGAAATATGTTGAGGGTATTTATCTGCATCACGTCTAACGTATTCAATTAAATCAAAATTGACTTCATCATCATAAAATACCGCATCAGCAAATTGTAATTCTCTGTGAGCATTTAAGGTTAAATTATCAGGGTCGCCATCCTGGCTATGAATAAAAATAATTTCGCCTCCAGGAGGTTCTACCCCTTCTTTTAAACTAGTAATAAGCTCTCGTTCAGCTGATGTAGTATCACCCGTTAAAATTTTCTGACCAATAGGACCCCTTAATGTGTTTTCCCAAAAGGTACGTCTATTTCTAATGCCTTTAATTCTTGCTTTGACATGGTCACGAAACTTAAATGAAAAATCAGCAAGTTGGCCGTAGTTATTGGGTAATACTTTTTCAATTTGCTCGCGCAGCATTCTAATTAATATAGGCGCACTGCCAGAACTTGAAAGGGCAATAATCATTGGGGCACGATCGATAATAGCGGGTGTGATATAACTACAGAACTCGGGCTGGTCAACCACATTAATTAACAGCTTTAACTTACTCGCCTCGTGATAAACTGATTCATTGACCTCTGTATTATCTGTTGCAGCAATAACTAAATTTTTATCGGTTAATAAGCCAGGCTGATATTGATGGGACAGCCAAGTCAGTTGATGCTTTTCAATCAAGGCTTTAACACTAGGACTAAGCATTGCTGACATAATGGTTATTTGGCAGGTTGATTTTAAAAGTAGTTCGATTTTTCGGGCAGCAACATCACCCCCACCAATAACCATAGCGTCGATGTTATTAGCCTTTAGGAAAATAGGAAAATATTTCATTGTTTTTATAATGGTCTAATTAATAAGTTACGCAGCTGGTTATCCTACTATGAAGCGTTGGCAGAGTATAGGTTCAGTAAGCAAGATGTTGATCTGCCGCAATAACGCTATATTTTGTCTATTTAAGAATGATAAACTTATCACCATTTAACAATCTATCTACCTACAGAGATTCAGTATGCCTTGGATACAACTTAGATTAAGTGCCGATGAAGACACTGCCGAAAAATACAGTGACTGGCTGACGGCTTGTGGTGCACAAGCCGTCACCTTTATTGATGCACAAGATACGCCGATATATGAACCCTTACCGGGAGATGAGGTTATCTACTGGTCAAATACTGTTGTTATGGGGTTGTATGATGCAGGTTATGATATGGACAAAGTACTTAACTACCTTAAAAGTATTCACCCTGAGAAAAGTGCCATGAGGTATAAACTAGAACAACTTGAAGATAAAGATTGGGAAAGGGAATGGATGGATAACTTTCATCCAATGAAGTTTGGTCAACGCCTATGGATTTGTCCTAGTTGGCGAGATGTTCCAGATCCAGACGCTGTCAATGTAATGTTAGACCCTGGTCTGGCTTTTGGTACCGGTACTCACCCAACAACAGCGCTTTGCTTAACTTGGCTTGATGGTTTAAATTTAGTGGGTAAAACCGTAGTCGATTTTGGTTGTGGCTCCGGTATTTTATCACTTGCTGCACTGAAATTAGGGGCGAAGAAGGTTATTGGTATAGATATTGACCCACAAGCATTACAAGCAAGTTTAGCGAATGCTCAAAGAAACAATGTCGAAGACCGGCTTGAATTATATTTACCTAAAGATCAACCACGATTAACTGCCGATGTAGTGGTGGCTAATATTCTTGCAGGACCATTACGTGAATTGGCGCCAACCATTATAGAATTTGTTGGTGAAAAAGGTCAGTTAGCCTTATCAGGTGTATTGGAAAATCAAGCACAAGAGCTACAAACACTTTATGGCCAATGGTGTAACATGCACGATTTTACTGTTCAAGATGAATGGGTTCGTCTCAATGGGACTCGAAGGTCATAAAAATCAAATTATAATCCGATAAAAGATTGCATAATCTGTTTAAAATAATATGAATTTTTTACACATCAATAAGTTAGAAAAAGTCAATATTAAAAGCACGAAAAAATCCACTATTGTTCAATTTATATGCTTTGCAATTGCCGTTAAAACACGTACACTTAGCGCCCTTTTGACCCATAGCTCAAAAAAACACCACTGTGAAGATAGGTCCATACCAACTTGCCAATAATGTGATTTTAGCGCCAATGGCGGGTATCACAGACCAACCTTTTCGGCAATTATGTTGTCGAATGGGCGCCGGCATGGCGGTATCTGAGATGCTTTCGGCTAATCCTAAAGTATGGGATACCAATAAATCTAAACTCAGAATGTTGCATGGCGAAGAAGCAGGTATAAGAGCGGTACAAATTGCCGGTTCTGATCCTGAAGAAATGGCATATGCTGCTCAGGTTAATGCAAACAATGGCGCTCAAATTATTGATATCAACATGGGCTGTCCGGCTAAAAAGGTAAACAAAAAATTAGCGGGTTCTGCCTTGCTTAAAGTACCAGCACAGGTCGAACAAATTGTTAAAGCTGTGGTGAACGCGGTAAGTATTCCGGTAACGTTAAAAATTCGTACGGGTTGGTGCGAAAATTCACGTAATGGTATTGAAATTGCCAAAATTGCTGAAGCTAATGGTATTCAATCTTTAGCTGTACATGGACGTACACGTTGCGACTTTTATAAAGGTGCAGCTGAATACCATACGATAAAAGCAATTAAGCAAGCTGTTTCAATCCCTGTTATTGCGAATGGTGATATAACCTCGGTTGAAAAAGCCGAGCAAGTATTAAGCTATACCGGCGCTGATGCAATAATGATTGGTCGTGCTGCCCAGGGTCGTCCTTGGATTTTTCGAGAAATAAATCATTTTTTGAACACAGGTACGTATCTATCAGCTCCAACTATGGATGAGATGGGGTCAATTTTAATTGGCCACGTAAAGGAATTACACACTTTTTATGGTGACTTTATGGGCGTAAGAATCGCCCGAAAACATGTTTCTTGGTATATGCAACAGCATGATCAAGAGAAAACGTTTCGATCTATTTTTAATGGTTTATTATCTGCTGAAGAGCAACTTGAATCATTGAATTTGTATTTTGAACACTGATTTTATTTAATTTAAGAAAGAGTCTAACTTTTATGTTTGAACAAAATATTTCCTCTCCATTTGTTACCGGTGACTTACAGGCACAAACTAAAGTCTCACCATTACGTACTCAAGCAAAAATCGCGATCAGTAATTATTTATCGCAATTAAACGGCAATGATGTGGATGACATGTACGACCTTGTGCTTTCTGAAATTGAATCTCCAATGCTTGAAGAAGTGATGAAGTATACTCGGGGTAACCAAACTCGCGCCGCTAATTTACTTGGCATTAACCGTGGTACCTTACGTAAGAAATTAAAAAAGTACGGTATGAACTAATATTAAGCAACAATCGTTTGCTTTTGAAAGCACCTTTTGGTGCTTTTTGACATTTTAAAGGATTAAAATGTAGGGGCTAATAAAAAAGGCTTTACCCTAACGTTACTCTCGACTTCAATCGAGTAGAAAACCGCCATGGATATATGTCATAGGCCAGACACAACTTATTATATTTTAAGGTGACAAAATAGCAATGGATACTCCACGCCCAATCAAACGCGCATTACTTAGTGTTTCTGATAAAACTGGTATTGTAGATTTTGCCCGTAGTTTAGCGCAAAAAGGTGTTGATATTATATCAACTGGTGGTACAGCCAAATTATTAGCCCAAAATGGCATCAAAGTTACAGAGGTTTCTGAATACACGGGACACCCAGAAATTATGGATGGCCGGGTAAAAACCCTTCATCCTAAAGTACATGGCGGAATTTTAGCGCGCCGTGGTATGGACGAAGCCATAATGGTTGATAATAATATCAGTGCTATTGATATCGTGGTTGTAAACTTGTATCCCTTTGCTGACGCTGTTGCAGATGAAAATTGTTCGTTAGAAAATGCAATCGAAAATATCGACATCGGCGGACCAACGATGGTGCGTGCGGCAGCAAAAAACCATAAAGACGTGACGATTGTTGTTAACGCACAAGATTACTCACGAGTAATAGCTGAAATGGACAATAATAACGATTCATTAACTTACCAAACACGTTTTGATTTGGCGATTGCGGCCTATGAGCATACTGCTGCTTATGATGGCATGATTGCCAACTACTTTGGTAAAATGCTACCTGCTCACAACAGCTCTCAAGGCACAGAAGCGAGTAAATTCCCTCGTACATTTAACAGCCAGTTTATTAAAACCGAAGATTTACGTTACGGCGAAAATGCTCACCAAAAAGCGGCCTTTTATGTGGAAGCTAACCCTCAAGAGGCCTCAGTTTCAACAGCAACTCAATTACAAGGTAAAGCTTTATCTTATAACAACATTGCCGATACTGATGCCGCACTAGAATGTGTCAAAGAGTTTGATGAGCCCGCTTGTGTGATCGTTAAGCATGCTAACCCTTGTGGTGTATCCATTGGGGATAATACTTTAGCGGCTTATGAAGGAGCTTATAAAACTGACCCTACTTCTGCTTTCGGTGGTATTATCGCTTTTAACCGTGAGTTAGATGCAGATACAGCTCAAGCTATTGTTTCTCGTCAATTTGTTGAAGTTATTATCGCACCAAGCATTTCGGCAGCTGCGGTTCAAATCATTTCAGCTAAACCAAACCTTCGCTTATTAGAGTGTGGCCAATGGAATATTCAAACCACAGGTTTAGATATTAAACGCGTTAACGGTGGCTTATTGGTTCAAGAACGTGATCAAGGCAAAGTCACAACTGACGATTTAAAAGTTGTGACTAAACGTCAACCTACAACGGATGAAATGCGTGATTTACAATTTTGTTGGAAAGTAGCGAAATATGTAAAATCTAATGCCATTGTTTATGTTAGAAATAGTATGACAATCGGTGTTGGCGCCGGTCAAATGAGCCGAGTTTATTCTGCAAAAGTGGCTGGTATTAAAGCGGCTGATGAAAACTTAGAAGTTAAAGGTTCAGTGATGGCATCAGATGCCTTTTTCCCCTTCCGTGATGGGCTAGATGCAGCAGCTGTAGCAGGAATCACTGCTGTGATTCAACCAGGTGGCTCGATGCGTGATGATGAAGTTATCGCGGCTGCAGACCAGCATGGTATTGCCATGGTCTTTACGGGTATGCGTCACTTTCGTCATTAATGGTTAATGTTTTAAGTTATGGTTCAGATAAGGTGTCGTTATCTTGCGATGATTGCACTTTATCTGATATTTATTTCTGTTATAACTAGTATAGTTAATTTACCTAGTATACCTTCCAGCTAAGCAAGCTCAGTTGGAGAGCTCATTCAAATAAAGTTAATGGAATATAACCTATGTTAGTCACAACAAAATCAACGACAAAAAATCAATTAATCTCATTCCTTAGTGCTTCAATGTTAAGTATCAGTATATTATCGGCGGGTATGGCGAATGCCCACCAACCAACGCAACTTGAACAAGCTATCTCTGGTGAGCATCGTAGTGATAAAAATAAAGCGCGTGATAGTTTTCGTCATCCAGAAGAGACTCTCGCGTTCTTTGGTTTTAAATCAACAATGACAGTGGTTGAAATCACTCCTGGTGGCGGATGGTATACTGAAATTTTAGCGCCTGCTTTAAAGGGCACAGGTAAACTTTATGGTGCCCATTACCCAGATACGGGTGAAGATAATTATTACAGTAAATCTCGTCAGCGATTAGAAACAATGCTTGCCGGTAATGCTGTTTTTAATGAAGTGGTATTAACTAACTTCATTCCAAAACAGGAAAGTGCTTTAGCACCAAAAGGCAGTGCTGACTTAGTTCTTACTTTCCGTAATTTGCATAATTGGGGCGCAGAGGGTATTGCTCAAGTATTTAAAGATGCGTTTACGGCATTAAAAAGCGGTGGCGTTTTAGGTGTAGTTGAGCACCGTATGCCTGCATCTCAAGATTGGGAAATAAATAAGCGTAGTGGCTATGTACCAACAGCTATGGTAATAAAACTGGCTAAAGAAGCCGGTTTTATTTTAGGCGCAAGTAGTGAAATTAATGCTAACGCTAAAGATACGGCGAATCATCCTAAAGGTGTTTGGACATTACCGCCAGTACTGAGATTGGGTGAAAAAGATAAAGAAAAATACCTTGCGATCGGTGAAAGTGATCGCATGACATTAAAACTTGTAAAACCAGCACTAAAATAAGAAGTGCTGATTCTCATATTGTAGGAAAGAAAAATGAAAGTATTGGTGATTGGTGGTGGTGGTCGTGAACATGCGTTAGCATGGAAAGCAGCGCAATCGGTGGATGTATCTAAAGTTTTCGTGGCACCAGGGAATGCAGGTACAGCCACAGAGGCGAAATTAGAAAATGTAGCTATTAGTGCTACCGATATCCCTGCTTTAGTGACTTTTGTGAAAGAAAACCAAGTCGAATTAACGATAGTTGGCCCTGAAGCACCCCTCGTTGACGGCGTTGTTGATACCTTTAGAGCTGAAGGTTTGGCTATCTTTGGTCCTACTAAAGGTGCAGCACAATTAGAAGGCTCTAAAGCCTTTTCGAAAGACTTCTTTGCTCGCCATAATATTCCTACCGCGGCTTATCAAAACTTTACTGATATTAGTGAAGCTAAAGAATATATTCGTCAGCAAGGTACACCAATAGTTATAAAAGCCGATGGATTAGCTGCAGGTAAAGGGGTGATTATTGCTGAAAACGAACAACAAGCTTTTATCGCCATTGATGACATGCTCGAAGGTAACAAATTTGGTGATGCGGGCTCTTGTGTTGTTATTGAAGAGTTCCTTATCGGTGAAGAAGCCAGCTTCATTGTTATGATTGACGGTGAAAATATCTTACCCTTTGCCTCATCACAAGATCATAAAGCACGTGATAATGACGATAAAGGACCTAATACTGGGGGAATGGGTGCCTATTCTCCTGCACCAGTTGTGACGAAAGCAGTTAATGACTGGGCAATTACTCATGTTATCAGACCAACAGTTGATGGGATGAAGGCGGAGGGCAATACCTACACAGGATTTCTTTACGCGGGCTTGATGATAGCACCTGACGGTACAGCGAAAGTACTCGAGTATAATTGTCGTTTTGGCGACCCGGAAACTCAACCGATCATGATGCGCTTACAATCTGATTTAGTTGAACTTTGTTTAATGGCCTGTAACGGCGAATTAGACAAAGCAACTATCGAATTTGATCAACGTGCTGCTGTCGGTGTGGTTTTGGCTGCAGGCGGTTATCCAAATGATTATATTAACGGTTTAGTTATTTCTGGCTTAGAGACTAACACACGCACTGATGCTAAAATTTTTCATGCGGGTACTAGTACCTATGGAGCTGATGTGATAACTGCTGGCGGACGTGTATTATGCGCGACAGCTTTAGGCAATACTGTGACACAAGCTCAACAATTAGCTTACGAACTTGTTAAGGAAATTAGTTGGCAAGATATGTTTTATCGAACAGATATAGCATACCGCGCTATTGCCCGTGAGTATAAATAATTCAGTTGTTATTACAGCGTGAGAAATCATATAAAGCCCTTTAAATTATAACGTTTGAGGGTTTTTTGTATTAATGGTCAAAGCGTACTAAAAGGTAAGCGTTTATCGGCCTTATATAAAAGGCAAGGTATATAAATGCGAGGTCTAACTCTATTACTCTTATGTTGAGCCTTGTTAATCATCCAAGACATTATATTTTGCGGCATCGATAATTGACCATAAATGAAAAATGGCTGCAATCACGGCTGGAAATATTAACCACCCTAATGCATAGCCACCAACGGTTATGATCGCAAAGACTAACGCTGCTAATAGCCGACCTTGCACTAATTGCCCTAATCCCGGGAAGAATATATTACAGATGGCAGCAATCACATTACCAACAGAGCCTTGATTTGCCATTTTTATCCTTCTTTATCGCCACATATAAGCTAAGATAGCTATCATAAACTATTTTTATTTCTTAGAAAGAAAATAATTGTTAGAAAATATGAATCTTAAAATTGATAAATTGACATTTCTTACTTGGCCAACAATCATTGCTTTTTTGCAGTATTGGCTTCGACGAATCAAACGACAACAAATTCATGTTATTGCAGGGTTTTTAGCCTATGTTTCTCTAATGTCACTTGTACCCCTAGTGGTAGTGATGTTGTCGGTAATGACGGCCTTTCCTATTTTTTCTGATGTACGGCAAGTGATTGAGTCTTTTGTTTATAGCAATTTTGTTCCTACAGCGGGTGATATTGTTCAACAGTACATTACAAGGTTTGTTGATAATGCTTCAAAAATGTCTGCTGTCGCTATATCTTTCCTCTTTATGTTGGCGCTGTTATTAATCTCGGCGATAGATAAAAGCTTAAATGCCATTTGGCGGATAAAAGAAAAACGTCGTTTAGTTACCTCATTTTCTATGTACTGGATGGTGTTAACTTTGGGGCCTGTGCTAGTTGGAAGTGGTATTGGCGTTAGCTCTTATTTGGCTTCTATGGTTTCTTTTGGTGAATATGAAGCCTTAGGTACGGTAAGCCTATTCGTCCGTGTGTTGCCTATGCTTACCTCTGTAGCCGCTTTTACCTTATTATATACGTTAGTACCGAACAAGGCGGTTCCGATAAAATTTGCTGTTTTTGGCGCTTTTTTGGCGGCGCTATTATTTGAATTTGCTAAAAAAGCTTTTGTTATTTATGTGACTGAATTGCCTTCTTATCAAGCTATTTATGGTGCGCTAGCCATTATTCCAATACTGTTTCTTTGGGTGTATCTTTCTTGGTTGATTGTTCTCATTGGTGCTGTTTTTACCGTTAGTTTACAAGAGTTTATTGAAAGGATAGTGAAGAAAGTGAGTTAATAAAATTAAAGTTTAATTAGGTCTGGCTTAATGCTAATTTACAGGTTAGCGTATAAACTTATTTGATGGTTTAGCTTGATTGGTTACAGATATGTCTCGTTCCTTATTCCCTAAAATATCATCATACCAACAAGAGTGGCTGAAAGTCGGTGATGGCCATCAACTCTATATTGAACAATCAGGTAACCCTAATGGTATTCCGGTACTCTATTTACACGGCGGTCCAGGAGGAGGTTGCAATAAAAATCATCGCAGATACTTCGACCCCAGTAAATATCGTATCATTCTTTTTGACCAAAGGGGGTGTGGGCGATCGAAGCCATCTCCTGATATTGAGTACAACACCCTTGAACACTTGATTGTCGACATTGAATTCATTCGTGAATATTTAGACATCAGTCAATGGTTGGTCACTGGAGGCTCTTGGGGAACGACTTTAGCGTTGGCCTATGGTATTCAATATGCGAATAATATTTTAGGCTTTATTTTACGGGGCATTTTCCTAGGCAGCCAATTAGAATATAACTGGCTTTATAACAAGGAGGGAGCGGCAAAGTTTTATCCAGAATATTATCGTAAATTTATTGCACCTTTAACCAACAAAGAGCGACTAGATCCCCTGAGGGCTTATCATCACACACTCATTTCAGATAATGAGGTGGCGGTTATTGCGGCCAGTAAATCTTGGTGTTTATGGGAGCTACAGCTATCAACACTAGAGCATCATAATATTGGTATGGCGCAAGTAGATGATCCTCATCAAGCCTTATGTATGGCAAAAATATCCAGTCATTTTTTTATTAATAAATGTTTCATTACTGAAAACTATATTTTAGACAACATCAAAAAAATAGATAATATCCCCGCAATTATTATTCATGGTCGGTTTGATATGATTTGTCAGCTATCTGTTGCTGACAAATTAGTGCAACATTGGGAAAATGCACAATTACAAATCTTACCTTGTGCAGGACATAGTGGTTTTGAAAGCCAGACAATAGATGCTTTTTGTAAGGCTAGCGATGTAATGGCCCACTTTATTGAAGAAAAAATCCAAAGGTAAACAATTTAATGATAGCGTTACTTCAACGAGTCACACAAGCAAGTGTGACAGTAAATGATAAAATTATAGGACAGATAGATGAAGGACTATTGGTGTTTTTAGCCATCGAACCTGATGATACTGAAGTTAAAGCTAAAAGAATGGCTGAACGAGTCGCAGGTTATCGTGTGTTTGAAGATGAGCAAGGGAAAATGAACTTAAACGTTAAACAAATTGGTGGTGATATATTAGTGGTCTCTCAATTTACCTTAGCCGCAGAAACGCATAAAGGATTACGGCCCAGTTTTACTTCTGCCGCTAAACCCGAGTTTAGTGAAAGTCTTTATCAATATTATTGTCAACAGTTAAGAGAGTTTGGCTTTGAAGTACCAACGGGTGAGTTTGGTGCCGATATGAAGGTACGTTTGTTAAATGATGGTCCGGTAACCTTTACGTTAACGTGTTAATATTTAATCAGGTATTGGTGTTGTTTTTTTAAAATACGACCAAAATGTTAATGCCCGTTTATAGATTCTTTTATTTAAGTAAGAGTGTTTATTGCTTCTATTTGGAAAGTCAACTGGCCAGTGCTCAGGTATGATATGGATGACAATGTTGAGATAGTTAGGGACATGAAAATATAGGATACGATGATTACTCTGTAGTTGGTGTAATATAGTTAAACATAAATTAACCTCCTGATCATTAGCGTCGGGTAAATTGATCGACAAACAGGTATTACTAGAGATTGAAGACATAAAAACCTCTAGTAAGTTAATTGTTTCTTTAAAATCAATTAACTGTTGTTGATACACATCACAAATCAACCAGTCCAGTGACTTAGTGTGTTGCTTACTTAATTTTTTATCCATTAACCAAGTTTCGGCTCTATTATGAATGATTGATATTGGCGCGTTTTGAGGGTTAAAGTATTGCTCAAAACAGTCAATAACCACAGAGTTACATTCAACACTAGTAAAACTGATCTTATCAGAGAGATGGGATAAAAATCGCGCAAGATTCCCGCCACCTAAACCTAGCTCAATAATATTTTGTGGCTTAAAAAATAT
This sequence comes from Colwellia sp., assembly GCA_034111045.1. GTDB lineage: Bacteria > Pseudomonadota > Gammaproteobacteria > Enterobacterales > Alteromonadaceae > JALJPB01. The sequence goes on along the minus strand of JAWUYA010000065.1, from coordinate 76,114 downwards.
TAACGGTAATAACATTATTGTTTGATGAGGCAAAGTGGGTAACCAAGGCTTTCTTTTGTGCATGACACTTTGTATGACGTCTCCAAAAGCAATCCATCGAAAGCAATGGTTTTCGTTAATTGATATTGCATCGGCGCTTTTATTACCGTAACTTTGGTTCAAATAAAGAAGTTTGCTATTGTCGATATGTTTGGCGAGTTGCATAGATTATTGGTTTACCGTAAATAAAATCAAGGGATATAACAGGAGTTATGAAAGTTAATGAATGACAGTGTAACACCAATCACCCAACAAGAGTTTGATAGCTATTACCAATTGCGCTGGAAAATATTGCGTAAACCTTGGCATAAGCCCCTTGGCTCAGAACAAGATGAGTTAGAGCAACAGTCAGTGCATCGGATGCTTGTTAATGAACAGCATCAGGTATTGGCTGTGGGTCGTTTGCATAAGGTAAGTCAAAGCGAGGCACAAATTAGGTATATGGCCGTTGATGAAAACTGCCAAGGGCAGGGATTAGGAAAAAAAATAATTCAAGCCTTAGAACAAGTAGCCAGTATGCAAGGCGTGCGAACTATCACCTTAAATGCAAGAGAAAGTGCGGTTAGTTTTTATGAAACTATGGGGTATAAAGCTACAGGTTTTTCTCATGTGTTATATGATGAAATACGCCATATAGCTATGACGAGAGAGTTAACGGCACTTAACAATAATAATGTTGAGTTGGCACGGGCATTACAAACTATTTGGCATGATACTATCCCGTTAAGCAAAGCAATGAACCTTAATATTGCTCATTATGATCAAAAATCGTTAGTGACAAATTGTGATCCAGCTTTTAATCAAAATCTGCACCATACGATGTTTGCGGGTAGCATTTATACTCTGGCTACATTAACTGGCTGGGGCTGGGTTTATATGCAACTTGAACATGCAAAACTTAAGGGCGACATTGTTTTAGCTCATGCGACTATTGATTACCTTGAACCGATAAAGGGACCTGCTTATGCGATAACGTCTGTTGATCAGGTAAAAGGGAAATTAACGGCGTTAACAACAGGCAAAAAAACACGTTTTACCCTTAGTGTTAATGTGATGGCCGGAGATAAAATTGCGGCAGTTTTTAATGGTGTTTATGTTGTAATCGCGGATTGTAATGATATAAAAACCAATGAATAGTTTGAGCCATAGTATGACCGAGCTTAGCCTGTTATTGTTACTCAGCCAGAGGCGTTTGTTTCTTCAGTAAACGCTACTCCAAGGATGAACAAAGTCATTAACCGTTTTCATCAAGCAGCGTCTGATGCCAACCGTATTGGCTCGGTTCATTTACTGAGTGATGACGGCTTGTTTTTTTAGGTGCAGAGGCGACAAATCGTTGAAAAAATAATAAAGCATACAACAGAAGCAAAAAACTTATGAAAAAAGCATTTAAGACAGTAGGTATTATAGGCTGTGGTTGGCTGGGTACCGCATTAGCTCAACAGTTACTAGGCACTAACCACAAAATTTTAGCAACAACCGGGCATGATGAAAGTGCCAGTAAATTAGTTGCGCAGGGGATTAATGCGAAAAAATTAGCTTTGCCGACAGTCTTTTCAGTTCATCAGTTGGCCCAACACACTATATTCTCAGCATATCAATTAGTTATATGCCTACCCCCTAGAGTAAAGCTTGGCCAAAGCGATTACCCTGAAAAAATAAAACAAATTGTTGCTAGTGCCGAGTTAGCGGATGTAGAACATATTATTTTGATCAGCAGTACGGCAGTTTATAACGGTTTATCAGGGAAAGTGGATGAGCAAAACGACCTAGACTTTACGGCAAATAAAGTCCAAATTATTCATGATGCTGAGCAAGAGGTGCTAAAATTTACTCGGCAAGCAAATATTATTCGTTTATCTGGTTTGATAGGACCAGAGCGTCATCCCGGCCGTTTTTTATCCGCTAAAAAGGCACTTGCAAACCCTGATAGTGTGGTTAATTTAATTCATCAAAAAGATGCGGTAGGAATTATTGAAGCGCTATTGTTACGACCAAGCGTGCCGTCTTTAAATCAAGTTATATTTAATGGCGTCAGTACTACCCACACCACCAGAGCGTTTTTTTACCAACAAGCTGCTCAGGCCCTTAATTTACCTCAACCTGACTTCATTAAAACGGTTAACGGTCGAGAGGCAATATTGTCGAAAGAAGTGGTAGGAGAAAAAGTGTACAAAGAACTTAATTATCAATTTGTATATAACGATTTACTTACCTGGTTAACTGCTTAAGTCAACTGCTTAAGTCAACTGCTTAAGTTAACCGCCTTATCCTTTACGCTTTTGGAAAATAAATTGGCCTCATCTATGTCTCTTATAACAAATAAATCGAAAATTTTATTCTTAGTGATATGGGTACACATCACCTTGCTTGATTTGTTTTATGTAAACCTCAACGGCATTGTTTTTTTATGGCAGCAAAATAGTGAATTTAAAACGCTGGCCACACACGTTTCAATTGCCGTTTTAACTGTCTTGTTCTATTTTGTTATCAACAAGCTTATAAGGTTATTCTCTGTGAATGAGAACTGTGACGCATGATAAAAAGAGTCTATTTACCACGGCATCACAAATAAGATAGATGATGACTACAAACCTAACGTTCTTAGCCAACTATTAAAATCTAGCAAGTTGGCGGGTAAAATCACTTTTCTGTTGGCTTGATTAAGTCCTGCCATTTGTTGCAAATATTGCTCACTCAATTGCATTTCTAGCGCCTTTTGTCCGCCGGGTTGGCCGATGGCATCAGCAATTTTAGAGATTGAATTACCTGTGGCTTGGGCAATAGCGAGTATTTCAGACGCTTTACCTTCGGCTGAGTTTATTTGGCGTTGTTTTTCTCCTTCTGAAATGTTGATCATTTCTGTCATCAGGCCTTCAGAACGGTTAATTCTACTGGCTTTATCTCCTAAACTTTTAGCCAAAATAGCACGGCGCTCACGTTCAGCATTAACTTGTAATTCCATGGCATTTTTAACCGTCAGTGGCGGAGTGATGTTTTTGATCTCATATCTGTGTACTCTGATGCCCCAGCTTTCACCTGCTTTGTCTAAGACCTCAACAACTTTTGCACTAATAACATCTCGTTCTTCAAACGTTCGGTCTAAATCTAGGGTGCCTATGACAGAACGTGTGGTGGTTTGAGCTAACTGCATCGCAGCAAAACGATAATCGGTAATGCCGTAGCTCGCTTTAACCGAATCTACTATTTGAATGTAAATAACGCCATCAACCTCAACGTTGACTTCATCACGTGAGAAACATTCTTGTGGGGGTACATCGATGGTTTCTTCTTTTAAATCCTGAATAAAAGCGACTCGGTCAATAAAAGGTAATAACATGTGAAAACCAGCTTCTAAAGTGCAACGATATTTGCCTAGGCGCTCGACAATATATGCTGATTTTGTAGGTACTAAACATATCGCTTGGATAAATTTAAATGCTAGAAAAACAAAAATAGTGGCCCAAACCACTAACACAAATAAATCCATATAATGGATGTTTTCGGTAATCAGATTGTTATTGATCATTGCTTCTTCCATCACTATTTACCTCCTTGAACGGTCTGTGTTACTTTATCCATGCCTTCGAAAAACCCTTCTAACTTAGCTAATTCAGCGGGCAAAACCGAGACATCTGCGGTTTTAAGAATACCGCCAACTTGTTGAATAAATTGGCCGAGTAACCTGAGCTGAATGGCTTTTTCACTGCCGGGTTTGGACGCTGCAGCAGCAATCATACCAATACCCTCAGCGGTAGCATCGGCAAGAATCGTTATTTCTTGTGCGCGTCCTTGAGCTTCATTGATTTGTTTTTGTTTATCACCTTCAGACAGGTTTATGGCTTCTTGGCGCTCGCCTTGAGATAAATTGATTGTTGCTTCTTTTTCGGCTTCTGCCAAAGTGATATCAGCTCGTTTTCTACGCTCGGCCTCCATCTGTTTTTCTAGCGTATGAATAACATTGGTTGAAGGTGTAATATTTCTGACTTCGTAGCGTAAGACTTTAATACCCCAAGGGTCTGAAGCCTTATCAATCTCACACACTATGGTTTCATTTAAGGTATCGCGTTCTGAAAACGTTTGACTGAGTTTTAGCTTACCAATTTCTGAACGCATAGTCGTTTGCGCTAAATTAACGCTCGCTCGGCGATAATCTTCAATCCCGTAACTCGCTTTAGCACCATCCATGACTTTAATATAAACCAAGCCATCAACATCAATTTGAACATTGTCACGTGAAATACAGCTTTGAGAAGGAATATCCAATACTTGCTCTCGAACTTCATGGCGATAAGAGACGCGATCAAAAAAGGGAATTAAAAAATGTAAACCTGGCTTCATCACTGCCCGAAATTTGCCTAAACGCTCAATAACGCAAACTTCACGCATTGGTACTATCAGGACTAATTTTAGCAAAATAAACAACAGGATGAGAATGATAAAGGTGAAAATGGCTAACATAATGCCTCCTTGGCAATTAATTTTTAATTATTATAGATGTAGTTAACTATTGAGTGATGATGATTGACCACTCAGTTTTTTTTCAACCACAAGCGAGATATTCTCTTTGCACACTATGGTGGCGTGACTACCCGGCATAATTTCTGAGCCGTCACCAAGCGCTGTCCAAGTAGTGCCTTGAAACTTTACTCTGCCGGCATGGGTACCAGGGCCAATTTGTTCAGTCACTAGAACCTCTTTTCCGTACATATCTAATTCCTCGTTAACGTTGTCGATACTTTTATCAGCACTGATGAAATTATCGGTAAATAAGTAGACGATAAATAATAAACTGACGGCAGTGATAAACCACACGGTTAAGGTAAATACCCAAGTATCTAACCAACCAAATTTAACACCAAAAGCAACAATTAATGAAGCAATACTCATATTGATTAATAGCCCACCGGGAATAAATATTTCGGCAAATGCTAAAATAACAGCAAGGATCATCCAAGTTTCAAAGAGTAGTAAAAAATCCATGTAATATTCCTAACGTTCGATAATCAACAATCAACAATAGCAAATAAAAAGTGATAAATCTCGATTTTAAAAGGCATTAGGCGACATAATATGGCATGTGATGCTTGGCTGGGTTTAGTGAGGGCTTAATCTTTTTGTTTCGAAATTAATAGCTACCGCAAAGTCATCGAGCGAGAGATAAAGGGATAAAATTTATATCTTTATCGCTCGTTCAATATCGATGCCTCTGCGGCATATTATGTTATCTGTTGTTCACTAACCGACCTCGATTAAAAGCTTGGTAATAGTCCTTGTGGGATTAAGTGGTTCAAATCACCATCAGCAATAATGGCTGCCGATTTGGCAATATCAGGAGCAAAATATCTGTCTTTATCATAAAAACTAACGACGTCGCGCAACATAGCTTTAGCCTGTTCAATTTTATCTGAGCCTTTAAGCGGTGCTCTAAAATCCAGACCTTGAGCCGCAGCTAAATACTCAACAGCCAATACCCCTGTAGTATTTTCAGCCATATCCGCTAAACGTCGACCAGCAAAAGCGGCCATCGACACATGATCTTCTTGGTTAGCTGACGTAGGTAGGCTGTCAACTGATGCTGGGTGGGCCAGTGATTTGTTTTCTGAGGCAAGTGCTGCAGAGGTCACTTGGGCGATCATAAAGCCGGAATTAACGCCGCCATTTTCAACTAAAAATGCCGGTAATTTACTTAAATTAGCATCAATTAATAACGCCATCCGACGCTCAGATAATGAACCAATTTCTGCTATTGCTAACGCTAGGTTATCGGCAGCCATTGCAACCGGCTCAGCATGGAAGTTACCGGCTGAGATAAAGTCACCTTCGTTGGCAAAAACTAATGGATTATCGGTAACACCGTTGGCTTCAATATGCAGTACTTCAGCTGCTTGGCGAATTTGTGTTAAACATGCGCCCATAACTTGTGGTTGACAGCGCAATGAATAGGGATCTTGGACTTTCTCACAATCGATGTGCGACCGGCCAATGTCAGAGTTATCAGTCAATATTTCACGGTATGCTAAGGCCACATCTATTTGACCTCGTTGACCACGTATTAAATGGACACGTTCATCAAAGGGTGCACGACTGCCTAGGGCTGCTTCCACTGACATCGAACCAATAGCCACAGCGGCTGCAAATAAATCTTCAGCGTAGAATAAACCCTCTAAAGAAAAAGCAGTTGATGCTTGTGTACCATTTAATAGTGCTAAACCTTCTTTAGCGGCGAAAGCTATCGGCGCAAGCCCCGCCACTTTTAACCCTTCAGTGGCTGAAATCACTTCGCCTTGATAGGACATTTCTCCTTCACCCAATAAAGGTAATACCATGTGCGATAAAGGCGCTAAATCACCTGATGCACCGACTGAGCCTTTTTTAGGTACACAAGGATAAACCTGAGCATTAAGTAAGGTGATAAGAGCTTGAATTACTTCTAAACGAATACCTGAAAAGCCACGCGACAATGAGTTGATTTTTAAGACCATCATCAAGCGTACGGTTTCATCTTCCATGTATTCGCCAAAGCCTGCTGAATGAGAAAGTACAATTGAGCGTTGTAATAACTCGAGTTCTTCTGTTTTAATGCGGGTGCTCGCCAGTAAACCAAATCCGGTATTGATACCATATACCACACGGTTTTCACGAATCACTTGTTGTACAGCTGCCGCACTCTTGTGTATTTCTTCAAAAGCGCTTTCATCTAAAGAGTAGATGATGTCGTTATAACGTACCACGTCACGTAATTGCGCTAGGGTAAGTTGCCCAGGGATAATATTGAGTTTATTGATAGGATGTGTTGTTGTCATCGTTATTCTCCTTTAGTACCGTTGGCGCCTTCAATCATGGGTAGATCTAAGCCTTGTTCTTGAGCACAGTTAATGGCGATTTCATAACCTGCATCTGCGTGTCGCATAACGCCGGTTGCTGGGTCATTCCATAATACACGGGCGATCCGAACGTGTGCTTCTTCAGTGCCGTCAGCGACAATAACAATGCCTGAATGTTGACTAAAGCCCATACCTACGCCACCACCATGATGAATACTGACCCAGGTTGCGCCCCCTGAAGTTGATAATAATGCATTGAGTAGTGGCCAATCAGATACCGCATCTGAGCCATCGAGCATGCTTTCGGTTTCTCTATTGGGTGAAGCAACAGAGCCAGAGTCTAAATGGTCACGTCCTATCACTACGGGTGCAGATAATTCACCATTTTTTACCATTTCATTAAAAGCTAATGCCAAACGAGCACGATCTTTTAAACCTACCCAGCAAATACGAGAAGGTAAACCTTGAAAAGCAATTCGGTCTCTAGCCATATCTAACCAGTTATGCAAGTGAGCATCATCTGGAATCAATTCTTTTACTTTGGCATCGGTTTTATAGATGTCTTCAGGATCCCCAGATAAAGCGACCCAACGGAAAGGCCCAATGCCTTCACAAAATAATGGGCGAATATAAGCGGGCACAAACCCTGGGAAATCAAAGGCATTTTTCACACCTTCTTCTAATGCCATTTGGCGAATATTATTACCATAATCGGTAGTAGCGGAACCCGCTGCTTGAAGATCAAGCATAGCTTGTACTTGAATTGCCATTGATTTTTTGGCCGCTTTAACCACCATAGCTTCATCTTTGATACGCATTTTTGCGGCGTATTCCATGGTCCAGCCTTGAGGAAGGTAACCATTTAAAGGGTCGTGCGCTGACGTTTGATCCGTGACGACATCGGGCACAATACCGCGCTTCACTAATTCAGGGAATACATCGGCGGCGTTACCCAACAAACCGACTGAAATGGCTTCACCTTTTGCTGTTGCTTGATTAATAATGACCAATGCTTCGTCTAAATTTTTTGCTTTAACATCAACATAACGTGTTTGAATTCTGAAATCGATACGAGTCTCATCACATTCAATCACTAAAGCAGAAAAGCCCGCCATCGTTGCCGCAAGTGGTTGAGCACCACCCATACCGCCTAATCCTCCAGTAAGTACCCACTTACCTGAAGCATCTCCGTTAAAGTGTTGTTTAGCCATAGAAACGAAAGTTTCGTAAGTGCCTTGCACTATGCCTTGCGAGCCAATATAGATCCATGAGCCAGCGGTCATTTGACCGTACATCATCAAACCTTTTTTATCTAACTCATTAAAGTGCTCCCAGGTACCCCAATTAGGCACTAGGTTTGAATTCGCTATTAATACCCGCGGCGCATTGCTATGGGTTTTAAAAACACCTACCGGTTTGCCTGATTGAACCATTAAGGTTTCGTCATCTTCTAAACGATCGAGTGTTTCAACAATTTTGTCATAACATGCCCAATTACGCGCAGCACGACCAATACCACCGTAAACCACTAATGACTGTGGATGCTCAGCAACTTCTGGATCTAGGTTGTTCATCAACATACGTTTGGCTGCTTCTGTTAACCAGCTTTTTGCCGTTATCTTGCTACCCCGTGGAGCACGAATCACTCTACTGGTATCTAAACGGTCGTTTTCAACACTGTTTGGTTTGGCATTGGTTGTCATAATTTTTCCTCATTGGACGTTTGTATTTGTACATTTTATTAAAATTTAAAAGACTAAATGGCTACCCAAGCGATACTTATTTCCTGGTGATGTTAGGGTTGCTAGGCTAACAACACCTTGACTAGACCAGGTACGACGTTTAACTTGTAAGCATGGGGTTGCTGGGTCAATATTAAGTAGTTGGCTAATCGCCTTATTGGCTAATACGGCTTCTACTTCATGAGTTGCTTCAGTTAATGGTGCTTCGCTTGATAGATATTCATGTGGCGTAATATTGGCAAAATCTTGCGCTAAATAATGCGCCACTAATTGACGATTGACAAAGCGCTGCTCTAATTGAATTGCTTCATCATTTTCAAAGTGTAAAACCTCAGAATAGAAAACAGTGTCGCTAGTTTTTAAGTCTAATAATATGGCAACTTCATTAGTTACTCTTACTTCTTTAAGCACGAGTTGTTTGGCGCTATGACGATGTCCTCTATCACTAATTTCATCAGCGATATTTTTTATCTCGAGTAATGACGATTGAGATTTAAAGGTAGCCACAAAAGTACCTGCGCCTTGTGTACGTACTAACAAACCTTGTTCGGTAAGTTCTTGTAGAGCACGCCTTGCGGTCATACGGCTAACATTAAATTCTAATGCTAATTCATTTTCTGACGGTATTTTGCTATGCTGCGGCCAGCTTCCAGACTCAATGTTGTCGCAAATGTGCTGTTTAATAACGGTAAACTTTGCTTTAGCTACGGGTTTAGTCATTTTATTATCAGGTGAAGTTTAACTTGCCTCCACAATCGCATAGTTTTCATCAAACATCAAGGGTTGTATATACAAGCTTGCTTGTTAAATTATGTTCAGGTAAAGTGACCTTCATCAAGCTTGCATTCTTCACCAATTTTTATTGGCCTATTTTATTTGGAAAAACTATGAGCATCATGCAAACTCAGCACTGGCAAACTTTATGGACAAATATTCATTTAGCAACAATGACTGATGGCAGTAATAGCTATGGTGAAATTGAACAGGGTGCATTAGCAATAAGTGATGGCAAAATTGTTTGGTTAGGTAAAGAGCAAGCGTTACCAGCATTTGATAAACATCAAGTTGAAGTGATCGATGGCAAGGGACAATGGATGACCCCAGGGTTAATTGATTGTCATACCCACTTAGTTTACGGCGGTAATCGTGCCAATGAATTTGAAATGCGCTTGCAGGGCAAAAGCTATCAAGAAATTGCTCATGCTGGCGGTGGAATTATTTCAACGGTTAAAGCAACACGTGCAGCAAGTGAAGAGCAATTATTGAGCAGTGCGTTGCCAAGGTTAACGGCTTTACATCACCAAGGTGTGACCACAGTAGAAGTAAAGTCCGGTTATGGTTTAGATACGGCCACCGAAATTAAAATGCTGACAGTCGCCGGGCAGTTGGCTGATAAACTACCGATGACCATCAAACGTACTTTCCTTGGCGCGCACGCTTTACCTACTGAATATAAAGACCAGCCTGATGCTTATATTGATTTAGTTTGTGATGAAATGATGCCAATAATAGCACAGCAAAAGCTTGCCGATACTGTCGATGTGTTTTGTGAAGGCATCGGTTTTGATATTAAGCAGACCGAGCGAGTTTTTGCCGCAGCAAAAACCCATGGTTTATCCATAAAGGTGCATGCAGAGCAGCTATCTAATTTAGGCGCTACCGAGCTGGCGGCTAAATATAATGCTTTGTCATCAGACCATATTGAATTTTTATCTGTTGATGGGGTTAAGGCTATGGCCGAAGCTGATATGACGGCTGTGCTCTTACCGGGCGCATTTTACTTTTTACGTGAAACTCAACTACCGCCCATTGAAGCGTTACGTGAACAGGGTGTCGCAATAGCTATAGCGACCGATGTTAACCCTGGTTCATCTCCACTATGTTCATTGCAATTAATGTTGAATATGGCTTGTACGCTTTTTAGATTGACACCAGCAGAAGCTATTGCTGGTGTTACTTGTTATGGGGCTAAAGCACTAGGACTAAGTCATGTTAAAGGGCAATTAAAAGTCGGGTTTGATGCAGATATAGCCTGTTGGAGCATTGAACAACCTGCCGAACTTTGCTACCAATTTGGCGTTAATCCTTTAGCATCATTAATAAAAGCGGGCATTAAGGTCTTATAGATAATATCTCTCATATTATGTTGAGTGATATTATCCACTTGAAGGTGAGGGGTTTTCGCTTTAATTAACTCTATGGCGCACTTGGGGGAGTATGCCAATGGGTATTTGCGATGAGCTTCTGTTCTGATAAACCACCTAACCCTTGTAGTCCTCCGGTGTGCAGCAAGACAATACGATGGTGTTTGGGAAAATAACCTTGGTGAATCAAATCAAGTAACGCTAATAGCATTTTGCCAGAATAGACGGGCTCAAAGGTTAGGCCTGTTTCTCGATTAAAAGCCAAGATTCTCTGACTATCTTCTTTACTAAACTTCGCATACCCACCACGATGAAAGTCGGGTAATACTTGCCAGTTGTTAAATTCTTGAGCTTCTTTGGGTAAGAGTATTGAGACTTCATTGGTTAAGTAGTTTTGAGGACCAAGCATCTCGAAGGCTTTTGCCTTTTCTTGTTTTAGTACTGCAATGCCTAATAACTGGTGTTCATTGTTATCACCGGCTATAAGACCTGCTAATGTACCGCCACTGCCTACGGGTGTTAATAAAGTATCAAAAGAGGTTTGGTTATTCAATTCGTCAATCACTTCGCGCACGCCAGCGATTGCCAGGGAATTACTACCACCTTCGGGGACAATTAGGTAATCGGGGTACTGTTGTTGAAGCTCGACTAAGTAGTTAGGCTCAGCCCTTCGCCTGTAAGTTCTACGGTCAACAAAGCTTAATTTCATTTGCCAATGCTGGGCCCAACGTAAGGTGAAATTATTGACGTAATGGCTTTCACCTCTAATAATACCAATGCATGGAAGCTTTTGTTGATAACAGGCAAAGGCAAGCGCATGAATATGGTTTGAATAGGCACCGCCAAAGCTAATAATACCTTTTTTACCTTGCGCTTTTGCATATTCAATGTTGTATTTTAATTTGCGCCATTTATTCCCTGAAATTATTGAATGGATTAAATCATCGCGCTTGACCATAACGTTAAGCTGGTGTTGGTCAAATAATCGATGGTTTATTACGTGTAATGGTGAAGGTAAAGGCATAATCCACTGGCTTGGTTAGGTCTTGTTTAAAAAAAGGCTTGCACCCTTTATTTAATTCAGGATAATGGTTTCAAGCTATTGTAAAAATCATCAACTTAATTATAACGAAAAACACTAATAAATGTCATTAATTACTAGACTATCACAATTATTTTCTAAACCAGAATCAAAGCCTCAACTTGGCGTCGCTATTGGTTGTTCCTCTATAAATATTTGTTATTTAGATGAAAAAAATAAAATTAGTTATCAAGAGATGGTACTTGAATTAAATTCAACTCCAAAATTGGCAACGGATGCTTTAAACAAAAAAGTGGTTAACAGTTTGATGAAACTATCAACTGAATATAAATTCTCAGGCAACTGCCAAATTGTTTTACCTTCTTCTCATTATCAACTTGTGCAGGTAGACAAACCTAATGTTCCTATGAATGAGGTTGTCGCGGCTTTAAAATGGCAAGTGAGAGAGTTAGTTAGTATTGCTGTTGACGACATGATCGTCGATTATTTTGACGGACCGACCTTGGCTGGTGTAAATGCCAAAGTTAATGTTGTCTGTGTTTCAAAATTTTTTTTAAAGGCTATAGTGGACTCCATTAACAAAAATGCGCTGAACTTGTCTATTATCAGTACTGAAGTATTTGCGTTTGTCAGTTTAGTGCCCAAACAAAAGGATGCGATTTTACTTGTTTGTCAGCAACCGAATGAAGAGATAGTCTTATTGATTATAAAAAACGGCGTTTTGTATTTTCATCGACGCCTGCGTGGTTTTTCTCAAATTTCTCAACAAAGTCAGCAAGAATTGGCAATGGGCACGGTTGATAATCTTAGTCTAGAGATTCAACGCTCAACAGATTATTTTGAGCGTCACTTAAAGCAGTCACCTATAATATGTATTGAAGTTATTGTGCCAATGGATAATGAACAATATTTGTTGGAAAAATTAGCTCTAAATACTGATATTTCAGTGCGGTTATTAGCTTTGCCTGAGCCGCACCAAGGTCAGCGAAAATACGCTACAGCCATAGGTGCAAGTTTGCTGAATAACTTGGAGCAAGTGGATGAGTCATAAAAATAGCATTAACTTATTACAGGCAGAGTTATATACTAAAAAAGCGCTGTTAACCTTAAAACGCGTGTTGATAAGTTGGGTTGTGGTGATTTGTTTGATGATACTTTCGGTATTTATTATTCAAAATCAAGCCAATAAAGGTACAGAACAGTTAATTTATTTGAATAAAATCAAAGCAAAACAAGATGAAAGATCAGATAATTTAGAAAATAAAATTCGACTACATAAGCCTAATCTCGTTGTTGCTAGCAAGTTGGCTACATTAAAGTTGGTCATGGCAAATAAGCAAGCGTTGTATAAAGAACTTATCAATCCCAATACTACTTATATTGCAGGCTTTGCAAAGGCAATGACAGACTTGTCTGATATGCATGATGAAAATATTAGTTTACAGCAGATGATTATCGATCACGGCGAGTTAACTTTCTCCGGTATGGCAAGAACACCGGAAGCCGTTCCCGCTTGGCTAAACTTGTTTGAGTCATCCTCTGTTTTATCGGGTAAAGTCTTTAGTCATTTTAGCCTGAGTGAAAACGACAGTAATTTTACTGATTTTGTGGTTAGTACCACCACAACTGAGATTAAATAATAATGCATGAGCAATGGCAAGCATACTCAGAGAAATACTTAACGTTAACCATCCGTGAACAATACCTGGTATTGATAATCGGTATTATCGTTTCTTTTATGGTGATATTTACTGGTTTTGTCGAAGACAATTTAGCCTTGGTACAAACACAAAACACCAAGATCATTCAACTTTCCGCGGCTAACAAAAAAACGGCTAGCTCAATTGTATTGTTAGATAAAGCGTTATTAAACGATCCTAACATTGCCATCAAACAGCAAATTGACCACTATGAGAAAAAATTACTCAATGTCGATGAAAACTTATTCAAACTAACATCTGATTTAATTGATCCTATTCAAATGCGTCATGCTTTATTAGCGCTATTAAACTTACAACAAGGCGTGAAGCTTGTGTCTTTTGAAGTCATGCCGGTAGAGCCTATATTATTAACCAATACAGTTGATGATGAGCCAACTGAAGCAAAAGATAAAGCTAAAATTGATGATCAGAGCAAGGCATTAATCACACCTGATCTCAATGACTCTGTTTCGTTAGGTCTTTATCGCCATAGTATTAGATTAAAACTAACAGGACGATATTTTCAATTAAGGGATTATTTATCACAGTTAGAAGATTTGTCATGGACATTCTTTTGGCAAAGATTTCATTACCAATTACTTGAATACCCAATGAGTGAGTTAGAAGTAGAAATCTATAGCTTAAGTACGGATCCTGAGTTTATTGGTGTGTAGTTTATTGATGTGAAAGTTATTAGTATGAAGTGGGTATTAAAAGGTGAATTTAATAGTGGTTAACTTAGTTAAAAGTCAGCGGATAATTATTGGCAGTATATTACTTATACTTGCTGTTTTACCAAGTTATGGTGCTACATCTAACCTAACAGGAGTAGATCCAACTAAACCACTCTTTGGCTCAAAGCAGTCTAAGGTAGTAAAAGTGGCTAAAAACTTAGTTTTACAAAGTATTTTTCATGGAAGTTATGGGGAGAAAACCCATACCGCTATTATTAATGGCATGGTATTACAGGTAAATGATTATATTGGCGAGTATCGCTTAGTGGCAGTAAATGATGATAGTGTGGTTTTACGTTCATCAGATAAACGGCTCAAACTATCAATATTTTCATCGATAGTAAAAAAATAACTAAAAATCAAATAAATATACATCTATGAGTATTCATAATGCCTAGAGTTATGATGGTTATAGATATAAAGTAGCAATAAGTGGTAAATATTAAATGAAACAAATAAAAGTTAGCCTGGCTCTTAGTTTTTGCTTATTAGTTCTTATAGGTTGTCAATCTGCACCAAAACCAGCTGATTTTATGAAAAAATCATTGGATCAAGCAATCTTTGAAACAGAGCAATTACAAGCACCAACAGCTTTATCTTATGTACCTGTTGATATACAGCAAGAGTTAATGCAGCAAAATTTTGCACAAGCAAAACAAGGTTTGTTGTCTGAAAAACGTTTAGAGATTACGGCTAATAATGTAGCAGCTAAAAGTTTTTTTGCTGCTATTGTTGAAGACTCACCCTATAGTATAGCTGTGCACCCAGATGTCAGTGGCGAAATTACATTAAATTTAAAAGAAGTGACTATTGATGAAGCACTTAATGTGATTGAAGAGCTTTATGGTTATCAAATTAGTCGGCACAACAAAGTTATTCAAGTTTATCCAGCTGGCATGCGCACCGAAACCATCTCTCTGAATTACTTATTTATCAAACGTTTTGGTCAATCCACCACCACTATAAATTCCGGTGGCGTATCAGAAAAAGATACCAATAATGGCAGTAGCGGAGGCAGTAATAACAGTAATAACAACCGCTCAAATAGTTCAAATAGCCAGAATTCTCAAAATATGAGTAGTGGTATTAATATTCAAACAGAAAATGAATCAGATTTTTGGCAAGAGTTAGAAAAGACATTAGAAGCACTCATTGGTAGAGAAAATGGTCGACGAGTGATTGTTTCACCTCAGGCGGGTTTAGTGACGGTACGAGCATTACCGCAAGAAATTAAAGCAGTGAAAAAATTTGTTAATGATACTCAAACTCATCTTAGGCGCCAGGTCATCATCGAAGCGAAAATAATGGAAGTTACGCTCAATGATGATTACCAGCAAGGAGTGAAATGGGATCAGGTATTAGGAAGTATTGGTAGTACAGATCTTTCTTTCTCTACTGCGGGTAATATAGCGGGCAATGCTATCTCAGCTTTAGCCGGAGGCACGACCACTATTGGTCTTCAAAATCAAGACTTTAGTGGTGTCATTGAATTACTTGAAACACAAGGCAATGTGCAAGTACTCTCCAGTCCTAGAATTACTGTTACTAATAACCAAAAGGCGGTGATTAAAGTAGGAGAAGATGAATATTTTGTTACCGAAGTGGCAAGTACCACCACCACAGGGACATCGACAACTACCACACCTGAAATTCAGTTAACGCCATTTTTCTCCGGTATTGCTTTAGATGTTACCCCGCAAATTGATTCCTCTGGTTCGGTCATTCTTCATGTTCACCCATCGGTTACTGTAACTGACGAGCAAAATAAAGTAATTCAACTCGGCAATGAAGAAATTATTTTACCGTTGGCACAAAGTAGTGTGCGCGAGTCTGATACCATCATTAAAGCCCAATCTGGTGAAATTGTTGTTATTGGAGGTCTAATCGAAACACGCAATGTTGAAGTAGAATCAAAAACCCCCTTCCTTGGAGATATTCCATTTTTGGGTGAATTATTTAAAAGTAAAAACCAAAAAAAACGTAAAACAGAGTTAGTGATCATGTTGAAGCCGATTGTGGTTGGCCAAGATACTTGGAAAAATCAGTTACAAGATGCCCGTTTACTTCTCAAAGAATGGTTCCCAGAAGATGATATTTTTGAGAAAAAATAAAAGTGAAATAAAACCACTATTCATACTAAATTAGCGACCAATTTAGTAAATAAAATCAGGTGTTAATTATATGTACTTGTATCATTTTGGCTTAAGGGAGTTACCTTTCACCTTAACGCCAAATACCCAATTTTATTTAGGGTTAGAGTCACATAAAGAGGCGTTGGACGTTTTGTTAACCGCCTTAAAAACTGGCGAAGGATTTATAAAAGTTGTGGGTGAAGTCGGTACGGGTAAAACACTCTTATGCCGTAAATTATTAAATGATATTCCAGCACATTTTGTTACAGCGTATATCCCTAACCCTTATTTAAAACCTGATGAATTGCGCAGAGCGGTAGCGGTAGAGTTAGATGTTAAAAAAGCACAATCTATGTCTACACAGCTATTAACCCAACGTATACAAGAGCGGCTATTGGCTTTGCATGGTAAAGGGCATTCAGTGGTTTTGATTTTAGATGAGGCGCAGGCTCTTCCTGTTGAAAGCTTAGAAGCTTTGAGACTATTCACAAATTTAGAAACTGAAACACGAAAATTACTACAAGTGGTGTTATTTGCTCAGCCTGAGCTTGATCAAACGCTCAGTGAGCAGAAATTTCGTCAGTTAAGGCAGAGGATTACTTTTTCATATCAATTGAGAGCGTTAACGGTTGACGAAATTCATTACTATATAAATCACAGGTTACAAATAGCAGGTTACCAAGGAGAAACTCTATTTTCACCCTTTATCACTAAAAAGTTAGCCAAAGCGAGTAAAGGTATTCCACGTTTGGTCAATGTTTTATGCCATAAAATATTGATGCTTGCCTATGGCCAGGGACAATATAAAATCACTCATTGTCACTTAAAAGCAGCAATAAATGATACTGAAGAGACCAAAGGGTCTTGGTCGTTAACCTTAAAATCAAAGGTGAGAACTATGTCTGCCGTGAGCTTAGTACTACTAGTGATCATTATTTATTTAGGTGTGGATTATTTAGCTACAGACTATTTTAATGGAGAAATAGATTGAGCGTTATCAATCAAATGTTAAAAGATTTAGAACAACGCCAAGGGGAGACACATAGTGATAATGTGGCCACTTCCATAGCTGTGAATGCAAAAAAATCACCTTATCAAAGTCTATTAATGATTATTGTCACTGTAGTCATTACTTTATCTGCTGTGTATATGTTTTATTTATATAGTGAAAATGAACGGTTAGCTAGTGCGTCAGAGAAAGGCACTAACGTTGACAGCTTACCTCAGTCTATTTTGAAATCAGCGACGATACCAAAGGAAATCAGTACTCAAACTATCCTTAGTAAAAAGAGGGTGATCACCAATGCCCCAAAAGCTGAAACGCTTGCTGATAACGTTTCCGTAAGCCAGGCTGACAATCAGTTTGCAGATAAAGCCGTTGTCAATAAGCCGTTACAGATCGATTCATCTGTAACGGCACAAAAACTTGCCACTACTATGCCAAAGACTCAAATAATCAAACAATCGAGTATGGTGATCACACGTAAGCAGCTAACCCCTGAGACGTTAACTAAACAAAAAATAAATAGAGCGAAAGAGGCTGTTGCCAATAATAATATCACCAAGGCGGAGCAATTATTTGAAGAGGTATTACTGATCTCACCAAACAATAAATATGCACGAAAGCAGTTGGCTGCGCTGTGGTTTGGCCGTCAATCTTACCAGGCAGCCTTGAATTTATTATCCCAAGGCATTCATCTTGATATCAATGACAGTGAACTTCGCCTTTTAAAAGCACAAATACATAGTAAACTTCAACAAAATTTAGCCGCTTTTGAAGTGTTACAAGCTCATCCCGAACTTAGTGCCATTAATGACATTCAATATCACTCTTTGTTAGCGAATCAAGCGCAAGCGAGCCAACAATATCAATTTGCCATTAAAGCCTATCTCCGATTAACACAGCTACAAGCAAACCTAGGGCGTTGGTGGTTGGGGTTGGGTATTGCTTATGATAGTGAGAGTCAGTTTAAATTGGCTAAACAAGCCTATTATCAGGCATTAAGTAAACAAGATTTATCAAATAGTACCAGACAATTTGTCAGTCAGCGTCTAGTGGAATTAGGAGAATAATAATGGCTGCACCAAAATTAAAAATGCGCCTTGGCGATTTATTGGTTCATGAGCATATTATCAGTAACGAACAATTAATGGATGCACTTAATAGTCAAAAAGTCAAAGGTCGAAAGATCGGCAATGCCCTGATTGAATTAGGCTACATTAAAGAAAAACAATTATTAGAATTTTTAGCTCGACAACTTGATGTCCCCTTTTTAGATATTAGCCAAGTACGTATTCCCCTTGAAATTGCCAGTTTGTTGCCTGAGGTTCATGCCCGTCGTCTTCACGCCTTAGTTATTGAAGACCAAGGTGATACTGTATTAATTGGTATGAGCGACCCTGCGGATTTAAATGGCTTAGACCAACTGGAAGTGATGCTATCTCCTAAAAAAATTAAACTTGCCGTGGTGATGGAATCACAATTGTATGGCGCTTTTGATGGATTATATCGTCGTACCGCTGATATTGAATCTTTTGCCAGTCAACTAGAAGAAGAATATGCAGAGGGCAGTGATTTTCAATTAAATACAACCTTCATGGATGAAGGTGGCGATGCCACCGTGGGTAAATTATTGCAGTCTGTATTTGAAGATGCGATACAAATGCGCGCATCAGATATTCATATAGAACCCGATGTAAATCAATTACGTATTCGACAGCGTATTGATGGGATTCTACAAGAGACGATTTTAAAAGAAAACACCATAGCATCTGCGATGACATTGCGCTTGAAGTTGATGGCAGGCTTAGACATATCTGAAAAGCGCTTACCTCAAGATGGCCGTTTTAATTTGATAATTAAAGGTCACAACATAGATGTGCGGATGTCGACTATGCCTCTACAGTATGGCGAGTCAGTCGTTATGCGTTTATTAGATCAATCCGCTGGGGTGTTATCTTTTGATGAAACAGGGATGCCAGAAGAACTAATGAAGCGCATACGTCATCAAATTAATCGACCCCATGGTATGGTGTTGGTTACAGGGCCTACGGGAAGCGGTAAAACCACTACGCTTTATGCTGCTTTGAGTGAGTTGAACAAAGCTAGTAACAAAATTATTACTGTTGAAGACCCTGTAGAGTATCGCATACCCCGCATTAACCAAGTACAAGTTAATAATAAAATTGATTTAACCTTCTCTAGTGTATTACGAACGGCACTACGTCAAGACCCTGATATTCTTATGATAGGCGAAATGCGGGATCACGAAACCGTTGAAATAGGTTTGCGAGGTGCATTAACCGGTCACTTAGTGTTATCTACATTGCATACCAATGATGCCATCACCTCTGCATTGCGTTTACTTGAAATGGGTGCCGCAGGGTTCTTAGTAGGGAGTTCATTAAGAGCCATTATTGCTCAGCGCTTAATCCGCAGAATATGCGTTCATTGTGTAATTGACTATCGGCCAAACGCACAAGATAAATTGTGGCTGGCCCATCTTGTCGGCCACAATATGGATCATATTAATTTTAAGCAAGGTAAAGGCTGTCAATCTTGTCAATATACTGGTTACCGAGGTCGAATGGGGGTATTTGAGCTGTTAGAAATGAATGAATCTATGATTGCCGCATTAAAACGGGATGATACTGAAGGCTTTACCAAACATGCAAGAGCTCATCCAGGCTTTAAACCCCTAGCTCATGCCGCTTTTGATTATGCAAAAAGTGGAGTGACTACTGTTGAGGAAGTACATCGTTTAGTTGAAACTGAAGATTTCTCCGATAGTCATGGACAAAGTTAACTATTATGCCAGCCTTTAAATACCAAGGTAGAAATGCCAGTGGAAATCAAGTTGCAGGTAGGCTTGAGAGTACTAATGTCGACGCTGCTCTGCAACAACTAGCCAAACAACAGATCATTGTTATAAAGCTAGCAGAGACAAAAGGCTCCAGTAATAACATCAATATTTCAAATTTACTCGGTTTAGATGCGGTAAAACTTGACGATTTGATTATTCTTTGTCGTCAAATGTACGCTTTGATGCGCGCCGGAGTACCGATTTTAAGGGCTATTAACGGGTTAGCCGAGTCAAGCGCTTGTGAGAAAATAAAGCAAGCACTCTCCGAGGTTGCTTCTCAACTAGAAGGTGGTTATGGACTTTCTTCAGCGTTAAATCAACACCCTAAAGTATTCGGACCACTTTTCGTTTCTATTATTCATGTGGGTGAAAGTACGGGTCAATTAGATAACTCATTTCTTAAATTAGCCACCTATTTTACACGTGAACAAGAAACGCGAAAACGCATAAAAGCAGCGATGCGTTATCCTAGTTTTGTGCTTGCTGCGCTAATTGCAGCCATTATAATTTTGAATATCTTTGTAATCCCGACGTTTGCTAAAATGTTTGCAAAATTGGGCGCTGACTTACCCTTTACAACGACCCTATTAATTAATAGCTCCAACTTTTTTATTAATTATTGGCCGTATATTATTGTTGCCAGTTTTGCATCAGTAATTGGTGTACGTGCTTATTTAAAAACCCAGGCGGGTATGTATCGTTGGGACCGAGTAAAGTTACAATTACCTATTTTGGGTAGCGTTATTGAACGAGCGATATTATCTCGTTTTACCCATAGTTTGGCCATTGTCCTTAAAGCGGGGTTGCCAATGACATCAGGACTGAGTTTAGTCGCTGATGCTGTAGATAATGTTTATATGCGTGACAAAATAATAACCATGAGGACCAGTATTGAAAGCGGCGAAAGTTTATTGAGAACGTCTGTTAACAGCCAATTATTTACACCCCTGGTGTTGCAAATGGTTGCCGTTGGTGAAGAGTCTGGCAAAGTTGATGAACTGCTTGAAGAAGTGGGAGATTACTATGAACGTGAAGTTGATTATGATTTATCCCGACTAACGGCCAGAATTGAGCCTTTGTTATTGATGGTAGTGGCTGGCATGGTGTTGGTTTTAGCTTTAGGTATATTCACACCAATGTGGGATATGGCGTCAGTGATGCAAGGTAAGTAGGCTTAGTATGTCGATAGACTTAAGAATTGAAAAACGTGGAAAAGCAATAGTAGAATTGATTATTGTGATCGTGTTTCTTTTTTTATTAATGATAACGTTTATCTCACATTTTATGACACAAAAAGAACACATTAGTGAAGCGGGTTTTAATCGAATAGCCAATGTTTTTTTTAGTCAAGTTAATGTGATACGTAGCCAATGGCTTATGGATAGAAAGCCTAAAAAGGTGAGGTTGTCGGTCATGGGTAAGGAACAAAAATTACTCATGTCGGTCAACCAGTGGGGATGGTTAGATGTTGAAGATAAGATCTTAGTCTGCGATAAAATTTGGCAGTTAGCTGTTGATATGCCAATGGAGTTTATGAAGTCACCAGTATCAGCTGTTCAGCTAAAAACAGATGTTGAGCAACAAGGTCATGTTTGCCGATATGGGATTAACAGCGGCCAATATTTTGAATACCGAAGCGCAACCGGGCAAGTCACTCAATACACTATCGACAAATAGTAAATCTAGCCCCACACTCGTTGATGAGGGCTACCCCCACCCGAAAAATTTCAAAGCAACAGGTGTTTTGTCACTTACTGACCAACGTGGTGAGGTATATCGGACTTAACGATTGACGTTTGCAAGTCGGCGTGAATTTCGCCATTCCCACAGGGCATAAAACTGCTTATTAAAAAAGTAATACGCTACAAAAATCTGATCTATAAATGGGTTGATTACCATATGGTAAAGTAAGGGAGTTGTTGTGAGAAAGTCCTGAATGCATTAATCATAAACTAGAGTTTTGGCAAAGGAGCTTGATAGTGATTGATTCTTTATTTAGCAGATAAATTCACCGACAAACGCTCCTCTTGAAGGTTTAATCGGGCGATAATCAATGACCGGCTTAATCATAATCTTTATATTTGTCGTGATATTAAAAGCGTTATTAACCAATAGATATGAAGTTATTAGGCTATGTTATATTACGAATTTAGTTAACTAAAATGACCGATAAAAGCAAATCAACGGAGAAAATAATGTTTACTGCAGACCTTATTAAAAAGAAAGAATGAGCAAGTCAAAGCATCATGTTTTGTAAAAATCACTTATTAGTAGTCATTTATCATCTGAACTTTTTTTGCAATGACGCTAGTGAAGCTATGTAGATAGTAAATTTAATGGGGCAGTAGTAAGTAAAAATAAAAAATAAACAATAAACAATAAACAATAAACAATAAATAATGTAATAATAGATAATAGATAATAAATAATGTAATAATGATGAATAAAGGAATAACTACAATTGTTAATGGAATAACCGATATTGCTTTTTTAAATTAAATGAGGTTGTTATGAATAAACAGTTGGGTTTCACCCTTATTGAAATGGTTATTGTTGTTGTGATTATTGGTATTTTATCTATTACAGCGATACCTAAATTTCTTGATTTAACCGAGCAAGCCCAACGAGCCAATGTTGAAGGTATGGCGGGTGGTTTTGCTACGGCGATATCCCTAGCAAGAGCCCAATGGGAAGCAGATGCTCGGCCTAAGAACACTGTCTCTGAAAGTAATTTTGTCGTTTATGACGGCACCACTTTAACGCTAACCAGAGAAGATACAGCCAATGGTATCCGTCCAGGTTATGTTCTTGGTCTTTATAGTACAAATTCCGATAGCGCTATTGCTGGCGTTAACTGTTTAGAAGTTTGGCAGAATATTTTCCAACAACCACCTAGTATTAGCACAGCCGTTACCGATGACAGTGATTACTTTGTTAGTACACAAGCGTCAACTACCGATCCTGTTTGCCATTATTATTTAAAATCAACATTATCAAAAAATGCTGAAGGGTATGATAATCCAGGAACAGCAACGAATACATCTGCTGCGGGTAATAACTTTACTTACCAACCTGCAACAAGTGCAGTAACTATCTATATCAACAATAATTAATTCTTGTTAAAACATTAACTAATATAATTCATATAAATCTATAGAGTAAGAGAGATGTTATGAAAAAAATCAACATTCAAAAAGGTTTTACTCTCATTGAGTTAGTGCTGGTTATCGTCATATTAGGTATTTTAACGGCGACAGCGGCCCCTAAATTTATTAATTTGAAAGGCGATGCAACTACAGCAACATTAAACGCAGTTAAAGCTTCTATGAAAAGTGCTGCAATCTTGGTACATGCTAAATCTATAATTATAGGTAACCAAGATGAAGTGACATCTACTGTTACTGTGAATAAAATTGCTGAGCCCATCGCTTATGGGTATCCACGCTCTAATAGTCAAGATTCAGTAACCTCATGGAGTAATTTATTAGATGTAGGAGCTGACTTTACAATAGCTTTAATCGATAGCACAATTGTGGTATTTCCAGTTAATGGGACTCCACCTGTGGGCGTTAGTGGTCTAATAGAAGGTGATTGTTATACCAGTTATAAGGAAGCTTCAGAGATTAATACGCCTCCAGTTCCTGTGGTTATTTCTTGTACATAGTTATGTATACAATTTTTTCAATCGTTAGTGGTTATTAAAAGTTTACGGTTTTTTTAAATAAACTAACAATAATTAGTATATTAATATTGGGTTAAAATAATTAATTTGAAATTTATTTATGCAATGCTTGATACATGATCATCAAATGAAATATTTAAACACAGGTTTTACCCTCATAGAAATGGTGTTGACCCTGATCATTATCAGCATTGTTTCTGCTGCAGTATTGCCTAAATTTTTTGATGCTAGTGGTCTGGAAGAATACGCTTACCGAGCTGAAAGTATTTCGGTCTTACGTGCTATTCAGCAAAAAGCGATGCAAAATACCCAAACTAGTCAATGCCATCGGGTATTTATTAGCGATAAGATACTTGGCGATTTCAATGAAAGCCCATGTGGGGTCTCTAGTCCGCCGGTTATTAGTAGTTGGTCAGACAACCTTGATGAAAATACCTCAGTTGCCATTACTCAAACCAGTGTGAGTTATCAGGTCGGTGCCAGTGGACAATATTTTGAATTTGACAATTTAGGTCGGCCTGCTTGTGTTTGTACGGTTGATATCGTTATTCGAGGCGCCGAGAGTTTAACTATACGTATTGAAGCCCAGGGGTATATCCATGCTTTATAACACTCCGCCAACATTGGTCACCGCTTTTAAAAAAAAGCAAGGATTTACGTTGATTGAAGTGATCATTGGTATTGTGACCATGTCAATTGCCTTATCAATAATCACTAGCTTGTTACTTCCTACCACTGAGCATAGCGCAGAGCAATTTCATCAAATTCGTGCTGCTGAGCTAGGTCAGTCACTAATGAATGAGATTGTCGGTAAAGCGTTTGATGAAAACTCTAATATGACTGGCGGCAAAATCCGATGTGGTGAAGGAGCAATAAGCTGTACTGCACATGCTAATTTAGGCCCTGATGGTGAGGCAAGTGTCGAACAATACAACGATGTTGATGACTATCATGGCGTTGTTGAAAGTGACTTAGCACTCGACAACCTTTATAGCGGTTTTACTGTCAGTATCAGTGTCTGTAATGACAGTAATTATGATGGTGTTTGTACCACTGACGATATTCAAACGGCCAAATTGATTACAATCACCATAACAGACTCATTTGGCAATCCGATAAATTTTGCCACGTATAGGACAAATTATTAATGGATGGTTACTCTTGGCTTTGGTAATGAGAGGATCTAATGGCTAAAAGGACATTAAAAAATAAAGGTTTCACCTTAATTGAGCTGATTATTGTGATTATTTTATTAGTCGTAGTCTCGGTAGGTGCTGGAGGTCTTATAAAGATCTCAAGCCAAGTTTTTGTTGATGTTACTCTCCGCGATGAGCTTATTTCCAGCGTGCGTTATGCAGTTGAGCGTTTAAACCGAGAAATTCGTAGTGCTTTACCTAACAGTTTTCGCACGTTAAGTTTTTTAGGCAATACCGTTCAATGCCTTGAATATATTCCAATAGAGGTGAGTACAATTTACCTTGATATTCCGGTAAGCCCTGAAGGTGCTAGCGAGAACTTAACACTGATTAGATTTGATAGTAACTTATTTGATGACTCGCTAGACGCGGTGGTTTACCCACTAAATGCTGCCGAAATCTATGAGATAAGTAGTAAACGTTATTCTCTCGCCACACAAACACTAAATACTTCAGGTAATGTATGGACGGTGCAACTAAGTACAGCAAACACTTTTGCTGCAGACTCTCCCACTGACCGCATATACTTTGTTGATCAACCTGTAGCCTATTGCGCAAGTGAAGGTGAGTTAAATCGTTATACTCACTATGGTTATAGCGGAACACCACTATCAGTAGCAGAATCTGACCAAGAAGTCTTAATGGCAGAGGGACTTGAAATGGCGGGCACACTATTTAATGTTACCGATGCCAATTTAGTGAGAAATGCAGAGGTTAAGAT
The DNA here is from genome assembly GCA_034111045.1 of Colwellia sp. Lineage (GTDB taxonomy): Bacteria > Pseudomonadota > Gammaproteobacteria > Enterobacterales > Alteromonadaceae > JALJPB01. The sequence goes on along the minus strand of JAWUYA010000065.1, from coordinate 50,292 downwards.
TCAACTGCAATTTTCTAAAAATGGCGAGTTTGTCAACTTTTATAACAAAATACAGGTGACCAATGCACCTTAAAAAATCAAGTCACCACAAGCAAAAAGGCAGCGCATTAGTGATGGCTGTATTTATTATTGTCGTTGTTTTGATGCTGGCAACAGCGCTCATTAATATGCTCAGCAGTAGCAGTAACGCCATTACTTATCAAGTTATTGGCACACGTGCATTTGCTGCTGCCAACGCGGGTGCTGAGATGCGTTTAAAAGTGCTTTTTCCCTTAGACTCAGCCGCTCTTCGGTGTGATAGTGCTGACCTACCAGGTGATACAAACAATACAGTAGAGTACGATACTATTAACAATATTATAGGGCTTACCCATTGTTCTATCAGGGTTACTTGTAGTGACTTTGAAAATGATAGTGTGATTTATTATCATATTGAAAGCACCAGCACCTGCGTCATTGATAATGACAACCATACCTCTCGCACTATAGCTGTTGACGCGAGGAGTTTATAAATGAAAAATTGTTTTTTAGTTTATATACTATTTTCACTTTGTTACTCACTGGTTATACCTAGATAGTCGGTTATTGACGCTTTATCGTTTGAACAGACTGAATTTGACAAAGGTAATTAAGATTACACCCAGTAAATACCTTTTTACGCTTTGGTCGTTGGCTAAGGCAAAGTGTTTACCGCTTAGTTTACACAGATACTTCGGATAATTTATCGACCCGTGATATTAATGTGAGTATTGACGGCAGTAGTGTTATCTAAGGTGTGTTTGATTGATTTATATTCTCACTGCCTGAGTCAACCAAAAAAGCACTTTAGAAGTGGCATATGCAGTACCAAGTTGGTTTAAGTGTGACGGGAGTCATGTCGAGGGTTTAACAGATGAGCCATAGGCTGAAACCCAACAGCAAGAGCTATACTTTACCGTTATCGTGGCAATGACCGTATTATTTATTGACGCGAAAAGTCTCTATTTCAATGGTTATGAACGAACATTTATGAGTTTTTCCCCACATACAAACCGACCACTTTGATTTTTTTCATTTATTTACCTTTTTTTGTAAAAAGAAGCAACACAACTCCCTAACTCTGGGGTATGATTGAGGGATCTAAAAAAATAATTTATTTTATTTATAAATCTGCGACTTTTAAGGACGCTTCATCCTCATGTTTAAAAAAATACGCGGTATGTTTTCCAATGATTTATCAATTGATTTGGGCACAGCTAATACCCTGATTTATGTAAAAGACCAAGGCATTGTTCTTAACGAACCTTCAGTAGTCGCAATTCGTCAAGACCGTTCTGGTGGCTCTAAAAGCGTTGCTGCGGTAGGGAGTGCTGCCAAAGCTATGTTAGGCCGTACGCCAGGTAATATTGAGGCAATTCGTCCGTTGAAAGATGGTGTGATTGCCAATTTTTTTGTCACAGAAAAAATGCTGCAACACTTTATTACACAGGTACACAGTAATAACTTTTTCCGTCCAAGCCCTCGTGTTTTAGTTTGTGTTCCTTGTGGTTCTACTCAGGTTGAGCGACGCGCTATTCGTGAGTCAGCAATGGGAGCTGGTGCTCGCGAAGTGTATTTAATCGACGAACCTATGGCGGCAGCAATTGGTGCTGGTATGCCAGTGTCTGAAGCGACAGGTTCGATGGTGGTCGATATTGGTGGTGGTACAACAGAAGTTGGGATTATCTCTTTAAATGGCGTGGTTTATTCTTCATCAGTACGTATTGGTGGCGATAAGTTTGATGAAGCTATTATCAATTATATTCGTCGTAATTTTGGTAGCCTAATTGGTGAAGCCACAGCTGAGCGTATTAAACATGAGATTGGCTCAGCTTACCCGGGTGAAGAGTTGATTGAAATTGAAGTGCGAGGTCGTAACCTTGCTGAAGGTGTACCACGAAGTTTTACACTAAACAGCAATGAAATCCTTGAAGCTTTACAAGAGCCATTAACCGGTATTGTTAGTGCTATTATGGTGGCACTAGAACAATCACCACCAGAGCTAGCTTCTGATATTTCAGAAAGAGGTATGGTATTAACAGGAGGTGGCGCGCTATTAAAAAACCTTGACCGACTGCTAATGGAAGAAACAGGTATTCCGGTCGTTGTTGCTGATGACCCTCTAACGTGTGTGGCTCGTGGTGGTGGTAAAGCCTTAGAAATGATTGATATGCACGGTGGCGACTTATTCTCTTACGAATAATGGACCCATTTAAGTTTATATGAACCCTATCTTTAAAGGAGGCCCATCTGCTCAATATCGACTCGTTTTAGTGTTGATTTTTTCTGGTTCCTTAATGTTTTTTGATCATAAGATGGAAAGCTTCGAAGGTTTTCGGGGGGTCTTGCACTCTATTGTTAGCCCAATGCAATATGTGGCTAATACACCCAAACAGTTAATGCTGTGGGCCTCTGAAAATATTATTTCTCGCCGTCAATTAATGAAAGAAAACCAAGACTACAAAATTATCGAACTTAAATTACACGAACAGTTGATGCAACTGGACATTTTTAAATTAGAAAATGATCGTTTACGTTTATTACTTGCTTCTCCACTTCGCTCTGAAGTAAAAAAAATGGTTGCCGAGATTTTATCTGTCGATAGTGACCCCTACACCCATCAAGTGGTTATTAATCGTGGCGCTAATGATGGTGTGTATGAAGGGCAGCCAGTAATAGATGAGCAGGGCATTGTTGGTCAAATTTTGCATGTGGGTACTACGAGTAGTCGAGTGATATTAATTACTGATATAAGCCATGCCGTACCTGTAAGAGTTAGGCGTAATGGTATTCGTTTAATTGCTAATGGTGCAGGACGAATTGACAGATTAAACCATACCCATGTGTCACATAGTGTCGATATACAAAAAGGTGACTTATTAGTTACCTCAGGCTTAGGGGGGAAATATCCTGAAGGCTATCCAGTCTCTTTAGTCACTATAATCCAAAAAGATTTATCACGACCTTTTTCCCAGGTACATAGTCAGCCGGTAGCTAAAATTGATCGATTGCGTTACCTGTTATTGTTATGGCCAGAAAAAACAACTGAGGTTTTTGCGCCTAGAAGTCAACAACAAAAACGGGGTAAGGAACAAGCCAATGTTAGCAAATAATGGCATCATAATATTACTTACTCTACTAATAGCCTTAATGGCGAGTATTATGCCAATGCCACTGAGTATTGATGCATTTAGACCTGATTGGGTGCTTGTTACTTTACTTTACTGGAGTTTGGCTATGCCGAGTAAAGTAAATGTGATAACTGCTTGGGTCATGGGATTTATTCTTGATGTGCTATTAGGTTCGATTTTAGGTATTCATGCGGCTGCAATGGCAGTTTCAGTATACATTATAGTAGTAAATTTTCAAAAAATACGAAACTTTTCGCTATGGCAACAAGCGATAATAGTTGGTTTTTCTGCTGCTTTGTATCATCTCATTGTTTTTTGGCTGCAACGATTTTTAGGTGATGTTGTGTTTTTACCCAGTTATTTGTATCCCGTAATAACCACGATCATTCTTTGGCCATGGCTGTTTTTATTATTACGCAGGATCAGACGGCACTTTCACATAACCTAGCCAAATAAAGAATATCCCAATAGTCGTTATATATTCGCTTGGTTGTATTTGGAGACTGTAAATAATCAAAATAATATGTATTAATTATAATTATGAATAAAGAACTCGTATTAGCATCACAATCACCACGTAGAAAAGAGTTACTCTCTCAGCTTGGTTATCAATTCATTTGCCAACCAGCGGATATTGATGAATCAGTTTTAATCGGTGAGACTGCAATAGATTATGTTGTGCGTATGGCAAAAGAAAAAGCACAGGCTATTGCCAGCACTCCCGATTTAGTGACTAGTACTATTGTACTTGGCTCTGATACTTGTGTGGTTTGTGATGGGATAATATTAACAAAACCAACGGGTTTAGCTAACTGCATAACTATACTCACGGCATTGTCAGAAAGAAAGCATCAAGTACTTACGGCTATTGCCGTGATTAATGGTGAACATATTCAGCATGATGTGGTCATAACAGACGTGTATTTTAAAGTACTCACAACGGCTGAAATGATCGCTTATTGGCAAACGGGTGAACCCCAAGATAAAGCAGGGGCTTATGGTATTCAAGGTGTTGGTGGACAATTTGTGCGTCGCATCGAAGGGAGTTATTCAGCCGTTGTCGGTTTACCCCTTTATGAAACCACGCAGTTATTGGCTCAATTTGGTGTTTTTTCGACGATACAGCAAACACCAGTTTTTGCAACAGGGGAACCACAATGACAGGCGAGCTATTAATCAATGTTACTCCAAGTGAAACGCGTGTAGCCCTGATTGAAAATGGATTATTACAAGAAGTTAATATTGAACGTGAAGCTAAACGAGGTTTGGTTGGTAATATTTACTTAGGTAAAATCATCCGTGTATTACCTGGTATGCAAGCCGCATTTGTCGATATTAATCTAGATAAAGCTGCTTTTTTACATGCTTCGGACATCAATTCCAAATTGATAATGGGAGAGGACAGCAATTTAACGGATCATTCATCTAAAAAAGGCCAAAATGAAGCAGTTCCTGATATTCGTAGTTTAGTGCATGAAGGTCAGTATTTAATGGTGCAAGTCGTTAAAGATCCCCTAGGGACAAAAGGTGCTAGATTAACAACCGATATAACCATGGCAGCAAGATATTTAGTTTTAATGCCGTTTACCTCTCGTGCTGGAATATCGCAGCGTATTGAAGGGATGAAGGAGCGCAGCCGTTTAAAAAATATTATCACACCATTTTGTGGTGAAGAATATGGATTTATTGTTCGAACAGCGGCAGAAGGCGCTTGTGAAGTTGAGTTGAAACATGACGCAGCTTTCTTACGTAAGGTTTGGCATAAAGTTCTTGAGCGTAAACAAAGAAAACAAACACAATTACCACTTTATCAAGACTTACCTCTGGCTCTGAGGATTATTAGAGACTCAGCCGGTGGTTCTTTAGAGCGTGTGCGGATTGACTCGAAAATAAGCTACCAGACAGTGATTGAGTTCGTCAAAGAATTTATGCCTGAGCTAGAGAGTAAAGTTGAATATTATCCGGGTGAACGGCCTATTTTCGATTCTTTTGATACCGAAGCTGAAATTCAAAAAGCATTGCACAGAAAAATAGATCTCAAATCAGGGGGGTATTTAATCTTTGATCAAACGGAAGCAATGACCACTATCGATATAAATACCGGAGCTTTTGTTGGTCATCACAATTTAGAAGATACAATTTTTAGTACTAATATAGAAGCCACTCAAGTTATTGCCCGTCAGCTAAGGTTGCGTAACTTAGGGGGTATTATTATTGTTGATTTTATTGATATGCACAATGGCGATCACAAGCGAAGAGTTTTACATAGCTTAGAACTGGCTATGTCTAAAGATAAGGTTAAGTTTAGTATTCATGGTTTTTCTGCCCTCGGCTTAGTAGAAATGACCAGGAAAAGAACGCGTGAATCTCTTGAACATGTTTTGTGTGGTCAATGTCCATTATGTACTGGACGGGGCAGCTTAAAAACGGTTGAAACGATTTGTTTTGAAATTTTACGAGAAATTGTCAGAGTTAATAGAGCCTACGAAGCTGATAGTTTTATTGTTTATGCCTCATCTTCAGTCAGCAATTTTTTGGTTAATGATGAATGCCACAGTCTTGCAGAGGTTGAGGTTTTTATCGGTAAGGTCATTAAAGTAAAGACTGAACCCATGTACAATCTAGAGCAGTTTGATGTAGTAATGATGTAGCACTTAGTCACAGGCGTCGAGTTAATGGCTAGAACTTGAAATCTAATGGTCAAATTTAAAGTAAGAGGAACAACTCACGTTGTCAATATCGAGAATATCAAATCGCTGGTTAAATAGATTATATAAAAGCATAGCCCTGTTTTTAGTGCTATTTGCTGTCTTGATTAGCGCACTGCGTTTGATGTTACCTTATGCACAAAATCACCATAAAGTTATTGAAGACTATATTAATAGCCGTTACCAAAGTAATGTGTCTATTGGTTATTTTTCGATGGGTTGGCATGAATCAGGTCCAATACTTATCGCTAATGATGTGCAACTTGTTAGCAATAACGTTGCCAAACTTTTTATTGATAATATTGATATCAGATTAAATTTTTGGCATAGCATTCGTTCACAAAAACTGATTACTGATAATTTTGTTATATCTGGCGCAAGGTTAACACTCGACAGGCAGGTGTTATTACAAACGACCTCTACTATAGATGCTAATACAGATGGTAAGCAGGCACTAACGCCAATATTAGAAAGTTTAGCGGACTTATTTTATGAGCAAATTGATAGGTTTTCTATTATAGAAAGTAAGGTTGTTGTTAATAATGAGGATAGACAACGCACTTTTTTAATTAGTACACTTGATTGGTTAAACCTAGATGGCCGTCATCTTGCTAAAGCCGATGTGATTGTTGATGGTTTAACTTCAAACAATATTAAGCTCTCTCTTGATGTAGAAGGCAATAATAGCAAGGATATTAATGGTACTTTATATCTAGAGGGCAATAATCTCAATATAACACCATGGCTTGATCGTGTATTAGCTATTGAAAATGAAAAAACACACTCCTCAATAAATTTTTCAGCTTGGTTAACGATTGAACAAGGTCTTGCCAAACAATTACAACTCGCTTTTGATGACAGCCAGATAAGCTGGCAGCATCAGAATAATCATCAAAATTTCACTTTAAATAATGGCCAAATATTGCTGTCAAACCTTGATAAGTTAAAACAGCTAACCATTGAGTCAACAGCCTTGCAGTTTAGTGCGAATAACCAAGCATGGGAACCACTGATAATTGAGGTCACCCGAAACAACAAGGATATATTTACCTACCTTTCTTACCTAGACTTAGCGAGTTTGACCAGCTTATTTCCTTTGTTCTCAGCGGACGAAAAAATGAGAAAAATAGTTCAATCTTTGGCAATGCAGGGAAGTGTTGATGACTTTTATTTTCAATCCAAGGCAGAAAATATTCAAGTCTCAGCAGAGTTTGATGATTTTTCAACGGGTTTTACTGAAGGCATTCCAGGAATAAAAAACAGTAAGGGCAGTATTTTATTTGCCGATAAGACATTACAGCTCGATTTAACCGCCAATAAGGGGGCGTTAGATTTTAAACATCACTTTATTTTACCTATACCTTATGATGAACTATCGCTAAATTTAACTGTCGATTTTAATGATGAAGGCTGGCAGCTAAACACTCAACAACTCGACTTTAGTTCTGATGAACTGACGCTGTCTGCGGAAGTTGGTGTAGAGGTGCCAAATGAAGGACTGGCAAAAATGTCACTACTTGCTACTGTCACTGCAGGGCATGCCGAACTTGCTCATCATTATTTTCCCTTGACCTCTATGAGTGAAAATTTAGTCGCTTATTTGAAAAAAGGTTTAGTCAAGGGGGATATTGAACAAGCATTGGTGATTTATCAGGGTGCATTTGCCGATTTTCCTTTTGAAGACCATAGCGGTATTTTTACTGTTGATGCTGAGCTTTCCAATAGTCAATTTAATTTTGATGACAACTGGACAGATCTTTCTGAATTTTCTGCTAATTTAAACTTTACCAATAACAGTATGAATATAACAGGGCGATCTGGATATTTGTCTGGTATCGATGTTACCGGTGTTGAAGTGGGGATTGCTGAATTAGCCGGCGATTCAATTTTAACCATTGACATGGATCTTAACCATATAGCACCAAAAAATGTCACACAATTGATGCTCAATAGCTCATTAAAAGACAGTGTTGGGAAAACATTAGAGCAGTTAAAGATAAGCAATGAGGTTAGTGGTAATTTTACGTTGAATTTGCCACTCGACCGTCCAGAGGGCTTAGTTGCCAAAGGTCTAATTAATTTTCATGATAATGTGTTGAACTTACAACGGCCGGAAATGACGTTTCGCCAACTAAAAGGACAATTAACCTTTAACAATGACGTCATCAACACTCAAGATTTATCACTGACTTGGCAAGGATTACCGATAACACTTAATGTTCAAGGTATAGATAAAGACGATTACTTCAGCACCAATATACATATCAATGCCCACTGGCAGCAACAAGATTGGACAGCACATGTGCCTGAACAATTTAAAGAATATGCCGATGGACCGCTTCAATGGCAAGGGGACCTGTATATAAATACACACCACGATGGTGGTTTTTCATATAATTTTAATGGCAGTTCATCTCTTGAAGGCCTCAGTCTTTCGACTCCAGCGCCCTTTGATAAAACAGCAAAAGATAATTCAACCTTTAGTCTCAATGTTGTTGGTGGTCCTAACATTTCAACACTTGATATAAGGTTCGATGAACAATTACGTTTTGATGGTGTATTAAATCATGTGAGTACAGTAGTTGGGCAAGAGAATGAACTTGTGACAGCACCCCTTGAAAAGTTGCAGACAGGAATATTTTTTTCACAAGCTCATTTAATCCTGGGTAATGAAAACCTGAGTAATGAAAGAATATTATTACCTATAGATGAATTTTATATCACTACAGCACTAACTGAAGCTGACTTTTCAAGCTGGCAGCCTTTTGTTAGTGATATTATTGATAGTATTTCATACAGTATAAGTGATAAAAAAATTACTGTAGATGAAAATGAAAATAAAAATAAAAATGAGCACGCGAGACCTTTGCTTGCACAGCCTGAACGTATTATAGGCTCTATTGGCACGTTAAATATATTAGGCCAGAGTTTGACTGATGTTTCTTTCAGTTTATTAGATAAAGAACAGTGGTGGTTATTACAGCTCAATGCTAAAGAAGCAGAGACCGAAATAAAATTTTATCCTTCTTGGTTAGAAAAAGGGGTTGATGTAGCCGCAGACTTTTTACATTTAGGAGTTGAAAGTAACGCGCATGAAAAAACGACTATATTGGCAGCGGGCATTTCACAACTAAAAGATGATAAAGCGCTCTTTAGCCACATACCGCCAATGCGTTTTACTTGTGGTAGTTGCCGTGTTGGTGATGTCGATTTTGGTCAGTTAACATTTGAATTACAGCGTAACCAAGCGGATAAAATCAACATTACTCATTTCTCGGCTAACCGTAATGGCAGTCAATTATCTTTAACCGGTTTTTGGCAATTTGATGAAAGTTTAGCTGAAAAAACTGACTCACAAACTTCGTTAGTAGGTAAGCTGTCAGTTTCTGATATTGAATTTGAAATGGACAAGTTAGGGTTCGGCTCTAGTATCAAAGAAAGTGGTGCATTACTTGATTTCTCACTTGGCTGGCAAGGAGGGCCCCAAGACTTTTTGTTAAGTCGCCTCAATGGTAATGTCAACGCTAAACTCGATGATGGAGTACTCTCCGATGTTGATGATAAAGGCCTTAGAGTCGCTTCAATATTAAGTTTAGGATCACTTGCAAGAAAACTAAAACTCGACTTTAGAGATATATTCAGTGAAGGTATGTTTTATAGTGAAATTACAGGGGATTTTGAGATAAAAGAAGGTGTATTCTATACTAAAAACACAGAAATGAAAGGTGCTGCGGGTGATTTGGCTATTAAAGGTAATACTGATTTAACTGCAGGGTTATTAGATTATCGAATGAATTACAAACCTAATTTAACTTCAAGCTTTCCTACTATCGCATGGATTGCAACGTTAGACCCCGTCGTTTTTTTAACAGGGCTTGCCATAAATGAAATCATCACCGCGACAGTTATTTATGAAGTTGTTTTTGAAATTACCGGTGATGTAAATAAGCCAGTCGTGCGAGAAGTTAATCGTAAAAACCAAGATGTGAGTGTGGGTAGTTCTTCACCACCAAAGATTATTGAAGAAAGCTCTGCGCCAAAGAAGCAAAATAAGTCAGGTGATGTTAATCTTTATAAAGAGATAAGCACGAGCGATCATTTTTTAGTCTTACCGAACGTAAAAGGGGATGTTGATGGTTAGATTATCAGCTATTCAATTATGCTCAGTACCAAATGTTGAGCAAAATTTAGCGAAAATCAGCCGAGAGTTAACCGCTCTATGTACTGATGTTATAGCCGTTGACCCCGTTGATAATGACGATGAACATATTGTGGTTTTACCGGAATGTTGTTTGTTTTTTGGTGGTAAAGATGCTGAACAACTGAGTTTGGCAAGAAAATGCTGTGGAGATAACTCTTTAATCAATATTTTATCGGCTCTTGCTCGACAATTTAAAATTACGTTAGTAGCAGGCACTGTACCATTATTAAGTGACTGCGGTGAAAAATTCACTAATAGTAGTTGTGTGTTTTCTGCTCAAGGTGAGCTCATTGGTCAGTATGATAAAATTCACTTATTTGATGTCAATGTTAATGACAACGCAAATAACTATCTTGAGTCTAAATATACCCAAGCTGGGGAGTCGGTAACATTAGTAAAACCACAAAAAGTGAATATTGGTTTGTCGGTCTGTTATGATGTCCGTTTTCCTCTTTTGTATCGTCAATTAACTACCCAGGGTGCGACCGTCATTACTGTACCAAGTGCATTTACTCGTGTAACAGGTAGTGCACATTGGCAGACTTTACTGCAGTCTAGGGCCATTGAGAACCAAATATATATTATTGCCGCAGCACAAGAAGGCATTCATGCTAATGGCAGAGAAACTTGGGGGCACAGTATGATTATCAGTCCTTGGGGGGATATTTTAGCTTTTAAAGACAAAGGCGAAGGTTATATCACCAGTTTTTACCTTCAAGAAGAAATCAATCGAGTTCGTGCGGCAATGCCAGTACATGAACATAATAAGTTTACAGTTGAGTTAAAGTCATATGAGTAATGTTGTCGATAAAAATGTTGAGCAGGAGCTCATTGGTGATAGCGGTCTAGATAGAGCGTTTTTAAACCAAACCTTAAACGGTATTTATCAAAATAAAGTCGACTTAGCCGACTTGTTTTTTCAATCAAGCCAACATGAATCTTGGGTGCTTGAAGATGGCATTGTTAAAGATGGCTCATATAACATTGAAAGAGGTGTAGGGGTTCGCGCCATTTCTGGCGAAAAAACCGGTTTCTCTTATTCTGATGATATTTCGGCGCTATCTTTAACCAAAGCAGCTGATGCTGCAAAGAGTATTGCTGATAGTGGTAAAACTTCGAGAGTACAAATATTTACCCCTCAAAAGGGGATCAGTGCTTACCAATCTATTGAGCCATTATCTAGCCTAACTCAAGAGCAAAAAATCACCTTAATGCATGAAGTTGAAGCTCGTGCACGAGAAACGGATAAGCGGGTTCAACAAGTCATTGTTAGCTTATCAGGTGTGTATGAAAAAATCTTAGTTGCTGCAAGTGATGGCACTTATGCCACGGATATTAGGCCATTGGTTAGACTTAACTGTTCGGTTTTAGTAGAAGAGAATGGTAAACGTGAACGTGGTAGTTCAGGTGGTGGTGCGCGTACTGATTATAGTTATTTTTTTGAAGTAGAAGAGGGGAAAGCAAGGTATTTCTCTTATGCTGAAGAAGCTGTTCGTCAAGCCCTTGTCAACTTAGTTGCCATAGAATCTCCCGCTGGTACCTTGCCTGTGGTTTTAGGCGCTGGTTGGCCTGGGGTGTTATTACATGAAGCAGTAGGTCACGGTTTGGAAGGCGACTTTAACCGAAAAGGCTCATCGGCATTTTCAGGAAAAGTAGGTCAACAAGTCACCTCTGAGTTATGTACTATTGTTGATGATGGTACGATGGCCAATCGTCGAGGCTCTTTAAATATTGATGATGAAGGTACGCCAGGACAATACAATACCTTGATTGATAAAGGTATATTGAAAGGTTATATGCAAGACAAACATAATGCGGCATTAATGGGTGTTAAATCAACAGGAAACGGCCGTCGTGAATCTTACGCCCACTTGCCGATGCCCAGAATGACCAACACTTATATGCTTGCTGGTGAACATGATCCCAAAGATATCATCAAGTCAGTGAAAAAAGGCATTTATGCGCCAAATTTCTCTGGTGGTCAGGTCGATATTACCTCAGGTAAATTTGTGTTCACCTCTTCTGAAGCTTATCTCATTGAAGATGGTGTGATCACTTCACCTATCAAAGGTGCCACCTTAATTGGTAGTGGCCCTGAGGCGATGAAAAATGTGTCTATGGTTGGTAATGATCTCAAACTTGATAATGGTGTCGGTGTTTGTGGAAAGGATGGACAAAGTGTGCCAGTAGGTGTTGGTCAGCCGACCTTAAAAGTTAATAAAATGACTATTGGTGGAACCCAATAGTTTGTTATTTTAGGACTCAGTGGTGAACATATTGTTTAACATTTAGGTCAGTTTACCTCCGAGATGCTCCACCTATTTTTCCTAGCAAGCCTCTCCAATCAATAATTACATGTACCCAGGCCAAGACTGAGCTGAATCTTTCCTGGATATTAGGAAAACCACACCTAAAACCACAAAGGTGACTGAGTTGAGCTTACTTCGACAATTTGCAAGAGCAGTTAGATACTCGGAGGATCGACTTTTTATTGCGGTATGTTCACTTTCAGGTAATTAAATAACTCTTGCGTATGCTTACCAATTTTTTCAGCTTTTATCTCTTTTTTAGCTTGGCGAGTAAGTTGTTTGAGCTTTTGACGTTCCATTTTTTTATTATCAGCCAAATATATTTCAACCGTTTGATTATCACCATTGATTAGCTCATCACGAATACTTTCTAAGCGAATAAATTTAGAACTTTCTTGCTGATGTTTATTTGCCATGACATCAAGTGCTTGATGTATAGGGGCTAAATCTGTTTCTATTAATACTTTGGCAATATGACGAATATGACGACGAACGGCTTCATGTTTGCCTTTGATTTTTTCAGCTAAAATCATATCTGCAAGTAATTCTTCAGTAAGAGGGATTTTACTGCGCTGATGTTTCGACATTTCAACCAATTTTTGGGCAAAGTCTTGCATCCTATGCATTTCTCTTTTTATTTCGGATTTACTTTTCAATTCTTCTTCGAAGTCATCGATATCAGGTGCAGACTGGGGCATAATGTTAGTCGTCAATACAATAATTGCCACTAGTATAGCGCAAATTAACTAGTGCAAACTAGCCAAATTAGGCACTCAGTCAATAATTTCACGAAAATTAGCGTTTAATCAGAGATAAAAATTACTATGACACAGCAAGACAGTATTACCAAACAACTCGAACAAGTAACAGATCGTGTATCCAAAGTCCTTGAATTAGCGAAACATTTAGGAGCCGATGGTGCCGAGGTTGCCATGAGTCGTAGCCAAGGCTTGAGTGTGTGTACTCGCTTAGGTGAAGTTGAAAATGTTGAATTTACCAGTGATGGCGCTTTAGGTATTACTGTTTATCAACAAGGTAGGAAAGGCAGTGCGTCAACAGCGGACTTGTCAGAAAACGCCTTACAACAAACGGTGCAAGCCGCAATAAATATTGCTAAATATACTTCGGTTGATGATTGCTCTGGTCTAGCAGATAAAAAAATGTTGGAGATGAATCCCAAAGATCTCGATTTATACCACCCTAAAGCCTTAACTACAGAGCAAGCTATAGATCTCGCCAAAATATGCGAAAATGAAGCCTTAGCCTTCGATAAAAGAATCACTAATTCAGACGGGGCTACATTGGCAAGCTTTGAAGGCTTTAAGATTTATGGTAATAGCCATGGCCAGTTAGTAAGCTACCCGAGTTCTCGTCATAGTTTAAGCTGTGTTGCCATTGCCTCAGAAGGTGAGGAAATGCAGCGTGATTACGCTTATAGTGTTAATCGAGATTTTGATATGTTAGACGATGCCGCAAGTATAGGTCGCCAGGCTTCTAAGGAAGTGCTTTCACGTTTAAATGCACAAAAGTTAGCAACAGCTAAAGTACCCGTCATGTTTAGAGCCGATATTGCCAACACCATTTTTGGCCACTTGATTGCCGCAATTAGTGGAGGGAATCTCTATCGTAAATCCTCTTTTTTAATGGATGCCTTAGGAACGCAAATATTCCCTGAATTTTTAACAATTGAAGAGCGACCACATCTTAAAAAAGCATTAGCGAGTAGTGCTTTTGATAGCGAAGGTGTTATTACTCAAGACAGAAATATTATTACTGCCGGTGCTTTAGATACTTATCTATTAACTAGTTATTCGGCTCGTAAGTTAGGTCTGACGGCAACGGGGCATGCCGGTGGTATTCATAACTGGTTAGTGTCGTCAAATGGTGGCGACTTTGAAGCAATGTTAAATAAACTCGGTACGGGGTTGTTAGTGACAGAATTAATGGGTCAGGGTGTTAACGTACTCACGGGTGACTATTCTCGTGGCGCTGCAGGTTTTTGGGTTGAAAAGGGTAAAATTGCTTACCCTGTAAGTGAAATAACTATTTCAGGTAAATTGCAATATATTTTTAAAGGCTTGGTCGCTGTAGGTAGCGATGTAGATATGCGTGGTAGTATCAGAACAGGCTCTGTCATTATTGAAGAAATGCAGGTGGCAGGTAATTAGTTTATTTGGTGGAGCATAGATCAATGGGTTTTGCTTTTATAGTTAACCCATCCTACGTTAAGTCTTACTGATGATTTTTGTATATAAAAAGTTAAGTGAGTAATATAGTTGCTGTACCTAAAAAGGCAAAAATTCCAACAACATCGGTGATTGTCGTTAATAACACGGTACCAGCTAATGCGGGATCAATATTCATCCGCTTTAACATCAAGGGGATAGTCACTCCTGCAATACCTGCGGCTATCATATTCATTAACATCGCAAAAGCGATGACACCACCGAGCATTAAATCTTGTTTCCATAGCGCGACTACGCTAGCAATCAACAGCGCCCAAATCAGGCCATTTAAGAAGCCAATAGCGAGTTCTTTACTGAGTAACGCCCGAGCGTTACTGTCACCAACATGACCGAGCGCCATGCCGCGGATAACTAAGGTTAAGGTTTGATTGCCGGCAACACCACCCATGCTTGGTACGAGTGAATTCAGCACCGCTAAAATGGCGAGTTGTTCGAAAATACCTTCAAATAAACTGGTCACAGCGACCGCTAATAAAGCGGTCATCAGGTTAATGCCAAGCCAAACAGAGCGTTGTTGGGTACTTTTAAATACAGGAGCGAAGGTATCGGCTTCATCGTCTAAACCCACCATACTCATCATGGTATGTTCGGCGTCTTCTCGAATAATGTCGATAACATCGTCTATGGTAATTCGACCTAATAAATGGCCTTCATCGTCGATAACTGGAGCTGACAACCAATCGTAACGTTCAAATAGCTGAGCGACTGCGTTATCTTCGAGATTAGCTGACACCGCTTCAATGTCTTTATCAATAAGGGAGGAAATACTTGTTTCAGGTTTAGCTGTCACTAAAGAAGACAAGGTTACAGCACCAATAAAAATATCATCTCGATTAACCACATAAAATGAATCTGTTGCATCAGGCAGTTCGCCCCTGACTCTTAAGTACCTAAGGACGACATCAGCAGAGACATCAGGGCGCAGGGTAACCGCATCCGTATTCATGATACCCCCTGCCGTGTCTTCATCAAACGACAGGGCAGTTTCCACTCTTGCTCTGTCTTGGCTATCCATACTGCTAATTACTTCACGATAGACACTGTCAGGTAATGTTCTTAATACTTCAGCTAAATCATCAACATCCATCCCTTCAGCAACGGCGGCCAGTTTTTCAGGTCGCATGCTTTTAAGAATTCCTTTACGCACGCTTTCGTTAAGCTCTTCAAGTACTTCCCCATGGTTGTCGGGATCAATTAATTGCCAAAGAACGGAGCGAGTTTTTATGGGGGATGATTCAAGTATCAGAGAAATATCATAGGCTGGTATATTCTGTAATAGTTTTCGAACGGACACAAACATTCCGCTGCTAAGGGCTTTATTAACCTCTTGCAGTCGTTGCTGGTTAGCCTTATTCTCTGATATTTCTGGCATATATCAGCCTTGTCTGCAGTGGTTTGGTAAAGTAAAAAGGGTAAATGAAAACTGTGGTTATTATTATTCAACAATGAAGACAGTTTCCTAAAGGATAAAGTTTATCGTAACTGTGGACTTTTATCAGCTTTATTATAATATTAAGAGGATAATTTTAGTTATTCTGGTTCGTCAAATTTATTTGTGATTAACTGGCAAATACACTTTAACGCCTTTACTGCATCTTCACCTTCAGCGATTATTTTGACTGATTTCCCTTTAGCACCCGCTAATAACATTATCGCCATAATACTACTCGCATCGGCTTGATTATTTTCAAGCACTAAGGTTATTTTAGCGTTAAATTTCATGCTTAATTGTGCAAGCTTGGTTGCAGCTCGAGCATGTAACCCCAGTTTATTGGTGATATCGACTTGGCTTTCAACGATTGTCATGGCTATTTTCAACTTAAACTAAATAGATGTGGTTAGGTTCTAGGTGATTCAATATCACGATGGCGTGTTTGAATATCTTCTCGTTCTTTGCTGAAGTTATTAGCCAGTAATTCCGCAATATAAACTGAGCGATGTTTTCCACCAGTACAGCCTATAGCGATAGTGACATAACTGCGATTATTACGCTCAAGGTGTGGAAGCCATGTCATCATAAAACTATTAATTTGCCAGATAAATTTAGTGATAATCGGTTGACTAGCTAAAAAATCTCTTACAGGAAGATCTAGTCCTGTCATTGTTTTTAATTCTTTTTCCCAAAAAGGGTTTGGTAAAAACCGAGCATCAAAAACAAAATCGGCATCTACAGGTATACCATGTTTATAGCCAAAAGATTCAAACACCAGCACCATGGCACCAGTTTTTTTACCTAAGATACGCTCTCTCACCAAATCTGCAAGTTGGTGAGGTGTAAGTTTACTGGTATTTATATACAAGTCAGCCCTACTAGAAATTGGCTCAAGTAACTCTTTTTCTAAATCAATGGCTTGATCTAAGGCAATGTGTTTTTTAATTAAAGGATGTAACCGACGAGTTTCACTAAAGCGTCTGATTAAATCTGTGCTATCAGCATCAAGATAAAGAATCGTTAATTCAACCGCACTAGGTAAATAATTAAGGATTTCAGGAATGTCTTTGGGATCCTTAGGTAAATTTCTTACATCTAAGCTAACTGCGATAGTTTCATAGTCATTGATTACTGTATGAATGAGTGCAGGCAGTAAATTAATGGGAATATTATCAACACAGTAGTGACCTAAATCTTCCAATACTCTGAGTGCAACCGATTTTCCTGAGCCAGAACGACCACTGACTATGATAAGTTTCATAATATTGCCTAATTATTTTTATTTTGAGCGAATTAGCTCATTGCTTGGATAAGTTCAAAAAGCTGCTCATTGGTTTGGCATTTTCTGATCATTTTACTGGTATATTTACCACTAAATAGCTTAGAGATACTTTGAAGTGTACTCAGGTGTTCATCACAGCAATTTTCAGGAACAAAAAGAGCAATAAAAATGTCAACGGCTCGGTTGTCAATGGCATCAAATGCTATTGGTTTTTGTGTGGTAATTAATACGGCTATAACATGATGTGCATTACTAAGCCTACCATGAGGGATCGCAATACCGTTTCCTATTCCTGTGCTACCCATTTTCTCTCGTGCCATCAGGCTGTCAAGTAATTGATGTTGATCAATCTCTGGGATTTTATTGCTCGCTAAAGAACAAATCATTTCTAGCACTCTTTTTTTGCTGCTAACAGTAGCTAAACATTGAGTACAGTCTGGAGTGAGAATTTCTTGCAACTTCATAATATTTTCTGCAATCTTGCTAAATATGTCATTTATTCACTTGTGCCCCGATTGATACTTTAGCAAAGATAGCAACAAGTAATATTAATGATCGTTACCCTATATAAAATAGCCAAAGCTAAGTTAATGTTGATTGTGTTTACCTTTGTATTTAAGGATTTGTTTATCAAGTTTATCGATTAATAAATCTATCGCTGTATACATATCCTCGTTGTTCGCAGAGGCAAATATTTCGCTGCCTTTGAGGTGTAATGTAGCTTCGGCAGACTGTTTTAATTTCTCAACAGTAAGTATAACTTGAACATTATTAATATGATCAAAATGCCTTTCTACTTTGGCAAATTTAGAATTAACATATCCTCTTAATGAACGGGTAATTTCTACATGGTGGCCGCTAAGGTTAATTTGCATAAACGTAGTCCTTATGAATTAAAAAATGCCGATATTATAGTTAAAGTAAACTTTTTCTTTGATTGGAAGGAGGTATAGTCAAAGATTCTCTATATTTGGCTATTGTTCTTCTTGCAACATTGATACCTTGACAGGCTAACAAATCTGCTATTTTACTATCACTTAAAGGTTTAGCTGGAATTTCCGCAGCTATAAGTTTTTTGATTAATACTCTAATAGCGGTAGATGAGCATTCACCACCATTTTCTGTGCTTACATGACTTGAGAAAAAATACTTCAGTTCAAATATTCCTCTCGGGGTATGCATATATTTCTGAGTAGTTACTCTCGAGATAGTTGATTCATGCATATCAACAGATTCAGCAATATCATTGAGCACCATAGGACGCATTGCTTCAGCTCCGTATTCAAAAAACCCTTGTTGACGCTGAACAATACAGTTTGATACTTTTAATAAAGTATCATTACGCTGCTCAAGAGATTTTATAAACCATTTTGCATCTTGTAAATTTGAGCGGATAAATTGATTGTCAGCTGACGATTTCATTGACCGCGTTAGTGCTGCATATTGTTGATTGATGGAAAGCTTTGGCGCGGTATCAGGGTTAAGTTCAACGACCCATCGACCATTTTTTTTCTCAACAGACACATCAGGAATGACATATTGGTCATCACTTTTTATAACCGCATCACCAGGGCGCGGGGTGAGTGATTGAATCAGGCGCATAACTTCGCGGAGTTGATCTTCTTTTAATTTTGTTTTACGCATCAATTGTCGGTAATCACGACTACCTAATAAGTCAATATGCTCACTGATAATCAATTTGCTTTCGGCTAACCAAGGTGTATCAGCATCAAATTGGTTAAGCTGAATCATCAAACACTCGGCAATGGAACGAGCAGCTACGCCGATAGGATCAAACATATTAATGCGTTTTAACACCGCTTCTACTTCATCTAATTCAACTTCGGCATTGGCAACACTTTCAAGTATATCTTCACAGCTAATCGTTAGATAGCCCGCATCATCAACACCGTCTATAATAGCCGTAGCTATTGCTCTGTCTCTATCGGTGAATGGCGTGAGCTCCATTTGCCACATCAGGTGATCTTGAATAGAGTCTGTTGTTTCACCTTGATAGGTAAAATCTTCGGAAGTTGAACCACTGCCAACATTTGAGTTTGAGGTGCCTGCGCTATAGTTTTCATCCCAAGTGGTATCCATATTAAGTTCATCAGGGATATCAGTGTTTTCCATAGCCTCAGCACTGCTAATTTCATCAATTGTTGGTAAAGAGTCTTCACTGCCATCACTTGTTGCTTGCTCTGATGATGTTACTGTGGGAGTAAATCCTTCTTCAAGGTGATCCGCTTTGTTTTCATTATCTAGCGGGGCAGCTTCTTCAACTTCTAATAATGGGTTACTTTCAAGCGCTTCTTGAATTTCTTGCTGAAGGTCTAACGTCGACAACTGCAATAGCTTTATCGCTTGTTGCAGCTGCGGTGTCATGGTTAAATGTTGTCCAATACGGAGTTGTAGTGTAGGGCGCATTTACCTTTATAATCTTCTTAGTTGGTTTAAATAAAGCATAGTTTAACTTATCCAAATGAGGGGTTGTTAATGTATATTTTACTATAGCGTGAATTGTTCGCCTAGGTATACATCTCTTACATGCTGATTTGCAAGTATTTGATCTGCATTACCTTCAGCGATTAATTCACCATGACTGACGATATATGCATGTTCACATACATCAAGAGTTTCTCTGACATTATGGTCGGTAATTAAAATTCCAATACCACGTTCTTTTAACTGAATAATGATTTTTTTAATATCGCCTACTGAAATGGGATCAACACCGGCAAAGGGTTCATCAAGTAAAATAAATTTTGGATCGGCAGCTAATGCCCTCGCAATTTCTACTCGGCGTCTTTCACCACCTGATAAACTCATACCTAAATTGTCTTTAATATGACTAATATGAAACTCTTCCAATAAATGATCAAGTTTCTCTTGGCGTTGAATATCATTGAGCTCTTTACGAGTTTGTAAAATGGCCATAATGTTATCAGTAACGGTCAGTTTTCTAAAAATAGAAGCTTCCTGAGGGAGATAACCAATACCTTTACGGGCTCTTTCATGCATAGGAGCGAGGGTAACATCTTCATTATTGAGCAGAATACTGCCACTATCATTAGGAACTAACCCAACAATCATATAAAATGAAGTGGTTTTGCCAGCACCATTTGGCCCTAGTAGACCGACAATTTGCCCAGCAGATACTTGTAAACTGACATTTTTAACCACTAAACGTTTTTTATATGCTTTAGCCAAACCATTGGCGATAAGTGTCGCTGTTGTCATACTTTATGGGTTAGCCTTTTTTTTTGGTTGTAAAACGGTAGAGGTTTTTTCATTAAGGTTGCCAATGGCATCAAGTTGTTCTGTTATAGTGTTGTAAGTTATTTTACTCCCTCTGACTTCGCTACCCGCTTGTTGTAATAAGGCATTACCTGTAATAACAATAGCATGAATTGCGGGTTCATATTTTATTTCGTCAGCCTGTAAGGAAATTTTACTCCCATCAGCTAATATTTGTTCAAATTTGGCAGGTTTACCTTGAGCAATATAAACCTCTTCATCAATTTTTGCTTGATAAATTTTAACAGAATCAGCACGAATAATTAACGTGCCTTGTTTGATGACAACATCACCAATGTAGCTAGCAATTTTATTTTTTAAATCACCCGCTTGGCGATTCGCTGAAATAAGAATCTCTTGTTCAAGATCGGTATTGTCAGCAGACATTACTTGCGGTGTAATCACTAGAGGAACTAAAATTAGTAAACTAGCTCTTATTTTTTTTAATAGTAGTTTTTTCATGTTGCGTTAATGTCATCTGTGTTGTATTTAAGTTAATGATTAATCCAGAACCATACATAGTGAAATTTTTACCGTAAACAATAACTTCTTGAACTGAGCTGATAATGTTGGTATTTAAATCTAACTCTAGGGCCCTACTGTGAACGGCTTGTATGAAAGCTTCGGGTTCTGTGCTGGTAATTCTGACGGCATTTTTTAATATTACTAGGTTATTGTTGTAAAGTGTTGCTTCTTTTGCTTTAACTTGCCAAGGTGAGCTCGAATTCTTTGGGTATAAAGTATAATTAGGTAGTTCAAAGTGAGTAAATTCAAGCTCGGTATAATGTTCCATACGATCAGCTTCAATTTCATGAGAAAGAGTACCTTCTTTATTATAAATAGCACTTTTTAATGACTCGGCAATAAAATCGGGTGTTAAGGCTCTATCAATAGAAGGCGTTGGCTTTTGAACCGCATTACGCCACTGCGTTAGACCATAAAGAATAGCTGCAATGGCAAAGATACCTAACGCCCATCGAGAGAGTAAACTCATAGGCTAGAGCCTTTAGCATCTGACAATGTACCTTGGCATTGCATTATTAGATCACATATTTCTCTTACCGCACCAAAGCCACCTAGAGTATAGGTTGTATAGTCTGCTCCTGATAATACACTTGGGTGAGCATCACGAACAGCAATACCTAACCCAACATTTTTTATGCAGGTAAGATCAGGCACATCATCGCCAATATAAGCGATCTCGGATAATTCAATTTGCTGTTGTTGCGCTAATGTTTTTAACGCAGGCAGTTTATCTTCTTCACCTTGAATGATATGGCGGACATTTAACGCTTTCATTCGAGTAATGACTATTTGAGAACGTCTACCTGTTATAATAGCCACGTCAATACCACTAGCCCCTAAGGCTTTTATGCCAAAACCGTCTTTGGTATGAAAGGCCTTGAGCTCTTCACCTTCATTACCTAAATAAATACGACCATCAGAAAATACACCATCGACATCACATACTAATAATTTAATGTTTTTCGCTTTTGCTAAAATTTCTGGAGCAACAAAGCCATAAAGAGTATTGCGTAAAGTAGTCAACATTATAACACTCCAGACGATAATAAATCATGCATATTCATCGCACCAACTGGGTTGTTATTTTCATTTACTATGATCAACCCATTGATCTTTTTATCTTCCATTATTTTTAATGCTTGAGCTGCTAACATATCGGCAGTGGCTATGGTGGGTGATTGAGTCATGACACTGGTAATTACATCCTGGTGAATATTGATTTTTTCATCTAATATTCTTCGTAAATCACCATCGGTAAATAAGCCAATGAGTTGATTGTTATTATCTACCACGGCTGTCATGCCTAAGCCTTTTAATGACATTTCAATTAAAGCCTCTTTGATCAAAGCAGACTTAGAGACAATAGGTAAACGTTGTCCGGTATGCATAATGTCTTTGAGTCGCAACAATAATTGTTTACCTAGGCTACCTCCTGGATGAGATAAAGCAAAATCGTTCGCAGTAAAGCCTCTGGCATTAAGTAGAGCAACGGCTATGGCATCCCCCATAACTAATGCTGCAGTAGTACTTGAGGTAGGTGTTAATCCTAAAGGACATGCTTCTTTTGATACTTTGATACACACGTGGGTATCAGCAAGTTTAGCCAAGGTTGATGATGGATTACCTGTCATAGATATCAGCTTAGCACCAAGGCGTTTTATTACTGGGATGATAGCGAGTACTTCACCTGTTTCACCAGAATTAGAAATTGTTAAAACAACATCCTCACTGGTGATCATCCCTAAATCACCATGACTGGCTTCACCAGGATGAACAAAAAAAGAAGGCGAGCCAGTACTGGCTAGCGTAGCCGCAATTTTTCCACCTATGTGTCCAGACTTCCCCATACCGATAACTATTATTCTGCCTTGGCAGTCAAACATCAATTGACAAGCTAATTCAAAGCTATTATCAACATATTGCAATAATTCTTTTATTGCTTGTTGTTCAATCTCAATAACTTGGTTGGCGAGTTGCTTAAAATTTTTCATAATTATTCTTTACATTGATAGTTAATGAGCGATTTCACTAAATAATAAAATTTGATAACCGACAAAACTTAACACCAATAATGCACCTTTAAAACGGGTTATCCTAAAATAACCAAGCTGACGACTAAAACATAAAACAAATAACAACAAGGTGATTGCTATCATCATTGGAATGTCGCGAGTGATTGCTTCAGGGTCTACTGGCCCGGGTGCAATTAATCCCGCAAAAGGGAGCACGGCAAGAATATTGAAAATATTAGAGCCAATAATATTACCTAAGGCTAAGTCGTCTTCTTGTTTCATCACACTGGCAATGCTTGCTGCTAATTCCGGCAAACTAGTACCAATAGCAATTACCGTCAGTCCAATGACTAAATCACTGATACCAAAAGCCTTAGCAATGAAAACAGCTGACTCAACGAGATAGTGAGCACTTAATATTAATAATACTATGCCAACAATTAACCAAAAAACTGACTTTAAGCTACCCGTAACTTCAGGTAATTCGTGTTCAGCCTCTATGACCATCGGGTCATCAGGACTGTGGTTTTTTCTTTGTTTTAAGGCTTTTATTAATAGAGTAGCGATAAAAGTAAAAAAGCCAACCAATAAAATTCCTCCTTCCCAAAAAGTAAAAATGTTATCAGAAAGCATCCAGTAGGTAAGAAAAGTAAGTAATAAAACCAGAGGGAGTTCTTGTTTAATAATTGATGAAGATATCACCATAGGTTTAATCATTACGGTTAAACCTAATACTAAGGCAATATTGATGATGTTTGAGCCAATAGCATTGCCTATCGCAGTGTCAGGGTTACCTTGTAAAGAAGCTGATGCAGCAACCATCATCTCAGGAGCTGAAGAGCCCATGGCAACTATGGTTAAGCCAATAATCATTGGTGATATGCCCATGTTTCTTGCTAAAGAAGATGCACCTAAAACAAATTTGTCAGCACTCCACACTAAAATCACTAATGCGATGAATAAAATTAAAACCTGAATGACCATTAACAACTCCAAAATTTATATCAATGATGATGGGATAAAGGAATAAAATATTCGAACATTGATATTAATACTAAATTGTCGCTCCTTGCTTAGTAAAACAAAAGCAATATTCACTAAAGACAGCAAAAAAAGTAATTATTAGCTTAAATCTACATTAGTTTTACATTTACTTACAAGATATTATGAATTTAACCGTTAAATTATTCCTTTATCGATGATTTTTAATGAACAATTTTATTGGCTAGGGTAATATTCGTCGGTCTTTACAATTAACGTTGAAAATACTCTTAGGCTCTTAAGGGTAGTCGCATTAGGAAAACATGTCTGAAACTTTAGTTGATGTTAAAAATATCACTTTTAAACGTGATGAACGTGTCATTTATAATGACATCAGTTTGTCCATCCCAAAAGGTAAGGTTACCGCTATTATGGGACCGAGTGGTATTGGAAAAACTACGCTTCTTCGCCTTATTGGGGGGCAATTAAAACCAGAGAAAGGTCAAATACTTTTTGATGGACAAGACATTCCAACACTTTCTAGAAAAGCTTTATATCAGGTTCGTAAACGCATGAGTATGCTATTTCAAAGTGGTGCATTATTTACCGAAATGTCAGTCTTTGACAATATTGCTTTTCCGATAAGGGAGCATAGTGAGTTATCAGAACAAATTATTGAAAAAATCGTATTAATGAAATTAGAAGCGGTTGGTTTGAGAGGTGCTCGTGATTTATTTCCTGGTGAACTCTCTGGCGGTATGGCCCGAAGAGTTGCATTAGCTCGGGCTATTGCACTTGATCCCGAGTTGATTTTATATGACGAGCCTTTTGCTGGACAAGATCCCATTTCAATGGGGGTGATCGTGCGTTTAATTAGCTCACTAAACGATGCCTTAGGCTTAACATCTTTAGTTGTCTCTCATGATGTACCCGAAGTGATGAGTATTGCTGATTATATTTACATTATTGCAGAACAAAAAATCATTGGTCATGGTACGCCAGAGCAAATTATTCTAGATGACTCACCATTAGTCAAACAGTTTGTTAAAGGTGAGTCAGATGGGCCCGTGCCTTTTCATTATAGTGCCCCTGATTATCGAGATGAGCTTATTGGCAACTTAAAAGGTAAGAGTAAGTAATGCCGTTTATTATTTATCGATTAAGTGAATTAGGTGCACATACCGTTGCTATAATCAGTGGATTAGGGCGAGCGGTTGTTTTGTTAGTCACTGCAATTGTTCATTGGCCAAATCCCAAAAAAGGATTACCTTTATTAATTAATCAATTGTATGCGGTTGGTTGGTTGTCGTTAATTATTATTGTTGTTTCAGGTACATTCATTGGTATGGTATTAGCTCTACAGGGATACACTATACTCGTCGGTTACGGTGCGGAAGCGAGTTTAGGCCCTATGGTGGCATTGTCATTATTAAGGGAGTTGGGTCCTGTAGTTTCAGCGCTTTTATTTGCGGGTCGTGCAGGCTCTGCATTAACGGCGGAAATTGGTTTGATGAAAGCTACAGAGCAATTATCAAGTTTAGAAATGATGGCGATCGATCCACTAAGAAGGGTTATTGCACCAAGATTTTGGGCAGGTTTTATTAGTTTACCTCTCCTCGCCGCTATATTTTCTATGGTGGGTATATTAGGAGCACACTTAGTTGGTGTTGATTGGTTGGGTGTTGACTCTGGAACTTTTTGGTCAGTCATGCAAGATCAAGTCGATTTTAAGAAAGATATTTTCAATGGTATTATTAAAAGTATTGTTTTTGCATTTGTCATCACGTGGATTGCTGTTTACAAAGGCTATGATTGTACCCCAACATCTGAAGGTATAAGTCGGGCAACAACAGCGACTGTAGTGCAATCTTCTTTGTTAGTTTTAGGTTTAGATTTTATTTTAACAGCGTTAATGTTCGCGCGTTAATTTTTAAAAGGTTTGGTGGAAGACATGGTGTCAAAGAAAATTGAATTAATGGTGGGTTTATTTGTTGCATCAGGCATTGCTGCATTACTAATGTTGTCTTTACAAGTGGCAAATACAGGAATTGCAGGTGGCGGTGAAACTTATATTCTAAAGGCTAAGTTTGATAATATTGGTGGTTTAAAAGTACGTTCCCCGATTAAAGTTAGTGGTGTGGTGGTTGGCCGTGTTAGTCAAATTTCTTTAGATAAAGAGGATTTTACTGCTGTTGTTACTCTTGATATTTATACTCAATATAGCGGTTTTTCAGAGGCAACTTCTGTTGCTATTTTAACTGCAGGTTTACTTGGCGAGCAATATCTGGGGCTGCAGCCTGGTTTTATAGATGATTCTCTTGAAACGTTGATGCCGGGTGATTTTATTGAAGATACCAAGCCAGCCCTCGTATTAGAAGAATTGATCGGTCAGTTTTTATTTAGCCAAGGAGGCGATTAGTAATGGTTTTTAATATCAAAGGTTTATTTGCTAAGCAGCAATTAGCATTTGTTTTGGGAGGAGCCTTTAGTGTCATTTTCTTTACCGTCGAAGCACTAGCATTCTCGGAGCAGAATAAGGCCTTAAATCCTGTTCAAACTGAATTTTTTACGGAGCATTCAACGAAAAAAATTGATAAAAAAAATCCTTACTTGATGATTGAAACTGTCGCCAAGCTAACTTTTAAACGTTTTGCTGATGAAAACAATCAAATTAAAAGTGATCCGAATCGATTAAAAGATATTGTGCGCGAAGAGCTCATGCCCTATATAAATTATAAATATTCTGCCTATAAAGTGATTGGCCATCAATTAAAGAAAACCTCTAAAGAAGAGCGTGATGCATTTGTTTTAGTATTTCGAGAATATTTAATCACCTCCTATGCACAAGTTTTTACCTTGTATGACAATCAAAAAGTGGAGTTTTTTCCAGAAAAGATATTAGCGGATCAAAATATAGTTGCCGTTAATACCCGTGTAATTATGCCGGGGCGTGATGATATTGATATTGCCTTTAAAGTAAGAAAAAACAGGGCTACTAATGAATGGAAGGCTTTTGATATGGTCGCTGAAGGCGTTAGTTTACTCGATAGTAAACAAGCGGAACTTAGTAGTATTATTAGACAAGAAGGCCTACCTCACGTTACGGTACTACTTAAAGAAAAAAGCCAGCGTGATATTGTTTTTAAAAACTTTAAAGGATAATTTGTGAGTAATATATCACTCACTATCACCAACGACATTGCTTACTTGTCTGGCGATTTAATTCGTCAAACAATACATAAGATACCAGCGCAACAATTGAAATGTTTTTTAAGGCAAAAAAGTGCGATAATCAATTTGGTTGCTATCGATAAAATTGATACAGCCGGTCTTGCTTGGCTACTGAGTCAAGTGGAATTAGCACAAGCTAATGCTTGTCTACTTTGCTTTGAGCATTTACCATCGAGTCTAATTAAATTAGCCAGTTTAAGTTCGGTTGAGAAATTCTTATCGGTACATACATCTTCTTAGGAGAAAATCTTGGACGTTTCAGATATTGAAAAATTAATTAACAATGCAATTCAACTTGATGAATTGCATGTTAAATTTGATGGTTCACAGTGTAAGATTATTGCGGTTGCCAATTTTTTTGGTGAGTTAAGCCGAGTAAAAAAACAACAAGTAATTTCAGCTCCACTTGCTGAAGTTATCAATGGCGGTGCTATCCATGCGATCACTATAAAAACATTTACCACAGAACAATGGCAACGTGACAAGATGTTTAATCTTCCTTTATAAAAATAGTCAGTTTTTATTCCAGTTTTCAATCAACCTATAAGTAATTCATTTTGGATGCATTTAAAATAATTGGTGGTAATCCACTACACGGTGAAGTCACTATTTCAGGGGCTAAAAATGCAGCATTGCCAATTTTAATGTCTGCTTTATTATCGGAAACCCCTGTTGTATTTCATAATGTCCCTAAACTAAATGATATTTTAACCACAACTAAGTTATTAACTCAGCTGGGTGCTAAGGTGAATTGGTTAACAGCAGATAGTTTAGCGATAGACGCCAGTGTTATCGATCACTGCAAAGCGCCTTATGATTTAGTAAAAACAATGCGAGCTTCTATATTAGTTTTAGGTCCATTACTTGCTAGGTTTGGTCATGCAGAGGTATCATTACCTGGGGGTTGTGCCATAGGTGCTAGACCTGTTAATTTGCATATTGATGGATTAAAAGCAATGGGCGCTGATGTCAATGTTGAAAATGGCTATATAAATGCCAAGAACAATGGACGTTTATCGGGCGCTACTATTTACATGGACATGGTCAGTGTAACCGGCACTGAAAACTTATTGATGGCTGCGGCATTGGCACAAGGACAAACTATTATTGAAAATGCTGCACGTGAGCCAGAAATTGTTGATCTTGCAAATTGTCTTATTTCAATGGGTGCTAAAATAAAGGGTGTGGGTACCGATAAACTCATCATTGAAGGTGTTACAAGCCTACGTGGTTCATCTTATAGTGTTATGCCTGACCGTATTGAAACAGGTACATTCTTAGTGGCAGCAGCCGTTACTCAAGGGAAAGTAAAATGTTTGAATACCGACCCTTCCGCATTAAAGGCCGTATTGAGTAAACTGCAAGAAGCGGGTGCTGAAATTACTACCGGAGATGACTGGATTGAGTTGGTGATGAGACAGCCAGCAAAAGCAGTGGATATATGTACAGCACCTCACCCCGATTTTCCTACTGATATGCAAGCACAATTCGTCACTTTAAATGTTCTTGCAAAAGGGACAGCAACCGTCACGGAAACCATTTTTGAAAATCGCTTTATGCACGTACCTGAATTACAGCGTATGGGAGCAAATATTTCATTAGAAGGTAACAGGGCAATAATTCAAGGTGTTGATAGCTTAAATGGTGCTCGAGTAATGGCTACAGATTTACGTGCATCAGCAAGTCTAGTGATTGCTGGTTTAGTGGCAACAACTGAAACACAAGTTGATCGAATTTATCATATCGATCGTGGCTATTTACATATTGAAGATAAGCTTGGCGCACTGGGTGGAAATATCACCCGGATAAAAATGCCTTAATACCGTTGAGTTTGAACTGAAAGTCTTAGTTATCTCAATAGTATAAAAACTTATTTATAAGCATATTCCCTTCTGACGAGTATATGCTTTGTTTCAAAACAAACTCTTATTGTTACTAACGATTACTTCTTCATTTCTATAATCGTTACTGGGATATCAAACGGCTCTTTTTTTCGATATATTTTAAAAACTAGCGTGGTATTTGGTACAGTCTCCGCCACTAGCTCTAACGCTTGGCTAATGCTGACTATTTTGTGTTCGCCAATCTGGTAAATAATATCACCTTCTAAAAGGCCTGCTTCCATCGCCGGACTATTAGGAGATATTGATTTGATAATAAAACCTTCTATACCTTCATGCTGGGTATCGGCCTCTATTCCCAGCCAGCCTCTGACAACTCGGCCGTGGGCAATAATTTTTTGCATAACTTTTGCGGCTAATTGATAAGGAACGGCTAAGAAGATCCCTTGAATATTTAATTTGTCGTCAGTTACTCGCCTAGAGTTAATACCAACTAACTCCCCATGAGTATTAATTAACGCGCCACCAGAATTGCCATCATTGATAGCGGCGTCCATTTGAAGAAAATTTAAATAACTGGTGGTACTAAGACTAATGCGCCCCGTTGCACTAATTATGCCCTGAGTCACGGTTTGCCCCAAGTTTAATGGGTTGCCAATGGCAAGTACCACGTCTCCAGGCAATGATGTTAAGTCGGTGCGCTGAGGGATGACAGGTAAATTGAGAGCATCAACCCTTAATACGGCAAGGTCTGTATAAATATCAAACCCAATTAATTCAGCAGAATATGTTTGACCACTTTGTAATAATACCTTAATTAAATCTGTATTATGAACAACATGATAATTCGTTAATATATAGCCGAGGGAATCCATAATCACGCCTGAG
Source organism: Colwellia sp. (assembly GCA_034111045.1). Classification (GTDB taxonomy): domain Bacteria; phylum Pseudomonadota; class Gammaproteobacteria; order Enterobacterales; family Alteromonadaceae; genus JALJPB01. The sequence goes on along the minus strand of JAWUYA010000065.1, from coordinate 20,190 downwards.
CCTAATCGTGTCGATTTAATCGCCTTTCGTCCATATATAGGAGGATTCTGTAATTCAGTTGAGTAAATGTTGACGACAGCAGGTCCAGCAATACTCACCGCTTTTGCATATGAAATCGGTTGTTGCTGTTGTGCGGTTGATTGTAATATGCTCAATGGTAAGAAATTATGATTAATTTTGGGGATTATAATTAATACCGCAACGGCAAAAAAAACACCGTAACTAATAGGTGTAATGAGATATTGGCAGAGTGAACTAATCAATTTTAATGTTGTACTTACTGGGTTAGGTTGCACGGTATTTAATCATTTAGTTATTATTTATATTATCTAAGCCTAACACAAATTTGATCCTGCTCACATTGAAAATGTAAAAGGCTAGTATGACCTTTTACATCTTCTACCGTTGAACAATTAACGGACCATTAGGTATAAAGTACGATTTCCACGAACAATATTTAGTGCGAAAACACCTTTTTGCGCTTTCAATGCTTTTCTCAACTCAGCTAAATTTTTGATTGCTCGGCGATTAATGCCGACAATTACATCAAAAGGCTTTAATCCAATAAGTAATGCTGGGCTATTAAGCGCAACACTCGATACTGTTACACCTTCTCCTTGGGTGTTATTTTCCAGTACACTGCCTTGTAGCATAGGATGAATATTAGCTGCAACTATGTTGCTATTGTCAGCACGTTTTAGTTTTACAGAATAAATGATTGGCTTATCATTACCTCTAACTATGGTGAGCTTCACTATTTTCCCAGCACCAATTGAACCAATTTTTCCACGTAATTCACTAAAAGAACGTACACTTTTACCATTGACTTGAGTGATAACATCCCCGGCTTTTATGCCTGCCTCACTTGCGGCAGAATCAGGTGATACTTGCTCGATAAAACCACCTTGAATCGTGTTTAACTCCATCACATCAGCAATTTCACTATTGACACTCCTACCGGAAACGCCCAATACACCACGACGAACTTCACCAAACTCAATAATCTGGGTGATCAAGTTTTCAACCATATTACTGGGGATAGCAAAGCCAATACCGACATTCCCACCGTTTGGACCTAAGATTGCCGTGTTAATCCCAATTAGCTCCCCACGTAAATTAACTAAAGCACCACCAGAGTTACCACTATTTATCGCGGCATCGGTTTGTATGAAATCTTCATAATTTTCGATATTAAGACCGCTTCGCCCTAGAGCACTTACTATACCTGATGTGACTGTTTGACCAAGTCCAAATGGACTACCGATAGCCACAGCAAAATCACCTACACGTAAAGTATCAGAATCAGAAAATTTCATTTCACGTAAATTTTTGGCGTCAATTTGTAATAAGGCGATGTCACTAGCTTCATCTGCACCAATTTTTTTTGCTGTTAATTGCCGACCATCTTTGAGTGTAATTAATATTTCATCTGCTTCAGCGATAACATGATTATTGGTGACCAGATAACCTTCCTTAGCGTTGATAATAACGCCTGAGCCTAATCCCCTAAATTGCCGACCTTGTGCAGGTTCTCTACGAGGATTTCCAAAGAAATATTGAAATGAATCAGGAAGTTGTTGTTTAACTTCATGAGTGCCTTTGACTGAGATAAGTACCACTGCTGGAGTGGACTTTTCAAGCATAGGGGCTAAACTGGGCAGTGTTTTCCCGTCTATAGCCAAAGGAATAGCAGCATAGCTAGGTAAACTAGCGATGATGACACTACTTGATATTAATACGGTACTCATTAAAACAGATAACTTGTTCATACTTAAAAAGACTCCTTAAAAAAAGTATTACTGGTTAACTGACTCCACTTAAATCGGTTGGTTCAGCAAATATTAGCCAGCATTTGTAACACTTTGTTTCGAATCATCGAATAGACCACTTGGATTGCCTGAATAATCAAGAGGTGCTTCAGTGATAGCCTCGCTTGATTTTTTATTGCGTTTATCATGACGGAGGTTAACCGTTTCAGCTAATTGTTCTTGAGTTTCCTTTGAGAAAAAAGGCATACTTTCTGTTGTCGGAGTTGCTTGTTGTAACAACTGAGTGCTTTGTTCCATTTGTTTCATTGCTGTTTTACAAGTAGCGTTCATTTGTTCAAGTAATTTTGCTGAACTACCTAAATGCTCAGCAACATCAAGTTTGTATTTAATTAATGTTGCTTCACTTCTACTTGCTTGTTCAACTAGTTTTAACTGCTTTTGATTAGATGAAGATAAATAACGATTAGAAAAAAAGCCAACTAAAGAGCCTATGATAAAAATAACGATTCCAATTACTACATTCATATTTAAACACCTCTTATTTACATGTTATTGTATTTTTTTAGTTAAACACATATTAATTGTATTGATTGATATAATATAGCGCGCCTTGGTGGGTTTATACAAAACTATCCATTATTTATTAATAAATAGTGCCAATTTTTCAATTTATTGTAAAAAGATGATTATTAAATGATTAAACTTTCTCCACTTGAGCAATACCAGCAAGATTTAACTGGTGATGATTTTTACTATGACGCTGCTCAAGAAAATGCAGTTAAGCACTTGCAGCGACTTTATAAAGACTTAGAGACTAAACCTATAGCAGTTTCAGGTTTTAAAAAAGTGCTTAATCGATGGAAAAAAGTTTATGCTAAACCAGACAGAAAACTCATCCAAGGCATCTACTTTTGGGGGGGTGTAGGGCGGGGTAAAACGTATCTCATGGATACTTTCTTTGATTGCTTACCCTTTGAAAATAAAACCCGAGTGCATTTTCATCGATTTATGCATCGCGTTCATCAAGAATTAAAGGGATTGACAGGGCAGTCTGATCCGCTAAAAATTATTGCAAAACGTTTTGCCCAAGAAAGTTGTATTATTTGTTTTGATGAGTTTTTTGTTTCTGATATTACAGATGCGATGATTTTAGGGACTTTATTTGAAGAGCTTTTTTCTTACAATGTGACACTCGTCGCAACATCTAATATTATTCCAGATGAATTATATCGAAATGGCTTGCAACGAGAACGGTTTTTACCAGCGATAAAACTGATTAATGAACATACCGAAATTATTAATGTTGATAGTGGTGTTGATTATCGTTTAAGGACTTTAGAACAAGCAGAGATCTACCATCACCCTTTAGATGATAAAGCTAATGAAAACTTGCGTGATTATTTTAGTCGACTTTCTACAGAAACAGGTCAAAAGAATGTTGGCATTGAAATAAATAATCGTCAATTACCTACGGTTGAAGTAGCCGATGGTGTGGTTCATTTTGAATTTGATTTATTATGCCAAACCGCACGTAGTCAAAGTGATTATATGGAGATTAGTCGTTTATATCATACAGTACTATTGGCAAACGTTTCTCAAATGGGGAGTGACACCGATGATTCTACTCGTCGTTTTATTGCTCTTGTGGACGAGTTTTATGAACGAAACGTAAAATTAATTATATCGGCTGAAGTGGCTCTCGAACATTTATATACTGGGGAGCGACTTGCGTTTGAATTTAAGCGTTGTTTGTCCCGTTTACAAGAAATGCAATCTCATGATTATCTAGCATCAGAGCATTTGCCTTAATTTGACCAAGAGGCATTATATGGGAGGGATTAGATAACTTATTTGTCGTTTTCTAATTTAATTATATTTGATTTGACAATAGGCGTGATCTTTAGCATTAACTTCTGTATAATCCGCGGTCCCTACGTTACAAACGTCTGTTGTTTTGATTTTACGTTAATGAAAAGCACGGGCAGGGCTCGATACTCGAAGGGGTAATTGCGTAGTCTAAATTAACCGACAGCTTGTTAAGTTTACAGTTACTGTGGATTTGACGATTTGTTAATGGTGTAACATTTTAAAATTTGGGTTTTTAAATGAAAACTTTTGTAGCAAAACCAGAGAGCGTTGAACGCGAATGGTTCTTAGTGGACGCTGAAGATAAAACTTTAGGGCGTATCGCTACTGAAATTGCAAGCCGTTTACGCGGTAAGCACAAAGCAGAATATACTCCTCATGTTGATACTGGCGATTATATCGTTGTTATTAATGCTGAGAAAGTAAAAGTAACAGGTAATAAAGCGAAGGGTAAAATTTACTACTCGCATACTGAATTCCCTGGTGGACTTAAGCAAATTAGCTTTGAAAAGCTAATTGAAAAAGCACCAGAGCGTGTACTTGAATTTGCAGTAAAAGGCATGTTACCTAAAGGTCCTTTAGGTCGTGATATGTTTCGCAAACTTAAAGTATTTGCCGGCCCTGAGCATGCTCATACGGCTCAACAACCACAACCTTTGGAGTTATAAACAATGGCTGATAATCAATATTACGGTACTGGTCGTCGCAAGAGCTCTACAGCTCGTGTGTTTATGAAGGCTGGTAAAGGCGCTATAACAATTAACAAACGTGACATTTCTGTGTACTTCGGTCGCGAAACTGCACGTATGGTTGTTCGTCAACCATTAGATTTAGTTCAAATGTTAGAAAAGTTTGACTTTAATATCTCTGTCGTTGGTGGCGGTATTTCTGGTCAAGCCGGTGCAATTCGTCACGGTATCACTCGTGCATTGATGGAGTTCGATGAAACTTTACGTAGCGATTTACGTAAAGCTGGCTTCGTAACTCGTGATGCTCGTAAAGTTGAACGTAAGAAAGTTGGCTTACACAAAGCGCGTAAGAAACCACAATTCTCAAAACGTTAAGATATATTCTTATATCAAATTCAAAAGCCGACATCATGTCGGCTTTTTTATGCCGAAATGATAATCACTATCATTAAAAAATCATCCTCATCATTGTTTGCCACATTTTTTAACATTCATCACTATGAATAAGCGATTTACCTTGTAAAAAATAAGGCATTTCTTTATGATCGTAAAAATTTTTCGCTAGTTTAACTAAACATTAATAAAGTCTGATCTTGTTTTTCTTTTATTTAAAAAAGAAGTTCATACAAGCGAGTTTAGTTTTAATTTTTAATTGGAGATTATGAATGAGCAATGTGCCCGTGATTAACGGCCGTCGACGTTTTTTAACAGCTGCAACTGCAGTCGTTGGTGGTGTTGGTGTAGCCGGTGTGGCTGTGCCTTTCATTGCTTCCTGGAACCCAAGTGCCCGAGCGAAAGCTGCAGGTGCTCCAGTAGAAGTTAATGTAAGTAAGATAGAACCAGGTCAACTTATCCGCGCTGAATGGCGTGGTACACCGGTTTATGTGGTTCGCCGCACAGACAAAACGATCAGTGATTTGGCTAAGCACAACAGTCAACTAAAAGATCCTAAGTCAGATGAACCTCAACAACCTAGTTATGCAACCAATGAACACCGCTCAATCTCTCCTGAGTTTTTGGTAGCATTAGGTGTTTGTACTCATTTAGGCTGTGCGCCCACTTATCACAAGGATGACTTTGAAGAGAAGGTTGAAGGCGTAACGGACGGATTTTACTGCCCATGTCATGGTTCTATGTTTGATATGGCGGGTCGTGTATTTCAAAGTGTTCCGGCACCACTAAACTTAGTCATACCTGAACATTCTTTCCCAGCTGAAGGCACCTTATTAATTGGTGTTAGCCAAGGAGACGTATAATGTTAATGAACTTATTCACTTCTTTTATGGGCTGGTTAGATAAACGTTTACCAGTAACTGAAGCTTGGAACAAGCATATAGCTCAATACCCAGCACCAAAAAACTTTAACTTTTGGTACTTTTTTGGCTCACTAGCTATGTTAGTTTTAGTGAACCAGATTGTCACCGGTATTTGGTTAACCATGAACTACGAACCTTCAGCCGAAGGGGCTTTTGCTTCCATTGAATACATTATGCGTGATGTCGACTTTGGCTGGTTATTACGTTATATGCATTCTACTGGTGCTTCGGCATTTTTCATTGTGATATATCTGCACATGATGCGTGGCTTGATGTACGGCTCTTATCAAAAACCTCGTGAGCTATTATGGATCTTCGGCATGTTGATCTTTTTAGTACTGATGGCTGAAGCCTTTATGGGGTATTTATTACCTTGGGGTAATATGTCCTATTGGGGAGCGCAGGTTATTATTTCCTTATTCGGTGCAATCCCTATTATTGGCGATGATTTAACCCTTTGGATTCGCGGTGATTATGTGATCTCCGGCGCTACCTTAAATCGTTTCTTTGCATTACATGTTATCGCCTTACCTTTAGTCTTGGTAGTATTAGTGTTTTTACATCTGTTAGCGCTTCATGAAGTGGGCTCTAATAACCCTGATGGCACTAATATTAAAAAACCCAAAGGCAGTATGAAGCCTGAAGAGTTAAGTAAATTTACGTTCCATAAACAATATGCTGAGAAATACGATATTGTTGATGCTATTCCTTTTCATCCTTATTACTCTGTCAAAGATATAATGGGTGTTGTCGGTTTCTTAATTCTTTTTTGCTGGGTGATGTTCTTTGCTCCAGAGGGCGGCGGTTACTTTATGGAAGCGCCAAACTTTGAGCCAGCTAATGGTCTTAAAACACCAGAGCACATTGCACCCGTTTGGTACTTTGGGCCTTTCTATACCATTTTACGTATTGTCCCTGATAAATTACTAGGTGCTATTGCGATGTTTGGTGCCATTGTGGTGTTGTTTTTATTACCATGGTTTGATCGTGGAGTTGTTAAGTCAGTGAGATATCGTAGTAAATGGCACTTAGCTAATTTAACGCAATTTGCTATTAACTTTATTATATTAGGTGTTTTAGGTACTTTACCGGCAACGCCTGTTTATAACTTTATCGGTATAGTCGCCAGTTTTGGTTATTTTGGCTTCTTCATTGCGCTGTGGTTTTACAGTAAAAATGAGCAATGCAAACCTGTTCCAGAGAGGATTACAGACTAATGAAAAGATTATTAATTGCTTTATTTACTGTTATTCCTGCTTTGGCATTAGCGTCAAGTGGTGGTATACATCTTGATGCGGCCAATAATGATTTAGCCGATAAAGAGTCACTAAAACGTGGTTTTGACTCTTACGTTAATTATTGTTTAGGTTGTCATCAATTGCAGTACCAACGTTACACCCGTACCTTTGATGATTTGGGTATTGATATTGAAGACGGTAGTGCTAAGTACTTATTGAATGGTCAAAAACCTGGTGAGCATATCAAAAATGCCATGCCAGCCAAAGAAGCCGCTAAATGGTTTGGCAGTGCACCACCAGATTTAACGTTAATTGCCCGTTTGAAACCTGGGCCTGATTATATCTATACTTATTTGCGTTCTTTTTATGTAGATGATACCCGTCCATTTGGTGTGAATAATTCGGTTTTCCCTGATGTCGGTATGCCCCATGTATTACAAACGCTACAAGGTATTCAAACCAAAGTTATTACTCAGGAGAAAGTTACTGCTAATGAAGCACAAGGAATTAAAGCACAAGCTGAAATTAGTCATTTAACACCCGCAACAGGCGGTACAATGACGGTAGAAGAGTATGATGTTTTCTCTCGTGACTTAGCAAACTTTTTTGAATATGTTGGCGAGCCAAATAAACTTGAACGTGAAAGTTTAGGTTATTGGGTGATTGGTTTCTTATGCATCCTTTTTATTCTTTCTTATCTACTTAAAAAAGAATATTGGCGAGATATTCATTAAGAACATTTTTAGGTAGACATAATTGAGGGGGTATTTAGTGCTAGACTTTGCTTTAGTAGTGGGTAGTCTCTTTGTCAGTTTATTAGATTTAAAATTTTAATTGGAGGCAACATGGCCGTAGCAGCAAACAAACGCTCTGTGATGAACTTATATTCGCATGCAGATGATATGTATAGTCATCAAACACGCATTGTACTTGCAGAAAAAGGCGTTGGTGTCGATATACACTTAGTTGACTTGGCAAACTTGCCAGAAGACTTATTAGATTTAAACCCGTATGGCACAATTCCAACATTAATTGATCGTGAATTAGCTTTATACGAAGCAAGTATCATTATTGAATATTTAGATGAGCGTTTTCCTCATCCACCCTTGATGCCTGTTTATCCAGTTTCACGTGGCCGTAGCCGATTAATGATGTTTCGCATTGAAAATGATTGGTATAGTTTGGCTAAGGTGATACTAACAGGCAGTAGCGAAGAGAGAGAAAAAGCCAGTCAAGAGCTTAAGGAAAGTTTATTAAGCGTAGCGCCTATCCTCAATGAAGCTCCTTACTTTATGAGTGAAGAGTTTAGTTTAGTTGATTGCTACCTAGCGCCTCTTTTATGGCGTTTACCTGCTTTTGGTATTGAACTTACTGGACAAGGTTCTAAAGAGTTGAAAACTTATATGCTACGTTTATTTGAACGCGAATCGTTCCAAGCGTCACTCACTGAAGAAGAGCGTGAATTACGCATGAACTACCCTGCCTAATGACCATTAAAATGACATCAAATAAGCCCTACCTCGTTGGGGCTTTTTATGATTGGATATCTGATAACCAACTAACCCCTCACATTGTTGTTGATGTAAGTGTTTATGGTGTATTAGTGCCTATGGCGTATGTCAATGATGGCCAAATCACTTTGAATATTGACACTTCTGCTTTAGGCGATTTTTCTATGGGAGAGCAGGCGATAGAGTTTAGTGCGAGATTCGGAGGTAAGCTTGAGCATATGACTGTACCGTATGGTGCTATTGCTGCAATATATGCTAAAGAAAATGGTGCAGGGACTTCTTTACCTATTGAACACCCTGTAGACGTTTCGGGTGATGAAGGCAATGAGTTACCAAAATCAACTCATTCTACAACCCCCGCTAAGTTAACGAGCGTAGCTTCAATGATGCACAAAAGTCAGCAAAAACTAAACGAAGAAACTAAAAAGCAAAAAAGCAAAGCAAGTTTGAAAATAATTAAATGATTGGCAATATTCTTTAATTCTACGACAACCCATTAGACTTCACTATTACTTTTTAGGGGGATTGGTTCTATATTCAAAAGCCAAAAAAACGCGATTTACACCACCAATATTTCTTGTAAGTTCAACGGCTTCATCAGCCTCTTTATGGCTAACTAAGCCCATTAAAAAAACTTCACTGTTTTCGGTAACGACTTTAATATTGGTTGGAGATAATTTATCGCTGCCTAAAAGAGCCGTTTTAACCTTTGAAGTCAGCCATACATCGTTACCTCTAGTCAATAGCGAAGTAGTATTGCCAATTCTGATTTGATTATGTACTTTAACAACCCCTTTAATATCAGAGACCTCCTTTATTGCTATATCTCTCAAATAGCTAGTAGGGGCCTGACCAACAACCAACAGAGCACCATTGATACTAACAAAATGCAGGTTCGTTTGTTGTTTTAGAGATTGATTCTTGGCAAGTTTACTATTCACGCTAAATTCGATTCTCTGATCTTCAATTTGTGCCTTAATCGTGCGATGATCTGTTGTCATACTTGCACCACTAAAAACAGCTACTGTTGCCACGGCAACGCAGCCTTGCAACAGGCTTAAAGTGGTGATGGTAAAATAGACTACTAAGATATGTTTGATTGTCATAAATTGAATATATTCTCTATTAGCTGTCTTGAGGAAATAATGTGGTGTCAATAATTTCGCATAAAGTATGAGTGATCAATAAGTGGACCTCATGTATTCGTGATGTTCTAGAGGAAGGCACACGTATTTCTACATCATTCTCACCAAGTAAACCAGCAATATCTCCGCCATCTTTACCTGACAGGACGACAATAGGCATATCGCGCGAGACTGCAGCTTCGATAGCCTTGATCACATTTTTTGAGTTACCACTGGTGGAAATCGCTATTAAAACATCACCACTGTTGCCGAGAGCTCGTAACTGTTTAGAAAAAACCTCATCAAATTGATAGTCATTGGCGATAGAGGTAAGCGTTGAAGTATCTGTTGTTAGTGATAGTGCTGGTAAACTCGGACGCTCTGTCTCATAACGGTTGAGTAACAACGAAGAAAAGTGCTGAGCATTACTTGCTGAGCCACCATTGCCACAAGTGAAAATCTTATTTCCAGACAATAAGCACTGGACAATGATCATCCCTGCATGTTCAATTGAGCCAGCAAGAAGATTACTGGCCGCTATTTGATTCTGTATACTTTCAGTAAAATTACTTTTTATCCTTTCTAACATAAAAAAGTGACACTCCGTTAAAAGGCGTTTTTAAGCCAAGTCATCTGTGGTGTTGAGTTATTATAAGTATTGCCTTGTATGGTAATAACATCAAATCTACAAGGTGTATTATATGCGTTTAACCCCTGTCGTTGAAGGTAAAATGTTGCTGTTTTTCGTAACCTTTGTTGTTTGTTGTAAGAAACAGCGGCAATAGCACCACCAAAATTATTATTTTTACGATATTTGACCTCAATAAATACTAAAGTCTCTTGTTCTTGCATAATTAGATCTATTTCACCTTGTCGGCTATGAAAATTTTGCGTTAAATATCGTAACCCTTGCTGAATTAAGTACTGACGAGCAAGACATTCATTAAGTTGGCCAATCTGGCAGGTCGTTAAGGTTTTTTTTATCATATTCAAGCATCCTTGTTTGAATGGTTAAGTGCCATGCTAATCCATTATTATTTGCATAACCTTATTGTTATGATAACGTCCCCAAATTAAACTACGGGTTAAAATATTATCACTATTGAGCTTTATTATACCTGTTTGACCGTAATGTCTAATATAGGTTGATTGTTGCATTAAAGGAATTTTATTGACTAAAAATAGACTGTCATAACCCATAGCAAATATACGCTGTAAGCTATCAGTACGTTGTGGCCATATAGAATTACTAATATCAACAAGACTTTGATCTTGTTGATATGAGCGTAAAAGCCAAGGGATTTCAGTAAATGTTAAATCAGTTAAATCTCTATTATCGCTTCTATCATCATTAATACTATGGCTCAATGAACTGGCAAAGATGGGGATAACACTAGCAAACGGACTAGTATTTACATCTATATAGGGTTTAAGTAATTTAGTCTGAGCAGGACTCGCCACTAAATAAATCATATCAATATCTCGACGGTTACGTAATTCAGACTTTATTTTCTGATTAAATAAACGTTTAATGTTTTTTATTCTCTCGCCAGAATTCGTCACTTCCAAGCTTGATTTTAACTCTTTTTGCATTTTAGCGCCGGACTCTAAATAAATAATTTCTGGGAGTTGCCCTGTGATAGTCTGCCATCTATTTGAAAAGGCGCTTGCTATCCTACGACTGACATTAGTCTGTGAAGCTAGAATTAAAGGATGTTTATAGTTTTTACGACTCAAACTTGCTGCTGCTTGAACGGCTTCGTCTTCCCTGCGCATAGATAATGCAACCTGATGATATTTCAGTTTATAACTGCCAGGAAGATTGAGTAATAATGTCGGCACGACTAAGTCAGGTTGTTCAAGATATAGTTCAACATGTTTTTTGAGTAAAGGGCCAATAACATAGTCGATATTTTTGTTGTCGAATGTTTCATTAAGCACATTCATATCTATTTTATTTTCATCAATAAAATGAAGCTTTGTGTTAGTGTTTTGCTGATAGGCGGAAAGTAGTCCTTGTTGTGCGGCAAGCCCTGCCATTTTTTGATTACCAGATAAAGGTAAAAGAATGGCAATGTTACTTATACTACTAGTAGAAGTTGCTGAGCTCAGTCGTAAGCTAGGAATAACGATGTTGGCTAAATGTTGAATATTTTCTTGTTGCCATTGAATGAGTGCTTGGTTGAATTTTTGAGGTTTATGCCCAAGCTCATTCGCTACCAATAGCAATTGTTGCCATCCTTTAAGGTTAGGAGGATTGATTATTGATAATTGTTTGACTTGCCACGATGAAAGTTGACTGAACGCCTGCCATAGCATGAACACTTCATCCTCTAACACCTCGGATTTTAGGGCCAATATTCTTAATTGTGCGTCAATGACGCCAAGGGGTAAAGTTTGTTCGGCAGAAATTCGCTTAGCTAACTCATAATACGGTACTTGATGGACCAACGCATAATCGCCGTGAAGTTTGTTTATAATGATGAGCTGTTCTTGAGCTAAAGATAAATAGCCTAATTGTTGTAAACTTGTGGCTTTAATAAGTGCTAAGCGATATAAAAGCTTAGGTGGTGTATTGTTAATATCATTATCGGCTACTAACTCAACATTATCAGCTGGCGTTTTTTCATTACCAATTTGTTTGTTAAATGTTGCCGTGGTGAGCGCCCAGGTTTTATTAGCAAGCCAAAGTGCTTTGTGGCTTTGCTCTTCTAACATAAACTGCTCACTGGCAGACACTAGTGATGCAATCGATTGTTTGACAGGTAATAATTTGGCACGTTTAAGGTAATAATCTGATGTTAAATTTGTCACTTCATCTGATTGTCTCGTTACCATTTCATTCTCTACTTTAGCCAGTTCAGTGTCAATTTTTGTTGTTGTGCAACTGGCAACCAAAGTGGTAAAAATAAGGGTTAATAATATAGAGTTTAAGGTAAATTTTAAATTAGTTAGCATATCCTGCAAAAAATCCAGCATTTTAATATGAGTATCGGTTTATAATAAACGTCATTAACGAAGGTCACAACAAAAGTAAGTTAAAATGACAGAAACTAAGATAAATTCAGGTACTTTATACATAGTTGCTACCCCTATTGGTAATTTAGGTGATATTAGCCAACGCGCTATTGATATTTTGTCTCAGGTAGATGTTATTGCTTGTGAAGACACTAGACATACTCAAAGGTTATTAACTACTTTTGCAATTAAAAATAGAACCATGTCATTGCATGATCATAATGAGCGTCAACGACAAGATCAAATTGCTTCGATGCTGCAAGAAGGTAAAAGCATTGCGCTAGTTTCTGATGCAGGCACACCGCTAATTAGTGACCCTGGTTTTCACTTGGTTCGCCATTGCCGACAGCTTGGCCTATCTGTGAGCCCTATCCCGGGAGCTTGTGCTGCTATTGCCGCATTGTCTTGTGCGGGGCTGCCGACTGACAGATTTACCTTTGAAGGTTTTTTACCCTCTAAATCGGGAGCCCGTCAGTCCACGTTAAATGAACTGAGCGAAGAAACTCGTACTATGGTCTTTTATGATGCACCAAGACGAGCAATTGATACAATAAGTGATATCGTTAACACCCTTGGTGGTCAACGTTATTTAGTAATTGCTAGGGAATTAACTAAAACATTTGAAACTATCCATTCGGACACTGCTGAAAACTTACTAACGTGGTTATCACAAGATCCAAATCAGCTGAAAGGTGAAATGGTCCTCATTATTGAAGGTCATAAATCATCAACGAATGATATACCATTACAAGTTGTCGCGACCTTAAAACTGCTTGTTAATGAACTACCGCCTAAAAAGGCTTGCGCCATTGCTGCGCAAATATATGGCGTTAAGAAAAACACCTTGTATGAACTTGCTTTGTCTTTAAAAAATAATGAGTAACATTTATTATGCAATGTATTCGAATTATTATCACCCTTAGGTCAAGGTTAAAGCTATCGATATTTTAATTCGGACTGCATAATATTTAAAGGCTATTTTTGGGCTAGTGGTTTACCAAGATAAAAAAAACAGCCGAAGCTGTTTTTTTTAACGGTACAATAATTCTAACTTAAATGAAGTTATCCAACTGAAATGAATTGCTCTTCAAAAACATAATCCAAAATACCCATAGCTGCTTTTCGACCTTGGTCAACGGCTGTAACCACTAAATCTGAGCCAAGCACCATATCACCACCAGCGAAAATATTAGCGTTACTGGTTTGTAGCGCAAATTGGGAGTTTTCCACAGCGACTACTCGACCTCGTTTATCAAGTTTAACACCTGCGTCAACCATCCATTGTGGTGGACTCGGTAAGAAACCAAAGGCGATGACTACGGCATCGGCTTCCAGGATAAATTCACTACCTTCAATTGGCTCTGGGCTTCGACGCCCATTAGTATCTGCAGCACCTAATTGAGTTTTGACAAACTTAATACCTATGGTGGTGCCTGCAGCATCTACTAAAATATCAAGGGGTTGAATATTAAATTCGAAATTCACCCCTTCTTCTTTAGCGTTTTGTACTTCTCGAGGTGAGCCAGGCATATTGGCTTGATCACGTCGATAAGCACAGGTTACCTCTTTGGCACCTTGGCGAATTGATGTACGCACGCAATCCATAGCGGTATCACCACCACCAAGTACAATGACTTTTTGACCTTTAAAATTAACGTAAGGCTTTATACTATCGGACTTGTTTATGCTTTTTTTATTAGTAATACCCATTAAGTTTTGCGTATTACCAATTAAGAAGTCTAGTGCTTTATGAACGCCAGGTGCACTTTCATGTTCAAAACCACCTTTCATATCAGTATATGTACCTAATGCTAAAAACACGGCATCGTATTCCTTACTTAGCTCGTCAAAACTTATATCTTCTCCAACGTTTACGTTTAGTTTGAACTCAATGCCCATACCTTCAAATATTTTACGGCGACGAACAATAATGTCTTTTTCTAGCTTAAATGAAGGAATACCAAAGGTTAATAGGCCACCAATTTCAGCATTTTTGTCAAAAACAATCGCATCAATACCATTACGGGTTAATACATCAGCACATGATAAGCCAGCAGGGCCAGCGCCAATAATTGCTACACGTTTACCTGTTTTTATGACGTGCGATAAGTCAGGTGTCCAACCTTGCTCAAATGCGGTGTCAGTGATGTATTTTTCAATATTACCTATGGTTACTGCGCCAAAATCATCATTTAAAGTACAGGCTGATTCACATAGTCTGTCTTGTGGGCAAACGCGGCCACACATTTCAGGTAAACTGTTAGTTGCATGACACAATTCAGCTGCTTCAAATATTTTACCTTCTGTAACAAGCTCCAACCATTGTGGTATATAGTTATGAACAGGACATTTCCATTCACAATAAGGGTTACCACAATCTAAGCAACGATCGGCTTGTCCTTCACTTTGGTCCTCGCTCAAGGGTTGATAAATTTCAACAAAGTCAATTTTACGTTGTGAAATCTCTTTTTTAGCTGGTTCAATACGTTTTACATCAATAAATTGATAAACATTTTTACTCATCTTTTTCACTCATTTAATTTGTTACTAACATTTCGGTTGTCAAGCTCGCTCTACATATCTTTGTCTTACAAAAAATGCTGTTATTGTGCTTGCACACGAAGTTCAGCAGATGAACGGCTACGATGGCCTAATAATGTTTTAACGTCAGTAGCCGTTGGCTTAATTAACTTAAATAAAGGCGCGAACTTGTCAAAATCGTGCATAATTTCTTGCGCTCGACAACTGCCAGTTTCTTCAAAATGGTTGGTGATAATGCCACGTAAATGTTCTTGATGAATCATCAAGTCTTCAATATCTAATAATTCAATAGACTCTTTATTCAAACGAGAATCTAAATCACCTGTTTCATCAAGTACGTAAGCAAAGCCACCAGTCATACCGGCGCCAAAGTTAATACCAACATCACCGAGTACGGTAACGATACCACCTGTCATATACTCACAGGTGTGATCACCGGTACCTTCAATTACCGCATGACAACCAGAGTTTCTCACAGCAAAACGTTCACCAGCGCGACCACTAGCAAATAATTTTCCGCCAGTAGCGCCATATAAACACGTATTACCCATGATCATTGCTTCGTGGCTTTTATAGGCAACACCTTTTGGTGGTTTGATGGTTAACTTACCACCAGCCATACCTTTACCAACATAGTCGTTGGCATCACCAGTTAAAATTATATTTAAACCGCCAGCATTCCACACACCAAAACTTTGCCCAGCAGTGCCTGTTAAATAAAGGGTTATTGGAGTACTTGCCATACCTTGATCACCATGATGACGAGCAATTTCTCCTGATAATGATGCACCCACTGAGCGATCAGTATTTTGAACAGCAAATCTAAAGTCACCACCACTACTATGCTTAATAGCGTTGCTTGTTGTAGCTAGCATTTCTTTATTTAATAAGCCTTTATCGTAAGGATTATTTTCTTCTGTTTTATAAAGCGCAGTATTTTCATTAGCGATAACGGGCGCAATAATGGGCGACAAATCTAATTTTTGCTGTTTTGAACTGATGCCTTTCAGTGGTACTAACAAATCAGTACGACCAATAAGTGCGGTCAAACTTTCAACACCGAGTTGAGCTAAAGTTTCACGAACTTCTTGAGCAACAAATTTAAAATAATTCATCACTTGATCAGGCAGTCCTTTGAAAAACTGTTCACGCAATACTTCATCTTGTGTTGCAACACCCGTAGCACAGTTATTTAAATGGCAAATCCGTAGAAATTTACAGCCTAAAGTCACCATAGGCGCGGTACCAAAACCAAAACTTTCTGCGCCCAGAATTGCTGCTTTTACAATATCTATGCCCGTTTTCAAACCGCCGTCAACTTGTAAACGCACTTTGTGACGCAACCCATTATCAACTAATGATTGATGCGCCTCAGCTAAACCAATTTCCCAAGGACAACCTGCATATTTAACCGATGTTAGCGGACTTGCTGCTGTACCGCCGTCATACCCCGAAATAGTTATATAGTCTGCATAGGCTTTGGCAACACCTGATGCTATTGTGCCAACCCCTGGACCGGATACCAGCTTCACGGACACAACAGCGAGAGGATTCACTTGTTTTAAATCAAAAATCAATTGAGCTAAATCTTCAATAGAATAAATGTCATGATGCGGTGGTGGTGATATTAATGTTACTCCAGGGACAGAATAACGTAACTTAGCTATTAATGGTGATACTTTATCACCAGGTAATTGGCCACCTTCACCAGGTTTTGCTCCTTGCGCTATTTTAATTTGTAAGACGTCGGCATTTACTAAATAGTGAGGGGTTACACCAAAACGGCCCGACGCAATTTGTTTAATACGTGAATTTTTGACTGTGCCAAAACGACGTTGATCTTCGCCTCCTTCACCAGAGTTTGAAAAACCACCTAGACGATTCATTGCAATGGCTAATGCCTCATGAGCTTCAGGACTTAATGCACCAATAGACATGGCAGCACTGTCAAAGCGTTTGAACATTTCGCTATCAGACTCAACATCTTTGATAGGGATTGCTTGGGTATCACTCTTAAGCGCTAATAAATCACGTAACGTTGCTATTGGACGATTGTTTACTTCATCGGCAAATTTAAGATAATCACTGTATTGACCACTCTGAACTGCTTTTTGTAAATTATTCACTACGTCGGGGTTGAACGCGTGATATTCCCCTCCATGAACATATTTTAGTAAGCCACCATGATTAACTTTTTGATGAGGTAAAAATGCTTTGCGAGCAAGGTTGATGGTGTCTTGCTCAATATCACTAAAGTCTGCGCCTTTGAGACGACTGGGAATTTCAGGAAAACACAGGGCCATTATGTCTTCACCTAAACCAATAACTTCATACAAACCAGCACAACGGTAACTGGCGATGGTAGAAATGCCCATTTTAGAGAGTATTTTTAATAGCCCTTTGTTGATACCATCCCGGTAATTAATTACCGCATCACGAGCGGTTAAGTTGAGTTGCCCTTGATCAACTAACTGTTCAACAGTTTCTAGCGCTAAATAAGGATAAACGGCTGTAGCACCTAAACCAAGTAATACGGCAAAATGGTGCGAATCTCTTGCTGACGCAGTTTCAACAATAATATTTGAATCACAACGAAGTTGTTCATCAACAAGACGTTTCTGAACGGCTCCAACCGCCATTGCTGCCGGTATAGGCAACAATCCAGAGCGTATGTTTCTGTCTGAAAGTACCAACATAACAGTGTTTTTATTACGAACAAGATCTACTGCCTCATCACATAACCGTTTAATTGCGTTAGCAAGGCCTTCTTTTGGATTATAGTTTAATGCTAAGGTATCACTGCGATAATGCTCAGGGTCGAGTTCTCGTAGCTGCTTTAATCCGGTATACATTAGTATGGGGGTTGCAAATAAAATACGATTGGCGTGTCCGGTAGTTTCATTAAAAACATTATGTTCACGGCCTATACAAGTGCCTAACGACATCACATATTTTTCACGTAAAGGGTCAATAGGTGGATTAGTTACTTGCGCGAATTGCTGACGGAAATAATCAAAAAGAGTACGAGGTTGGCTAGAAAGTACCGCCATTGGGGTATCGTCTCCCATAGACCCGGTAGCTTCTTGACCATTTTCAGCTAAAGTTTTCACGACTTGTTGAATTTCTTCATAGCTGTAATTAAACATTTTATGATACTGAGACATTTCATGATCAGAAAATACACGTTTACCAATTAATTTAGCGTCTAATGCGGTAAAAGGTACTAAGCGGCGAATGTTTTTATCTAGCCATTCACGATATGGATGACGAACTTTTAGCTCTTTATCTATATCACTTGATTTGAAAATTTTACCGGTATAAGTATCAATAGCTAACATTTCGCCGGGTCCAACACGGCCTTTTTCAACCACTTCATCTTCACCGTAATCCCAAATACCTACTTCTGAGGCAAGGGTAATAAAACCATCGCGAGTGATTACATAGCGAGCAGGACGAAGACCGTTCCTGTCTAGGTTACAGGCAACGTGGCGACCATTGGTCATGACCACACCGGCAGGACCATCCCAAGGTTCCATGTGCATAGAGTTAAATTCATAAAAGGCTTTTAAGTCGTCATCCATACATGGACTATTTTGCC
Organism: Colwellia sp.; assembly: GCA_034111045.1. Classification (GTDB taxonomy): domain Bacteria; phylum Pseudomonadota; class Gammaproteobacteria; order Enterobacterales; family Alteromonadaceae; genus JALJPB01. The sequence continues at coordinate 1,520 of JAWUYA010000065.1, read as the reverse complement.
AAGCAGGTGGGATCAACAAACGCATCGCACGATATAAATCCATACCACCAGCCAAGAATAATTCAAGCATATTATCTAAAGAGGATGAGTCTGAACCGCTTTCACCAACAAAAGGTGCTGCATCTTGTAAATCAGGCAGCAACGGCGATTGAAATCTATAGGTACGAGCACGGCTCCATTGTCGATTACCTTTAATGGTATTAATTTCACCATTGTGTGCTAAATAACGGAAAGGTTGAGCAAGATGCCATTGAGGCGAAGTATTGGTTGAAAAGCGTTGATGAAAAACACAAATTGCGCTTTGCATGCGAATATCAGCAAGATCTAGATAAAAGTGAGGTAAATCTACTGGCATCACTAAGCCTTTGTAGATGGTCACCAAACAAGACAAGCTAGCGACATAAAATACACTATCAGTGATACGTTTTTCTGCACGACGACGAGCCATGTACAAGCGACGTTCTAATTCGAGGTTTCGCCAACCAGGAGGAGCATCAAGAAAAATTTGCTCAATAGAAGGTAGATTACCAGCAGCAATAGGTCCTAAAACTGATTTGTCCGTTGGAACTTCTCGCCAACCAACAATGGTTAATGTCTCACGAGATAACTCTTCTTCAAATATTTTTTTCGCAAGGGCTGCGGTAATAGGGTCTGGATTTAAAAAAACCATACCTACCGCATACTTTTTACCTAGTTGCCAATTATTTTCTTCAGCTATTGAACGGAAAAAGCTATCAGGCTTTTGTAATAATAAACCACAACCATCACCAGTAATACCGTCTGCTGCAATACCTCCACGATGTTGCATGCGATCAAGTGCTGAAATTGAGGTTTTTATTAATTTATGACTCGACTCACCCTGTTGATGAGCGATTAAACCAAAACCGCAATTGTCTTTTTGAACGTTGTGATCATAAAGCTGCATGTATTATCTCCTAATAATATATCAACTTGGATTCAGGATAATAAAAAGAATAAAGTTATAATAATAATGCATAACTATCCCGTCTTATACCAAGAAGAACCGTCAAGATTAAACACTTGTTGACTAAAGGTCAATCAAAATAGAGTATTTGCTCGTTGTTTTTTACATTCAGTAAAATGGGGTTTATCGCCTTGTAATACAAGAATTTATTCGTATATCTTTATTTTTTTGCTCTATATGATTTTGTTACTACTAATTGAAGTTTTCACATAAAGCATATTATGTAATTTTATTATATAAAGTGACGTGAAATCAAAAATAACATCGTATTCACTTTTTATTCATCTTGTATGATGGGGAGGGAATAGGGAAATAAAGTTTTTAGTAAGTTGTATAAAAAATAAAGGCTGTAGTAACACAACCTTTATCAATAGTTGATTTTTTAGTTATTGAATAGATACTAAGGTTTGTATCCGCCAACAATGCCTTTAGTGGTAATTGATACTGCGTCATGGGCATGAAGTGATTCAAGATGGTTTATCTTTAGCCAAAAATCATCAAATTGCTCTGATGAATTCATACTATGTTGTAATCG
>JAWUYA010000064.1:0-12130 GCA_034111045.1 Colwellia sp. | reverse complement strand
GCGGCTAGAAAGCTCTATCAAAGTATTAAAACCAGCAGAAAGCCTGAAGGTGATGGTAAAGGTGGTACGTACTTTGGTGCTACTGGGTGTGGTAAAAGTTTCACTATGCAGTTTTTATCACGCTTGTTGATGAAAAGTGTTGATTTTGAAAGCCCTACTATCGTGCTAATCACAGACAGAACTGACCTTGATGATCAGTTGTCGCAACAATTCACCAACGCCAAAAACTATATTGGTGACCAAACGGTTATCACCGTTGAAAGCCGCGAAAATTTACGTGAATTGTTGCAAGGCCGTAATAGTGGAGGTGTGTTCTTAACGACTATTCATAAGTTTACTGAAGATACTAAAGTACTTACTGATCGCAGTAATGTTATTTGTATTTCAGATGAGGCGCATCGCAGCCAAACGAACCTTGATCAAAAAGTTAGTGTTACTGAAAAAGGCGTTAAAAGAACCTATGGCTTTGCTAAGTACTTACATGACTCATTACCTAACGCGACTTATGTTGGTTTTACTGGCACACCTGTAGATGCAACGCTAGATGTTTTTGGCCAGGTAATTGATAGCTACACTATGACTGAATCGGTTAAAGATGAAATAACAGTACGTATTGTGTATGAAGGCCGTGCAGCTAAGGTGATTTTAAATAATGCTAAGCTCGCTGAGATTGAAGCTTATTATCAGCAGTGCGCAGATGATAGTGGTAACGAACATCAAATAGAAGAAAGTAAAAAATCGTCAGCTAATATGACAACCATTCTTGGCGATCCTGATCGTATTCATGCGTTAGCTCAAGACTTTATAATTCATTACGAAAGCCGTGTTGATGAAGGAGCAACCATTAAAGGTAAGGCTATATTTGTAAGCTCAGCGCGTGAAATTGCCTATTCATTTTATAAAGAACTAAAAGAGCTACGACCTGAGTGGTTTGAAATACTTGAATGTGAGGCTGGCGTAACACTAACCGAGCAAGAGCGTAAAAAAATTAAACCGATGGAACGCGTTAAAATGGTGATGACTCGTGGCAAAGATGATCCTAAAGAACAATGGAATTTACTTGGCAGTAAAGATCACCGTAAAGATTTAGACCGCCAGTTTAAAAATGAAAAGTCTAACTTCAAAATCGCCATAGTTGTTGATATGTGGCTAACAGGTTTTGATGTTCCTTGTCTGGATACTATTTATATCGACAAGCCTGTTCAACGACATAACCTTATTCAAACCATATCGCGCGTTAACCGTAAGTTTAAAGGTAAAGACAAAGGCTTGGTGGTTGATTACATTGGTATTAAAACGCAAATGAATAAAGCCTTAGCGCAGTATTCAAAAACGGATGAGAGCAATTTTGAAGATATTGCTCAATCAGTGATTGTAGTAAAAGATCACTTAGATCTTTTGAGTAAACTGTTATACCAATTTGATGAAGCGCCTTACTTTACTGGCCAGCCAGTAGCGCAGTTAAATTGCTTGCATAATGCTGCTGAATTTGTACTGCAAACACAGAAATTAGAACATCGTTTTATGGCGTTAATTAAACGTTTAAAAACAGCCTATGACGTATGTTGCGGTAGTGAAAAAATATCACAGCAAGAGCGTGACTATATTCATTTCTACTTGGCCGTCCGTTCTATTGTTTACAAGCTCACGAAAGGCGATGCCCCTGATACCGCCCAAATGAATGCCAAAGTGCGTGAGATGATCGCTGAGGCTTTAAGAAGCGATGGTGTCGAAGAGATATTCAAACTAGGTCAAGGCGAAGATGGTGTTGATATATTCGATGATGATTACTTAGCCAAAATTGAAAAAATCAAACTACCTAATACCAAAATTAAACTGCTTCAGCAGATGTTAGCCAAAGCGATTGGTGAGTTTAAGCAAGTAAACAAAGTTAAGGCTATCGACTTTACAGAGCGCTTTAAATCGTTAGTAGACCAATATAACGAGCGTAAAGAAGAGGATGTTTTAGTTAGTGGTGTACTTGAAGACTTCTCCGATGAAATCATCAATATGTTCCAAGATCTCAAAACAGAAATGGGATCGTTTGAGGACATGGGCATCAACCTAGAAGAAAAAGCCTTTTACGATATTCTGCATTCATTAGCCGTTAAATATGACTTTGAATATCCAGAAGATAAGTTACTAGAGCTAGCCAAAGCTGTTAAAGGCGTGGTTGATGACAAGGCTAAGTACCCCGACTGGAGCCAACGTGCTGATATTAAGGCTGAACTGAAAGTAGACCTGATTATGTTACTAGCTAAGTTTGGTTATCCCCCAGTAAGCCGCGATGAAGTGTATAAAGAAATCTTCGAGCAAGCCGAGAATTTTAAAAAGAATAGAGCTGCATAGTTCTATGATAAATCTATAGGGAAGTGTTGTTGTGGAACTAGATATTGAGCACCTTAAGAAAGCATACTTGTATCTGAAAAGTTATACCTATTTCGAAAACTTAAATTTGTTTATGAAGCGGACAGTTTCAGATTTTGAATGTGGAAATTTTGAAAAGGACTTAAATGTTCTACTGGAAGTCTTGAATAGCGATGATATTTGCGAAAATTCAACGTTTCAAAAGTGGCTTCAGAAAATTGATTATAGATTATTACCAAAAGGTGCACTTAGGCCAGAAGATGAAAAACAGAAAAAGCATAATGAGTCTGAAGGCTTATTTTTATCAAACGTTACTACATCCAATACATATGAAATCAACAAATTAAATTATCTTATTGAAGCTCCCGCTGAGTTACACATTATAGAAATTTTATGGTCCTTGGTTGTAGCTCCTGCATTAGAACGGGACTTAACGAAGGATTGCTACGGGAATAGGCTAAGTGATGCTGCCATAGCATTTAATAACGGGTTTACCTTCGGTAGTGACTCTTCAAAATCTGAGGTTTTCAAACGTTATTTCGAGCAATACAGTACTTGGCGAGATCAAGCTTTAGACTGCGCAACCGAAATTTCAAAATCTGGTGATGATGTTGCATTTTTATCTTTAGATTTGAAATCATATTTTTATGAGGTTGATGTTGATTTTAAAAAAATAAAAGCTACCTGTAATGATTTCTTTGATGATGACATGCTCCCATTGGTGGAAAAATTAAATGAAGCATTAGAGCAATTGTATGTTCAGTATTATTTGAAAATCAAAGGAAATCTAGAAATTACTCATCCAGATAGTGCTTCCAAAAAGGGGTTGCCAGTTGGTCTGGCTTCTTCCGCTATCATAGCAAATTGGTATTTAGTAGAATTTGATAAAGCTGTAGCCCATTCAGTTAGACCTGAATATTACGGTAGGTATGTTGATGACATATTACTTGTTTTTAAAGACCCTACACTTAACTCTTCTAAACAGATTGAATCATTTATTGAGGATTACCTTAGTGGTTTGATAGTTAAGTCAGAGAATAATCCAAATTATTTAGTAAAAATTGATGATGTTTACTTACCTTTGCAACGAGATAAATTGATCCTGCAATATTTTGATAAAAACCATAGTAGAGCAGGCTTAGAAGTCTTTAAAAAAGAAATTGAAGAAAGAAGTAGTGCTTTTCGTTTTTTGCCGGAAGATCATATCGATAATGAATTGGATAAATTTGCCTACGACATTCTTTATGATGGTTCAGCGAATAAACTTAGAAGCGTTGTTGGTTTGGCTGAAAATGAAACAGAGTTGGCAAGATATCTTTCGTCACATATTACTGCCCATAGGTTAAGTAAATTAGACAAAAAAGATGTTGTTATTCCTCAGCTAAAAGTTTTCTTTAATGGTGTGAATACTATTGTTTATAGCCGACTATGGGAAAAGGTATATCAATATGGTGTGATTTTAAACCGTCCGTCATTCGTTATAGATTTTTACAAAAGGGTTGAGAAAGAAGTAGCGAAAATTAAATTTTCCACTACTAATAAATCTGTTAAAGGTCCAGATAAAGCAAGCTTGACTAAAAAGCTACGTGGAGATATTGAATTATACAATAATCTAGCGCTAAGTCTGTGTTTAGGATTGTTAGACATAGAGCCTTATGACAAATTGATCGAAGAAGAAGTTGTTTCGAAAATATTTCAAGGTGGTGAGATTAATCTAGATGAGATGTTAATTGATGATTGGCCTTCAACGGAAGGGTTATCTGGATTGCCATTGTTTGCATTTTATAAAAAATTGAATCCTATAGTCAGAAATTTTCGGCATGCAAATATGATTAGGCATAATCTTGTTGCGTGGCCATTAGCTAATTTCACTTCATATTCTGGTAGTTTAGTAAATGATAAAAACTTCTTATCATCAAATATATGTGAGTTATCAGCAGATAAATTGGAGTGTTCTCCACGATTCATTCACTTTGATGAATACCAAGTATTCAAGTTACACACAACATTATATGAAGGAAACAAGCTTGATACATGGCAGAAAGAGTCTATAAAAGACTATACAAATTTATCAAATTTAAAAGATGTTGGGGTCAGTTTTAATACTTGTGTGGATAAATCATCGCCTGAATTACAAATAGATGAGTTAAAAGTTGGCGATAAAGTTAAATCAAAAACGTTAAGGCTAGCTCTTGCAAACACACGTGTAAATGAAAGTGACATTGAAGATGCCGTGAGAGAAGATAAATCACCTAATACCTCATTTACACGCCAATTAGGATTGTTTCAGTTATTAAATGGCGCATTGAAAGAAAATGCTGATTTATTTGTTTTACCAGAAGTGTCCATTCCTGTTTCATGGCTTCCTTTTATGGTGGCTTACGCAAGAAGGCATCAAATAGGTATGGTTTTTGGCTTGGAGCATTGGGTAGTTAATGGTAAAGCATACAACCTACTAATTGAGGCTTTACCATACAAATTAGGTCAAAAATATAACTCTTGCGCGGTTAGTGCAAGGATTAAAAACCACTATGCTCCCGCTGAGTTAGGGATGTTAGAGTCTCTCAGGCTTACGCCAGGTAATAAGGATTTAAAACCTACTAATTACTATCATAAAGTTAATTGGAAAGGGGTTAGCTTCTCTACATATAACTGTTTCGAAGTATCGGATATTTCTCACAGATCTATTTTTAAATCTGATATTGATTTGTTAGTTGCATGTGTCTGGAATAGAGATACTAATTACTATCAACATATTCTTGAATCCGCTGTCCGTGATTTACATTGTTATGTTGTTCAGTCTAATACTTCCCAATATGGCGGCTCATGTGTATTGAGACCAACTAAAACCGAAAGTAAAACATTGCTTTATGTTAAAGGTGGAGAAAACTCTTGTGTGTTGACTGTTGATATAGATATTGAAGCCTTGAGAACATTTCAATTCAAATCTAAGCCAAATAATACTGATAAATTTAAGCATTTGCCGCCTGGTTATCAGAGCGAAAATGTTTTGGAAAGGTAAACGCTAAAGAGGTGTATGTTGAAGTATCACAATATCGATTTGAATTTGTCGAAATTTCATAAAGATCCGCTTGGAGATACAAATGTTATCTCCAAACTGAAAAGCAGTCGTTTTACCAAAATAAAGAATAACATTCTTAATTTGTTGGGTAAGAGACATATCCATTTTAGTACATTTTTTCTGTCTTGCATTGAAAATATAAGTATTTCATCAAAGAGGGAAGATACTTTAGAAAGCATGGAAAAAGAAGATTACTTTTTTGAAAAGTTATATTTATTTTTTTCTTTAGCAGTTAGAGTCGATAATTGTAAGGCAAATAGCGCAGGCTATAGAGCTGCCATTGATGATTATGTTAAAAGACAAATGGTCATTTTTTATGGACATCACTCAGATAGGATTATTGAGTTATTTCCAAATGAATATAGTCACTTCAAGCTGTTAGATAATCCTAATTTATGGTGTATTTTCATTTTATCTGAATTATATGCTTTAAAAGAAATTGGCATTTTAGATGTAAAGCGTACGAAATATGGTTTTAAATTTTTTTGCTCTGAGGGAGTTGAAACTGACTATAGGAAATATTACTTTTTATCAGAAATTCTGGAAAATCAAACAAAAAAAGCTGATGACCAAATATTTCTAGCTTTCTCAAGTCAAATGAGCTTTTGTTCTGTGCCGAAACAACTGAAAGTACCTATTACTGAGCACGTGTTGGATAAAGGGTTTTCATTGCAAAGTAGGTTTTTATCTGAAGATTTACTGTTATCAAAACCGTACTGCTTTTTAAAAGAGATAGCATTATTTTTAGGGATTATATACTGTTTTAAAGTTCGTAAGGAAAGTGTTAGCCCAGATATATTTTATCAAAATGATTTAATTAGTTTAGAGACTCTTAACTATCTTAGAAGTGAGATATTACTATTTTCACGCGTTCAAAATGAACCCTATTTCCCTATTGTAATTGACAAAAATAGACTTAAATTCATTGATGTTGATTTTAAAATTGGTGTCAGAGTTTTTTTAAGTAATCTGATGGAAAGAAAAAAATCAAATGATAAAAGTAGTGTTTTTTCACAGGGCCTAGGCAAGTTGTTTGAACAAAATTATGTTTTTCTTTATTTAAGCTCTTTAAAGAATAACAGATTTAAAGTCTATCCTGAAATAAACCCAGGTGCATCAACCATAAAGGGCTATGACATAGATATGGTTCTAGAGGATACATTATTTAATTGTTTCTATTTTATTCAGACAAAGCATCGATCAAGAAGTGTTCCTACATTTTGGTCTGAAAGAGTTATTGAAGTTTCAAAGCATCTTGAAAAGGGTATAGAGCAACTTAAAGTGTTTAGAGACAATATTAACGAACCTTCGATCAGGGACAAACTAAAGCAAAAAAAATATAAGGGACTAGAAAGAGCAAACGAAAATAATAGTCATTATATTCTATTGCACAATATGCCATTTTTAAACATATATAAGTCAGATGGTATTTTATTTTATGAATGGAATCTTTTTAGAAATATAATTCAAAATACAAAAACAACATGGGCAACTAAGGATCATGTTGGAGAAAATGAGTCTAGTCCTATTCCTATTCATGAATTAGATAAAGTCTGGGAAAGCTATGTTACTGATCAAGAAATTAGAGGCAACGTTAAAGAGCAATATCAGGTGTTTCTAGATACGGTCTGCCGCATAAAATATCAAACCCCATCAGGTGATACACAAATAGAATTTCCATTGTTTTAGTGACTAAATCACTCGATGAGGAAAAAGGGGGATTTAGCTATATTTTGGATAAGTTATTAGTACCCTAATGGTAAGGGAAAAACCTATTGTATACATATTTTTTATGACATTATATGGTAAATACAAAGCGCTTCATGACAACTTATGGTATTTATTTTAGTGTTTTAGTTGTTAAATGAATAATTGCGAATAAAAAAAATTATAGTAAGATGTCATAATTAGTAAGGCTTATGGTGATATTTTATATTATGTTAATTAATAGTGAATATGACAGCTTATGGTGTATTCAACATGTTATTTTCATCCTTTGATAACAACTAAACAATGAAAACTGAAATAGATAACAGCACAGGTTTAACTATTGAAATTGCCTATAATGAATCTGTTGATGAAATTGATATCAATAAGACAGATGCCGACTTTAAAGAAAGAATGCCTGCTACATAGTAATGAATTACCAAAGAAATGATCAATTTAAGTCATCAACTTCTTGTTGCTCAGTGAACATTCAACGGTTATTACTTCGATAATATCAAGATCAATATCGATAATGTGCTACATTATTGTTATCAAATAGCTAATCAATTGATTTATTACAATCACTTGTTAAAACGTTAATCAACCTCCTCCTGTTGATTAACGTTTTTCTTTTATACCATGGCAATAGGAAAACTAATGACAATTAAAGTAGGTATAAATGGATTTGGCCGCATGGGGCGTTTAGTTATGCGCGCTGCTTGGTTATTTCCCGAGTTTGATTTTGTACAAATTAATGATCCCGCAGGCGATGTAGACACCTTATCCCATTTAATTAATTTTGATTCTATTCATGGTCGTTGGGAATTTGTAGCAAAAAATATTAATGGCACTATGATAGTCAGTCATCCTTCAGGTGAAAAAGTGTTAAAAGTAACGGCTAATGCCGGTATTTCTGACACCGATTGGTCTGGGTGCGATATTGTCGTTGAGGCCTCTGGAGTGATGAAAACAAAAGCTAAATTACAAGCTTATCTGGATCAAGGTGTTAAGCGTGTGGTGGTTACTGCCCCGATAAAAGAAGCAGGGGTATTGAACATTGTTATGGGGGTTAATCATCAATTATTTGATGCGAGCCAACATAAAATAGTCACCGCCGCTTCTTGTACTACTAATTGTTTAGCGCCAGTTGTTAAAGTATTGCAAGATAGTATTGGTATTAAACACGGCAGTATAACCACTATTCATAGCATTACTAATACCCAAACCATTTTAGATGCACCCCATAAAGATTTGCGCCGATCGCGTGCTTGTGGGCAAAGCCTGATCCCCACCACAACTGGATCAGCAACCGCAATAACACATATTTTTCCAGAGCTTAAAGGTAAATTAAATGGTCATGCCGTTCGCGTACCTTTAGCTAATGCCTCTATTACGGACTGTGTTTTTGAATTAAATAGAGCATCTACCGCGGATGAAATTAATCAATTAATGCAAAGTGCTGCAACAGGTGAGTTAAATGGCATTTTAGGATATGAAGAACAGCCTTTAGTATCGGTTGATTATAAAACTGATCCCCGTTCATCCATTGTCGATGCACTATCAACAATGGTGATAAACAATACTCAGCTAAAAATGTATCTTTGGTATGATAATGAATGGGGCTATGTTAACCGCACAGCTGAGTTGATGTTGTTAGTAGGAAAAGGCAGCTGAAATATTCAGGCTTATCGTGTTGAATTCACCATGATTAATAAAATAAAACACTTCCCGCAACCAATAAAAAACTACCTAGTGATTACCGCTAGTTATTGGGCTTTCACCTTGACAGATGGTGCGTTGAGAATGCTTATTTTATTGCATTTTCATCAACTGGGTTATTCGCCATTAGCCCTAGCATCACTTTTTATTTTTTATGAAGTTTTTGGAGTCATCACCAACCTTGTTGGGGGCTGGTTAGGTGCTAAAATTGGTTTAAATAAAACCATGAATATTGGCTTGTTTATGCAAGTGATTGCGCTGCTGATACTGGTTGTTCCTACTGAGTATCTAACCATGGCATGGGTCATGTTAGCGCAAGCAATATCCGGTATTGCTAAAGATCTTAATAAAATGAGTGCTAAAAGTAGTATTAAGGTCTTGGTGCCGAATGAACAACATGGTCAGTTATTTCAATGGATTGCTTTATTAACGGGCTCAAAAAATGCGCTAAAAGGTGTTGGCTTCTTCCTTGGGGCATTGTTACTCGCCGTATTCGGCTTTACATTAGCAATAGCGGTCATGGCTGTGTCTTTGGCTGCAGTGGCTATTATCAGTCTATTATTACTCTCTGATGATCTTGGCAAAGCAAAAAAGAAGGTGAAATTTAGCCAGTTATTTTCTAAAAATGCGTCACTGAACTATTTGTCAGCAGCCAGATTATGTTTGTTTGCCGCAAGAGATGTTTGGTTTGTGGTAGCGCTTCCGGTGTATTTATCGAGTGAACTACAGTGGAGTTTTCAATTTATTGGCGCTTTTATGGCGGTATGGATCATTTTTTATGGTTTAATTCAAGCAAACACGCCTAAATTAATTCAACGTCTCAATGCTCGAAACCTAGAAGGCAGGAATAATAGACATCAGTCATTAATCACTAGTGTTAATTTAGTGGTTATTTGGGGCAGCATTTTAACCTTGATAAGCCTGCTGATTGCGTTAGCACTTAATTTTACTCTGAATAGCCAGCTGGTTATTGTTATTGGCTTATTAACTTTTGGCTTTGCATTTGCTATTAACTCTTCTTTACATAGTTATTTGATTATTGCTTTTGCTAGAGATGATGGTATTTCTTTGGATGTTGGCTTTTACTATATGGCGAATGCGTTAGGGCGTTTAATCGGTACTTTGTTATCGGGTGGGGTTTACCAATATTATGGTTTCTATCCTTGTTTGATTTTTTCAGCTTTATTAGCATATTGCTCAGTTTTCTTTATCAAAAGAGTTATGTAATACTAGGGCTAAATAAATGCTTAGAGTTTTTTTAAGCACAATTTTTTTATGTGCAAGTTTTTACCTGAAATATTCTTATCAGCACATCGGGTTATATTAGTAATAAGGCAGTTATTTGTTTAAGTACGTTAGCCATTTTGTTTTAATTACCCAAAAAGTGCTTGTGTGTCTAATGTTGCTCAACTCGGGTAAAATTCTAGCTGAGCCCGTCACCGAGACTAATTTTGAAAAAATCATCGGAGCTGTTGCACGCTCCCTCCAGATACATCCAGAGACTGCCTTAGCGCTATTACATTCATACCGACTTGATTTAACGCTACTAACTGTTGCACAACGGATGCAATACTATTACTTGGTTTCTGACATTTATGCTGATAATTCATCTTATTTGAAAAGCAAAACTTTTGCCAATAAAGGGTTAGCACTGTCAAAAGAGCTAGACAGTCCTCGCATTGTTATTGCTCAGCTACTCTATGCTAAAGGATTTGCACATGAAAGTTTAGGTGAAGTTGAAAAGGTTGAGCTCATTTATGAAAAGGGCTTAGAACTAGCTAAAGCACTAGATGACAAAGAATTAATCATCAAAGGGTTAATTGATTTAGGTGCTATTTATTACCTCACTCACCGTTTTAAAGCCTCACTTAGTGCCTTAAATGAAGCTTATATTTTAGCCTATCAAACTGATAGTGATGAGCTTAAAGGTCTTATCAATAACGAGATAGGCATTTTATATGCCTACCTCAACCAAGATGAAAAATCGGTAGCCTATTACCGAAAAGCGTATCAACACTACACCAATATTGGTTATACCCCTTCGGCACTAAATGCGTTAAATAATATTGCCAACAATCTCTCGCGAAGAAACAAACATAAAGCAGCTATTGAAATTTTCAAGGAAATTATTGATGGAGACGATATAAAGATTAACTCATTCATCTATAGAGTCTATTTAGGCTATGCTAGGGCTCTACTAAAGCAAGATGAGTCAAACCCCGAAGCGGCCTTAAAATATATATTACTTGCGGAAAATCACAAGGATGACTCAGATCAGTATGATGAGAAATTAAGTTTCCTGTATATTAAAACAGAAATTTTTAAAGCGTTAGAGCGCTACAAAGAAGCCCTAGAGATACTTTCTCAAGCAGACTTACTCCTAAAGCAGTCCATCATCGCCCAACAGCAGTGGTATCCTATATATCCTTTGTTATTAAAAGCTGAACTTTTTAACGCATTAAACCGACATGAAGACGCTTATTTATTGATCACCGATGTTATAGCGAAAGTCGGCAAAAGCCAGCAAGAGAGTAATTTATTAATTATAGATGATTTACGGCTGAGTCTAGCAAGTAAGCAGGCAGATATTCGAAGAGAAATATTAGAAAAAAACACAGAGTTAACTGTTTTTGAGCTGGCTAAATCCGAGAGTAAATATTTACAACTCAACAACTATCTTTTTGCGAGCGTATTATTAACCTTGAGCTTGGCTTGGTTAGTTTTTAAATTAAGTTATGGGCATAAGTCACTGTTAAAAGTCAGTCGAACCGATAACCTAACGGGTCTGTTTGATCGCCGTTATACCTTGCGACTTGGGGCTCGTTTATTCAATCATGCCGTTGAAAAAAAGTCGGATTTGTGTGTTTTTATGATTGATGTTGATCACTTTAAACAAATAAACGATAGCTTTGGTCATCAGTTAAGTGATCAAGTGTTAACGGGCATATCGACAATCACTAATAACACTATGAGCCCAAAAGATGTTTTTGGTTGTTTGGGAGGTGAGAAATTTGTCGCGTTTTTTCCTAACACCTCCTTACAACAAGGTGTAGTTATTGCTCAACGGTTAAGGTTAGTTATTGATAGTCATCAATGGTCTTTTAAAACAGTAGCTGATATATCCATTAGTATTGGTGTTAGTACTGTTGAAGGAATAAAGGCGATTAGCATCGATGTTACTTTAGAAAACTTATTAAAATAGGCTGATTTAATGTTGTTAAAAGCAAAAAATCAAGGTCGAAATAAGGTCTGTGG